>CAZFIV010000047.1:7911-49964 GCA_964519665.1 uncultured Myxococcales bacterium
GAATCGCGCCCACCCGGCTACGCTCGCTCTGCTCGCTGCGCGTTCACACTTGCAAGGCCGCAGTATCGATACCGATCGGTTGGTTCCTTTCGGTCCGCTGCGTCTTTCGTCGCCCATGAAGGAGAAGATGCGACGGTTTCTTCCTGATGTGGGTGCGGGGCGTGCTACTTTGCGTGCAATGCAGCACACCGGGCAGGAAGTCGTCGTCAAGAAGTACTCGAACCGGCGCCTGTACGACACGGGTGAGAGTCGCTACATCACCCTGGACGAGCTCGCAGCCAAGATTCGCACCGGTCTCGACGTCCGGGTCATCGACGCCAAGACCAACGGCGACCTCACCCAGGCCACCCTGGCCCAGATCATCTTGGAGAGCCGCCGAGCGGCCCGTTTGCTGCCCATTCCCCTCCTGACCCAGCTCATCCGAATGGGCGATGACGCGCTCGCGGAATTCTTCAGCAAGTACATGTCGTTCGCGCTGGAATTCTACATTCAGGCACGACAGGGCGCCCAAGCCATGGCCCCGTTTAACCCGTTCGCCACCGTGCCGTTCGCCGCATCCTCGGCGCTCGCGCGATTCTTCACGTCGACGACCAACTCCCGGTCGCCGTCGGCGTCCGGCGACGCCCCGGCCGGTTCCGCCGATGAAGCCCCCGCCAGCAACGGCGCGGCGGACTATGACGAGGCGGCCAATGGTGCCTTCGAAGAGCCCGAGGCCCCCGCCGAGCCCGTCGCAGTGCCGTCAGCGCCCGAGATCGACGACCTCAAGAAGAAGATCGAAGCGCTGGAGAAGGCCATCCTGACCAAGACCGAAGGTTAGCCACGAGGTAACGGTTGCCGAGCGCGTCACGTCCCCCTTCCCGCCAGCCGACGGGCGAAGGCGAACATAGTCCCTTGCCGTGGATTTACGGCCTGACGCCCATGACGTTGTCGGTCGCGCTGGGCGGACCGGGGCGGGCTCGACAAGTCTTTCGCGCCCTTGCCGCCGGGCTCGATCCGTATGAACCGGGGGTCCTCCCGGCCGGGCTCGCCGACCGGTTGAGGTCGGTCACCCGGCCCGGCGCCCACAGCACCGTCGACCGCCGGGTCGCCGCCGATGGCACGACCAAGGTGCTGCTTTGCCTCGAAGACGGCGCCCAGATCGAGACAGTGCTCATCCCCGAGAACGGTCCTGGCAACCGCGCGACGCTCTGCGTCTCGAGCCAAGTGGGTTGCGCGCGCGGGTGCCGCTTTTGCGTGACGGCGACCATGGGACTGGTCCGCAACCTCGACCCGGCCGAGATCGTGGCCCAGGTCGTCCATGGCCTGCGTGAGGCCCGGTCCGCGGGGTGGTCGCTGCGCAACTTGGTGTTCATGGGCATGGGCGAGCCGCTCGACAATCGGGAGCACGTGCTGGCCGCCCTCGATGTCTTGGTCGACGGCCGGGGATTGGGCTTCGCGCCCCGGCACATCACCCTGTCGACGGTGGGCCCCCGACTGGGGGCCATTCGTCAGCTTCGGGGATGGCCGGTCCGGGTGGCGTGGTCGCTTCACGCCGCCACCGAAGAGACCCGCCGAGTTTTGGTCCCGGGCCCTCAACCATCGCTCGCCGACCTCACGGCCGCATTCGCCGAGATCTGCGCCGCCGACCGGCGCCCGCTGTTCGTCGAGATGACCCTCATGGACGGCATCAACGATGCCGACTTTGACATGAACGCCGCCGCCGACCTGTTCGACGGTTTTCCGACCGAGGTCCGATTCAATCTCATCGCCATGAATCCGGGACGGGACGGCCTTCGACCGAGCCCTCGCGCCGAAGCGTGCCGCGCCCGGCTGTGGGCGCGCGGTTACTTCTGCTCGATCCGGCAGCCTCGGGGTCGCGACGCTGATGCCGCGTGCGGCCAGCTGGCGACCCGACTCGACCCTCGCCTCATTCGACCCGGCGGATGTCGCCCTGCGTGAGCTGCACGAAGCGATACATCAACACGACGGCGACCACTGTCAGCCCCGCCGTCAACCCGAGCCACAGCCCGGTGGCTCCCCATCCAAGGGCGTGTACCAGGAACAGGCCGACCGGAAGACCGATCGCCCAGTGCCCGACCGCGTTGGCGTAAAAGGCCCACTTTGTTTCGCCGAGGCCCCGAAGGGCTCCGGCGCTGACCGCCTGGACGCCGTCGGAAATCGAGAACAGGGCCGCTATCTTCAGCAGCTCTGCCCCCACCGCCACCACCGATTCATCGGTCGGCGAGAACAGGCGAGCCAGCGGCACCCCCAACTGCCAAAAAACGAGGCCCGCCGACGCCATAAAGACACTCCCGACCGCGATCGATAGCAGGCCGATGCGTCGAGCGTCGGCAGATCGATTCGCTCCGACGTAAAAGCCGACCCACGTCGTGCTCGCGACGGCGATACCCACCGCGCTCATGAACGTGAACGAGGCGAGGTTGATCGCGATGTTGTGCCCTCCGAGGGGCACCTCGCCCATCTGCGCCACGAGAACCCCGACCAGGGCGAAAATCGCCACTTCGGCGGTCATCTGAAGCCCGATGGGCCACCCGAGCCCGAACACCCCGCGCAGCTGAGTCAGGTTGGGAAAAGTCACTCCCGGCGTATCCGCGGGGCGGCCCAGGTAGGCCGCGTAGCCCGCGATCAAGAACATGACGAGCCAGCAGATCGATGTCGCCAACCCCACCCCGGCCGCGCCCATATCGAGGACGTGCAGGAAAACCGCGTCCATGAAGACGTTCGCCACGTTGGCGACCACCACCGCGATAACCACCGGACGGGTCCGCTGCACGCTGGTCAGATAGCTTCGGGCTGCGCCGTACATGGCGTTGACGGGGATACTGGGGAGTCGAAACCAGACGTACGGAAGCGTCGCCGCGACCACCGACGCCTTGATGCCCATATACGGAAGGAGGAACGTAGCGGCCCAGATGAGAAACATCGTGGGCAGTGAGGCGAGGGCCGCCGTCCACATGCCCTGTTGGAACCACCGGTAGGCACGGTCGCTCTCCCCGGCCCCGTGCGCCTGCGCGACCAAAGGCTCGATGCCCATCGTGAGCCCCAGGCCGAACATCAGGACGACGAAAGTCAGGATGTTGCCGAGGGCCACGCCTCCCATCTCGACGGTCGGGTCGCGGTCGCCGGGCAGCTGCTGACCGATCATGAAGGTGTCGGTGAGGCCCATCGCGGTCAAGCCACCCTGCGCCACCATGATCGGCACGGAGAGTCGAAGCAGCGCTCCTATCTCGCCATACCACCCGGCCGCCCGGGTCTGCGTTATCGTCGTCGTCATGCTTCGGGCTCGGGCTCGCCGCCGCGTCCGTTCGGCGTCCGGCGGCGGTGGGCAGTTTCCGGCGACGTTGGTGCGCAGTGACGCACATCAACCGGCTCTGGGTCATCTGTGTCGGTGTTGGCAAAATAGGATGGCCGGGATGCCGCTTCAACTACTTCACGATCAAGTTCAGAATCTTTCCCGCTTTGTAGATCACACGAACGAGGTCCTTTCCTTCCAGGTACTTGGCGACGCCCGGAATCGCCTGGGCCGCCGCGACCGCGGTCTGTTCGTCGGCGTCGGGCGGGATTTCGATCTCGCCCCGGGTCTTGCCGAGCACCTGCACGCCCATGCGAATGGTGTCGTCTACGAGCAGTTCGGGGTCGGCTTCGGGCCACGCGACCCGAGCGATGCTCCCTTCGTGACCCAGGCCCCGTGACCATATTTCCTCGGCCACATGCGGCGCGAAGGGCTGAATGAGCTGGCACATCGGCTCGAGCACCGCCCGCGACGTGGCGCCGGCCTGGGTCAGGTCGCGCGTCGCGATGTGCAGGGCCGAGATGGCGGTATTGAGGGCCAGTTTCTCGATGTCGTCGCTGACCTTGTCGATCGCCTTGTGCACGACCTTCAGGGCCGCACGGTCAGGTTCATCGTCGGTCACTCGGGGCTGATCATCTTCGCTGAAAAACAGCCGCCAGAACCGCTTCAACCACGCGTGCTGAGCGGCGATGCCCTCGGCAACCCACGGCTTGTCCTGATCGAGCGGCCCCAGAAAACACAGGTACACTCGCATCGCGTCGGCGCCGTACTCCTCGATGACCTCGTCGGGATTGACGACGTTGCCTTTGCGCTTGGACATCTTTTCGATGGTCCGGGTCAACGGCTCGTCGGTTCCCTTCCGAAAGAAGTCCTGCCCTCGCTCCTCGACCTGGTCGTACGGCACCACCCGACCGGTTTCGTCGTAGAACGTGAAGGCCATGATCATCCCCTGGTGCCGAAGCTTCATGAACGGTTCGGGGTCTCTCACCTGGTCTTCTCGATGCAAGAAGCGCTGCCACATTCGGGCGTACATCAAGTGCCCGACGGTGTGCTCGGGACCGCCGATATACAGATCGACGGGCATCCAGTAGTCGGACTTCGCGCGATCACAGAACGTCTCGTCGTTGTTCGGGTCGCAGTATCGGAGGAAGTACCAGCTGGAGCCCGCCGACCCGGGCATGGTGTCGGTCTCCCGCTCGTAGACATCACCGGTTTCGGGATCCTCGACCTCGACCCACTCCCGAACCACCGACAGCGGTGAGTCGCCCGTCCCGGTCGGCGCATAGCGTTCGACCGGGGGCAAGGTGACCGGCAGCTCGTCGACCCGAAGCGTGCGTTGGACCTCGCCGTTCTTCTTGAGAACCGGGATCGGCTCGCCCCAGTAACGTTGGCGAGCGAACGTCCAGTCGCGAAGCTTGTAGGTCACCTTGCCTTCGCCGAAGCCTTGCTCGGCCAGCCAGTCGATCACCGCCCGCTTGGCGACGCCGCCTTCGGTCGGGGTGCCGTCGAACGGGCCGGAGTTCATCATCGTACCGGGCCCTGTGTACGCCTCTTTGGGCGGCAGTTCGATGTCGTCGAGCGGCTTGATGACGGGTCGAATCTCGAGGCCCATCTCCAACGCGAATGCGTAGTCGCGCTCATCATGAGCCGGGACCGCCATGATGGCGCCAGTGCCATATCCGTAGATGACATAGTCGGCGATCCACACCGGGATCTTTTCACCGGTCGCCGGATTGATCGCGCGGGCACCGGTGTCGACCCCGGTCTTCTCCTTGGTCTGCTGCCGGTCGATTTCCGACATCGACGCCGTCCGCTTGATGTAGGCCTTCACCTTGCGAACGTGGCCCTTCTTCATGAGGCGCGGCACCATCGGGTGTTCGGGGGCCATGACCATGTACGTGGCCCCCCACAGCGTATCGGGTCGGGTCGTGAAGACCTCGATCGGTTCGTCTTGCCCGGAGACGGCAAAGCGGATCAGGGCCCCTTCGGACCGCCCGATCCGCTCCCGCTGGCCGACTTTGGTCATATCCGGCCAGTCGATGGTATCGAGTCCTTCGAGCAGTTCGTCGGCGAACTCGGTGATCCGAATCATCCACTGCTTGCGCCGGACGCGTTCCACGGGGTGCCCCCCCCGCTCGCTCTTGCCGTCGATCACCTCGTCGTTCGCGAGCACCGTCCCGAGGGCCGGACACCAGTTGACGAAGGTATCCGACTCGTAGGCGAGCCCCTTTTCGACGAGCCGGGTGAAGATCCACTGGGTCCAGCGATAGAAGCTCGGATCGGCGGTGCTGACCTCGCGGGACCAGTCGTACGAAAAGCCGCACAACTTGAGCTGGCGCCGAAAGTTCTCGATGGCCGCATCGGTCGATTCCTGAGGCGGGACCCCCTCGTCGATCGCCTTTTGCTCGGCAGGCAGACCGAACGCGTCGTAGCCCATGGGGTGCAACACGTTGTACCCCTGAGCTCGCCGCTTGCGGCAAACGACGTCACCGGCAATGTAGCTTGCAGGGTGCCCGACGTGCAGACCCTTGCCCGACGGGTACGGAAACATGTCGAGCGCATAGAACTTCGGCTTGTCGAAGTCGTCTTCGGCCCGAAAGGTCTGGTGTTCGTCCCAATAGGCTTGCCAACGCGGCTCGATGCTCCGATGGTCGTAGGGCATGGCCGGCAGGCCTACCGCACCGGACTGTAGCCCTCAAGAGGTGGCCGCAAGGTGGTCGCATGACAGTCGGTGATAGTCGCACGACGGTCGCACGGCAGTCGCGCGGCAGTCGCGCGGCAGTCGCGAACGGCGTCGCCACATGATACCCCGACCCAGTGACCCCGCCCATCGTGGTGCTGATCGAGTTCGACGTCCATCCCCACGCGGTCGAAGCATTCGCCGAGGCGCTGCGCATTGGCGCCGCCCAGCGCGCGACCTTCGAAGGCTGCCTGCGCGTGGAGGCCCTGCGCTCCACCGCCGACCCGACCCTGTTTACGATGCTCGAGGTCTATCGAACTCAGGCCGACATCGACCACTATTACGCGTCGGAGGCCCAGTCCGTGTGGATGGCCTCGATTCGGAGCTTCGTCCGGGAGCTCCGAAGCGCCGACCAGCGCCTCGTCTACGCATATCAGGCCGCCGAAGGCTGAGCGCCCCGCTCGGATGCTTGCCCCGCCGCCCGGACATCAGTCAATCGAAGGGGTTGATCAGCTCGAGATCTTCGCCGCGACCTGGACCGATCGACACCAACGCGATCTCGACTCCGAGCTGCCGCGCGATGTATTTCAGGTACTCCTGGGCGGGTCCGGGGAGGTCTTCGATGCGCTCCACCGGCCCCAGGTCCCCGAAGCCGGGGAGTCGCTCATATACCGGCGTTATCCGATGGAGGTCGTGAACGTTGTCCGGATAGCCATGCCGGCGCCGACCGTCGAGCTCGTACGCCACGCAGACCGGCAGCTCGGGCTGGCCCGCCAGAACGTCGAGCTTGGTGACCGCGAGGCGGCGGATGCCGGCAACCCGAACCGCGTAGCGGAGCGCGACCAGGTCGAGCCACCCGCACCGCCGCGGACGCCCCGTGGTCGACCCGAACTCGTTGCCGGCCTGGCGCAGCGTGTCTCCCTGTTCGTCGTCGAGCTCGGTCGGGAAGGGTCCGCTGCCCACCCGCGTGGTGTAGGCTTTCATGACCCCGATCACCGAGCTCAGATGGTGGGCCCCGACCCCCGTCCCGGTCGCGGCGTTGGAGGCGACCGTATTCGAGGACGTGACGTATGGGTAGGTGCCGTGGTCGATATCGAGCAAGACACCCTGCGCACCTTCGAATAGCACCCGCTCGTTGGCGGCGACCGCGTCGTGCAGCATCTCGCCCACGTTGGCGAAGAAGGGCCTGAGCGCCTCACCACACTCGACCAGCTCGTCGACCATCGACGCGGTCTCCGCTTCGGTGTAGGGTCGGTGGGCGGGCGCGTTGTGGGCGGCCAGGATCGCATTGAGCTCGGTGAGGCGCTGACGGATCAGAGCGTTGACGCGGTCGCGGTCGGTAAGGTCGGCGATCCGAACCCCCCGCCGGGCGATCTTGTCTTCGTAGGCCGGACCGATCCCGCGGCCGGTGGTTCCGATCCGGTCGACCCCCCGCATCGCCTCTCGCGCGAGATCGAGGCGCTTGTGGTAGGGCAAGATGAGGTGGGCCCCGTAGGAGACAAACAGGCGGTCTTCGGTCGCGATCCCCTTGGTCGCCAGCATCTGCAACTCTTCCTGCAGCACCTTGGGATCGACCACCACGCCGTTGCCGATGGCGCACTTTACGTGGCCATGAAGAATCCCGCTCGGTACCAGGTGGAGGATCGTCGTCACGCCGTCGACGACCAAAGTGTGCCCGGCGTTATTGCCACCCTGGTAGCGAACGACCCAGTCGGCCCGCTCTGCGTACCGATCGACCACTTTTCCTTTGCCCTCATCGCCCCACTGGGCGCCTACCAAGACAACGCTGACCATCGCAGACGGGGACAGTAGCAGGCTAAGGTTCGAGAGCCGAAGCTTTTCGAGCGAGATCGGCGAGCGTGTGAAGCGCGCCGACCGCAGCCATCGTCACCAGCGCCGGCGCCACGAGGGTATGCGGAGCCGTGAGCAGCTGCGGGAGGCCTCCCGCCATGAGATTGCCGAGCGACGGGGCAGGCTCGGGTATTCCGAAACCCAGATACGACAGCAGACTCTCCAACAGCAGGAGCTGAGCTACGTCGGCCGCCGCCCCGACGGCGAGAACCGGAAGAACGCGGGGCCAGACGTGCCACCACCAGATCCACCATCGAGGCGCGCCGAGCGCTTCCGCGGCCACGGTAAACCCGGCCTGACGACACTGCATCGCACTGGCCCGGGCCAGGCGGGCAGGCCCCGGCCAGGCGAGCAGGACCAGTACGCCCACCAGAAACGCCGCCTCGCCGACCGCGCCCCCGGGAACGTCGGTCGCGGCGAGCAAGAGAAGAAGCGGAAGCTTGGGAATCGTCATCGACGCCTCGGTGGCCCGCACCAACGCACCATCCGCGACCCCACCGGCGAACCCGGTCAGCGCCCCCAGACCGCCCCCCAACCCGGCCGCCCCCGCCGCGGCGAGAGCCGCGACCAACAGCGACGTCCGAGCCCCGTACAGCAACCGGGCCAGCACGTCGCGCCCTGCGCCGTCGGTGCCCAGCCAGTGCGCCGAGCTGATCGATCCCCAGGGGCCGTCCGTCGACACCGTGTACGGGTCGATGCCGAGCACCGCACACCACAGGGGTGCACCGGCCCCCAACAGGGCCAGGGCGCCCACGGTGGCCCCCGCGTAATATCGGGCGTTCATTCGGATGCCCGGGCTCCTATCGCCGGGTGCAGCCACCGCACCAGACCGTCCCCGACGGTCGTGGCGACCATGGCGGCGGCCGCGTACATCAGAAACGCGACCATCGCTGTCAGGTGGTCTTGCAGCCGAACGCTGTCGAACATGAGAAGGCCGATCCCGGGATACGAAAACACGCTCTCGATGACCAGGGCGCCAGAGAACACCGACGGAATGGCGAGGACGACGCTGGTCAGCATCGGCGTCAGGGCGTTGGGGAGAATATGGCGAAGCCACACTTGCCCCTCGGACAACCCTTTAGCGCGGGCTGCGGTCACGTACGACCGTCCCGCGACCACCAGCAGCTCGAGGCGCAAATAGCGGGTCCATATCGCTCCGAAATAACCGGCCAGGCACAGAATCGGCAACACGGCGTACCTGATGTGGCTGAGCGAAGACGAGGGCTCGACCGGTCCCGCCCCTCCCGGAGGAAAGAACCCGCCGTAAAGGGCACCGACGACGATGGCGAACGCGGCCGCGACGTGCAGTGGGGTCGCTTGCGCTCCGAACGTCGCGATGCTGACGAGGCGGTCCGGCCACCGCCCCGCTCGGCGCGCCGACCAGAATCCGAACCCGGTGGCGCTCAGGAGAGCCAGCATCATCGCCGGCACCATCAGGGTGAGTGTTCGTGGCCATCGCTCGGCCAACAAGCCTCCGACCGACCGACCGTCGAGGCGCGAATAGCCGAAGTCACCTCGCAGCACCCCTCCGCCGGGCCAATAACCGCATCCCGCCGCGGTTCGACCGAGCCACCAGCAACGATAGCGAGCGGCGATCGGGCGATCGAAGCCCTCGATCGTCAGTAAGCGCTCGACCTCCTCCGACGAGAGATCCGGGTGGAGCGCCAAATACGCGCCCCGAGCGCCCCCGGGCATCGCGTGCACCGCGTAAAACAGCACCACCGACAGGACGAACAGGTAGAGACCTCGGACCAGCACACGCCCGAGGAGCGAGCGCAACGCAGCGATATGACAGCTCTGCCGTGGACGACGAGCGAGTGCAACGGGCAAGCCCAACCGAATCCACGCTGGCGACTTAATCCAGTCGACATGACGTGCATGGGCTTCAGCGGCGCCGCAGGTCGAGGCTGAGTTTTTGGTACTGTCCTTTCTTGATGACCACCGCTGCTCGCTTCGTCACGCCCGTCTGAGGGTTGTGCAAAACGATGCTGTGCTTGCCGACCGGAAGCTCGATCCCCGCCTGGGGCGTCTGGTAGGGCCAGCGTTTTCCGTCGATGATGATGTGCCCCCAGGGCTGCGCCCGAATGCTCAGGAAGCCCGTGCCGGCCTTCTTGCTGGGCTCCGAGCCGCGACGGCGGCGCCGCGCCTCGCGGGCCGCTTTTGCGCTCCGGCTCGACCGACTCTTGCCGGACGCTTGGGCGACGCGGGTTGACTTGCCGCTCGTCCGCCGTCGCGAACGTCGCTTGGTCTTTTTCGACGCGCTCTTTTGGGCGCCGCGTTCCTCGAGCTGGGAACCGGCGGCCGGGGCCGCCGACTTTCTCGACCGACGAGCCGACCCTTTCGGCGTGCGCGGCCGGTCGCTCTGGGCTGCCGGGGCCTCCGGTCGGCCGCCAGGCCGGGCTGCGCCCGCGGCGGCGGGGATCGGCCCTTTCGCGCCCCGTCCGGTCGAATGACCGTCGGTTCGACCCTCGGCGCCATCACGAGCGTCCGCGGCGGAGCGCGCATCGGAATCCGCTGGCGAGGCCTCCCGGGAGCGATCACTCCTTTCGTCGAGAACGATGGTCACCGGCCGAAGGGTTGGGGTGGTGGTCTTCGGCGCGGGCTCAGGGGTCGAGGCGGGCCACAGCAGCCACCCCGCCATCAACAGGACGAGGCCGGTCGCCGCCGCTCCTAACGCAGGAGCCCAACCCCACACCCGGGCCCCAGCCGGTTCGGACGAACCACTGGCCCGCAGGACCGCCGCGTGCGCCGTGGGCTTATGGTCCTCGTCGGTCCAGCTCGAAGACGCGGCGACCGATCGAAGCCCGGCCGCCACGGCGTCTTCGCCGCTGGGGACCACGCCGTCACCGAACGACGAGTCGAGCAGAGAAGCCGCTTCGAGCGCCCTCCCCTGGCTCAGCGGCGCATCTTCGGCGAGCGGACTCACCACCATCGGCTCTCGCTCTTGAACGAGGCCTTCGTCTTCGAAGACGGCGCCATCGGCGTCGCGAACCGACACCTGCCGCACTTCGGAAGATGAAGCCTCTTGCTGGACCGACAGCGAGATGTGCTTCGAATCCAGTCCGTCGTTGGTGAGGTCAGGAACGAAGTCCACAACCTCCATCAGCGCGACCTCCTCCTCTTCGCGGGCCAGCTCCGAGGCCTCCTCGTGCTGCTCCCAGGAGAAGGTCGCCGCCATGTGGTCGACCAGCGGCTGGTGTCCTCGGTACCCGATCCGGTCGAGGTACTCACCGACTGCCTCGGACACCGCAATGCCGTCTGGAAAGCGGCGGCGGCGGTCTTTCGACAGACACTGGGCCAGGATGCGGTCCACCTCTTTGGGGATCCGCCGACGGGCTCGGCTCGGCGGGACCGGGCGCGTCCCTTGCACGCGCTCGAGCGTGGTGATCGGGTTCGAAGTCCGAAAGCAGTTCGACCCCGTCAGAAGCTCATACAGAACCGTCCCGAAGGAGAAGACATCGGAGCGGGCGTCGAGTTCCTCGCCGACGGTCTGCTCCGGGGACATGTAGGCGAACTTGCCGCGTAAGGTGCCGGTCTGGGTTCGATAGCCCTGGGTGTCGTTGATCCGAGCGACCCCGAAGTCGAGGACTTTGACCGTGCCGTCATAGCCGACCATGACGTTGCCGGGGCTGACGTCGCGATGAACGATATCGAGGCGCTCTTTAGTCTCCTCGTCGCGGAGGCGGTGAGCGTGCCCGAGGCCGCGGGCCGCGAGGAACCCGATGTACAAGCCGAGCTCGAAGGGGATCGGTTCGTCGGACTCGTCTTGGGGCTTCAGAAGGTGGGCGAGATCGCGCCCCCGAATGTATTCCATCGCCAGGTACGGCCGTCCGAGCTCCTGTCCGAACTCGTAGACCGGCACGACATTCGGATGATTGAGCCGGGTCGCTATCCGGACCTCCCGCTCGAAGAGCCGTTCGCGCAGCTCTTCGTGCCCCAACGTGGATCGCATCATCTTGATGGCCACCCACCGGGCCGGCTGGTCTTTCGCGCTTCGGGTCCGCGCCCGGTAGATCTCCGCCATGCCGCCGCGCGCGATGCGCCGCGTGATGATGAAGCGGCCGAAGGCGACCGGTGAGCGAGACGGATTCATGGAGCGCTCTCGTCGCCCCAGGGAGGGTACCGACCTCGTGATGAAGCGTCCATCGGGTCTACGTCCGTCCCGACGGAAGTACGCCAGCCGTCACCAGGTCAATCTGTCGCTTCAGATTCTTGTGACCAATGCCACTCCTCGGCGTTCCACGTGACCGGGGTGGTCGTCCCCGTCGGCTTCCACCCCTCGAGCTTCCGCGGGCGAATACTGACCGTCTTCCGGTACACCAACGGAATAGAGGGCAAATCCCGCTGGTAACGCCGCTCGACCTTCCTGAGCAGCGCCGCCCAAACAACCGGATCTGGCGTAGACCGGGCCGACTCGATCCAACCATCGATATCCTGATCGATGTGTCCTCCGTAGTTCTGTCGGCCGTCGCTGTGCAGGGCCGAGCGTCCGTCCCAATCGGGCCGCATTCGGAGGGCGACCAATACCAGTGGTCCCTGCTGTCGCTTCGCGAGCAGCTCGAGCAGCACCGCGAACGGCCGTCCGTCGAGCACGACCGGAAATCCCGCCTTCGACCATATATTCTGAAGAAAGACCGCCGCCGCGCGAGCCGCCTCGTGGTCGGAGGCAAACTGCAGCGCCACCGATGGCTGCTCTTCGAGCGCGGCCAATCGCCGCCTCGCTTCATCGGTCGAGAGCGTTCCTGGCTCATCGATGAACGCCGCGTGCCGCGGAGGAAACAGCCCCCACGCCGGCCGCGCGGCTCCTCCGTAGGCGATCGCGCCGAACCGGGCCCGGTCTACGACCGCGCTCAGCGCGCGACGAACGTCGGCCCGGCCGACGAGCGGATGATCCGCCCGGCACTCGATAGACAACCGGGCGGCCGAGTCGGTCAGCACGACCTCGTGGGTCTTGTGAAGCCGCTCCGAGAGCTCGGCCGCCCGACGAGGGGACAATCCGCCCGACTCACCGACCGCGTCGATCGTGCCCGCCAATAACTCGGCTTCGAGAGCGTCCTGCGACCGAAGAAATCTGAAGACGATCTTCTCGAGCGACGGACGGGGGCCGCTCCAGTGCGCGTTACGCGTCAGGACGAGTTGCTCACCGCGCACCCACCGCTCCACGCGAAATGGACCGGAGCTCACCGGTACATCGGTCAGCCCCACGAAGGGCCGCCCTGGCTCGGGCCGCGGATACGCATGAGCCGGCAGGATCGCGTGCACCCGCGGCGCTCTGAATCCGATGAATGGCTCGCGCCAGTACACCCGGACTCGCAAGGGGTCGATGACCACGACCCGGTCGACCCGGGCGGCGTCTGGATGATTGACCGCCCGCAGACGATCGTTGGTCTCGATGAGATGACCGAACGCGAAGTCGGCGGTGGTCAGCGGCTGGCCGTCCGACCACTTCAGGCCCGGTCGAAGCTGCCACTCGACGACCCAGCCTCCGTTCATGGCCCCGCCCGTAGCTCCGGCGCGAGCCCCGACGCTCGAGGTCGAGGCCTCGGGCAGCGCTCGGGCCAGGACGGGGCGCAACCGCCATCGGTCGTCGAAATCGGTCAGGTCTTTGTAGAGGAGCCGCACGATCTCTTGCGCCCCCGATTGCCGAACGAAAGCCGGGTCAAGACTTCTCGGCTCGGTTCGGGTACCGAGGATCAGGCGATCGCTGGTCGGGGCTCGCGACTCCTTTTTGCACCCGGCGATCTCGAGGACCACAAGGACCAGAAGAATCGCCGCCAAGGCTCGATTGCGCCGATGCCCGCACACCCTGTGCCATCCTTGGCCGCCCGTCGGCTCGGGGCAAGGCCAACGAGGGGGCATCGATCGCTTGGAGTTTCGCGGTGCGGCGCGACCCCGGTCACCATCTGCTTCGACGGTGTGGTCGGCGTCGGCGATCGTCGTCCGGTTATCGGGTCCGGTTATCGGGTCGTGGGCGATGACCGGCCGGTGCAGGCGGGGTTGTCGACGCGACCGAGCGGTCGCGACCGCGCTGGGCGAAGTCGCCCCCGGTCCCCATGCGAACATCCACCCATGACTGCGCCCCCATCGGGCGCACCGAGATCAGGTCCCCCCGACCTTGTGGCGGTCGGGGTGTCTCGCCATGATATAGAACAATACCGTGGTTTGACCTCGGCTGCGCGTCGGAAAGGCGGCTTGACGGCGGGTCCAGTGCGCTTGAAGTCGGCTCCTTGGCATGATACCTCGTCCCCCACAAGGGCCCGAAAACACCCGTTTTTGGTCAGCCCTTGGTCCGAGACCCATGGGCAAAACAATACTCGTTGCCGACGACAGCAAGACGATTTTGAAGGCCATCGAGATGACCTTCCAAGCCACCGAATTTGCGGTGGTCACCGCGCGGTCCGGCGATGACGCGCTCGGACAGCTCGATCGTGTCATGCCCGACGTCGTCCTGGCGGATTGCGAGATGGCCGGCACCGATGGCTATTCCATGTGCGCCCGAATCAAAGACGCCGGACACACCGTGCCCGTCGTGTTGATGGCGAGTATCGCCCAGCCGCTCGACGAGCAACGCGCCCAGATGGCCCGCGCCAACACGTCGCTGAACAAGCCGTTCGACCCCAAGGCTCTGATCGGCATGGTTCGGCAGCTGACCGGCGTCGAGCCCGCCCCCGACGGTCCGATGACGTTCGCCGACACCCTGGCCCGCCGAAACCGGCCGGACGCGGATGAAGGTGGATCGCCCCCGGCTCCGCACGAAGGTGGCGAGGCCGCCTTTGTGGGGTCCTCGGATATCATCGTTGACGAGCCGGCCGACCAGGCGGCGTATGCCGACGCGGCCCCCGATCCCGATAGGCCGCCGGCGGCGCCCTTCGGCACCTCCGCCCCATTCGAAGGCCCCGCGGAGGCTCCGTACGACGCCGCGGGCGGGGGTATGACGGCGATGCCCACCGGTCCAACACTCGAACCGCCGGCGCCGCCCGCCCCGTTCGCCCCGGACGGAGCGGACACCGACGCTCGCCCGCCGGTGGATGTTTGGACCCTGAGCGAAGAACCGCACGGATCGGGTCAGGACGGCATCGATGACATCCAGATCGAAGAAGAGTCGAAAGCCCCCGTCCGGCCGACCGGCCCTGCCGGCGAACGAGCGCCGGCGCCCTCGATGCCTGGGCCCGATGAGCCGCAGGATTCTGTCGTCACCGCGAGCGCCCTGGCCGCCCTTCCCGCCGAAGAGCTCCGAGCCATCGCCCGCGAAGTCATTGAAAAGACGGTCCGAGACGTCGTTCAGGAGGTCGTCCGAGAAGTCGTGTGGGAGGTCGTACCGGAGCTGGCCGAGACGCTCATCCGCGAGGAGATCAAGCGACTTACCGACCAGGCGGCCGACGGTTCCGGGCGCTGATCTTCAGGACCGACCGTCGCCCTCACCGGCCTCGTCGACGCCATCGACCCCACGATCCTCGTCGGCCCCATGGGCTTGCGTTCGAAGCGACACCACCAGCTTGTACGCTTGGCGTTTCGGGACGCCGTACGCGCCGGCGATCGCTCGTGCGACTTCCGCCGGGGATTGCCCATCGGCCAGCCATCGCGACGCCGCGGCTTTCATCTCATCCTCGCTGGGTGCGGCCGAGTCCGGACCCGCCGGAGCGACCACGACCACCACCTCGCCTTGTGGGGGCCGGGCCTCGAGTTCGACCACGAGCTCGCTCAACCGGCCCCGATGAAAGGTCTCGAACCGTTTGGTAAGCTCTCGCGCCACGCAGGCGGGTCGGTCGCCGAGGCTACGCTCCAGAGCGACCAACAGATCGACTACCCGTCCGGGCGCCTCGTACAGCACCAGAGTGTACGGCGCCGACCGGAGCGGTCCGAGCACCTCTCGCCGATCTCGTTCGTGCCGGGGCGCGAAACCGAGAAACAGGAGCGGCTGGGGCGGCAGGCCGGCCCCCATGACCGCCGCGAGCAGGGCGCTCGGCCCCGGGATAGGAACGATCGGAATGCCGTTCGCCGCCGCTTCGGCCACCAGCTCGGCCCCCGGATCGCTGATCAGCGGCGTCCCCGCATCGCTCACGACAGCCACATCCTCGCCCGCCAGCAGACGATCGATGAGTTTCGCCATCGTGTGGCCGCCGCTGTGCGCGTGATACGAGACCGTCGGCCGCTCGATGCCGTAGGTCGTCAGCAGTTTGCGGGTAACCCGAGTGTCCTCACAGGCGATTACGGCCACCGATTCCAACGTCGTGACCGCCCGTCGGCTCACATCAGCCAGGTTTCCGATCGGGGTCGCAACCACATACAGCGTACCGGTCATCGACGCCCAGTCTCGCCCAAAGGCACTCCGACGCCCAGCGAAGCGCGAACTTGCCATGACGAGGGCCTCGACTCGGCGGCTCATTGATCGGCTTCGAATGCGTTCTGGATCAGGCTGAACCGACGGACGCCGTCGACCGGCGCGATCACCGAGACCACATCGAAGCGAACCATCGGCCATCGGCGCCAACGCTGCAGATACGACTGGGCGGCCCTCACGAGATGGCGCTGCTTGGACCACACGACGGTCTCTGCGGGGTCTCCGTAGCGCTCGCTTCGGCGCGCGCGAACCTCGACAAAGCACAGAACGTCGCCGTCCCACGCGATCAGGTCGATCTCGGCGCCGCCTCCACGAAAGTTCCGGGTCACGATTCGGTACCCTCGAGCGGTCAAGAAGAGGGCCGCCTCGTGCTCGAGGCGAAGCCCCCATCGCTGGGTTGGACTAGGCATGGCTGCTTCCTTTGGCCGCCGAACGAACGCTCTTTTGGTCATCCGTGGTGGCGGGAAACCGGTTTGGCGCGATCGTTTGACACGATCGTTTGACGCGGCCGACGGGGCTCGGCAACGATCGGCGATGGTGCGCGACCCGCTCTACGAGTGCCTCGAATGGCAGGCCGGTACGTCTCCGCCGCCGATGGGATCGGCGGACGACGATGCGAACGATTCGCTCGAGTCGCTGGTGCTGGATCGCTTGCGCGCTTACGCCCAGCGGCTTCAGGGCTACGGAACCACCGACATGTACGCGCTGATCATGCCGCAGCTCGAAAGGCCCCTCATGCAGGTGGCAATGGAGCTGGCGCGAGGCCGACAAAACCGGGCCGCCGAGATTCTCGGCATTCATCGAAACACCCTGCGCATCCGCCTGAAGGCCCTCGGCCTGCCCCCCGACTACGGGCGATGAGCCGCGGATGTTAGCCTGGCCCGCCCCCCTCTCGAATGCGTCCGCGGAAGGTTCGAAAACCCTAAACCCGCCGTCGCCACACCGTCGAACTGGTCGAGTCGGCGGCAAGCCTATCGTCGCCCGTGCGTCTGACCGAGGGAACTTTCGCCGGGGATCCAGACCTCGGTTTGTGGCCAGGTCGCCGGGTAGCTGGTATACCGACGAATGACCGGGCGTCTCGTCATGAGTGACACCCTCAATCACCCGATCATCACCCTCGCTGCGCTCGTTCAGCGAGCCGCGAGCCGAACGCCAGACGCGGTCGCGGTCATCGGCCCCGATCGCACACTGACCTACGCCGAGCTGCACGGATGGAGTCTCGAAGTCGCCGAGCAGCTGCGCGGCATGGGCGTCGAGCGCGGCGACCGCGTCGCCATCTACGAGCTCAAATCGGCCGCCACGATCGCCGGGATGATCGGGATCCTCGAGGCCGGCGCCGCCTACGTGCCCATCGACCCCGAAGCGCCACCGCCGCGCATGCGGTTCATCGTACAACACTGCGGAGCTCGGGTTCTGATGACCTCGGGCCGGCCCCTCGAGCGCTTGCAAGAGATCTACAAGGCGAGCCCCGCGGCGAGCCTCGTCGTCCCAGCCGATGCTTCGGTCGCCGATGCGTTCTGTCAGACCATCGTCCGGCGGTCCACCGAACCACCCGCGGCCCTCCCGCCGAGCGACCCTCAGCATCCGAGCGATAGCGATCTTGCCTACGTGCTCTACACGAGCGGCTCGACCGGCGCTCCGCAAGGCGTCGCGGTCACTCACCGCCAGGCGCTCTCGTTCGTCGAACCGGTGGCCCGCGACCTCCGTCTGACGGCGGAAGACGTCATCGCATCGCACGCACCGCTGACGATCGACCTGTCGGTGTTCGACGTGTTCGGCACCTTCGCCGCCGGCGCCAAGCTGGCCATCATTCCTGAACAGTGGCTCGCGTTCCCCGAAAAAGTGGGCAGCTTCATCGATTCGCACCGGATCTCGGTCTGGAATTCGGTGGCGTCCGCTCTCGTGGGACTCATCCGCGGAGACGCCTTCACCGGCCGCGATGTATCGAGCATGCGCACGATTATCTTCGCCGGGGAGCCGATGAGCTGGCGCCACATCCGCCAGCTGCGGAAACAGGCTCCGAACGCCGAGCTGGTCAACATCTACGGCCAAACCGAGGCCGGCTTGTCGTGTCGCTTTCGCGTGACCTCGATCCCCGAGAACGACAACGAACCCGTTCCTATCGGGCGGCCCTTCGACAACTACGATATCGTTCTGCTCGACCAGGAGGGCAAGCTCATCACCGAGCCGCACCGAGAGGGCGAGCTGGTCATCGTGAGCACCGCGGTGGCATCGGGTTATTGGAATGCCCCCGAGCGGACCAACCAGGGCTTCATTCTCAACCCTCTGCAGCCCGTCCTCAAACAGTCGGTGTTCAGGACGGGCGACCGCGCGGTTTACGATGACCGTGGTCAACTGGTCTTTCGCGGACGACGCGATCGCATTTACAAGGTCCGGGGGTACCGAGTGGATCTGGGCGAGCTCGAGTCGGTGGCCAAAGTCGAGCGCTCGGTGGATGACGCCGCGGCCGTCGCCGTGCCTAACCCCGACCTCGGATACCAGCTGGTGCTGTTCGTCGTATCTGAAAAGAGCGAAGCGCAGGCCAACTTCATCCGGGAGCAACTCGAGCGGCGGTTGCCCCGCTACATGTTGCCCAGCGAGATCTTTTTCCTCAGCCGGATGCCGCGCACTCGAACCGGTCGACTCGATACCCGGGCCCTGCAAGCGGCCGCCACCCAGCACCTCGAAACCGCGCCTGCCGAGTGACGACCGCGGCGCCCCGCCGGTGCTCGACGACGGCCGGAAGGACGAAACGCTCAGCGAGGCGCCGGTGCTGCGGACGGTCACCGCTCCATGGAGGTCGGTCCGCCAGACGCGCACGCCGGCCCGCCGAAGTCGCTCCGTCACCTCTCGGTGGGGGAATCCGAACCGGTTGTCGAGACCGGCCGATACGATCGCGTGAGCGGGCGCCACTGTGCGCAGGAAGCCTTCGCTCGTCGACGTGCGGCTGCCATGGTGACCGAGCTTGAGCACGTCGGCCCGCAGGCCTTCGCCCCACGCTTGGACCATCCGCGCTTCGGATTCCGCCTGCGCGTCGCCCGTGAGGAGAATGCGGTGGTCGCCGTGGGAGAGCATCAGGACCACCGAGGCGTCATTGACGGTGGAGTACCGCGCCCACGCCTGGTCGGGCGCCAAGACTTCGACGGTGACCGATCCGACCTTCAGCGTCTTCCGAGCAGTGACGCGCACTGGACTTCGAGCCCGGATCGGGTCGAGCAACGTGTCGGTCGCCTCACGCTCATCGCCGCTCCACCAGATCTCGCCGATCGGAACAGCTTCGGCGAGCCCCGCCACATCGGCGATGTGGTCGGCGTGGGGGTGCGACAACACGAGCCAGTCGACGCGCCGAAGACCGCGCTCGCGTAGAAACGGGAGCAGCACTCGCTCGACCGCGCTGGTCGCGCCCAAGTTCGGCCCGGTATCGACGACCATCGTGCGGCCGAATGGAAGCTCGATCACCGCCGCGTCACCCTGCCCGACCGGGAGGAAAGTGACCGTCAGGTCATCCCGAAACGGCCGCCGCACGTCGTCTTGAAAGAGCAATCCCACCGTCAGGATGCCCGCCCCTATCGTCCATCGGCGGGCCGACCGAACGCCCGACAGGGCCCCGGCCAAACAAAGGTAGTAGCCGACCGTCGGCCACCATCCGAATCGAGGCACCTCGGTCGCGCCACCGGGGACCCAAGCCGCCCCTTGAGCCATCGCGATCAGAAGCGCCGCCGCCCAATCGGCGATCTGCAGGATCGGAGCGGCGCCCTCGGGCCAGACGATGCCCAGCAATCCGCCCACCAGGGCCAGCGGGACCAGGACGAAGGACGACACGGGGGCGGCCGGAACGTTCACCAGCACCCCCACCCAAGAGACCCGCTGAAAGTGGGCGGCGACGATCGGCAGTGTGGCGAGGGTTGCCGCCAAGCTCGCGATCGCAACCTGGACGGCGGATTTCAGCCCCCGCGTTTGCGGGAGCGGCGACCGCTTCTCGAGCGCCGGATACACCCACAGCAAGCCCGCGACGGCAGCGAACGACAGCTGGGTCGAGGGATCGTCGAGGGACCACGGATCGACCGCCAGCAGGCCTAGTGAAGCTCCCCCCAGGGTCGTCGCGATGTCCGTTCGACGGCGAAATGCGCGCGCGACCAGCACCCATCCGACCATCCACGCGGCCCGCACCGCCGACGGCGACGCGCCCACCAGCAGCGTGTACGCGACCACGAATGGAAGGGCGGCCGCCGCCACCACGCGCTCGACCCCGGGCCCTTCGACCACCCACGACCACCGACGAAGGACCGCCCCGACCCCGACGACGAACAGCCCGGAAATGATCGCCAGGTTGAGGCCGCTGACGGCCAGCAGATGACTGAGGCCGGACCGACGAAAGTCTTCTTGCGTGGCGAAGTCGATCCCGCTGGTGTCACCCGTCGCAAAGGCCCGAATGACAGATCCTGAAGGGCCCGGAACCGCGCGCGAAATCGACCGATGGATCGCATCGCGGAGGGTTTCCATCGCGATGCGAACGGTCCATCGCTCGCTTCGGTCGACGACGACGACGTCGCCGGCGCTCCGAGCCCAACCGCGGGCCTGATAACCGCGATACGCCGCCCACCATGCCCCATCGAAGCCCCCGGGAAATGCGCGGGATCGGTGGGCTCGCCACTTGGCCCACGCTCGCACGCGGTCGCCAGGGCGGCCGTCGAACGCGCCAGGCCCCACCGTGAGCGACACCCGCCCCGACCATGCCCGCACCGGTTCGGTGAAGTGGCCGGCGTACCCGACGACGTCGAGGGTCAACCGGTGGCCTCCCGGACGCCGATCCGGAGCCTTGACGATCCAGGCCTCGACGAGCGCGAAGCCGCCCGCAAACGGCGCCTCGGCGGGAGCGGAGCGCCACCCCGCCGCGGTCGACCCGGCGCCGGTCATCGCCAGTCCGAAGCCCAAGACGATGATCAGGCCCGAGCGGCGAGACCACAGCCCGACCACGCCCACCACCATGAGCGCAATGCCCAGGATGGGCGCGGGCCATCGGCTTCCGGCGGCGAAGGCGATCGCGGCGAGCGCAAGGGACCGCCCGCGCCACATCGTCATGATCGCGCCCCCGGCGTGCATGGCCGGCAAAGATACGCGGTCGCTCCACAGTGCCTAGCCCCGGGAGCCGGAAGGTTCGAATACCAAACCACCTCGGGCGAAAACCCAAGTCATCGCCTGAACGTACTTACTCGGTCACAAATCGCTGCGTTGACCTCGACGCCGCCCGCTTGCTACCTCGCGCCCATGAGAAATTCCCTGATCCTCAAGCCGTGGTGGCTGGTCCTGGCCGCCGCCTGCAGCAGCGGAAGCCCGTCCGACAAACCCGAAACCGAAACTGCGCCCCAAGCGCTCGCCCAGACCGCGGCCGGTTCGACGGGTTTGACGGATTCGACGGTAAAGGACGACGGGACCGGTCCCGCAGCCCTCGTCAACGGCCAACCGGTCCCGCGCGAGCTCTTCACCCGTGAATTCGACCGCTCGATGGAGCGATACGAGAGAGCGAAGAAGCCAATGCAGCCAGGCCTGCGGGAGCGGGTCAAGAACCGGATCGTCGAACGCCTCATTCAAAACGAGATCATCCGTCAGCAGGCCGAAAAGAACGGAGTGACCCTGTCGCAAGCAGAGAGCGATCAGCTGTGGACGGCGCATCGCGACCGGTACGGAACCGATGAGTCGTTTCAGGCTTTCCTCGCTCGAGCGGACCAGACCGAACAGGAGCTTCGAAACCAGTTCGAGTTCAACCTCATCCGGAACAAGCTCCTGGTCAAAGTCGCCTCATCGGTCACCGTCAGTGAAGAGGAGCTCAAAAAGTACTATGAAGAGAATATCCAGCGCTTCACCCTGCCGGAGCGGGTCCGGGCTCGCCACATCCTGATTCGTAAGCCCCCTCGGGCGTCCGAGGCCGCGCTGAAGAAGGTCAAGGCGAGGGCCGCGAAGGTCCTCAAAGAGGTCCGGCAAAAGCCGAAGGAATTCGAAGCGCTCGCCGCAAAGTACGGCGAGGATGCGGCCAAGAAGCGAGGCGGAGACCTCGGCTGGTTCGGCAAGGGCCAAAGACTCGCGCCCTTGGAGAAGGCGGTCTGGAGCATGGACATCGGCAGCATTTCCGACTTGGTCGAGAGCAAGGACGGCTATCACATCATCCGAAAGGATGGTCACCAGCAGAGCCGGGCCCAACCCTTCGAAGAGGTGAAGCAAGCCATCCAGGGGTCGCTCGAAGGCCGACGCCGCAACAACACCGTTCAAGAGACGCTGAAGAAGTGGCGCGCCGAGGCCGACGTCAAGCAGCTGATTCGGGGCGACGAAGCGGTCATCCGCGCCGAGGCCAAGCAGAGCGCCCCGCCCTCGAAGTCGAGCCCAAATCGGGAACCGGCGCCGCCGGCCAATACGGGGGCGCCTCGTCAGTAGCCAGCAGCCGTCATCGTCGGCAACCGACAGCATGTAGCCGGCTGCCACAGCGCCTCATCGTCGGCCGTCAACAGGATGCAGCCTGCGGCCAGAGTTCTTCATCGTCGGCAGTCGACAACCTGCAGCCGGCCGTCGAAAGCCTGCAATCGAGCTGACGGCTTACCGCGATCCGCCCAGAAGCCTCGAGGCGCCGAGTCATCGCCGAGTCATCGCCGAGTCATCGCCGACTGGCTGGTGGCTGCGAGCTGAAGGCAGGCCGCTTCGCTAGAAGAAGTGCCGACGCATGCTCACGTTGAGCAAGAGGCCGATTCCGATCATGGTCGTGATGAGGAATGAGCCGCCGTTCGACCATAGCGGAAGAGGCACCCCTACCACCGGCGCCAACCGCACGACCATAAGCATATTGACCACGGTGTGCCAGAAGATCATGGCGGTCACCCCGACCGCCAGGAGCGCGCCGAAACGGTCCCGGGCCCGGGTCGCAATGCGGAGACCGTACAGAATCAGCGACGCGAACAGCCCCACGACGAACAAACAGCCGATGAAGCCGTGCTCCTCGGCCCAGACGCTGAAGATGAAGTCGGTCCAGGCTTCAGGCAAAAAGGATAGTTGGGTCTGAGTGCCCTGCCCGTACCCCTTGCCCCACATCTCGCCGGAGCCGACCGCGATCAGGGATTGGTTCTGGTGGTACCCCGCTCCGGAGAGATCGCTCGGGTAGATGAAGGTCAGAATGCGGTCTTTTTGGTACGGCTTGAGCACCGCGAGCCACGCCACGACCCCGAACACGAGGCTCCCGGTGAACAACAGGATCAAAGACGTGAGCCGGAGTCCAACGTAGAGAATCATGCTGAACGCGATGAGCAGGACGACGAGCGTCGTTCCGAGGTCTGGCTGGATCAGGATGAGGACCGACGGCGCGGCCACGACGTCGATGGGGGCGATGAGATGCTGCTCCTCGAGTCCGCCCCGATTAGCCTGCACCCATACCGCGAGCGCCAGCCACACCGCACCCAGCAACGCCAGCCACGGCAGGGCCGGCCGCATCTGCTGAGTCGGCGCCTGAAAGCGAAGTTTTGCGAGCGGGTTCGTGCCGAGTTGAATCATATCGCCGTGCGACAACATGACTTGCTCGTCGACCTTGACCTCGTTCACGAAGGTACCGGTGTCACCACTGAGATCCTCGAGGCGGTACTCCCCGTCACCGATTCGAGTGACCGAAATATGCTTTGGCGCCACCCGAGAGAACTTGATTTTGACTCCGTCTTCGCCTGGCGCCTTGCCGATGACCGTCGACGGGTGACTCGGCTTCAGCCGGGCGATCGACACGAACCGACTCTTACCCTGCGCTGTAGCGGCCCGCTTCTCGATCTGGAGCTTGGCCGGTCGGACCGTATCCCCAAACAGCGCCAGTACGATGACCACACCGAGCAGCAACAGCGGACGAGAAATGTTCAACGGCCGAAAGATTGATCTCAGCGTCAGTCCGTCTTCCCATCGCTCGAGGTGGAACGTGCGCGCGACGACGATGATCACCGCGATCTTGGCGAGGTCGGAGGTCTGAAGGTTGACCGATCCGATCGACAGCCAACGCCGGGACCCATTGATGACCCGACCGAAACTGCTCGTCGCCAGGAGCAAGCCCACGCATAAGATGAGGATGGGAATCGCGAGCCCCTCGAGGTTGCGGTAGGGGAAGGCCGCGACCACCGCCATCACCGCGAATCCCAGGACCAGGAAAGTCGCGTGGGTCAGGTGCAGCGAAGCCCCGAGCGGTCGACTCGCGGACGAGAGGTTGTACACGCCGAGCACGCCGATGATGGCCACCAGCGTCAGCAGCGTGCGGTCGATGTTGGCGCTCAGGGGGCGGTCCATGCGGTGGGCTCCTCGCGGTCTTCGGACGGCGTACGCAGCGGGTCGAGCATATCCAGCCTCCCCAGCGTTTCGAGGTGAGGACCGTCGATCCGAGCGATCGTCACCGGCCCCGCCGAGAGCCCCGCGACCCGGGTTTGCTGATTGTACCAGGCCTGGGCGACCTTCATCGCGATCGGCGCGGCGGACTTGCTTCCGCTCCCGCCGTGCTCGTTGAACACGATGATGACGATCTTCGGGTCATCGGCGGGCGCGAAGGCGCCGAACCAGGCATGGTCGCGGAACTTCCACTCGACCTTTCGGCTCTCTTCTCGGTCGACGCCGAGCGCCGCGACCTGAGCGGTACCGGTCTTGCCGGCCACCTCCATCGGGAGGTCTTTGATGCGTTTACGGTATGCGGTGCCGTAAGGTACATTGACCACCTGCCGAAGCCCCTCCCGGACCCACGCGAGATGCTGGGGAGACACATCGAAATCGCGCACGATGTCTCGTAGGAGCTCGGGCTTCACTTCGCGGACCACTTTCGAGTCGTAGCTCTCGATACGCAGAGTAACTTGCGGCTTGTATACCCGCCCCCCGTTGGCGAGGGTCGCGAATGCGACCGCCAACTGGAGCGGCGTAGACGACACCGCACCCTGACCGATCGAGACGTTCACCGCCGAGCCGAGCGTGTAATACTTGTAGTGTTTTCGGTACCAGTCGGCGTCCGGCATGATGCCGGCCGATTCGTTTTTGATCTCGATGCCCGTCGGGGCGCCGAAGCCCATCGCCCGGCCCATCTCGGCGATCGGGTCGAGGCCGATCTTGGTGGCCAAGGAGTAATAATAGACGTCGCAGGAGCGGGCCAAAGACCGGAACAGATCGACGTCCTTGTGCCCTTCGTCCTTCCAGCAGCGGAACCGGACGTTGCCCAGCTTGAACGCACCGGTGCAACGGACCTTGTCATCGAGTCGGATCGCGCGGCGCTTCAGGCCGGCGAGCGCGGTGACCACCTTGAAGGTGGAACCGGGCGCGAAATGGTCTTGAATGGCGCGAAACCGCATCGGCCGGCGATCGCGGATCGCGTACAGCCGGCGGCGCTCGTCTCGGTCACCCACGATGCGGTTGGGGTCGAAGCTCGGGGTGCTGGTGACGACCAGGAGTCGCCCGGTGTCCACCTCCATCACCACTACGGAGCCCGCCCGCCCGTCGAACGCCGCTTCGGCCGCCTTCTGCAGCTCGAGGTCGAGGGTCAGGATGACCCGGTTGCCGGGCACCGGCTCTTGGCGAGCCCCGACATCCTCGCGGAGGCTCTCGGCGAGCATGCTCCGCTGCATTCTCCCCTTGGAGTCGACCACCACCGCCTCGAGCCCGTCTTTGCCCCGCAGCTCCTGCTCGAAGGTCTGCTCGATGCCCCGTCGACCGATCGTGTCGCCCAGCCGATACCCGTCGCCCCGGAGCTTCTCGAGTTCGTCGGGCTTGAGCTCGTTGATATACCCCAACAGGTGGGCGGCCATCTTTCCATGCACGTACTCCCGGGCGGTCGCCCGCCGGACGGTGACCCCGGGTACGTCGCCGAGCTGAACCTTCAATGCCAGCTTCGCTTCAATGTCATCGGGCACGTCTCTGCGCACGATGATATCCTGGTACTTCTGAAGGCCCCGGACCCGGAGCACCCGTCGCTTGAAGCGGGCGAGCTCAGCGTCCGTCCAGCCCATGACTTCCTGAAGCCGCTGAAGGACCAGGGTTCGACTGGGGAAGTGCGCCGGGTCGATGTAGGCGGCCATTCGCGGCGCGTATCCGTTTTCGGCGGGCTGAACCAGGACCGGCACTGCCTCCAGCGGAATGTCGAGCTCTTCCTGCCGGCGCCGGAGCATCTCGACCGCGGCTTCATCGAGGTCGCGGGCCAGCAGAATGGCCGGCCCCTTGTCTTGGACCGCCAGGGAGAGGGCTTTCGAGACCTCGTACGACTCGCCACGGCTGAGGCCCACCGAGCCGCCCAGCTTCCGGAGCATCCGGGTCGCCGGCGGAAAGAAGGCCGGCGTCACGTACACGTTCACCGACGGGCGATTGGTGACCAAAACGTTGAGGTTGCGGTCATAGATCTCGCCGCGCGGGTGGTCGAGCAACTTGCGCTGGACGAAGTTGTCCCGCGACTGCGATCGGAACGCTTCGCCCTGCTGGACCTGCAGCATGTACAGACGAACCGTGATCACCGCGAACACGATCATCACGAAGATGCCGATCGCGACGGCACGACCATTCGCCACCGACGGGTCGCGGTCGGACTGTCCCCCCAGGTTCACCGCTTGAAGGTAACCTCATTCGGCGCAGGGCGTCAGTCGTACCTTACCGAGAATCCGAGATTCCAAGCGAGAATCGAAGAGAGAATCGAAGACCGGCCTCATGGGCCAATGGACCACGCGGGTCAGCGTTCGTCTCGGGGGGTCAGGAGCATCCGCACCCACTGGAGCACTCGGAAGACCGGCCACGCCAGGAGCGCCGAGGCGATCACTCGGGCGGGAAGGGTCGGGAAGACGAGCAGCCAAGTCCGCGCGCTGGAGCCGAGCATCGACAGAATGAACATCTGCGCGAGGACCGCCCCGGCGGTCGCGGCGGCCGCGATCGTAGTGACCAGGAGCCATCGCGAACCCACCACCCGGGCGACGAAGATCCGGATGACGATGTACTCGATGACCGCCACCGACGCGTCGACGCCTGCGGGAATACCAGAATGAAGGCCGGCGAGGTAACCGACGATCAGCGAAGTCCATAAACCGGGCCAGAAGGCGGTCTCGAGCGCCAAGAACACGATGACGAGGGTCGCCATGTCGAGCCGGATCGGCAGCCGGTGAGCGACCACCGACTGCACCACCAGTAAGACGATCGTCGCGATCAGGAGGGTGCCCGTCCGAAGGCCGGGCCCCCGCCCGGAGGTCGGCTCGAGCCCCAAGGTCACGGACCGGACCTCGCGACGGTCGCGGTCACCGTCGAGGTGACCAGCGACGGGGGTAACATGTCGGGCGGCGTGTTGAAGGTCTTCGGCACGGTCTGGCCGATCAGCACTGTGACGTACTCCAACCGACTGAAATCGACGTAAGGTTCGACGTCGGAAACGGAGCGGGAGGCCCCTTCGGGCTGATAGACCTCGCGAACCTCACCGATGGGCACCCCTTTGGGAAAGACGCCGCCGAGGCCGCTGGTCGCGACGCGGTCGCCCTTTTTGACCTTGTCACTGAGGTAGTCGCCGAACCGGAGGGTGTGACCGCTCGGCGGACCGAGACCGTGCAGACGGCCGCGGGCTCGGCTCTCGACCACGTGGGCCTTCACCATGAGGCGAGGATCGGAGATCAGCATTACCTCGCTGGACGTCCAGGCGACCCGATAGACGACGCCGACGAGGCCCTGGCCGGCCAGCACCGGGTCGCCGCGCTCGATGCCCGAAGTCATGCCGACATCGATGGTGAGGGTTCGAGTGGTGAGCGAGCTGCCGGCGCCGATCACCGTACCGCCGACCGTATCGAGCTCCGGATTGAGCTCCGATAGCTTCAGCAGGCGCCGGAGCCGCTCGTTCTCCTGCTCGAGAAACTTGAGCTGGTCTCGCTCCCGCTCGAGGTCGATCATCGCTCGCCGCAGCTTCACACTCTCTTGCCGAGCGTTGGCGAGGTCGACGTAACCGTACCAAGCGTCGCTCACCTTGCCCGTCAGGCGAGACATCAGGCTGTTGAACGGGGTCGTCGCGATCAGAACGAGCCGGTCGAGGGTGTTGTACCGGTGCGCGCCTCGATTGGCGCGGAAAACCATGATCGGCAGAAGAATGGCCAACGCGACCACGACGGGCGTTCGATAGTTACGGAGGTAATCGAACACAGCCGTCAGCTTACAGCGATGGTCTTGAGCAGGTCGAGCTTGTCGAGCGTGCGGCCGATGCCCCGCACCACCGCGTTCATGGGATCATCGGCGATCATCACCGGAAGACCGGTCTCCTGCCGCAACAACACGTCGAGATTCTTGAGCAATGCCCCGCCCCCGGACAACACGATGCCCCGGTCGACGATGTCGGCGGCCAGCTCGGGCGGCGTTCGTTCCAATGACACCCGCACCGTCTCGACGAGCGCGCTCACGGTCTCCGCGAGGGCTTCCCGAACCTCGTCGGAATCGAGGATCACCGTCTTGGGGACCCCGCCGACGACGTCTCGGCCCTTGATCTCGAGCTCTTCCAGGGATTCGGTCTCGTAGGCGGAGCCGATACGCATCTTGACGTCTTCAGCGGTCTGCTCGCCGAGCAACAGGTTGTAGCGACGTTTGACGTATTGAACGATCGCCTCATCCATCTTCTCGCCGCCCACCCGCACCGAGTTGGCAAAGACGATGCCCGACAGCGAGATCACCGCCACTTCGGTCCGCCCGCCGCCGACGTCGACGATCATGTTGCCGGATGGCTCGGTGATCGGCAGATCGGCCCCGATCGCGGCCCCCATGGGCTCCTCGATCAGGAACACCTCGCGGGCGCCAGCCGTCAGGACCGCTTCTTTGACCGCCCGCTTTTCGACCTCGGTCACCCCGACCGGAACGCAGACGATCGTGCGGGGGGCGGACAGGCTCCGATTGCCCTGCAGCATCTTGAGGAAGTACCGGAGCATCGCCGAAACCGACTCGAAGTCGGCGATGACCCCGTTGCGCATGGGACGGATCACCTCGATGCCGGTGGGCGTGCGGCCGAGCATCTCTTTGGCCGCCCGACCGACGGCGCTCACGCGTCGGGTGCCGGTGTGGTCGCGCGCCACAGCAACGACCGTTGGCTCGTTGACCACCACTTCTGCGCCCCGGGCGTAGATGCGGGTGTTGGACGTACCGAGGTCGATGGCGAGGTCATTGGACAGCAGTCCTTTAAACCAATTGAGCATGATGGGGCGGGCCCGGCCTGCGCAGCATGCGACGTATCAAAGGCCTTTTCAAATCTCAAACGCTTCCGCTAAGAAGACGCGTCATGCTTTCCGCCCTCCGAAAGAGGAAGAATAGCCCGGTCATCGTCGTCCTGCTAGGACTCGTCGCTTTCTTGATGATCGGGTTCGGCGTGTCGTTTCAGGGCTCGCGCTCGACCGGGGTCGCCGCCAGCGTCAACGGAGAGACCATCAGCGTGCGGGAATTCGAGTCCCGCTACACGGTCGCGTACCGCGAACGGGGTCGCCAGGGTCGAGACTACACCCCCGAGCGGGCGGAAACCGAGGGGCTGCGCACCATGGTCATGCACGGCCTCATGACCGAAAAGATCCTGCGTCAAAAAGGGGCATCACTGGGCCTGGCGGCCGACGATGCCGCGCTTCGAACGGCGATCACCGAAGACGACCTGTTCCACACCAACGGCGTCTTCGACCCCGACCGGTACGAGCGCGTAGTCAGCTACTACAGCTCGACGCCCCAGCGTTTCGAGCAGACGTACCGCGACGAGTGGGTCGGTCGTCCGCTGCGGACCTTGATCCAGCTCGCTTACCCTTCCGAGAAGGAGGTCCGGGCCTTCTTCGAGCGCATCCAGAATCGGATGAATATCGAGTTCGTCCAGATCGAGAGCGACCGCTTCGAAGACCAGGTCGAAGACGTCACCGACGCCGATGTCGAACGCTGGCGGAGCGAGACCGAAGATCCTGACCAGGAGATCAAAGACTTCTACTCGAAGAATCGGAGCCAACGGTACGACGTTCCGAAGCAGGTGTGCATGCAGCACATCCTGGTGCGTTCGACCCCCGAAACGCCGCCCGAGCAGCGGGCGCAGCACATGAAGAAGATTCAGCAGGCACTGAGCGCCCTCAAGGGTGGTGCCGATTTCGCCCAGGTCGCCAAGGATTACTCGGAAGAAGCCTCCACTGCCGCCCGGGGTGGGGATGCAGGATGCTTCGGCCCCGGACAGTCGCCCGAAGCGATGGAGCAGGCGGCCTTCGGCCTCGAAGTCGGCGAGTACTCCGGCGTCGTCGACGCAAAGATCGGGCTCTATATCATCAGGGTTTACGAAATAAAGCCCGCCATCCGGAAGAAGCTCGAGGAAGTGCAAGACGAGATCGCGCGGGAGCTGGCCCGGTCGATCCGGACATCCGAGTTGGCGCGAACCAAAGCCGAGCAACTGCTGCGAGCGGCCCGAAACGCCCCCGACCTGACGGCGGCGGTCGCTTCGCTTTCCCCTCCCGCTCCGTACGAGGTTCAGGAGACGGGCCCGTTCATTCAGGGCCAAGCCTTCGTCCGCAATCTCGGTGAAGCGAAAGAGGTCGCCCAGGCCGCATGGAAGCTGACCGAAGAAGCGCCGGTGCCCGAAGCTCCGATCAAGAACGAGAAGGGTTGGGTGGTGATCCGCTTCAAGGAACGGACGCGCCCCGACGAGTCGATGTACGAGATTCAAAAGGGCTACATCCTCGATCAGTTGAGACAGAACAAGATGGCGACCCTCTCCAAGGGGTGGACCGACCACCTGCGGGAGCAGGCCGACCCGTACATCGACCCGGTGCAGGTCTCGTACTCCAAAGAAGCTCAGGCCATCCGACAGAGCCAGCGTCAGCCGTAAGGCTCGCCTCCGCTCAGCCTGAATCGAAGCGCCTCTTCTGGCGTGTCGACGTCGGCGAAGACGCCTTCTTGGTCTTCGGTCGTGACCCGTTCGGTGCGGACGATCGCCAGCCACTGCCGAAGCGAGCGGGGAACCGCCGTTCGCCAGGCCCGTGCGCGATACAGCGCGAACAGGGTCTGCGGATGCCCATCGACCTCGTTCACGACCGCATCGAGCGCATCGGTGCGCCGATTGGCCAGGGTCAACAGCGCGAGCAGGCTGGGATTCACCATATCGCCGGCCACCGCGGCGACCCAGGGCGTGCCCACTTGCGCACAGACCGCGGCGAGGGCGCGAGGAGGCCCCTGTCCTGGATCGATGACCCGCTTGACGCTGTGGTCGGTCTTCAACCGACCATGAAGAGACTCGGGAGCGACCAGCCAAGACTCCGCGCTGATCGGTCCGAGGGTGCGAAGAACCCGATCCAGCACGGTCTCGCCGGACGGATGCCGCAGCGTGGGCTTGACCAGCCCGCCCATCCGACGTCCCTGCCCTCCTGCGAGGACCACCAGCGTAACGTCCGTCAAGGGCAGCTCCATAGACCCAACCCGGCGCGCGCGGCGACGCGCTCCAGGCTGTCGTACCATGCGCTGTCGCGATGACGAAAACGATCGGGCCCCCGCAGGACCACGGCGTGGCCAGTGCTCAGGAGCGCTTCGTTGAGCACCGCCCATTCGCCGTTCGGCTGGCGATACCGAACGTAAGCGAGTAAACGCCCGTAGTCCCCCCGGCAGCGGCGCGTGTCGGTCGGCGGCCGGCATCGAGTGCCGTCGAATTCCAGCTCGACGGTGTCCTGGCCGACCGCATCGATGACGAAGGTGCGCGCTGCCTTCGCGAAACAGGCCTCGCGCCCGAGCTCCGGCGCATCGACCCCCAAGAGCCGAACCCGTTCGTCGTTCAACGGCCGACCGTCGGGCGTGAGCGTCGGCCCGTCGGCTGCGACGTCGATCGTGTCGCCATCGATGACCTGGGAGACTCTGACCACGACCCGGAGCGAGGCTCCCAGAGTCGACCGATCGAAGCCCGCGGGACCGGTCGAAGCCTCGCCGCCACAACCCCCACCGGCGACGAACACCGCAATGGCGGAGGGACCCAGAGTCGCCCGTAGTCGGTCGATGCGGCGCGGATGCGGCCGTCGGCCGAGCGAACGGTCCGTCGAACGACGCCTCGGCGAGGGTCTAACTTGAGCTTCCTGGCGGCTGACTCGCACAGCCCGGAATCTAGGTTGTTCGCGAGGGCCGCGAATCGGCTCATCGTCCTATCGGTCGCGCCATCAGCAACGCGTCTTCATGACCGTAGAACCGGGTCCTTCGACCGACCACTCGGAAACCTTGCTCGGCGTAGAAGGCCAACGCGCCCAGATTGCCAGCCCGGACCTCGAGCCAAACCTGGGCCACGCCCGCTTCGGTCAAGCGATCGAGCAGCGCCCGAACCAACGCTCGCCCCAACCCGCAACGTCGGTGCGAAGGGGCGACCGCCACCGCGAGCACCTCGCCTTCGTCCAAGATCCACTGGGCGAGCATCACGCCGACGATCCGCTGCTCGACGGTGACGACCCACAGGCCTCGGTCGTCCCGGGGCAGGACCTCGCCCAGGGCGGTCGGCGTCCACCCGCTCCAGCCTTCTTGCGCCAGCAGGCCGGCGACGGCCGCGAGCTCACTTGGCACGGGTCGACGGGGTTTCATCCGGGCACGTGAATCCGGATCCCGGCGCCCGTGCCGGCTCCCGCTTCGAGGGTCGGGGCTGGGGCGCAAACTCGGGATCGATGCGGGTCTTGGCTCTCGCTCGCAGCTGTTCGATCAGTTCTTCCAGGGCTTTCGCCTCGCGTTGGGCATAGATCTGACGCCGAATCTGGGGACCTACCAGCTGCAGGGAAGCGCCGCCGAACAAGGCGCGATGAACTCGATAGCACTCTGCGATGTCCCGCTCGGTCACCACGATGTTGAAGCGGATGCGGACGTCCAAGAACTCCTCGATCTGTGCCTCGGCGCGCAGACGGGCTCGCAACGGCTCGGGAACCGTCAGCTCCGGATCGCTGGGGCCGCGGTAGCCGGCCCGAACCAGGAACCCTTGCCAGCCGGCTTCATCGTCGAAGCGCCGTCGGAGCTCGACGACCAGCTCGTCGACTTCACCGCCCGCCACCGGTCTCATTTGGAGCCGCCGGATCTCACCGAGCAAGAGTTCTCGGTTCACCATGCTCTCGAGCACCACCCGCAGCAGACCCCGATGAAGCCGAGCGGACCGGGCGACCTCGGCGCCCCGAAGTCTCAAGAGGACCAGATTGGCTTCCGACAACAGCTCCGAGTACGTCACGACCGCCCCGTCGACGTCGGCGACCACCATATCGACGATGCGATAGGCCTCGCCGCCCAACGGGCCCGACTCGAAGACCGGTTCCGGACGGACCACGCCGGAGCTCGCATCCGCTTGGGCGAACAGGGTCGCCCAGATCATCAGAACGCCCACCGACATGCTGGATACGCTTCGCCCGGCCTTCGAGAAAATCAAGACCGTCCGCCCGCCGAAGCTACATTGGCAATGAAGTTCAGCGGTGGACGGTTACGCTTAGCAACGTGCGTGGTTCTCTGGTCTCCCGGATCTTCGTCGGCTTTTTGATCGTCGAGGCGTCCTTCGTGGTCTTGGCGTGGCTCAGTCTGCGCGAAATCGAACAGATCGCGGAAGAGATTCGGGCCCTTCGGGACGGCCAGGTGGTGACTTCCCGCCACGTGGCTCGGCTGGTGACGTACGGTCAAAAACGCCTCGAGGAACTCGACGGCTTCTTCGAGACCGAAGACCCGAGAACCAGGGGGGTGATCCTGTCGATCGCTGCCCTCAACTATCCCGACAAGGTCCGGCAGACGGTCGAGCGCATTCGATCCGTCGCCTTCGACCGGATCGAGTACAACACCGATCTGGTCGGCCCCGCCGCCCAGGCCCGAGCGGCCGACTTTCGCCGCCTGCTCGACCTCCTGAGCCGCATCGAAGGGCAACATCAGGCCCTCGACGGCTGCGTGGAGCGGCTCCGAGAGCGAGTTGCGCTCGGCGGGCCGGTCGACGACATCCAGGCCGAGCTCGAGGGCATCAAGCAGGACCTCAAGGTGGGTCAGTCGGAGTTGGAGAAACTGCTCAACGACGCCACCGATGGCGCGGTCACCCGAGCCACGCTTTCGGTCGGGGGCGCGACCACTCGGGTCGTGGCCTTCAGCGCTTTGGGCCTCTTCATGGGGCTGGTCGTGACCGTCCTGGCCGCGCGAGGCCTCGCCCCCATCCCGAGGCTCGTCCGGTATGCGCGGGCGATCGGCCGCGGTGATTACGAGCAACCGATCGAGGTGGCTGGCAATTACGAGCTGGCCTCCTTGGGCGAGGCGCTGATCCGGATGGCCCGCAACCGCAAGGAGCGCGAAGCGGAGCTCGACCAGCAGGCGCAGGAGCTCGAGCGAGCGTATCGACGGGTCGAAGACTTGAAGCGTTACCACGAGCGCATCGTGCGCAGCCTCCGCACCGCGCTGGTGGTGACCGACCGCAGTCTGGTGGTCACCAGCGCCAATCCGGCCGCCGAGTCTCATTGGGGTCTGTCCCAGCTTCGAGTCCTCGGACAGCCGCTATCATCGCTCGCTTTGGGCGCGCCTCTCGCGGGGCGACTGGGTTCCCTCGAAGCCTTGGTCGACCGAGACGAGCCTCTTCACGCCAAGGCCGTGCCGATCGGCCCGCTGCTCGCGGACGTGACCGTGGCGCCCCTCCAAAGTGAGAAGGGAACCAAGCTCGGCCTGGTGGTCGCCCTCGAAGACGTGACCGAAGCGGTTCGAACCAAGGAAGCCCTGCTTCGATCGGAACGGTTGGCGACCATCGGTCGGATGGGCGCGCACGTCACTCACGAGATCCGCAATCCTCTTTCGTCGATTGGACTGAACGCGGAGATGTTGATGGACATCGTAACCCGTCCGTCCGAAGCCCCGAACGCTGACGATGCCCCGAGCCTCTGCCAAGCGATCGTTCGTGAGGTCGACCGACTGTCGGCGATCACCGAGGAGTATCTTCGCTTCGTCCGCCTTCCCCAATCCGACTTTCGCCCCACCGATCTGCGCGCCCTCCTCGGCAGAATCGCGGCCTTCATCAAACGCGACTGCGAAGCCGCCAAAGTGCGGCTCGAACAAAGCGTCCCCGAAGTTCTACCGACCCTGATGATCGACGCCGACCAGGTGCGACAAGCGCTCCTCAATCTGCTGCGCAACGGCAAAGAGGCGATGCCGGAAGGCGGGGTCCTGGTGTTGGGTGCCCGGCAGCCGGATCCCACCACCGTCGAGCTGTTCGTTCGAGACTCGGGGACCGGTATCCCGGTGGAGGATCAGGAACGGATCTTTGACCCCTTCTACTCGACCAAGCTCACCGGCACCGGATTAGGGTTAGCTCTAACTCACCAGATTGTTGCGGACCACGCCGCTGAGCTCCGCGTCAAGTCCACTCCCGGTCGCGGAACCGAATTCGTCATTTCATTTACGCAGTCCCAACCTATCGAGATCATTGAAAAAAACCGGGATGAGAGCTCGGCCGACCTCGGTGCTCCATAACCCCCTAGGCTTGCAGTGGATTTGGAGTCGGGCGGTTCGGACTGGACCCGCCTGTAGTCGGGGAGTCGCCAAACGGCGGAAAACACAAGGCTGCAAGCAGCACTGCATCCGATGGCGTGCACGACGAACTTACCCTTTACAAGATTACCCCTTGTATTTGAAATCCTTGGAAAATCAGTGGGTTAATAGATTTCGTTGACCGGCCCCGACGGAGCCTGCTGGGCTGACCGGGTGCTGAACGTCGTTCGTCGGCGATTGCCCAATGGGCTCCGGGTTCTGTTTCTCCAGCTGCCACACGTCCACTCCGTGGCCCAGGCGGTGATGGTCCGCGGTGGTCCGCGTTACGAGTCCGCCGAGGACAACGGACTGTCGCACCTGGTCGAGCATCTTCTTTTTCGAGGGACGCGCTCGCATCCATCGAGTCTGAGCTTTCACGTCGCAGTCGAAGCCCTAGGTGGAGAGATCAACGGGCTCACTCAGCGCGACGCGACCACGATTCACCTGACGGTGCCGCCTCGCGCGACCGCGCAAGGCATCGCCCTGCTCGGTGAGGTCTGCACCGAGCCGCTGCTGACGGGACTCAACGTCGAGCGCGACGTGGTGATGGAAGAGATTCTGGATAGCCTGGACGCCGACGGTAACGACCTCGACAACGACAACCTGAGCCGACGCGTTTTGTGGGACGGCCACCCGATGGCGCAACCGGTCGCGGGGACCATCGCCGGGGTCGAGCGTTTTACCGAAGCCGACTGCGAACGCTCGTTCCGGCGAGCATTCGTCGCCGAAAACGCGGTGCTGTGCCTCGCCGGCCCGGTTCGACCCGACGAGCTCATGGACACGGTGCGCAAGTCGTTCGGACGGATGCCGCGAGGCGTCCGACTGCCCGAGGTCGGACCCCCGACCCCTCAAGTCCGGCAACCGATCCAGATTCGGCCCACCGACGATTCACAGATCTCGGTCCTGCTGACGTTCCCAGCGCCCCACGAAAACCATCCTGACTTCTCGCCCCTCTTGTTGCTGCGTCGGGTGCTCGATGACGGCTTCGCAGCCCGGTTGCGCCAAGCCATCTGCGAACAGCGGGGACTCGCCTACTCCCTCTCGGTCACCATCGACGCCTACGGAGACGCCGGCGCTTTCGACATCGAGATCAGCTGCGCGCCCCGAAAGCTCCTGTCGGCCGTGCGCCACATCATGGCGACCCTGCGTACCCTCATCATCCGCCCCCCCGACGACGCCGAGCTCGACCGGGCCAAGACCCGGCACGTCGCCGAGCTGGAGTTTGGGCTCGACGATCCGAGCGAAATCGCGGGCTGGTACGGCGGCTGCGAACTGATCGGTTGCCGGATGGGCTACGAAGAGCGGCTGCGCGAGGTCATGGCGGTCGACTCCGACGACATTCGACGCCTCGCCGCCGGGATGCTGACCACCGATAACGCCCTGCTGACGCTGGTCGGGCCGGTCCAGCCCGACGAGGTCACCATGCTCGAAGCCCTGATGCGCCGGTCACCCGGCAGCACCCGCTGGTTATCGGAGCTCGAGGACGAGGACTACGAGGAGGTCTGGGAGGAGGAAGTGGCCTAGTTCCACTTCGAAGGGTCATCTTTGGCCGGAGGCTTCTTTCCGCCCTCGAGCACCCGCAGCTGGTGCTCGATATCCCGCATCCGTCGGCGCAGCTTGAAACGGCGCCATGAGCGCGTGACGAGGTCACGGGCTCGGCTCGGTCGCCATAGGCCCCAGACCAGCACCACCGCCATGATCATCCCACCCAGGTGGCTGGCCACCGAAACGGGCGAATCCAGCACCACGCTGACCAAATCAAGCCCGACCAAGAGCAACACCAGGTACTTGGCCTTAATGCGGAGGAGGAAGAATAGAGACACTTCCTCGTCCGGATAAGTGAGACCAAAGGCGACGATGATGCCCATCACGGCCCCTGACGCACCGACGTGAGAGCTACGCCACCAGGCTCCGGCCGTCGGTTCGGACAAGATCAGGAGCCCGAGCAGCGATGTGATCAGCACCAGCGCCGCACCGGCCAAACCGAACGCGACGTATCCTCGCACGAATCGACGAGGCCCCCACCGCGACTCCATCCGCGCGCCGAAGAAGTACAGCAGGAGCATGTTCATGATGATGTGGCCCGGCCTCAGGGGGCTGTGCATCCACCAATAGGTGAAGGGTTGCCAAACGTAGCCCTTCTCGAAGACCAGCGCCGGCGTCAGGTGGCCGAGGCTCTCGGGTCCTCCGATAGCCCGGATGATCAACTGGAGCACGTAGACCGCGACGTTCGCGATGATGATGGCCTTGAGAGCCGGGCCGAGCCGCGGCCATTCGAAGCGATACTGGACTTGGCGCTGGTACATGGTTTGGTTCCGTCGCAGATCAACCGCCGCCTTCGGCGTCACCTTCCGCGCGGGTCGACTGAGCCTCGGGCGCCGATGACGAGCTTCGGAGGCCTCGTTTACCGCGCTCCAAACGACTACGAACTCGGGCTCGCTGCCGCCCTTTGTACAGCGAGTGTCGATTCGGCCCGGTTTCGTTGCGGTGGGCGGTCAGATCGTCAACCACCTGAAACTCGACGGTCCCGAAGACCACCGGGCCTCGAGCTCCCCCGCCCACGCTCTGCTCCCAGACCATCCCGTCGAGTCGAACCGGGATCTCCGCCACGAAGTTCACTACTCGATAGTCAGGCCCGGACAGGTCATTGCGGCGACCGGTTTCGAAGGCGGCCATCGGCTCGTTCAACGGAATCCCGCTGTCCTTGGGGTCGGACCGCAGCGCCCGAATCGCGTGCAGGTTGCCGGCCCGCACCAACATCTTGGGCAGATCGACCAGCGTATTCTTCGCCTGGTCGGGCACGATGTAGTTGAAGGGGACGAGCTCCCGACTCAGCGCGACCAACAGCGGCGGCACGTCTTCGAGGCGCGCGACCACGAACCGAAACCTGAGCTTGTCGAACACCTGGGCCGCTTGGGACTCTCTTTTGGCGAGGAGCTTCGAGACCACCGAGTGATGGGTTTTCGTGTTGCCGCTGAACGCGACGATCGGAAAATTGCGCTCGAGAAGCCCGCGCACCACCCGCTCGACCTTTGCGTGGAGCAAGACCGAGATCTCCGCCTGGGTCACCGGTAGTGAGCTCAAGAGGTCGTGCGCGGTGATGTAGTGCAGTAGGTGCATGACCTTCAGCACCAAACACGCGTAGAACCGGTACGCTCGTCGCCCCTTGCCGCTCGCGTAATCCAACAGACCCGCGACGTCGCACTTCATCACCGCCTCCGGGATGCGTCGGTACCGCAGGTGTTCCCGCAGGTACGACAGGGCTCGGCGCTGGAGACCGTCGAGGTGGCTGCGATCGACCGCCTTCGAAAGGTCGAACTCGTGCAGGCGGATGAACGCCTCGATTTCTTCCCGATTCCGAAAGTGCAGGCAGAACCAGTCGACGACCGAGGTGCCCCGCAGGATCAGCTGGATCGCGTCCAGCTCCCCGGGTTCGAAACGGACGATCGGCACCAGTTCGGCGCCCGGATGAATGGTGGCGACCGTCCGGTCGCGGCCGAGTGCCAGTCCCAAGGCTCTCAGTTGCTCCGGACGTTGACCGGGAAGTCAACGGGCAGATTGTCACCGGTGAACCGAGGGAACCGCCAAGCGTTCACCGCGCGCACGATGCATTTGCCGGCCACGGTGTCTCGGAACCGCGGTGACACCGAGATTCGTGTGGGCCGACCCGTGGTGCGCACGACCATGTAAACGGTCATCGTCCCTTCGACCCCACTGCCCGACTGCGCATGTCGGGTCAGACACTCGCGGACCGCGTTTCGGTTCTTGCGAAGCACACCGAGAATGTCGGTCTCATCCAACGTGCTGGGCAGGCCGCTCACGGCCGGCGACGACGACCCAGGGTTGAGCAACGCGTCGTCGGCGAGCTCCGCGGCCGACGGACGCTGCGGCGGGGGCCGCCGCGCAGGCGGCGGAGGGGGCCGCCGCGCAGGCGGCGGAGGGGGCGGCGGCGGAGGCGGGGGTGGCGGCGGTTCGGACCTTCGCGCCTGACGACGCCCTCGACGCTTGCGCGAAGCTTCGGCGGACCGACGCGTTTCATCACGTCGTTCGCGGACGGCTTTGGGCGGCGTGTCCGTCGCTTGGTCGGAATCCGGGGAGACCGCCGACCCATCGGTCGGCGCTACGCCCGCGTCGAGGTCGGCCGCGGGCGCCGCGCCGACCAGCTTCGGTGCCCCTGCGGGTTCGATCGGCGGTGGAAGGCTGCCGGGCCCCGGAGGCTTAAGCCAATAAAAACCGGCCACCACGACGAACCCGAGAACCGCGAATCCAGCGACGATGGCTCCGGCGAGTCCCAATCCGCCCATCCCGCCCCCACCGGCCATACGGCGAGGCCTCGAGACGGGGTCGCGGAGCGACACCGAGCTGACCGTATCCGCCTGTCGCGGCAAAGGACGGACTCGACTCTCACTCTTTTCAGCCGCTCCGAACGCGCTCACCCGGAGACGCGGGCCGCCCTCCAGGAGCCGCTCGAGAGCATCCGTGGTCGCTGGCAGGGCGGGCCCCACCTTGATGTCCGTGCTCGGACCTAACACCACCGGCTCGGGTTCGGCGAACTCTTCGGCGGCCAGGGAGGCCAACTCATCGGCCGCCGAGGGGCGCCATCCTCCCTCGGCGTCGTCTCCGACCGGCTGGGGCGCCATCGAAACCGGGACTTCGGTCGACTCGCGTGCGAGCGCCTCGCCCGCCGCGGCGCTCGCGGCCGGAGCGGCCCGGGGAGGCAGCGGAGCGGGTTCGGCGGTGGTACGTTCCGGCGGGGTTGTGCGCAGGGGGCGGAGCTCCGGAATCTCTTGGATTTCGGCCCAATCGTTCATCCCGGAGCGCCAGGCCAATGAGTTGGGGCCGATAGCGCCGGCCACCCACTTCATCTGGAGCTCGTCGTACTCGACAGGTCCGACCTGCTCGTCGTCGATGGCCACGTACCATTCGAAGGCATCCGGACTTACATCCGGCGACGACGGCGACGACGGCGACGACGGCGACGGCGACGGCGACGGCGACGAGGACCCGTTCGACGAAGCCGCCGCACCGTTGTCCCGAACCTCGGTGAGGGCTTCGGCGCTCTTTGCTGCGCCGGCGGGGTCCGTCCCTGCGTACTTCTGGATCAGCGCCGGATTGGCCGGCTCGTGCCCCGTCTCGTCTTCATCGCTCGGGGGGCCGAACATCACGGCGAAGGCATTGCCGATCTCGGCCTCGACCATCGACGAGCTGCTCTCGTAGCCGGCTTCGTACCCCGACTCCGCCCCCAACGACTCGGCCCCCGGTCGAGCGGCGGCAACACGAGCCATCGGCCGAACCGGCTGCATCCGGTCGACGGCTTCTCCGAGGCTCGAGAGCTCACCTTCCAGCGAGCTCTTCATGTCGTTGAACTCGTTGCGTTCCTCGACCGGCGCGGAGGCCGGGCCCGACGACCACGGAGCGGAGTCATGGGCGCCATCATCGGCACGCGCCGCGTCGGCCGCGCCCATGGGCGACTGGATCGATGGTTCCGCGGAGGGCTCTTCCGGCGCCGACCATGACGGCACGGCCGAACCGAAGCCATCAGGGCCGCTCGACGATAGATCGCCGAGCCCCGCCAGGGGCTCCGGCTCCTCGAGCATGCTGGGGGAAGCCGGTGCCGGCGCGAGCTCCGTATCCGGGGTCGGCGAAATGTCGATGGCCGGAGACACCACGGTCGCCGCAGGCGCCGCGGTGACCCGAGTCGCGTCGGGCTCCCCGAAGGCTGGCCCCGGCGACATGCCGAGCCCGAAGGGCTGCTCGACCCGAGTCTTCTCGTCGACCCGGTCGTCGTCGTAGTGCTCGGGCGCCGGAACCGAGGCGCCCAGGTCTGCCGCCGAGGGTGCGACAACCGCTCCATCCGTCGCCATCTCGGTCTCGAGCGCGGCACTTTGATCGGGCTCTTCGCGTTCGGAAGCCCGTCCGCGGCCACCGAGATCCTCGAAGCTGATCTCCATCCCCACCGACGACGGGTCAGGTGCAGCAGCCTCGGCTGGCTGCTGGTTCGCATCGGGGACCGACAACGGCGGCAGGTTGGAGGCGGGATCGGGGGCCGTCCATCCGTGGGTCTGGGCATAGCCACCGGCCTCGGGCGACGGCCAACCGGGCGCGTCGATCTCGGGAGGCGCCGGCCATCCCGGCGCCTCCCGAGATTCGTGCCAACTTGGCGCTTCCGACGATTCAAGCGATTCCCGCCATTCCAGCGAGGGCGACGATTCCGGCGAGGGCGACGATTCCGGCGAGGGCGACCATTCCGGCGAGGGCGACCATTCCGGCGAGGGCGACCATTCCGGCGGGGGCGACAACTCCGGCGAGGGCGACGACTCCGGCGAGGGCGACAAATATGGCGAGGGCGACGACTCAGGCGAGGGCGACGAAACAGGCGAGGGCGCCGCAACTGG
>CAZFIV010000048.1:0-49695 GCA_964519665.1 uncultured Myxococcales bacterium
TGAGGGCGGCCGAAGGCCGCGCGACGAACGTCGCCGGAGAGGGCCGGCGAAATGAACCGTACTTCCCAACCGGGACACCAGTACTTCGCGCCGAGAGTATCGATACCTCGGTGCGCTCTGGGGCGAAGTACGCGAGCGGAGCATAAGCGATGCGATCCTAGGGTTGCAGGGTGAGGGTGCAAAACAACCGAGCCGCGAAGCGGATCGGGATTTGCGTCCTTCACATTTTGCGAGGCTGCGCCTCAAACGCTCGAGTTCATTCGCGATTCCGACCCCTTCACGGCCGAGGACCGCAAGGCGGATTTCAGGACCCTACGTTTGCACTTCCGATGACGCGGTTGGTTCTCGCGGGGCGGCGAACCGTCTTTCCGGAGAAAAGTGGAGGTCGCGTAGAAGACCCGATCAGTTTCCAATCGGTTTCAAGGTCGCCCTCACGTGCTGTTCGAGCCCCGGTACGACGGGGACGGTGAACTTGCGTTCGAGGTGCCCTGGCATGCGAACCCAGACCGTCGCCGGTTGAATACCCCGGCTTGTGGAAAGGTTTCTGAAGGTCTGGGGCGCGACGCCCATCTGCGTCCGACCGTCGAACTGAAGTTCGATCGAGGCCCCGGTCGGCTCGCTGATCACCTCGATCCAGCCTTCGGTGGCCGGAATCTTCGGTTCAGCGACACTTTCGCCCCGCTGCAGCATGCCCGCGAGCACCAGGACGACGACCACGACCAACGCGATCACGCCCCAGATGGCTGCAGGATTGGCGCCTCCCGATTCGTCGACCTTGACCCGGTCGACCCCGGTATCCCAGGCGGGATCGAAGGCGGAGCGGGCATAGGGGCCGGATACGACCGGGGCCGGCACTTCGTCCCCGTAGGGGCTGGACACCGGTCGAGCGTAGGGCCCGGCGGGCGTCCGGCGCAGTGCCGGGTCGGCGTAGGCGGAAACCGGCCCCGGCGCCGGGTGCATCGCCGGGTGCATCGCCGGGTGCATCGCCGGGTGCATCGCCGGGTGCGTCGCCGGAACCTCCATCGGACCACTTCGATGAACTTGGAGTCCTGCGACGCCCAATCGCGTGGCCGCGGGCAGAGGGGTCTGATCCGGCGGGGGCGCCGTTGGCGGCACCGACTCGACGCGCGGGAGCGGAACCGCCCCCCCGGCCTGCTGTGCGAAATGGTGCACCCCGAGCACTCCGAGCGCCGTTCCGGCGGCCGGCGTTGAATCGACGATCCGGAGCGCTGGATCGTTGAGCGCATCGGCGACTTGGCGGCCGTCGCGAGGACGCTGCAGAGGGTCGACGCTCAGCATCTGCGCCACCAGCCGATCGAGCGCCCGGGGAACGGTCGGCCGAAAGACGGACGCGCGCGGCAGGTCGCGCGAGTATGCCTTCAATAGACTCGCCACGACGACCCACGGAGAGCTCTCCTCGGCGACCTCGTGAGGAAGCCGCCCCGTGATCATGCGAAAGAAGATCAGGCCGAGCGAGAACACGTCGGCCGCCGGGGTCGCCGTGCCGCCCAGCAGGACCTCGGGCGGCATGTACGCCGGCGTTCCTGGCGGACCTGACCGGGTCGACTGAATCGACGCCTCACCGAGGATCCGACAGATGCCGAAGTCCAACACCTTCACTCGGCCGTTCTGCTCGATGAACACATTGCTAGGCTTGACGTCGCGGTGAACGACCGATTGGGAGTGGGCGTAGCCGAGGCCGGCCGCTGCCTGCTGGATGATCGGCACCGCGGCATCGGCGCTCCACAGCTGGGGCTGCCCGTTGTCAGCGGGCGCCCTCATCGCGTCTTCGAGCGTCTCCCCGTGCAGTCGCTCCATAACGAGCAACATCCGATGATCGAGCTCCACCTTCTCGATCGTCTGCACGATGTTGGGGTGCCGCAGCCTAATCCCGTTGTCGGCTTCCCGCGCAAAATACGCATGGGCCTTGGGGTCGGTCAGAAGCTCGGGACGGATCTCCTTCACCGCGAAATCGCCCGGCATCGTTTCGTGGCGAGCTGCGTACACGATCCCCATCCCGCCCTGCGCAATCTGGCCGCCGATGAGCCATGGTCCGACTTGAGTCTGCACTTGCCCCCTCAGTTCTTCACCGGAAACAACTGGCGATGAAGAGCCCACACCGGACCCAACATACCTCGCCGGTCTCGACAGACCCGGTACCCATTTTGGGCCTCTTCTCGATTGTCGAGCTCCCGCACGATCGAAGTGCCGACCGACGACTCGCTCGTGAGGCGCTCGGCCACTTCCCACGCGATCACTGGCTGCCCGATCTCATCGAGATAAACGCGGCAGGTCTGAAAGCGGACTGCATCCCCGGTTTCAAACGGGACCTCCCGATACATCCGGGTCGCCGCGGATTGCTCGTGAGCAAGTCTGAGACGGGAGACCATCTGCTGGACGGGAAGATGGCTCCGCAGAAGGCCCACCGTCAGGTCGGCGGTGGTGGGATGGTCGTTGGGCGGGGCATACACTGCCAAGACGCCGATCGTGACCCGGTCGACTGAATGCCGCTTCAAGACCCGACCATCCACTTCGACCTCCCTCGGAAACTGGACGGCGGCCGGTTCACAACCAACCTGAGCTAGCGGCAGGGCGATCGCACCCATCGCCAACGCGACCGCGGCTCGGCCGGCGGTGCTCGTCAGCCCTCCCCGCACGTTCAGAGCTTGCCCACGGGCGGAAGTTGAAGCAACCCGGTTACGCTCGGATAGGGCCTTTCCGTCGGTGCGTCGCTCCTCTACAGTAGGCGGGTGAGCACCTTCGGCACTGACCCCTCTCGTCGTCCCGAGCGCGCGCTGCCTCGTCGTCCCGCACCCCGAAGTCCGAATGCTCCGGCCGACGAAGCGTCTCCCCGCGGCATCGCGGCTCGCGCGGTGGGCTCGGCGGCGATGTCGACGGCCGCCGCCGCGCCGATCGTGGGCGGCGCGGCCATATATGGCTCCGAGGTGCAGAACCAGCTGTCAGCCGCCGCCACGGAGGCCAAGGCTGAGCTCGACTCGGCGGTCGCGACGCACCGGCAAGAGCTGAGTGCGGAACTCGAAGCGCAGCTGACCCGACTGCGGGCCGAGGGCCAGCAGGTCATGCAGCAGCTCGTCCAAGCCGCCGATGAGCTGCGCGCGACCGGTCGAGCCATGATCGAGCGGGTCGAAGCCGTCAGTTTCGAGGCCCGCGACGAGTTGAACCGGTTTTCCGCCCGCCTCAAAGGCGAAGGCGACGAGCGCCTCGACGTGCTCGAAGATCATCTGCGCGGCGCGCTCGAGCGCGTGCGGGTCGAGGTCGAAACCGCCACCTCCGATGCCGTCGCCCGTATCCGCGCGGTGGCCGAGAGCGAAGCCGCGCTCGCCCAGCAGCGCGATGTCCCGGTCGCGGCGGAGCGAGTCGCTGGCGACCCGCTCTTCTACCTCGCGCCCGAGCAGGCGGATGACGATGACATCGATCTGGGCTAGGGCGGTCGGGCCGACGCTCGCCGCTGGGGTCGCGGTGGTCGGCGCAGCGGCTCCAGTGATCGGAGGATGCGCTCACGCCCCATCGAGCCCGCAGTCCCCAGCCAAGGCAGACACCCACATTCATGTCGCACCTGGTGTGACCGCGAAGAGCCTGGGACGAGTCGCGATTCCTACCTTCGAGATCGAAGGGCACGTTCGCGAGGAGCCGACCCTGGAGCACGCCGACACGGATTGGTCGACGTCCGACCGGGTCGTTCGTCGGCGCCACGCGGATACGATGGACGTGACCCGAGCATTCACCGGTCGGCTCGTCTCGACCGACCTGGTCCTCCTCGACCGGCAATTCGTCGACGAGCGCTTAAAAGAGCTCGAAGGGGGAGCATCACTGCGGGTCTCCGACGAGACCGCGCCTTCGTTCGGCCGCGAGCTCGGCGCTCAAACCCTCGTCGTGGGTCAGTACCGCTTCGAATGCAGCGGTGAGCTGAGCCCCAGCGACGGTGGAGAGTTCGTCCGTCCGCAAACCGTCCACCGTCAGTCCCTTCAGGTTCGGGGATTCGAACTGGAGACCGGTCGGGTCATCTTCGATGTCGAAGTCGCCCTCGACGAGGACAACTCCAGGGGACGGTTGCTACCCCGCTCGTTGGCCCGGACCGCGGCCAAGAAACTCTGGGCGCAGCTGAGCGCCACCGAATAACCCATGGACCCGATCGCCGCGTTCCACCGCCTGGAAGACCTGGTCGACCGAAAGAACGTCGAGGGCGAGCCGGCCGAAGTGGTGAGGAGCCTTCGAACCCGGCTCCCCAATCTTCGCAACGGCTCATCGTCGGACTGGGTCGACTTCTATCGCGAGGCGCTCTACGCGACCCGAATGCTGTCCGACCGCCCTGCCGGTCCTGAGCCACTATCCGCCGCCGAGCGGCGCTACATCGAGGCCCTCCTGAACGATGTTCGCGATGCGCCGAGCGGAGTCGCCGACCTGTGGTCCCGGCGCCTGAGTGACCAGCGCGATGAGCTGGTCTCCAAGGCGCGCGAAGAGGCGGCGCGGCTCAAGCTGGTCAACGAAATGCCGGGCGACCGCCTCCGGGTCCGGGTCAACTCGGGCGACCGACACCAGTGGGCGGACTGGCTCGAGCATTACCTGCGGCTGTGGACGGATCGGGTCGTCAACGAAGTACCGGCCGGAATTCAGGCGGCCCAACGTGATGCGCTAGCCCGATCTCCGGCGAGTCTCGCCCCTCACGTGCCGCCGCCCCCGGCGGTCCCCGCGGAGCCCTTTTCGGCCGCCGTCGATTCTGATTGGTCCGGTCTGTCCGCCGACGGAACCGTTCCGGGAGCCTGGGCGCTGTTCGGCAAGAGCATCCGAGGCGGGATCTTTGCCGTCATGATGGTCGCGACGATCACTGGGAGCATCGCGGCCGCGTTTCAAAGCGGCGGGCAGAGCCCTGCGCGGGCCCTGATCGTCCTGTTGCTGCTGATTCCCGTGATCATCTGGGCCCGAGTGTCGAGCGACAACCAGCGCCGCACGGCCGTCGACGAGCTTCAGATCAAACTCGAAGAGCAGGTGAGGCAACGCTTGTTGCAGCTGACTCAGAGCCGGATCGATGCCCGTCTTCGAAGCCTTCGGGGCTGGCTGCAGCGCGCGGTCCGCGCGGCCCGCACCGAGGCGCAGTCGTGGGTACGAGAGAGCCAGCTTCGATTGGCCGAAAGCGGTGATCGCCTGAATGAGAATCGGGTCGCGGCGGCCGCGGCGGAGATCACGAGCGCCTTCGAGACCCGCATCGTTGAATTGGAGCGGGCATCGGCGGTCGGTCGATAGCGACTACTTCGTCTGCACCTCGACCTCGAGGGGATAACAGCTCACCACCGACAGCCATCCCTCTTCCGGAATCGGGTTGCGCCCTTCCGGCTGTGGCTGCTGGGGCTGGGCACGGATGATTCGGCCGAGCACCACCCGCTTGTCGTCTTTGCGCACCCGGCACCGCGGATGGGCGTCAAAGCGCAGACGCCGCTTGGTCGCGTACCAGGCCTGCAGATGGCGGGCCCGCACGGACGGGTCTTTCCAGACGGTGGTCGTCTTATTCGTGACTCGACCGTAGTCATCGTATCGGTACTTGGTCGTCGTCCGCGCTCCGCCTCGAAGCCCCCGGGCCGAGTAGCCCGGTAACTCGTACGAAAGCTCCACCATTTCGACGGTCCGTCCGACTTCTTTGACCAGCCCCGCCACAACGACGTATCCCGAGCCTGGTTCGGTCAACGAGACGTCGCTGTCGACCGCGGTGAGCTCGATTCCCGCCGCCCGACACGACCCTGCGTCATTGCTGAACTCGCCCCGCTGAACCATCGCCCGCACCAAGATATCGAGGCCCGTGACGTCCGCTTGCTTGATGAGCGGAAGCCACGGGCGCCTCAGCAAGGGCTCCAAGACGTCGAAGTCGCTCCTCCGACTGCATGCTTGCAGGAGTCGAAAGGCCGACGCCGGTTCGCGGACCGCCTCGCGACGGGCCGCGGTTTCGCAAAGGTTGGGGGTCCGAAAGGACGCCGCCCATTTCTTCACGCCGGCCGAATCTTCGACCGGCCCCTGGGCGCCACCAGGCGCAGCGACCGGCACGATCTTCGGTCCCGAAGCGCATCCGGCACTCCCCGCGAGCGCTCCTAAAGCAACCGAGGCGGCGACAATGGGCAACTTCACGAACTTCGACACACCGAGGGCCCCTATCACGTCCGAACCCCCACGGGGTACGGCCGATTAAACGATCAGGGGTCCCGGTCCGAGACTCAATCCAAAATGGTCTTGGTCGTGGGCAACGACACGAAGTTGCCGGGTCGGGACTGCGCCGAGGCTTGGATCGCTTCCAGGATCTGCTCGACATGGAGCATCGACGCGTTCCACAGGGCGACGTACTCCAGGCCGTCAGCCGTGGAGTGGTCGCGCGCGTGCGTGATCACGCGCTTGCAGCCGTACACCGCCAGGGGCGCCTTGGACGCGATCTCGGCGGCGATACGCCCGACCTCGTCGAGCATCGCCTCTCGGGTATCGAATACTCGATTGACCAATCCGAGCGCATGCGCCTCTTCGGCCGGCATTCGGCGACCGGTGTACGATAACTCGCGCACGACGCCTTCGGGGAGGTGGTTGAGAAGGCGAGGATAGGTGCCGACATCGGCGGTCATACCGATGTTGGTCTCGTGGATGGTGAAATAGGCGTCTCGAGTGGCGTAGCGCATGTCGCACGCGGTCACGAGGTCGACCCCGCCTCCGATGCAGCCCCCTTGCACGGCGGCCAACACTGGAATCCGGGATTCTTCGAGACTCGAAAATGTATGCTGCAGCTGCTTGAGCAGGCTCAAGAAAGCGACCGGACGTTGAATCGCCGCCGTCGAGCCTCCTTCCAGCGCCCCCATGCCCTGGAACATCGCCAGGTCGATCCCGCCCGTAAAATGGGGACCCTCCGCCGAAAGAACGATCGCGCGAGCTTCGGCCGCTTCGTCGAGGGCGGCGATCAACTGGGGTAACTCCCGCCAGAACGCCGGAATCATGCTGTTTCGTTTGTCGGGTCGGCTCATCGTCACGTACGCGACGTGTTCGCGCACCTCGACCCGAAAGCACTCGTAGGTTTGCTCAGCCATGCGGCCAGTGTACGCCCCAACCGGGCCATCCCAAACGATAACCGCATCCAACGTAGCGAGGAGACTTGCTCTCAGTTGGGAAACTAGCGCGCGTAGGACCACCACTTGGCGGGTAGAGTTTGGGTCAGCAGCCGGTCGACGCCGCCGAGCGGCTGTTGGCAGACGTCATCGCCCACCCGAAGTCCGGTGGCCGCTAGGGCGGGGACCGCCCTGAAGTCGGCCTCGCTAAGCTGAGCCAAGGGCCGCAGGTGAGCTTGCGCGCCGGTCACTTCGAGACTCATGAGGGTCGAGCATACCTCGGCGACCAGGGCCACCGCCGGATCCGGTTGGCCTGGCGCCCACGGGGCCAACGCCCTTTCGAGGCCACTGATGTCATAGATCCGGGCCCCGCCGCCTCCGCCGGGCTCGGGGTTGAAATAGGCCACCAACCGTTCTCCGTCGCTGGCCACCGCAACCCCTCGCACCTTGCTGGTATCGGGCAAGCGCTGCCCTTGCCACTCGTCATCGGCGTTCAACCGCCAGACCCAGGCCCCATCCCGCGGCGCCGACGACCAGGTGACGAGCCCTCGCCCAGCAGCGAAGAAGGCCGCCCCAGCGACCGGCCCCTCGTGGCCGAGCAGCCTTGACGAACTCCATCCCTCCGCCGTCCGACGCCAAACGCGCACGGTGCGATCGACGGAGGCGGTCGCCACCTGCTGACCATCCGCCGAAAACGAGATCGCGAGGACATCGTCGCGATGGGCGCCCATAATGGATGAGGTCCAGTCGCGGTCGGCATCCAGAGCCCAGGATCGCACTGTGCCGTCGGCGTCGGCGGTCACGATGGCGTCGGTCTCGTGGATCGCCCCCACCCGAGCGTTCGACAGCACGTCGGCCCGCCAACCGTCTTGCGTCGGCCGCCACACGCGAACGCCACCTTGATTCTCGGTCGTCAGCGCGTAGGTCGTGCCGAACCCCACGTCGATCACCGGGCCCCGATGGCGGAGCACTTCGAACGTCCACGCGCCTCCGTTACGTTGCCATATTCGAGCCGAGTGACCACTCGAGCCGGTCACCAGTCGATGCCCGTCGGGGGAGAACGCTACGGTCGTGACCCCTTGGCGGTCGTCCTGCAGCGCCTCGCTTTGCCACTTTCCGGGCCCAGCGAGCCCCCACACTCGCACCTCTCCATCGATCGATGCGGAGGCGATCCGCGATTCCGTTGGGGACACCGTCACCGCTCGAAGTGCAGCGCGATGCCCGTTGAGCGCTTCGGGCTCGCCTTCGGGCCTCCATACCCGTGCTACCTTGTCGGCCCCGACGGTGACCAGAAAGGCCCCATCGGGCGCGAACGCTGCATCGACGATGGCACCCGCATGGCCAGCCAGATCGCGACCATTCGACGTCTGCGCGATCGGCCACACGCGAGCGGTCCCGTCCGCCGATGCGGTGAGCACCATCTTTCCGTCGGGGGAAAACGACGCCGACACCAGCTCGCCGTCGTGCCCGTAGAGCACCGAGCTGCGCCACGATGAGCCGGCCGAAGCTTCCGCTCGCCAGACGCGGGCCGTGCCGTCAGTCGAGGCGCTCACCACGGCCCGGTTGTCAGGGGCGAACTCGACGCTGACCACCGGACTCGAATGGCCAGTGAGAACTTCGAACGACCACGGACCGTCGATGGACGGCGACCACACCCGAATGGTGCCGTCCGCGCAACCGGTCACCACTCGGCCGTCGGAAGCGAATCCGGCATCCGTGACGACGTCATCGTGACCGGCAAGCACGGTCACTTGGGTCGCCGCTCCCGAATCGATCCGCCACACCTGCGCGGTGCGATCCGCGGACGCGGTCACCAACTGCGTGCCGTCGATCGAGAAGGCCGCGTTGACGACGCGGCGGCGGTGAGCGGTCAGTCTCGTCAGCCGCCACCCACTGCCGTCATGGGAAAGGAGCCCCGCACCGTCGTTCCGCTGGAGAGTGGCGATATGCCGGCCCCCCGGCGCGACGATCAAACCTTCGAGGCCAACCCCGATCTGCGCGATCAGGCTCGCGGCCCAATCGCCCCGCTCGTCTCGTCGCCACATCGACAGACTGCGGTCGGCGTCCGAGCCGATCACGATCGCATCACCGGCCGGCAAGAAGGCGGCGACGGGCGCAACGCCCTCGGCCAAGGTGGTCGACATCCAACGGCCGCCGGCTTCCGACCATACCCGGGCCGAGCCATCCGCCCCGACCGTCACCACCTCCGGGCCTTCGGGACGCTCTACGGGATTGAAGACGGCGGCCCATACGGGCCCGGTGTGCCCTTTCAAGACCTGATAGCGCCATCGACGAGGCCCATCGGCCATCCACAGCCGAGCGGTGCCATCCAGAGAAGCGGTCAGCACATGGCCTCGTCGAGGGGAGAACGACGCGGTGCTCAGCGCGTCTCCGTGCCCGGTCAACACCACCGCCTCTCGAGCCGCGAGCGCAGCCCGCCCGAGCTGAAGAGGCGCCTCCTGCGCCCGGGGCGACAACGCCGAGTTGCCGGCCGCTACGACCGCGAGTCGCAGGGCCCGTTCGGCGTGGCCCGAGCGGACCGCGGCCTGGCTCTCACGTACGAGTGTCGCCGAAGTCGCGTGCTCGGTGGCTCGGAGAGTGAGATAGGCCTCGACCATGGCCCCGCCGGCGAGGACCACGGCCACCAACAACGTGGCGAGCGCCACCCGCCCTCCGAAGCGTCGACGCGCCTTTCGTCGAATCTGGCGCTCGTTCTGGTGCTGTTCATGCGCCCGACAGGCTTCCAGGTACTCGAGGGGCACGCCCTGCAGTGCTTCGGCGAAATCTTCCCGTGCAAGAAGCGCTTCGGCCTCTTCGAGTCGACGCCCCTGATGAGCGAGGCAGTCACGAGAACGTTCGTCGATGTCCCATTCTTCGGCGGCTCGCTTCAGCCTCTCGACCTGCTCGAGTGTCGAACGCTCGTCGCGAACCCACTCCGCGAGCCCCCACCAGTTTCTAAACACGGCTTCGTGCGTGACTTCGACCCGATGCGCCTGGCTGTCCGACAGAAACGTGACCAAGCCCTCGTTGGCAAAGTGCTGAAGGAGCGCTCGGGTCGGTTTCGTCAGCTCGTCGAGCTGGATCCGGCGCCGCAGCAACGGCGCCTCCGCGTGCGCGAAATACACGAGGCCCGGAACCAAGGTCTTGCGCATGAGAACATCGAGCGCCGCGCGGTTCGTCGGGCACGCCGGGTCTCGGACCGCCGCCTGATAGACGGACGTCGCTGCATCGTTGATCGCGCCCGATAGACCGCCCAAGCCCCGGCAGTATTCGCCCAGGGCGATCGGCTCGTCACCGTCCGCCGACCGAACGAGACGCGCGAGAGTGAACGACAACAGAGCGAGGGCATCGGGGTGACGGAGGTCTTCAGACGTCAACGTGCTCACCGGATCCGGCTCGAACCGCACGGGCGGTCGATGGATCTTGCCCGGCGCCTCGACGACCTGCCGCAGACCGTCCAGCGACATCGCCGGCAGTCGAAACTCGTGCACCCCCTGTCGCGGATCGCGGTCGAACCGTTCCAGGATACCCAGCTCGTCGTCGCGAACGGTCGTGAGCAGCACGAGCCGCGAGTCGGCGGACCAGATTCGATGCAGAACCGCCCGCGCCCCCTCGCCCGAAGTACTCTCGCTGCCGAGGAGCAGCCTTCCCGGGTCGACCGGCAAGACCACGGTCTTCTCCGCCCCCGCGGTCCCTTCGCCGCGGGTCGACATTCGGGTACGTAGCTGAGCCAAGCGGTCGGCAAGCTCCGCGTCGGACGCCGGCTCGTTCGACCATCCGAAAGCCGCCAAGACGCCCGTCGAACCGTGCAGCACGTCACCATCGCCCTCCACGACCGGCAGGACAGCGAAGCGCGGATCGCGCTTCAGCCGCGGCAACAAGCCGGCCCGCAAGAAGCTCGATTTGCCAGCCCCCGATCGGGCGACGATCGCGAACACGTGGTCCTTGGGAGTGGCGTGCTGCAACCGAAGTCGATCGAGCGCCTTCGTCATCTCGCGCTCGCGCCCGAAAAAGACCGCCGCGTCGTCTTCTTCGAAGGCCGAAAGGCCCCGGTACGGTGAGCGTTCGGGGTCGCCGACCGGAGGCCACGCGAAATAGGCATTCTGCAGTCCGGCTTGCCTCAACGTCTGCCTAAGGACACTGAGGCGGTCGGCGGCACCACGGGCCTGCGTCCAATCGACCCACGACGGCTGCACACGAAGCTCGACGGGAATCGCCGTTTGCGGGGTCGGCGTTAGCAGGACCGTCACCAGACGTTTTCCGAGGCGAGCCGCGGCCCGAAGATCCTCCCGGTTGGCCGCTGAGGCCAGCCAGCCCGCCGACAGCAACACCAACACTGCGGCGCAACGATCGGGATCGTCTTCGAGGCGTTGGCGCCACGACCGCACTGGTGACCCCGCCGACGGGGCCGCCGAAGAATCGGCCTGCAGCACGATCTCGTCGAAGCCCTCGCCCTGCAGCCCATCCCGAATCTGGATGGCCACGGCGTTATCTTTGCCCGAATGGCTTATGAACAGAACGCCCATACTCGGTCAGTCCGAGCCGCTATGCTGCGCGCATCGGAACGTCGAGTCCAGAGAGGCGGGCCGCTAACCCCGACGACGACGTGCGCAAGCCCTCGCGTCCCGCCAAACGACGCGCCTCGGGGAGCACAAGCAGAACGCGGCTCGGCGAAGTGAGCGCGTCGGCATTGGGTAGGGCTGGCCCTCAGCTCGCCGCGACCCTTCGCCTCGCCGCTCGCGGTCGAACCATCGATTGACCTCGCTCCAACGGGGGAGCCGTCAGATCGAGGGCGCCCGCCGGATCCTATCGAGGAAGACGCCTCGAGTCTCCAGTTGCGACTGCATTCCCTCCGCGAAACGATGAAGATCGTCTTCCGCGAACCACTCGGACAGCCCGTCCAACACCAGCCGGGGAGTATCGACCTGGCTGAGGACGTCTATCAAGAACAGCTGCATCGCCGCTTCTGACGGTCGAGGCGCAAAATGGGTCCAGAAGTCGTCTTCGGAAGCCGGAACGCCGCGGCCCCGAATGCCCATCGGACACACTCTGAGATCCCCCCCTACGTCACGTTGCTGGTCATTCGCGTTCGTGTGCACGTACGTCGCCTGATAGATGAAGAACGCGAGGAACTGCACGACCTGCTGGCTCGCGTCGGGATCCGCGAATCGAATCATCGAGAGTGAACGCGCACGACCGTCGACGAACACGCGGCCCGGATGGTCCGGTGGGTCGGGAATCTCGCCGTGCACCGAGGGCTCGAACGCCTCCCGCTTCGGCGCCGTGCACGGCACTGAATGGGCGACCATTTCGGTCACGAGACGCTCGTAGCTAGCGCTATGGGTCACGAACGGAGGCATCCGTTGCCGGACGAAGTCCAACACGAAGTTCCAGTACGCACGCGCGCGAGTCGAGTTGTCGTGCTCGTCCCTTCCGGCCGTTCGTCCCCGAGGCTGAAATCCTTTCCAGTCGTGCTTGCCGAGACTATGGGCCGCGTAGGTGACGGAGCCGTCGAGTGTGAGCCCAACGCCCCGACATAGAATCCCGAACTCTCCGACGATCAGATCGTTACCGTAGTTGTTGACCTCGGCCACCCCGCGCACGAACGGCTCGAGAAAGTCCCGAACCTCGTCCGAGACGTCGACCCGGGCCAGGGCGACCTGCAGGGACTCCAAAAGCAGATGGGCCGCAACGTGGCCTTCATATTGGCCGTGCACGAAAGCGGCGAGAAATGCGAGACGCTTCGCATGCCCCCAATCCGTCCACCGCTGGTCGTCCTCGCCCGCGTCGACGACCGTCCAGGCCAACGTTTCTTCGAATCGGTAGCGAATTCGAACGAGATCGGTCTTGTCGGCGTTGAGTACGACTTCGACGTCGGGCAGCTCGTATCCGTCGGGCTCGGCGGGCGTCCGGTGTTCGAAGGCGGTAAAATGCATGCGCACCGTAGGGCCTTCGGCGGTGGGTTCCGGCCAGCACGGCTTCATTCCGAGAAACAGCGTCTTGACGAGGTCGGCGTTGGCGATCGTCGCGGGGTGGAACGAGCCTTCGAAGGTCGAATACGCCAGTTGTTGGATCTGCTGACTCGAGGGCAAGGGTTGGCGATTCGCATCGATCGCCGGCCCAAACCGGAGTCCCTTCGCCCGACGAATGAAATCGAAGAAGTCCGCCGAGTCGAAGTAGGCTTCAGCCGAATTCACTTGGTTCGTGGTCAAGCCCATCCCCAGCAGCCGCAATCGGTCTTTCGACGTCGCCAAGTGCCACAGCAGATTGAACTCGATCTCCGCGTCCGGAAGCTCGGGTTCGACGACGTTCCGCTGCTGAAGACACCACCTCGGCAGTCCGCTCTTCTTCACGCAAGGCTCACCCGGTCGGCGCCCCCAGCCGTACTCGACGTCGTCGGTGCCCTTCGATGGAGCGGCCCAACGAATCTGCGTCCGGAGCTGGTCGGCGGTCTCGAGGTTCGGGCGCGCCGAAAAAGCGACTCTGTGCTCCACCCGCTGAGGACCGGAGCCAACCTTGAATACCGCGACCGTGGGTTGTGTTGCGGGCGGTGTTTCTTCGAGCGCCTGCGCGATCAAGGGCTCCGCCGCGACCGCGCCTTCGAGCGCGTCCAGTGCTCGTTCCCGTTCGTCGCGAAGGCTTGCGGCCCGCTCATCTCTTGGATCCAACGCCCTCAGTCGGTCGTCGAGCTCGGTCAAGCCGCTGACCATGGCCAGCAGCGGATAGTCCTCGCCCCGAAGGGCAACGATGCCTTCGCCGGACGTCGGGTCGTCGATCTGGACTTCGAAGTCCAATTCGGTCTTGGGTGTCACTCCGTAGACAGCCCCCCGCACCCGTAGAGTCGGCTGGTCCAAACGGACGCCCGGCTGGGGGGGTGTTATCTTACCGCCAATTCTCATCACGTCAGAGTCCTCTTTCGGGCCAGGCCGGCCGGAAGTACCTCTGCCAGACTTGATTCAGCGAGTCGGAACCCACTGACCTTTCGGTAGGGCCGTCCGTAGGATGATCTTTGAGCACCTGAAGCAACTCATCCACCGCCTGCACGTAACTTCGCATTCCTATAGATTCGAGGATTTGGCGAGCCTCCTCTAACCTTGATTGACCTGACGCAACACGACCTGCCCGAAGGTCTAGGACGCCCGCTCCCAACTTGGCCAGCCCGATTGCCGCGGGATGGCCGCTGCCGGCGATCCAACGGACCACCCATCTCAAGGCCCATCGGCGAAGCGAGGAAAGGATGGGTACGTCCGCCCAGGCCAGGAATACGCTCCAAGCGATCGCCGTCCGGCCGTGGACCTCCGTAGACTTCGTCAGCAGGGTCCATCGATTCCGCCACAGCAGCCGCCGGGCAACCCGGGGCCGATGCGCGGCGCACAACACACTGGCGAGGGTAATGGTGCGGACGTACTCGTACGAGGATGTGCCCGGCCCCATGCTTGCTCTTCGAAGCCGCCGGATCGCGACGCGGGGACGCCCCGCCCGGAGATCGATGTGGTATCCGACGAAGGTGTCGAACAGCGCGACGAGACCGACCCTGTTTTCCGCCATCCACGCCCGCCGCACCTCGCGTCCGACCGAGAGAACCTCCTCAAAGTTGCCCATGATCGCGGAGGCCGCGAAGCCGTACAGGTACGCGACATCAACGAACTCGGTAGCGCTACGCTCGGTGGCCGCTCGTTGGACCGACCGGCGAAACGCCTGTTCGGCGGACTGATATCGACCTGCGCACAAGTCTGCAAAACCGCGAGCGAATAACGCATATGCGGCTGCGTTGGCGCTGATCCGACTTTCGAGACGCGCCAGCGACCGTTCGACCTTCTCGATCCAGGCCGAGCGAAACCCAAACACCGCGGCGTACGCCAACTCGGTCGCCAAGGCACGCGCCAGATCGTCGGCGCGACCCGTTTGGGCCGCTAGGCGAAGCATTCGAGCCTGGGCTCCGGGGTGTGCCTCGTAAAGCCCGAAATGCGCTGCCAGCAGCCAACAGTACTTGATGATCAGTCCGCTTCCGTCCGTCCGGAGAACCCGAGGTCGGATCTCGACCCGGTCGAGGTCGACCCACCACAGCTTGATGCGCTCCCACACCGCAAAGCTCACGCGGGCCAGGAAGCCACGCGGGAATGCCTGACCGAGACGGACGGCCACCGTCCGGATCAGCGACGTGCCGCGCTCGACCTCCCCGGCCGCGAGCAGGTACTGCGCCGCCTTGAGCTCCGCTTCAACGACCTCCGATTCTCTATGAGCGGCCTTCGCGATCCTCAGCAACTGCTCGGCGGCCGCTGTTCCGTTGCCCGCTTGAGCAAGCGCGTCCGCGATTCGATGGCGGTGGGCCGTCACGGCCTCGGGCTGATCGCTGAGCTCGGCCGCCTGCAGAAGGATTGACTCGAAGGCCGCGGCCCGGCGAAAAGCGCGGGCGTCGAAGGCGCGGTCAGCGGCGACCTGAGCCGCCGACTTGGCGAGCTCGACGTTGCCAGCCAGATGCGCTTGCAATGCCACTTGCTCGGCGGACGCTTGGGTCGACTGAAGCGCGCTCGCCAGCCGTCCGTGAATCCGGCCCCGTTCGACCTCATCGAGAGCATGCCATGCGGGTTCAATCAGCCGCTCGTGACTGAGCTCGACCTCCCCGAGGGGGCCCGCCCGGCTCAAGAGCTGCGCGGTGAGCAGAGCCTGGAAGGCAGCATCGGCGTCGCCGTTCATCGCCGCTGTCAGCAGGACGTGCCGGGTCAGAGGAGAGCCCGCCGCGCGCAAGAAGAGGCAAAGCTCGGTCGCGGCCGGGTGTATGGTCGCCAGTCGGTCGGTAAAGCGGTCGGAAGCTTCGTCGGTCGATAGGAAGTCCTCGCTCGTCAGATAGGTTGCCAAGAACGGATGCCCCCCACACCGCTCGACAACCCGGTCGCTGGGAATCGCACGCAGATCGATATCGTCGCGTGCCCCGACCAACCGAACCACGTCGCGATCGGCGAGGGGCTCGAGTCGAATCCGTGCATCCACGGCCCGATTGAGCAGCGCGCTCAGGAGGGTCTCGGGTGCATCGGACGGACGGTAGGCGACGACCAGCAGGATAGGTAGGTCGTCGAGTCCCAAAAGGGTCGAGATCAACCGACCGGAGTCTTCGTCGCCCCATTGCGCGTCGTCGATGAAGATGTTGAGCCCCCCCGCTTGCGCGACCGATTCCAACAAACTCACGATCCGCCCGACCACCGCTTCGGCGCGGCCAAGGCGGCGAATCGTCGCCCGATAAAGGTCGGTTCGAAGCCGGGCCGCTCGTGCCGCGGAATGCGGGTGCGCCGACGAACCCATCTCTATAATCTGTTCCAGAAGAGCATCGACGGTGGCGAACGCCATGACCTCGCGGGGATGGCATCGAACGTACAACGTGGGTGTCGCCATCCGCATCCGAGCCTCCTGAACGAGTCGACTCTTGCCGAGGCCGGACGGCGCTTCCACGTCGATCCGTATCGACTTGCGCGTCGCGCGGACCTTCTCTTCACAGGCCGAAAAGACCTTCAGCTCCGGTTCACGCCCGACCAACGGCAGCCGCGCCCGTTGCCCCGGCCACAGAGGCGCCAAGCGCCCCCGCGCGTCAGCTTCGATGCTCAAGAACTGAACCAGCCTCTCGTGGGTGTTTGGAAAGGCTGCCTTTAGCGATTCAGGATTCGTAAGCCACGGGTGCTGCAGAGTCAGCCGATCACCGAGCATCGATAGCCGGGGTCTGACGCCGGACGCGCACTCGACCAGCACTACGCCGACCGCGAACAGGTCACTCTCTGGCGACGCCGGACGCCCGGTGACCAGCTCGGGGGCGAGGTAGCTCGGCGTTCCTGCCGCGAGGTTCGGTCGGCGATCCTTGAAGCGACGCGACAGACCAAAATCCGAGAGCGCAATCCGGTCGCCGGCGACCATGATGTTGGAGGGTTTGATATCCCCGTGAATGATGTTCGCCGTGTGCAACGCCGTTAGGCCCGAGACCAACGCCGTTTCAACCCGCGAGATGCCTTCGACTCGAGGCGCGCCCGAAGCGTCGCGATAGTCGGCCGGGTTTAGCGACGCATCGAACAGCTCCATCGCGATGGCCGCCTGGTCGGCGTCGAAGAGAAGATCGTAAACTTGAACGAGATGGGGGTGAGTAAGCTCGCAGACCGCGCGATACTCCCGGGTCAGGGTCTCGAAATCAAACTCCCCCGAGTAGACTTTCAGCGCGACGAGCTCGCCAAACGCCCGATCGAATGCCTCGTACACCTCCGCCTGAGCACCGGCACCGCGGGTCCGGCGGATTTCGAATCGTTCACCGATTCTCATGGGCTCGAACCACAATCGCGTCGTGCTCTGCGATTCGGGGCCCGTGGCCGCCGACCCAGCATGCTTGCTGCACGCTTCGAGTCGACCGTCGGCGTGATGCTCTCAACGATGGGCCGGAAACCAGCGCCGCGATAGCGGCCTGCAAAACCATGTCGAACCCTAGACTGGTTCAGTCGGTCCGCGAATACACTCGCACGTAGTCGACGAGCATCGTCCGAGGAAACTCTGTGTCGTCGCCGACGGGGCCAACGAAATTCCCACCAACGGCAAGGTTGAGGAGCAAAAAGAAGGGTCGGTCGAAAACCCACTCTCCGTCCTCCGGCACATCGGACGGGGTGAAGGTATGGTACAGCTCACCGTCGACGAACCAAGCGATCCGACTCGGATCCCATTCGACGGCGAATTCGGAAAAACCTTCGTCGAACCCGGGACCACCGGGATCCCGACGGAACGTCCTCTTGATGGAATCGACGGCGAAGAAATCAGGACCTTGCACGCCACCAACGACGTCGAAGCGCTCCTGACCTCGGAACCTCATGATGTCTATCTCGCCCGCTTGCGGCAAGCCGACCTCGGCGAAGTTCTCACCGAGCATCCAGAATGCCGGCCAGATTCCCTGCCCCGCGGGCACCTGGATAAGAGCTTCGATCCGACCGTATCGCTGCGTAAACCTGTCTTCGGTAGTAATGCGAGCGGACGTGTAGTCGCGGTTGGCGAACTGTTCTTCGATGGCCGTGATCGCGAGGTTTCCGTTGCCGTCCAATGCGACGTTTTCGATCCGGTCAGTCGCGAAGTCCAGCTGCTGGTTGCCCCAGCCGTCTCCATTGGGGCCGGTGCCAATGTCGTACCCCCAGAAGTCCGGGTTCGGCGGCTGTCCAGCCGGTCCGTTGAAGTCGTCCATCCAAACCAGTTCGAATCTCTCGGGGGGACGCTCGGTCGGGCCTTCTTCACAAGCCACGGCGAGAATGGCTATACCGACAGCGGTGCTCCAGTACTTGGTCATGCGGTCTCCTTCGAAGCTTCTAGCGGAATCTCGTTCTTGTCGAGCGCAGCGCGTAAAATGAGCGTGGCCGCTCCCAGCGCTACACTCTGTTTGTCTATCTGACTAGCCACGACCTTGGCGTCTCCGCCGGTACTTACCAAAGTTCGACGGAGAACGGTCCTCCGTACGGCCGTGAGTAAGGGCTCACCCACCTGAGTCAAGTCGCCTCCGAGGACGATCGTCGATGGGTCGAGAACGTTGAGCAAATTCGCAAGCCCCTCGCCCAAACGCTCACCGGCAAACCCAACGATTTCCAGCGCCAGCGGATCGCCTTCGCGAGCTGCATCGATCAGGCCTCGCAGGCTAACCCCGTGGCGCCGAACGGTACTGTCTGGAAAGTGTGGAAGGCGCGCTTCGGTTCGAGCCAGCAGGGCCGCCGTGCCGATGATGACGTTCAGGCAGCCGTTGACGCCACATACGCAGGGAGGCCCATTCGGATCGATCGATAGATGCCCGAGCTCGCCGGCCACGCCGTTCGCTCCCGTAACGATCTGCCCTCCGATAATCAAACCGGCACCGATGCCCGTGGCCACCTTCACAAACACCAGGTCTTGCCCGCCGCGACCGGCCCCCCACCACTGTTCTGCCAAAGCACCGAGGTTCGCATCGTTGTTGACTCGAACCGGCCTTCGGAACGACCGCTCGATGACTCCGGCGAAGTCGATATTATGCCATGCTGGCATGACCGTACTAAAGACTCTTCGGCTCTGTGGATGTATCGGTGCGGGGACCCCAACGCCGACGCCCAACAGGCTACCCGGCCCTTCCTGCAGAAGCTCATGGCCGAGCTCCGACGCCGCAGTCAGCGTTTCGTAGGGTGCCTCACGCGTCATCAATGGCCACTCTCGCCGCGCGATGACTCGGCCCCGCAAATTGATGAGGACACCTCCGACGTGGGTTGCACCGATATCGAGCCCCAGGACCGTTCGAGCATCGTCATTGAAGCCCAGCATGATGGGTTTTCGGCCACCGTTAGACGAACCCGCACGAGTCTCGCGGACAATGTCACTTGCGAGAATCTCGTGGACGATGGCCGAAACCGAAGACCGGCTGAGCCCCGTCAGACGGGCCAGCTCGGCTCGCGAAATCTCTCGATGGGCCCACAGCAGCCGCAGCAATACTGACTGATGTTGCGCTCGCACCGCGCCCGGCGCGATGATCTCGCCTTGCGCGATGCCGCCGGATAAAGCCGGCGAGCGATGTGTCTGACCCACGTTCGGCACCTCTTTGTTCGAACTGACAACAAAGTATATGGACTCAGCCTTGGCTGTCAACGAGAGTGCCCACCAATGCCGCGCCGCAGCAACGATTACGGGGAGATCGCCGAAAGTCGCCTTGACACGAATCACTGAGACGAATTACTTTGTTGTTCAGTCAAACAAACTGAGGTCGCCGTCGCACCCGACGGCCTCCTCGGAAGGATCCGGATAGGTCTTCATTCCGTGCCGAATCGCCGTTTGCCAGAGTCGTTCGTGTGGGGAGTCGCGACCTCGTCTTTCCAGATCGAGGGCAGCACGCAACTTGATGGACGCGGCGAGTCCATCTGGGATCGCTTCGCCGCCAGGCCGGGAAGTATCGAAGACGGATCGGATGCGTCGGTGGCGTGCGACCACTACCGGCGATGGGAGCAAGACCTGGCGCTCCTCACCGAACTCGGAGTCGGCGCCTACCGCTTCTCGATCGCGTGGCCACGGATCTTTCCCTCGGGCGCCGGACGCCTAAACGACTCTGGATTCGCGTTTTACGATCGTTTGGTGGACGGTCTTTTGATGCGAAACATCGAGCCCTTCGCGACCCTCTATCACTGGGACCTTCCGCAGGGCCTGCAAGATCGGGGCGGATGGCAAAACAGAGATACGGCTAGCTTCTTTGCCGAATACGTCTTCGAGGTCACCCGACGCCTCGGAGATCGAGTGAATCGATGGATTACTCACAACGAGCCATGGTGCACCGCAATACTCGGACATGAAATCGGTGAGCATGCTCCAGGCTTGAAGAACCGGCGGGTCGCTTTGGCCGCCGGTCATCATATTCTCCTTTCTCATGGTCTCGCCGTTCGAGCCCTGCGCGAAGCCGCCCCGAGGGCCGAAGTGGGAATCGTGCAAAACGTCAGCCCGGCCCACGCGGCGTCGCCGAGCGTTGCCGACATCCGCGCGACGCGACAGGTCGACGAAGACCGCAACCGGTGGTTTATCGAGCCGGTGGCGCTGGGTCAGTATCCGGTCGAGGCCGTCGATCGCTATCGCGATCAAGGTCTGCTCGACGAAACACATCCTGTCCTTGCGCGACCTACAGATCTCGACGTCATCGCGACGCCCACCGACTTTCTCGGAATCAACTACTACTCCCGCGTCATCGTTCGGGCCGATATCGACGAGATCGACAATCTTCGAAGAGAGATACCTCCACCGACCGCCGACCGAAAGACCGACATGGGGGTAGAGGCCTACCCAGCTGGCCTTTACGAAGCCCTGACCCGGGCCGCGTCCGAATGGAAGGCTTCGAAGCTCTACATCACCGAATGTGGCTGTGCGTACGACGATCGACCCGGACCCGACGGTCGAATTGCCGACCAACGCCGCATCCGTTTCCTCGACGCACACTTCGACAGCATGCATCGGGCCATCGAAGAGGGGGCTCCCGTCGCCGGCCTCTTCGTGTGGTCGTTGATGGACAACTTCGAGTGGGCGCACGGGTACACAAAACGTTTTGGGATCGTGTGGACCGACTACTCCACGCAGGAGCGTTGCCTCAAAGACAGCGCTCGCTGGTTTCGTCAAGTGGTCCGGGAACACGGTCAGAATGAAGGTAGTGAAGCATGGTAGACGCTCGGTTCCTCGCCGTCTTGGTGGCCGCCACGACAGTCGCTTCCACGGCGAGCGCTCAAACAGAATCGGAGGCGACCCCCGCCGCCCAACCGCGCCCGGTTGATGCATCGTCGGTCCGCTCCTCGAAGCAGACCATCAAAACGGTCAAGGACGCCGGCGGATGGAAACTCCAGGTCAATGGCGAAGACTTCATGGTCCTCGGCATGAACTGGGCGTACATGCCGATCGGCGAAAACTACACGTACGACTTTTGGAACAAGCCTGACCAATTCATTATCGAAGCGCTCGAGGGCGAGATGTCGCTGCTCCGGGATATGGGCGTGAATACGCTTCGTGTGTACACAGGTATCCCAAGACGATGGATCACTTACATCTACGAAAAGTACGGTATCTGGACGGTGCTCAACCATTCCATGGGCCGCTACGGGCACCTCGTCGACGGGGTCTACGTCGACCCCACGAACTACGCGGACCCGCGAACGCGGGAAGTGCTCAGGGAAGAGATCGTCGCCATCGCCAGGGAGTACAAGGACACGCCCGGGTTGTTGATGTGGCTCCTCGGCAACGAAAACAACTACGGCCTGTACTGGTCGTCGGCGGAGACCGAAGACCTTCCCGAAATGGAGGCCCAGGATGCTCGGGCCGTCCACCTCTACACCCTGTACGGCGAGATCATCGACGCGATCCACGAGGTCGATCGAAGCCACCCGGTCGCGATCGCGAACGGTGACCTTCAATTCATCGAGCTCATCGCCAAACACGCGCCCAACCTCGACGTGATGGGCTCGAACGTCTATCGTGGCTTGTCTTCCGGCGACCTATTCGACCGCGTCGCCGAGGTGCTCGACGTCCCGTTCATGTACACTGAGTTTGGGTCCGACGCCTACAATGCCCGGGAGGAACGCGAAGACCACATCGCCCAGGCCGAATACGTCCGCGCGCTATGGCAGGAAATCTATGAACACAGCCATGGAAAGGGTCGGGCCGGCAACGCCATCGGCGGTATGACCTTCCAGTGGAGCGACGGCTGGTGGAAATACCGACAAGACGTGAATCTCGATGTTCACGACACCAACGCAAGCTGGGGCAACGGGGCCTATCGCTTCGACTTCGTCGACGGACAGAACAACATGAACGAAGAGTGGTTCGGTATCTGCGCGAAGGGTCTGTCCAATGAAGAGGGCCTGTATCGAGTTTATCCGCGCGCGGCCTATTATGTTCTGCGAGAGGGCTACCAGCTCGATCCTTACGCTGCCGACACGACCTTGGAGCGGGTCCGGCAACACTGGGGCAACATCCGCGTCAAAGAGCTGGGGACCCCCTATGAAGCTCAATCCGCCAAAGAGGCGATTCGCGTGCTCGAGATGGTGTTTGCGGCGAACCTCACCATGGAGTTCGAGACGTTCACGACGGACGGCAGAAATCTCGACGACCCTGATGATCCGGAACGCGGAACGAACCGGTTCGATCACCTCGAGTCCATGTACCTAGGATTTGAGCTTCAGCCGACCAGCAAGGTGCGAGGCACCGCGACGGTGAACGTCCTCGGCAATGTGCCTCAGAATCCCATCAACGAGATTTACTTCGAAGACCGTGGTCTCCCCGAAACGGTCTTGACGCCCGAAGGCGATGAGTTGGTCATCAACGACCTTGAGCGAATAAAGCTCTACCAAGCGACGCTCGAGTGGCGGGACGACTGGTTCGAACTCGAAGGCTACTATCGAACCGGCCACTACCACTGGGGCTACGAAGGTGATTTCTTCGGCATTTATCCGGAAGCGAACTACGTCCCCGACGTCGACCGGTTCAACGCGAACACGCCCAACGGTTTTGTCGTGACCGGCAAGAAGTGGTTCGACGGCCTCAAAATCGCAGCCGGGCCGGAGATCTTCTGGGGTGCCAACCCGACGGTCATCGCCAAGTACTACCGGGAAGTCGGGTCGTGGAAGTTCTCGCTCATGCACCAGGAAGACATCGCGCAACGGGCGGCGGCCCCGACGAGCTCGGCGCTTCCGCTGCCCAAGACTCGAAAGACCGCCGTCTACCTGTCCAAGACCTTCGGGCGTTTCAAGTTCGAAATCGGCGGGATCATGGCCGGTACCGATCGACTTGATCGCTTCTTTACGAGCGCCGAGCAGGTCGGCAGCGACAGCTGCATCGAGCAGGGCGGCAGCGACTGCGGTGGGTTCCTGGGGAGCGGCTTCGAGATTCTCGACGACAAGATTGACATCATCGACACCCTCGGCGCTCGCGCCAAGCTGACCTACTCGTATCGGAATATCAATCTTTACGTGCAAGGCGGTTACCGCGGCCTGGTGGCGGACGGCGGCAGCGGGGATCCGACGATTACATTCACGGGTTTCTCGCTCCGTGACACGGGCGTGGGCAACAACTACAACATCATCACCGGGGGGGCGTTCAACTTCGGCCACTTCCAGATCGCCCCTAATTTCATGTTCATGAAGCCCCTCGAAGGGCCGCTGCCCCCCATCCCCGAGCAGTTCGATCCCGCCACGGGTGAATTCTTCGCTGGCGTCCGACCTCGCAACTTGCTCCAGGACCCCTTCTGGGTGCGGGCGAACCGAGAGACCATCGGCTTTGAGATGATGTTGGGGTACGACCCCACCCCGGCGACCTGGAATATGGCTTGGGATAATGCTCGGCGCGAGGACGCCGAGTTCGCCGCCTGGATCAATTTCGTCTACCGGGTCTTGCCGACCATCCAGGACGCCGGGGTCGGCGTGCAGGCGGATGGTACGTTCTTCCCGTTCCCCACCTCCGCGCCCGCTCGCGACCTTTGGGAGATCCGAGGTCGCATGATCATGAATCCTACGACCAGAACCCATATTGTCATCGATGGGTACGGCGGCACGGCTCAGCCTACGGGTGACGACACCCGTCTGATCACTCGAGCAGGCGCGAACGCGCGGCTCACTTACCGCCGGGTTAACCTCGAAGGCATGCTCAAGATCAACGACTGGGGCCCGTACGACTTCCAGCGCGACTTTAACCTCACTTTCCCTCTCCAGACGATGATCGACCTGTCGTATGGTTTGTCGACGCCACAGTGGTTCGTGCAGGCGTACACTCGAATCGGTGCCGCGTTCCAGTACCGGATACTCGACGAGTTCTCGCCACGATACCGCCCAGACCCTGAAGACCCCGATCGACTCGGCAACGAATGGGAGCTAAGGACCTATGTACACATCACGCTTTGACCTACGAATGGTAGCAGCGCTGGCCGTGCTCACAGTGGGTACGGCTTCTACGACCGGTTGCGAAATCGATCCGGCGGAGTTCCGGTTCGGCGAGCAGCTGACCGGGCTGGAGTTCAACCTCCACAGTGACAAGATGGGGATTCATCCCAACGACGACGTGCTGGGCGACCCCAACAACCCGTTCCGGAATACCGGGATCGACTTTCAGTCCGACACCAAGTTCGAAATCTTGGCTGATGGTGGCCATGTTGGCGCCTTTTACGCCTGGGCCACGATCCTGGCGATCGCCCCGAACGGCGAGCACCAGTACTTCACGGCGGTCAGTCTCGAGAACATCTTCGTGAATGAGGAAGCGCCGCCCGACGACCTCCCGATCATCCAGGATATGGCCATCCAAGGCTATCAGTCGCTCCTCGACAATTTCCCGGACGCGATCCAGTTCAACGAGGATGGGGAGCCGATCGGCCGCTTTGCGACGCTCTCTTACCAAGCGATCGTTCGCCTCGGCGCCCAACCGACCGGTGACTGGGTTCTCGTTCTTACGCCGAGCGGCGGAGAGGAAGCGGTCCGAGGTTCGAGTGTCATCGATCCTCAGGTTCCCGAGGAGGAAGACGAAGACGAAGAAGAAGAAGGGGACGGACCATGAGAAACGACCAGTTTCTGGCGTTCGCAGTGTTGCTCGCATCGATCTGGAGCCTGGCCGCGACATGTCGCGAAGACCCGGGCAACCCTGACTACAGCTCCCAACAAGGGATTCGGGAGAGGAACACCCCTCTGGAGGCCCTGCCCGGCCCGGTTCCTTTCGTCGAAGGTGTGCCGCGCCTAGGCGTCGGCTTGTTCTACGAGGGCACGCTCACCGAGCAGGTTCTGATCGACCCCGACGACAAGTGCGATCCCGAGCCTCCTCCCGAGCCTCCTCCGATACTATTGTGCGAAATCGACACGAACTATTTCATCTTTGATGATAGCTATACGCAGGAGACGACGGACGACCGGGTCGAGGGCGTCCTGTCCGACGCGATCATCCTCACCGGCTTTCCGTTTTGGGGTGGGGGCGTCTTCTGGAACCGGGCGCGCGACCTCTCCGAATACACGACACTGACGGTCAGCCTCAAGTCGAGCGACGACGCGTTCGAAAACGTCAACATCTCGGTGCAGTCAGGTCCCGATTCTCCGGGAGATGCAACGGCCTTCACCGTCAGCGCTCGGACCTACGGCTACGACAACGACGGGACCTGGTACACGCTGACCATCCCGTTCACGGACTTCTTCATCCCGGATGGTCCGAGCTTCGACCCTACATCCGTGCGCAGCCCTTTCAATTTCGGGGGAGGTTTTGGTCTGCCGGGCGAGACACTGCTCATCGATGACGTGTACATTCAGTAGTAGCCTATGACGCATTCCCCCCTGCCGCGCGAAGTCGGCTCATTGGCACTCGTCGACGGTCCCGACGGCCGTCGACTCGAGATCCCCTGCGTCGAGCAAATGCCCCCGTTTCTGGTGTCGGTGTTGAGCAGCACCGACCTCTGGATGTTCGTGGCGAGCAACGGCGGCCTCACCGCGGGGCGGATCAGTGCCGAGCATAGCCTGTTCCCCTACGAGACCGTCGACCGGCTCTACGAACGGCCCGGCCGAGGCGGGCCGCTCACCTTGATCCGGGTGGGCGACCAGATTTGGTGGCCCTTCGACCCCAACGCGGCAGATCCGGCGATCGTTCGGCGGTTGACGAAGTCGGAACTCAGCGATCAAGTCGGCTTCGAAGAAGTACACGAGGCGCTCGGACTCGGATTCCGGTACACCTGGATTCCCAGCGAGCGATTCGGCTGGGTTCGGACCGCGCAGCTGTGGACGCTCCGGTCAACGACGACCACCGTCGAGATCCTCGACGGGCTCCTCGACCTCCTGCCCGCCGGGGTGCCGCTGTCGACCCAGCAACGCGCGAGCACCCTGATCGACGCCTATCGTCACACCGAGCTCCACGAAGGGGGCGCGAATCTCGCCATCTACAGCCTGTCGTCGCTCTTGACCGACCGGGCGGAACCGGCCGAGGCGCTCCGGGCCAACGTCATCTGGCGAATCGGCCTGCCCGGCCGAACGCATCTTTCCCCCGATTCAGTGAACCGATGGCGACGTCGGCGGCCGCTCGTCCCCAGTCCGCATCTTCGGGGCAAAAAGGGCGCCTACCTGGTCGAGACCATTGTCAGCGTGGAACCGGGCGTCACCACCGAATGGTCGATGATCGGCGATGTTTCCCTCGACGGGTCGAAGATGGCAGCTCTGCGGGCCGACCTTCAGCAGCCCGACCTTCCCCAGCGGCTGAACGATTCGATCCGTGACTCGCGGGTGGGCCTCGAGCGTTTGGTTGCCGCCATCGACGGGCGGCAATGCACGGCCGACGCGCTGGTGGTCGCCAATCATCTGTCGAATGCTCTGTTTAATGGGTTTCGAGGCGGGGTTCTCATTCACGAAGGGCGGATTCCGGCCGAAGAGTTGCTGGCCTTTCTCCGGCTGCGCAATCGCTCGGTGGCCGAACACCACCTCGCCTGGATTCAGGAGCAGCCCGGCTTCATCGACATCTCGTCGCTGCGCGAGGTGGCGGCGAAAGTATCCGACCCGAACCTCGAGCGACTCGTCGACGAAACCATGCCGCTCGCGTACGGGCGCCGGCACGGCGACCCGAGCCGACCGTGGAACCGGTTCTCGATTCGCACGCGCACCGACGATGGCAAGCAAGCGATCCACTACGAGGGCAACTGGCGGGATATCTTCCAGAACTGGGAGGCTTTGGCGATCAGCTTTCCCGAGTACCTCCCGTCGATGATCGCGAAGTTCGTCAACGCGTGGACGGTCGATGGCTACAATCCGTACCGGATCTCCCGAACCGGCATCGACTGGGAGATACCAGACCCTGAGGATCCCTGGTCGAATATTGGGTACTGGGGCGACCACCAAATCATCTATCTGCTCCGTTTACTCGAAGCCCTGCATCGGTATCGTCCCGAGCTGCTCGAGCAGATGCTCGACGCCCGCAAGTTCAGTTTCGCCGACATCCCCTATCGAATCTGCCCGTTCGTCGAAATTCTCAAGAACCCGCGCGACACCATCCGGTTCGATTACGACCACGAGGAGAAGATCCAAGAGCGCGTCGCGCAGGTGGGTGAAGACGGACGCCTCGTATGGCGCGGTCCCGAGGTTGCGCACACTCACCTTTGGGAGAAGCTGCTCATTCCTCTCCTCAGCAAGCTGTCGAACCTGGTCCTCGACGGTGGTATTTGGATGAACACCCAGCGCCCCGAGTGGAACGACGCCAACAACGCTCTGCCCGGCTACGGGCTGTCGGTCGTGACGCTGGCGCATACCCTTCGATACGCCCGGTTTCTCCGCGAGCTGTTGGCGGACCGGTCCGACCCGATCACTTTGGCCCCGATCGTCCGGCGATGGTTCGAAGGCGTCGGTCGGATCCTTGCCGAACGAGCGCCCAACGCCGACGTTGCGAGCCCGACCGAGCGATGGGACTGCATGAATCGACTCGGCCAGCTGTTCTCGGAGTACCGAGAGTCCGCCTACCAAGGATGGCCCAGCGCGACGATTTCGACCTCGCCGCGGGAGTTCGGTGATTTTCTAGGCAATGCGGCCAGCGTTCTGGAACGCGCGTTCCGCAACAACCGCCGCGCGGATGGACTCTTTCACAGCTACAACACGATGTCTTACGGGAAGGGCGAAGTGTTTATCGAGCGGCTCACCATCATGCTCGAAGGCCAGGTCGCGGCGCTCGATGCGCAGGTGTTGAGCGCGCAGGAATCGGTCAGCCTGATCGACGCGATGTACGACAGCCCGCTCTACCGAGAAGACCTGGACACCTTCCTCCTGTACCCGGACAAGGTTCTTCCCGACTTCGAGAGCCGCAACCGCATTGCGGCCGAGCGGGCTCAGGAGATCCAAGCGGTGCGTCAGTGGCTCGTCGACGGCGAAACGCGCATCATGTGCGCCGACCTCACGGGGACGGTGCACTTCCACGCAGACCTCAAGAACGCAGCCGTCCTGCAGGATAAGCTCGACGCGCTCGAGGCTGCGCCGGATTGGCAGGCGATCTCCGATCACGACCGAGCGGCGCTGCTCGACCTGTACGAAGAGACGTTCCGGCACGCCGAATTCACGGGGCGCTCCGCCTCGATGTACGGTTACGAAGGTCTCGGTTGCGTCTATTGGCACATGGTGGCGAAGCTCTTGGTGGCCGTGCAGGAGACGTTTGTGCGGGCCCTCGACAATGGCGAAAACGCGACCCCGGTCGCCGCCGCCTATGATCGGGTTCGCGCAGGGTTCGGTTTCAATAAGACGCCGGCCGAGTACGGCGCGTTTCCGACGGATGCGTACTCGCACTCTCCCGGCCATTCGGGCGCTCAACAGCCCGGGATGACCGGTCAGGTCAAAGAGCAGATGTTGACGAGGTTCGGTGAGTTGGGGGTCCGCATCAAACGCGGTAGCCTATGCTTCGAACCAACCCTGCTCAAGAAGACCGAGCTGCTGGCCACGCCCGCGGATTGGAAGTGGACCGGCAGCCAAGGTGAGGCGCGGCTCGAACACATCCCCTCGGGGGGATTGGCATTTACCGTGGCTGGGGTACCGATCATCTACCGGACCGATCGCGCCGGCAACGGCGCGCCCACCGAATGTTTGGAGATCTTCCGAGAGGACGGCACCTCGATCGAAGTCGACGGCTTGGCGATCGGCGCGGAACTCAGCCGCGAGATTCTCGGTCATAAGGGCACCATTCGGCGCATCGAAGTGTTTCTGAAACCAGACCGCTTCAACTAAGGCCTCGGGCGAGCACCCGCCGCCGGCTACCGAAGAACCTCCCCCGCGACCTGCCCGCTGAACCCTGGGGCCCCCGACATGTCGAGGTCGTCGATGCCCAACGACCGAATGCCCGCGTTGTAGAGCTCGGTCGCTTGGCGATCGGCGGCGACGACGCCCGTACGAATCGTGCCGCGGCCCCCGGCGATCAGATGAAAGACATCCTCGACGTCGTGTCGATTGCCGTCCCCGAGTTCCGTCCCCACCAGGACGAGGGCATTGTCGAGAACGGTCATCCCATTGGCATCGCGAAAGTCTGGATCATCGAGCGCCTGCAGGAAATACGTGGTCTCGGCCATCATCAACCAGATGTGGTCCAGCATCTTCGACTCGTCGAGATTTCCCGGCGCCCAGCCGTGCCAGTAGTCGTGCGACGTCTTGGAGTCGTCGAAGGAGCGGGTCTGGCCGTAGGCGGAGTAGCTTCCATAGAGCTCGATCCGCTCGCCGCCGGACTGAAACTGCAGGTTTCCGAACCGAGTCACGTCGCACTTGATGGCCATCGCAAAGACATCGACCATCGCGCGCCACAGACCCATCCAGCGATTCACGTCCATGCGGACGCCTTCGTTGTTGACGGTCTTTTGAATCTCCACCATCTCGGGGTGGTCGAACTCTCGAGGCTCCGATGGCGGGCAGAGGCTCACCGAGGGCGGCTCGACAGGAGGCGCGTCGGGGTCGAAGATGCGTCGCTCCAGCTCCCGGATGCGCTCCACATGCAGGCTGAGTTTCGCTTTGGACTCGGCCGATAAACCGAACGCATCGCTGGTCGTGTATTGGTACTGCTCGATCGCCGAGTCGAGGATACTCCGCTCATATCGGGCCTGCCGGGCGATGGCCGGGTCGACCTCGGTTCCCCCGGGCATGAAGCTGCCGAAGACCCGGTCGAACAAGACCCGAGGCGACTCGATGGGCTGCGCGGTCGGCTGGCGCGGCCCTACCCAACTATGAATGTGGCGTTCGTTGCCGTCCTGTCGCGTGTAAGTACCGGCGACCAGACTCCGAACCGCCGTCGGCGCCTGATCGCCATGGAGGTGTCGAAGGACCGCCTGGTCGACACTCGCGCCGGTGTGCAGATCGCCAACGAAGGCGGTCTGGGAGCCTCGGGCGTGATTGCCCGTCGAGCGGCTCGCCTTCTCGTAGTAGATCCCGCGCGGAAAGCAGATCTTGTCGGCCACCGCCTGAAGCGGAGCCAGATGCTCGCGGTACGGATTGACGAACGCGTCGCTTTGAAAGGGAGCCGGGATGCCCAAGCCTACGAACATCGTCAGCACTCGAGCCGGTGGCGCCGCCGGTTGGGCGTACACGCTCGAAACCAGCATCTCTTCCAAAAAAGGAAGCCCTATCGCAATGGTCCCCGCGCCGCGCAACAGGGTCCGTCGATCGAGAACATGTCGGTATTTCATCGCTCGCCTCCGGTTGCGGGGATTTGAGTAAAGAATCGATGGGTGCCGATGGCCACCAGCAGGTCGGTGTATGAGCCGCCGAGCTGTTCGGTCCTGGTCGCGATCGACTCCACGGCGCAGTCGTCGTTCAGGACGTCGTCAATCTGACGGCGAAGAGCGAAGCCCAAGGGCTTTTCGGCCAAACACGATCGAACGAAGGGAGCCGACACCAAGACCTCGATGAGACCGTCGACATCGTCGTACGGGAAGTCCTCGCCCTCGGGTGTACCGACGGCGCCGCCGAACTTGGCCGGAACCCATCCATCGGAACGCACCGGGTTGCCGTGCACGTCGACATCGCTCAGCTGTCCGAAACCGTCGTAGCCTTCGAACGCATAGGCCAAAGGGTCGAAGACCGCGTGGCACGGTCCGCAGCTTCCACGGCCCAGGCGTTCGGCCGATTTCGCGCGTTCGCTCGCCGTTTCTGGGAGGTCCGTAATGTTGGTGTCGACGCCGGCCGGCGGGTCCGGCACGTCGCGACATAGGATCGACCGGAGAATGAACAGGCCTCGGCTCACGAACGCCGGTCGATTGCCGTTGGCGTGAGCCGCCAGCAGGCTACCCTGCGTCAGGATGCCCCGCCGGGCCGAAACACTGGTCAAGTCATAGCGCTGCCAACCCGGACCTGCACTTTCGAAACCGTAGCGAGTTGCGAGCGCCGGCGTCGCAAAGGTGTGTTGGGCCCCCAACAGATCTTGCAGACCACCCTGCTGGCCCCACAGCACGTCTTCGACCAGCCTCTCGGTCTCTTCGCGCATCTGTACCTTCACCTCGTCGTCGAGACCCCGCACCGCGCGCTCGAGCCGGGTGAGGTCGATCCAATCTTCGAAGAAGGCGAGCGATGCCGAGCGGGCTCTCGAGTCGGCCGCGAGCCGTCGAACCTGAGCTTCGATCTGAGCCGAAGTCGCAAGTTCGCCCCGCTCAGCAGCGAGCAGCAGCGCTTCATCGGGCGCGGACTGCCACACGAGATAGGCGAGCCGCCGGGCCAGTTCGTGTTGCGACAGCGGGCGAACCCCCGAGCCGCGATGGTCCTCCAGATGGTAGAGGAACTGCGGGGACTGCAGCATGGCCCGCAGGACCAGGGTCGCGGCCGTCTGAAACGAATCGGATTCCGATTCGACGACCCGAAAGATGGGCAAGAACCGGGACACCTCGTCCGGGCGAAGCGGCCGTTGAAAGACCTTGGCGCCCAATCGCTCGACCAGCGACCGCTCGCAGGCAGCCGCAAACTCGGTGCAATCCGTGTATTGGGGCGCGAAGTCCCCCCACGCTTCGGCGACCCGGGCCGATACCGCCGAAAAAACCTCGATGTGCTGGATGTCGGTGCTTTGGGCGACCGCGGTCGTGGTTTGGGGGGCTCGGATTTCGAAGGGCAGCCCCGAGGCTTCAGCGCTCACGTCTACCCCGAAGACGTCTTGGATGGTGCGAAGGTACTCGGTGCGGGTCAGACGAGCGACGATGACCGGCGAGGGCTCCTCAACGACGTCCTGACACTGCTCGGCGAGCGTCTGAGCGCCCGCTGCGGGGATGGACGTGCTCTCCGGATCGGGGCTCGTACCGGCGTCGGCGGCGGTGTCCGGCCCGCCGATCAGGCCACTACAACCCAGACCGCCACTACCGACCACCAGTGGCATCAGTAAACTAGCCCGAAGCCACCACCTCACGACAGATTCGCGCCCCCGGGCTGAGCGCGTTCGACCCGCTTCCACGCTTTTCGCGCAAGCAAATCACGATCCGCGACCATCGACAGGCATTCTGCCCGCGGGTCGCGTCCCTGCGGGGGCTTCGTCCTCGGTCACAGGGGGCTGGAGCCTCCAGGGATTCAGGTGACGTCGACGTCGATGTCCCAATAGCCGGAGGAACCGTCGGTGGGGTCTTCGTCAATGGCCGCCTGGACCTCGCCTGCGCTGTCGGTGGCCCGAAAACGCAAGCGATGCGGGCCGGGGGTCGCGTCCCAATTGAACGTGAACAGCGTCCATACGCTGCGAAACGGATAGGTCCGCTCCAGCTCGACCTGAAGCACCTCGGTCAACTCGGGCACCAACGTCACCAGATCATCGAACGATTGGAGCTGCGCGGGCTCGAAGGGGCCGTCATCGATGGCGATTTCGACGCCCTGGACCGAAGCGGCTCCGCTCAGCGCGTACCCGAACAGCTCCACCGGTCCGGCCGGCAAAGAGGCCCGCGCGAGGGGATTGGTGACTTTTGTCGCCAGTTGAATGGTGCCTTCATCGAAGAACTGGAAGACCTCTTGGTAGCTGCCGAAGACCGTGTCATCGGCCGTCGCCTCGATGCGGTCCACCCACTTGAGATTCTTGTATCCGTATTTGCCCGGAACGACGAGACGCACCGGTCCTCCGTGGATGTGCGGAATGTCCTCGCCGTTGACGGCGACCGCGAGCAGGGGCGCCAGTTCGGGCTCCCCGGCGGGGACCAGCACCTCTTCGCGCAGAAGGTTGTTGTTGAAACCGTCGCGTCCGAAGAAGCGAAATCGGCGCACACTCGGGTCGACGCCCGCCTGTTCGAGGAATCGCGCCAACGGGACGCCCCGCCACAACGATGTACCGACCAAGCCCGGGATGCTGGTGTCGTCGAAGATGCACCGGAGCGTATTCAGGAGCGTGACGTCTTGATCGTTATCCACCTCGGATTGGAGGTCGGCCGCCGTCAAGGTCGTGGGCGTCGTGAAGGCCCCCGTCAGCTGCAGCTGCCACTCGGCCAGAGTGATGGGGTTGATGTCTTCATACCGCCAGCCATCGACGCTGCCCTCGGCCCCGAACTGAACGAAGTGACTCCCGGGTGCGCGGTCGGCGCGGGCAGTGCTCGGGTCGACCGGAGTCAGAAAATCGAACTGAGAGCCCGATAGCTTCGGGTTCACGAGGTTGGATTCACAGGCGAGGGGACTCAGATAGAGCCCCATCGCTGCGCCGGAGGTCACCTTCAAGAATCGTCGTCGTGTCGTCATCATCGCCATGGTCAGGTCCTCGGCCACTACAAGCGGAACGTCATTTCGATCCCCACGAAGAGGTCGTTGGTGTTCGGGGTGTTCTGACCGTCGACGGTCCAAAAGTGTTGAACGATGACCCCGAGCGGTTCTAGGACGTCGGCGCGGGCCAGCCGCAAGGGGTAGACAGCACCGCCGACGCCAGCTTTGACGTAGCGTTGGCGCTCGGGGATGGGGTTGGCCGCCGTGAAACCTACGAGCGGTTCGGGGATCGAGTGCGCGCCGAAGACCTTTCCGAATACCAACAAGCCACCCGACAGAGGTGTCACGCCGAGCTCGCCCAGATAAATGATCTCTTCGCTGTAGTCCGGCTGGGTGTCGGCCACGCAATCGACGTCGCTGGTGAGGTTGCACGAGGTCGACGCGGACAACGCGAACACTCCGGTTCGAATACGCAGGCCCACTCCCGCCTGGGCGTAGGCGGGCAGCCACGAAGCCGCCTGAAATCCATACCCAACCGTCGTCTTCAACTCGATGTCGATGTTGCCGGCGCCGACCGAGGGCGCCAGGTTCCGCGTATAGCCGGTCGGCAAAGTTATGCCAGCCTCCACGGACCACGCAACCGGAACCGAAGCGTTCGCGAGCTCGAAGATCCCGGCCCGTAGTCCGAGATAAAGGTCACCGAAGGCTTGGGTCTCGGTAAAGAAAGCCTGCTGCTCGATGAACACCCGCTTGAATGGAATCGTGGTGTTGACCGTGAGGCCCTCCGCCACCCCGAGCTGAAGCTGGGTGTAGAAACTCGCATCCTCATAGGTGTTGCGGTCGTTGATGCCCTGGATGAAATCGGCTTCGGAGCCGTCGGTCAGAAACTGTGTGCGCCCCGCCACGTATCCGAAGCTGACCAGGGACCACGCTTCGGCCTCGGGTCTCGTCCAGGCGCTCGAATTATAGGCGAGCGCGGACCCGGGCAGCCCTAAGGCGCTGATGACAGCGGCGCCCCACGCGACCCGTAACAACGAATGCAATTGCATGTAGCCTCCAACACGCGCGGCGTCCGATCGTTGCCGCGGAACGATCAATACTGGCCATAGAGCCGACCGATACCTCATTAGTGCAACAGGGCCTGTAAACCGTTCACGTCGAAAATGGTTTCGAAGTGGTCGGCACCTTCTACCCGGTGCAGTCGACTGTTGGGTGTTCGTTCTGCGAGAGCCGCCCCGTAAGCAAACGGGACGAATTCGTCCAGCGTGCCGTTGACGTAATCGACGCTGACTCGAATGTCGGCCACATCGAAGCCCCACGGCCGATGAAGAACGCGCGTGTCCTCGACGACGCCCGCCGTTCCTTGGAAAGTCGCTTCCCGCAGCGTCCGCTGGAAAACAGTCACGAGCCGAGGGTCTCCGTTGGGAAGCCACCGGGCAAAGGGCTTGGTCATGAGCCGCGCCACGTTCTCGGGCCCGTGGGCCAGCAGCGAGATCGACCCGAAGTAAACGGCCAACAAGCCGGGAGCGGGGGCGGCCCATGCCGCGAGGCGGTCGACCCAGCCGATCCGGGCTCGGATCGCGTCGATCTCGAACGCACCCGCGCACGCCAAGGACACCGCGCGGTGGATGTGATGGGGGAACATCGCCGCCATCGCCAGAACGAATGGGCCGCCACCGGACCCGCCGGCTACCGAATATCGTTCGAATCCCAGAGCGGTCGCCAACGCCGCAATATCGTGCGCGAAGGAACCCATTGACCAACCGGTCGATGGGCTCGAGCGCCCGATACCGGGTCGGTCGACCGCAATGAACCGATGGCCGTGCTCACGACCGAAGAGCTCCAGCAAGACGCCTTCCAAGCGACAGCTCGGGGAGCCATGAAACCAGAAGCAAGGACGTCCGTTCGGATCGCCATGCTCATCGAACGAAAGCACCCGTTGGTCGGGCAGCGTGAAACTGCGCGGACGCTGAGAAAGCCGCTGCAGATAGTCCGGGACCAGCCGAGGCGAAGGCATCACCGCCCTTGTGGGGCGGGCAGACCAGCGAATCAAATCCTTCGAGACCCCCGTCATTGGCCTGCGTTACGTTGACTCAGGCGTTCTGCCCCCTAGAACGCGAAAGGTGATCGAACCTCCGAAGGCCCGTCCCTGGGCCGAAGCCGCCCGATTGGCCCGCGGCTTCACGACACTGCCCGGCGCCTTCGTGCGAACCGACCATGTTCCGCCCGGTCGAGGCCAGACCGTCCTCGTCGTGCCCGGATTCGCGACCGGCGACACCTCGACGTGGTTCATTCGGCGCTTCTTGCGAAGGATCGGCTATCGGACGTTTGGATGGGGCCTAGGGATCAACCGAGGCGACGTCGCGTCGTTGACGCCGAGGGTGGCCGACGTCATCCGCAAGCTATCGCGAACGGCTGACGGCCCCATCAAGGTCGTCGGGTGGAGTCTGGGCGGGGTCCTGGCGCGCGAAGCCAGCCGACACGTACCCGGTCTGGTCGACCACATCGTCACCCTGGGAACTCCGGTCGTAGGAGGGCCGAAATACACCCTCGTCGCCAACCGATACCGGCAGCGCGGGATGGATCTCGACGAAATCGAGCAGCGGGTGGCGCAACGGAATCGCGAGCGACTGCCGGTCGATGTCACAGCGGTGTACAGCCGAAAAGATGGGGTCGTAGCCTGGAAAGCCTGTCTGGACGACAATCCTTCCAACAACATCCGCTACATCGAGGTCGACACGGGCCACGCCGAGCTCGGGTTCTCGGGACCGGTACTCCGCGCAGTGGCTCGGTCGCTGTCCGATCATCGAGCTGACGATTGAGTCCACGAAATGTGTGCGATGTAAGTTTTATGTAGACAATAATATTACTAGTAGGCATGGAGGACTGGCCGCACAGGAGTGCGGTTGAACCCTGATAAAGGGGATGGCACTAAGCCATGGAGGACGCCATGCAGACACTGTTCGACCGGGCCGAGCTGGCCCGACTGCACGCCCAAATCGCCGGTCAGCCCGTCGACGTCCCTTCACTGTTGAAGGCCGCCGACAGCGCGATGGCGGAAGAACGGTACGCCGACGCAGAAACGTTATTGCGAGGCGCCCTGATCGCCTGCCCGGAGCAAGCGGATATATGGCACCGGCTCGGGCTTCTCTTCGAAGCCTTCGGCGACATCGACGAGGCGGTGGAAGCCTATCGACGCGCGATAGAGCTCGACGAAGACGAAAGCGTCGCCCTCGACCTCGCCCGGGTTCTCGCGTCAGCGGGCGAGTTCGAGGAAGCGGGCGCTCTCGCGGACTGGCTCGCCCTCGAATGCGAATCGATTTCCATTCAGCGAGCCGCGATCGCCCTGGCCGCCTCGATCGAACGACGGGAGGCTCGCCATGCGCCTCGATAATCATTCGGCCCGGAACCCTCGACTGGACGCCCCCTCGGGAGCCGACAAGGCGGACTCCAAACGCCGCGAGTCCTCTCGGTCCGCCCGGACCGTCGAGTTGACGGGATCGGGCCCGTCGGGCCGCTCGGGTCACGTCGCCATCCCGGACGGACCACAAGCGGTGGCCGAAGCCCTCGCTCTCGCCGGCAAAAGGCCCGGTCAGGATCTGATCGGCATTCGAACCCAGGGAGCCTCGTTCCTTCAGCCCGGCGAACGCGCGACCGGCACGCTGGTCCGCAAGTTCGAACGGGGTCACCCGGTGACCAAGATCGAGCTGCCCGATGGCCGTTCATTCAAATTGAACGCCAAAGACGCCGCCGGGGTACCGACCGGCGGTCGGATGACGCTCGTCCGGCAAGGGAAGCGGCTCGCCATCGACCCCAGCCGGACCGATAGCGTCTCGAGCTTCGTGGGCACTGTAGAACGGGACGGCAGGCACCTGGTCGCCGTCTCCACAGACCCGTCGACACCCTTTTCGAAGCTGCCCCTCGCCGACGCGGGCACCGCTCAGCCCGGCGATACCGTCCTCGCCCACGTGACGGACGGCCTCTCGCGACCTAGAGGTCTGGTGCAGGACGTCATCCCGAAGGACCAACCCTGGAAGAAGACCTTCACCGAGCTCGCAGTCAAAGCCGGCGTCGAGGCCACTTTCGATCCGCGCATCGCCGACGACATCGCCCGAATCCGGGCCGCCTTCGATCCCGACCACATCGAAGGCTACACCGACCTCACCGACAAGTACTTCTTCAGCATCGATAATCCTTACTCCAAGGACTACGACCAAGCGATGTGCATCGAGCCGCACCCGTCCGAACCGGGCGCGCACGACGTCTACTACGCCATCGCCGACCTCGCCTATTTCCTCGATCTCGCGGGACCCGACTCAGCCCTCGCCGAGCGGGCCCAACGCGTGCAAACGACGACCTACATGCCCGGGATGGACTTTCCGGTGCTGCCTCGCGAACTGAGCGAAGACCTGTGCTCCCTCGGCGAGGGCCAAAAGCGGCCCGCCTTTGTCATCAAGTTTACCGTCGGCCCCGACGGCAAGGCTCGACGCCCCGAATTCATCGACGGGGTCATCATGAACCGCAAAAACGGCGACTATCCGGAAGCCCAGCAGCACCTCGAGGGGCAGCCGGTCGCTGACCCTCAGTACGCAGAGGGCATTCAAGCCCTTCAGACGGTGGGAGGACGCCTGCTCGAGCGCGCGAAGGAGCGCGGGATGTTCATGAGTCACGGCGGTGAGCGGTGGGCGACGATCGACGACCAGACGGGTGAGCTGAAGACCGAGGACCGCGGTCAGCTATGGATCGAAGAGGCGAACGCCCAGATCTCGATCACCGCCGGCCGCATGGTCGGTGGCTACCTCATCCGAAACAAAGCCCCTGCCCTGCACCGTCGCCACGAGGAACCCGACCCCGAGAAGGTCGAACGCGCCCGGAAACAGATCCGTTCGATGGGCGTCAAGTGGCCCCAGAACATGTCGCCGCAGGACATGGCCCAGCGGATCGATACCTCGACCCCCAAGGGTCGCGCCATCCATCGGTTGCTTCTTCACGTCATGCCTCGCGCCTTCGTCTCGGCCGATCCGGGGGCCCACGAGGGGTTGAAGGTTGCTGAGTACGTGCAGAGCACCGCTCCGATGCGACGCACCCGCGACGGCCAGAACCACGAGTGGGTCCGCGCGGTGCGCGATGGCGTGCCGCCCGATATCAGTCGGCGAGACGACATCGTCGACCGCGCGATGTCCGCGGACACTCGATCCCGTAAACTTGATCGCGAGGTCCGAACTCGTCTCGCCGCCGAGTCTCTGAGCAAGCACGTCGGCGAAAAGCTCGAAGCGCAGGTCGTCGACATCTCGCCGTGGGCCGTCAACTTGTATTTCCCCTCGGTCGCGGTCGAGTTCCGGGCGTCGGCCGAGTCGCTCGGCCTCGGCCGGCTGCAGATGGTCGCCCAGGGGACCGCCGCCAAGTCCGGCGATGTCCGATTCGAGCGCGGCCAGACCATTCAGGCCGAGATTCTCGACGCGAAACCGCACGCCGGCGAGGTTCGCTTCAACTTCGAAGGCGCAGTCAGCAAAGCGGAGCGGGCCCAACAGAAGACCCGAGGCCCGGCGCCGTCGAGCCAGCCGCTGTCCGATGTGCGCGGCGACGGATTCGAGTCGCCGCTGGTCGGCCAGAACGTCCGCACCCGAGGGGTCGTCACCGCGGTCAACGGGGTGGGCTTCTTTATCCAGTCGGAAGCCCGCCATCCGGGTGAGGCCTCGGGCGGCCTCCTGGTTCGCACCCGGCAGAGCAACATCCGGCCGGGGGACGTGGTGGACGTCGAAGGGCGGGTCCACGAACAACGCAATCCGGACGCTCCCTATGACCGCTCGGTGGTCGAGCTCGTCAAGGGCAAGGCGAAGGTGGTCGGCAAGGCTGAACTTCCCGAGGCCATCACCATCGGTGACGAGGGCGGTCCAGGCATTCCGGCCGACCGAAAGGAAGCGGTCGAGTTCTGGCGGAGCCTCTTGGGACAGCGAGTCGAAGTTCCGGGAGGCACCGCCGTCGCCCCCAGCAACCGGTTCGGGGATCTGGCCATCGTCCCCGACCACTGGTCGCCTGAAGGTTCGCGGCGAACGGCTCGGGGTGGAATCGTGATGCCGGACGGCGAATGGAACCATCAAGTGATCGGTTTGAAGCACCGCAATCACCTCGGCGAGGCCCCCCAGGTCGCCGTCGGCGACAAGATCGAGGGTGGCGAAGGGGTGGTCATCTACCGTTCCGGCAGCTTCCAGGTCGAGCTGTCGAAACCGCTCGACGTGATCGAAGGCCCGCGGCTGCCCTCCCCGGTCACCCGGCTCGTCGGCGAGCCCGGCAAGTTGACGGTCGCGGGGGTCAATGCCCTCAACATGCACCCCGGCGAAGCCGAGCGAGGAGCGTTTCTCGCCGATCGGATCGTCGAGCAGATGAAGAGTCCGGACATCATCGCTCTGCAGGAGATTCAGGACAACGATGGGCCAAAGAAGAGCCCGGTGGTCGACGCCGAGGACACGTACGAGATGCTCATCCAACAGATCCAAGACGCCGGCGGACCGGAGTACGCGTGGTTCGACATCGCGCCGGTCAATGGCCAAGATGGAGGCCAGCCCGGCGGCAACATCCGCAACGGCTTTCTTTACCGACCGGATCGAGTGACGGTCGACCAGGACACCGTCGAGCGCATCGGCGTCGACAATCCCGCCTTCGACGCCTCGCGAAAGTCCCTGGTGGCCGAGTTCGAGTTCGAAGGAAAGCGCCTGCTGGTGATCAACAACCACCTCGCATCGCGTCGCGGCTCGTCACCGTGGACCGCCGACCTCGACACGCCGGTCGTCGGTCGCGCGGAGCAGCGACTGAGTCAGGCGGAGGCCATCCGCGCGTACGTCGACCGACGCCGAGCCGCTGACCCGAACCTCGAAGTCCTGATGGTCGGCGACATGAACGACGGCACGTCGTCGCCCACCGTTGCCGAGCTCGCCAAGGGCGGCTTCAAAGACTTCACGATGGACCTGCCGCCCGATGAACGCTTCGACTACAACTACCGAGGCACCCTTCAAGTACTCCAGCCGGTCGTCGGTAGCCCCGGCCTCGCCGACCGAACCGAGACCGAAATCCTGCACGACAGCGTCTATACCGGCATCAAGTCATCCGACCACGACCCGGTGATCCTGCGCCTCGACCTACGGGATCGGCGGGAGTAGTGGCCGTTCACTTCGCCGACCTGGCCGACGCCGAAGACGGCGGCTGAGCAATAAACCGGGCTCCCAGCGTCAGCCCCACCCACGTCGGCAGCAATAGCACGACGATTCGATGAGTCACCTGATCCAAGCCGGGAAGGACTTTGGCCAGCACGCCGAGGACCGAAAACGCCGCCACCGACAGGAAAAACCAAAACATGACCGACCGCCAACGCGGGACCAGCGATAACAGCCCCGCCACTGGAGCCAGAACGCCCCAGGGGGCGAGATTGAAGATGTTCTCGTTGCCGTAGGCGATCGAGTGATCGGTAGAGGTCCACAGGAAGACCAGCAGAACACCAAACAACGCCAGAGTGGCCGCGAATACAGACGACGACAGCACGAACAGCACGCGCACGAAGCCCAAGCGCCGGCCGAGAAAACCGAGCCCCGCCCAGAACAGCCCGACTACCGCGCCGACCGCGAGCATGATCGGCCAGCGAACCGGCGGCTCGGCTCGGACCTCGGGCCGGGTTCCCCTGAAGAACACCCGCTCTTCCGCCACCAGATCGACCATCTCACCGTCGATCTCGACCTTCACCAAGCGCAAGGACTCCCGGAGTTTTTCCGGTAGGAACGATTCATCCCAACGGTCGAGCGGCCCATCGACGTTGGCCAAACCCAAGTCCAGGCCGACGTAGTAGTGCCACGCGTCCGCGGTGTGACGCAGGCTGTGGTCGCGCAGACTCATCGTTGCCGGTCCGCTGAAGGCTCTTCGAACCGCCCCGCCGGTGATCACGTCGAGGATGTCGCGCACTTTGGTCGAACAGTTGTCGTAGTAGTAGTCGTAGCGATACCGACTGTTCGCCGGTTTGATGTTCTCCTCGAGCATCCGGTAAAGGCGTAGCGCTTGGGCCTGCGTCAGTCGAAGTCGCTGACCGTACACCGCCCGATTCTGCCTAGTGTATCGCCTCAACGTCAGCGAGAAGCTCGTCGACGCCACCCAATAATCCATCCGCCCTTGCAAGAAGTCGGCGACGAGGGTCGGCGACGAACCGTCGAAGATCCCGTAGTCGTAGATCGTCCGGAACCGTCGGCCGTCGGCGTCCAGGCCGGTGACCAGCACCGCGTTGTGACCGAATTTGAAGAATACTTCGTCGCCGGGGCCGAAGGTCATTACCCAAACTTGAAGGTTGGTGGGCTGAGGAGCCTGTTCGGAGTCGAGTTGGCTCGCCGGAAGGTCCTGAGCTTGCGCCGACCGGGCCTCGGCTACGACTAGACTTGCGGCCACCACCGCCCAAAGAGCCCCCCGGCGCCTTATCGGGCCCGAGGTCACCGTCGTCGGTCTGGGTTCACCCATGGGCGCATCAAAGCGGGCACGCCGCGCGGTGTTAAGCGCAAAACGCAAGAAGTGACGCCGCTACGGACCGGGAGGGCCCAGACGGCACAAAGCCTGATGGCAGGGACGAGGAGCGAGCGCGCCCCGAAGCAGGGCGCGCTCTGAAGATCAATCGGCCGTCTTGTCGTCGACCTTCGCGTCGGCCGAGTTCTTCATGACCGACTGGATGCCTTTCTCCATGGCGGCGTTTGAAGAGTACATCTCGCTGTTGCCGACCACCTGGCCGTTCGCGGCCTTGAGCACGAAGTACGGCTCACCTCGCTTCGACTCGCGCCGTTCGTAGCGTTTTTCGTCAGGCCCGTTTTTTCGTACCGACTCGATGCCGTTTTCGGCGCCGGCCCGCGCTTCGTACATTTCGCTGGTGAGGATGACCTCGCCGTTCGCGGCCTTGAGGTTGAAATAGAACTTTCCGTTGGACGACTTCTTCAGATCGTATTTCGCTGCCATGACAGCCTCCTTCTTTCGTAGTTAAGCAGAGATTGACCGGAACCGCGAGTAGACCCCCGGCAATAAATTCCTCCATCGCGGCGAGCCTGGGACGGGTCGGCACACGTTTGATGCAGTTGCTACAGCTCGTGGACAGCTATCGGAGAATAAATCCCATCGCCGTGAGCGGCGTTCGTCGTTGATATCGCCGATTCATGTACAGGGTGAGTGACGGAGCCCGTCCCATCGTGACGTCGCGATCGATGGTCGCGTGCGGTCGGTGGTCGCAGGTTGACCTGCACTCCGATGCCCCTGAAGCAAAAGTACGATGGCCCGCGTTCCGCACGAACGGCCGCCATCGGCCGCACGAAGACCATCCGCCGGTCCATGGACCACCGTACGGCTCGCCCGGGCCCGGCGCTAGGCGCTGACTCGGCGTCGACGGACGATCGACCGAACGGCGCTTTGGCCCCTCCCTCGTCGGACAAAGGCCATGGACGAGATTCAGGGTATCGCAGAATCGATCGACCATCAGCTCGCTCGCCCCAATCTCGGCGACAAAGTGGAGTTCGAGTACGTTCGCGTCAACGCAGGCTTCGTCGACCGCGCCAGCGATCACGACCCTTCGACCTCCCGCGTCGACATGCGGTCTTGAACTTCGCTTCGAGGCGCCGACAGGCGATGCGCCCGGGCGCTCAGGCCTTGACGGCGGTTGGCGCGGCCACCGGCGAAGAGACCGGTGGGGCGTTCGCTTCAGTCATCGAGGACGCGGTCGTCGCCGGCCTTTGCTCCGAGGTGGCAGCCGCGGTGAGGCGATCGAAGGCCTCGCGGATGCAGCCTATGAATCGGCTGATGTCGGGAAGGATCTCTCGGGTCGAGATCACGTTGAAGGTCAGTTCGCCGTTGTAACTCGGAGTGGCGATGAACAGCCCCATCCCGGGAGCCAGGGGCGCCAGGGCGTACGTACGCACGGCCTTTGCACCGTTCATGTATAGAGGTACCTGCGGACCCGGCACGTTGGAGATAAACAGATTGCAGAGATGGGGACGCAAGGCGGACTTCAGCACCAGACGGCTCGCAACCAGTTGAGTGGCGGCCGGTACGTGCTGGGTCAGGTCGGTCATCAATCGGGCCGACAGCCCCTCCCGAGCTTCCTTCGTACGCCGGGTCGTATCCCGAATCTGGGTCAAGCACTCGATCGGGTCGTCAATATCGGTGTGCAGCTTGGCCGTCATCGCCGTGATGCTGTTACCCGACGCGTCTTGCTTGTCGGGTGCACGCGCGTTGATCGGAACCCAGGCCACGAGGGATGCGGCCGGGAGCTCATTGGTCGCCTGCAAGAAGAGTCGAAGGCCCTGACTACAGACCGCAAGCACCACGTCATTGATCGTCGCCCCGGCCACCGCGCGCTTGATCTTCTTCAGCTGTTCGATTCGAAAGACAGTCGCGTCGTACATCTTGTGGGGCGACACATCGACATCGAACCGGGTCCAAGGGACGACTGTGCCTTCACGTTCGAACCGGCGCACCGCACCCTGCGCGGCTCGGTAGAGCAGATTCGACGACTTCATCACGCTCTCGGCGATACGCACCGGGGATTTGATGTTGCGAACCATCGCCCGGGCCACCATTTCGCGCCGAGATATCCGCGGTGCCGGCACCGGGGGTTCCGACGCCGGCTCCATCATGGACATGGCGGGTGTGCCGACCGCGTCGAGGTCGGTCAGCGCCCCAAAGAAGCGAATCGCGGAGCCCCCATCGATCGCGGCGTGGTGGATCTTGGTCGCGATCGCGTAACACCCATCCGGCAACCCATCGATTCGGTCGAGGCCCTCGATGACGAACATCTCCCAGAGCGGACGCTGCATATCCAGAGGTCGGGAATGGTAACGCGCGACGTGAATGCAGAACTGCCGCCAATCCCCAGGCTCCGGCAGACGTCCATGACGCATGTGGTATTCGATGTCGAAATACTCATCGTCGACCCAGTACGGATAGTCGAGTTCCAAGGGCAATCTCACGAGCTTTCGCCGGAAGATGTGCGACGTGTCCAGCCGAGACCGAACGTGCTCGATGATCTGCTTGAACCGGACCTTGCCGCCAGGCGCGGTCGACGGGTCGAAGATGGTCACCGAGGTGACGTGGGTGAGATTCTCACCCGTTTCCAGGTACAGGAATTGGGCATCTTGGGGGCTGAGCTGCTGCACGGAGTCCTCGTTGCGGTCGGCGCGTAGGGTCGACGGACGGGCAACGATTAACTCGGCAGGCCTCGGTCACCCAACCACTTCTTGAGGTCGGCGATCACTTCGTCCCGATTGAGCTCATTGAGCATCTCGTGCCGGCCATCCGGGTACAGCTTGAGGTCGACCGTCTTCACTCCAGCCTTCTTCAGGGCGGTCACCATGTCTCGAGCGCCTTTCCCCTGGCGGTGCACCGGGTCTTTTTCGCCCGCGAAGATGTATAGCGGCAGATGCTTGGGGATCTGCTGAAGCCGCTCGGGGCGGTACAGGTCGATGCCGACCCGGAGCATCTCGAGCCAGAGCTGATTGGTCGCATCGAACCCGCACGCCGGATCCTGGATGTACTTGTCGACCTCGGCCGGGTCTCGGCTCAGCCAATCGAAACCGGTACGATTGGGCTTGAAGAGCTTGTTGAAGGCATCGAAGGTCAGGCCGCGGAGAATCGTACTTCTTCCGCGCGGCCCCAACCGCCAGCGTTCCAGCCGAGCCACTTGAACCCCGATATGAGCGATCGGCGCCGGAGTCCCCGCGCATCCCGACAGGATGGCGGCGGCGAGCGTGGACGCGTCCTCGCCGACACTGCCATGGGGCGGTGCGCTCAAACCACTGATGAAATCCTGGACGAAAAACGCGCCCATGCTGTGACCGAACATGACCCGCGGCAGGCCAGGGTGCTGTACGCGAGCATGGGCGACCATCTTGCGAAGGTCATCGACCGCCAGCGCCCAGCCGTTCTCTTCGGCGAAGATGCCCCGCTCTTCGGGATTGGGCGACGTCGCGCCGTGCCCCCGATGATCGTGCGTGTAGACCACCCATCCGTCGGCCACCAGGGCTTCGGCCAACGGTTTGTACCGCCGCGAATGCTCCGCGAGGCCGTGCACGATGTGCATGACCGCCTTCGGCGAACCCTCGGTCGGCATGAATCGGTATCCCTGACAAGCTGAACTGTCGAGTTTGAAAGGCTCTTCGAACATGAGCGTACGCCCTCCCGCGTCATGGCTTGTACCCGGGTCCGGACCGGTGGCCAACCGGGGGCGATTCGTTGGATAGTCCCCCGAAGGAGATTCGCCTCATGGACTACCTGGACCCCCTGTACCCCATATCGCCGCGAGCCCGCGCTCTGCGCGAACAGCTGCTGACCTTCATGGACGAGCACGTTTATCCGAACGAGGCCGCGGTCCACGCCGAAATCGCCGAGGGAGACCGCTGGCAGCCGGTCTCGGTGATCGAGAAGCTGAAGCTGGAAGCTCAAAAACAGGGCCTATGGAACCTCTTCCTGCCCGAGAGCGACCTCGGCGCCGGCTTGACGAATCTGGAATACGCCCCGATGTGCGAAATCATGGGCCGGGCGTGGTGGGCGCCCGAAGTCTTCAACTGCTCGGCGCCGGACACCGGCAACATGGAGGTCTTGGTCCGGTACGGGACCGACGTCCAGAAAGACAAGTGGCTCACACCCCTCCTCGAAGGTCGTATTCGCAGCGCGTTCGCGATGACCGAACCGGCCGTGGCGTCGTCGGACGCGACCAACATCCAGACCGAGATCCGGGCCGACGGCGATGACTTCGTCATCAACGGTCGCAAGTGGTGGACATCGGGAGCGATGGATCCGCGTTGCGCCGTCTTTATCGTCATGGGCAAGACGCCTCCCGCCGACCCCGCGACCGAGCTCCCCCGCCATCGCCAACACTCGATGATCCTGTGTCCCCGCGACGCCAAAGGGATCGATATCAAGCGCGCCCTGACCGTGTTTGGCTATGACGACGCGCCGCATGGACACGCGGAGGTCGTCTTCGACAACGTGCGGGTTCCTCGAGAAAACATTCTCCTGTCGGCGGGAGCAGGCTTCGAAATCGCACAGGGTCGCCTCGGTCCGGGACGCATCCACCACTGCATGCGGTTGATCGGCGTGGCCGAACGCGCCCTCGAGCTCATGTGCCATCGATTGCTCAATCGGGTCGCGTTCCGAAAGACCGTGGCTGAATTCTCGATCTGGCGGGAGCGCATCGCCGACGCTCGCGCCATGATCGATCAAGCTCGCCTGCTGACCCTCGACGCCGCCCATAAGATGGACACGGTCGGCAACAAGGTCGCCAAGACCGAGATCGCCATGATCAAAGTCGTGGCCCCGAACGTCGCGCAGCAAGTCGTCGACTGGGCCATCCAGGCTCACGGGGGCGGAGGGGTCAGCCAAGACTTCCCGCTCGCATGGATGTACGCCAATACGCGGACTCTGCGGCTCGCCGACGGCCCCGACGAAGTCCACAAGGCTCAGATCGCCAAGCTCGAGCTTTCCAAATACAGCCACCGCACCGCCCACTGATGAACACCGATCGAAACGCTCGGGTGCGACCGAACAGGAGTCAATGATGTTGACCGACAACCTAAGGGCTGAAGGCGACGACCTGTACGCCTTTCTGCAGGAACACCACAATCGGCTGATATCAACCAAGACGCAGTTCAAGAACTGGTCGACATGGGATGTCCTCGCCCACCTTCACGATTCCGACCTCATGGCCCTGGCCGCGGTCGGTCCGAAGGGCGAATTCGACCAGGTCCTCAGCGGGGTCATGGGCGCCTTGGGCGCTGGCAAGAGCCTGATCGAATACTCGAGGGAGAGGCTGGCGAGTGTCGGATACGACGAGCTGCGGAGCCGCTGGCGGACTGACTTCCTGCGAATGTGCGACGCCTTCGATGCCACCGACCCGGACCAAAAACTTCCGTGGTTCGGTCCCCCAATGAAGGTTCGGATGTTCACGACGGCCCGCCAAATGGAGATATGGGCCCACGGGCAGGCGCTCTACGACGCGCTGGGCATCGACCGCGTCGAAAGCGACCGCATTCAAGACATCGTGTTCCTCGGCGTGCGGACGTACAAGTTCTGCTTCAGTAATCGGGGCCAACAACCGCCGGATCCGATGCCCTACCTAGAGTTGACCTCGCCCTCGGGCGCCGTCTGGACCTACGGCGAGCCGAGCGAGACGAACTTCATCCGGGGCACGGCCGTGGATTTCGCGCGGACGGTCACCCAGGTTCGCAACATGGCTGATACCGGTCTCGAGGTGACCGGCCCAAGCGCTACCACTTGGATGACCATCGCGCAGTGCTTCGCCGGTCCTCCGCACGATCCGCCCGCGCCTGGCACGCGGTTCAAAGTAGAGACGGCCCCCGCGACCTGACGACCCGCCGACGCCGACGATCCGGACGCCTTCGAAGCGAAGCGCTTGCGGGTATTCAGGTCAGTGCCCCGAGGCCGTTCGCATCTGCCGCGCGCGTTCGGCTTCCAGCTTGCGCCGGTAGCCGGATTGAATGATGTCTACCGCGACCAGCACCGCGATCGAGAAGTAGAAGGTCGTCTTGGACAGAGCTTCGACTTCATAGCCGAAGAAATGAAGGTCAGCCTCATGCCCTCCTTCGCCCAGCAACACGACGCCGACGATCAACAGAATGAACAAGCCGAGCACCTCGTACTTGCGGTTGCGCTTGAGAAACTCGGAGACCCGGTCCGCCAGCAGAAGCATCGCCAGGCCCGACAGCACGATAGCGACCGCCAACACCCAGAAGACCTTCGTGATCGCCAACGCCGACAGAATACTGTCAAAGCTGAAGACCAGGTTCATGAGCACGATCATGAAGACCACCTGATTGACGGATTGCTTCGATTGATCGCCGGGCGCGTGGTCGAGGTCCTCGAGCGACAACATGTGGCTGATCTCTTTGACGGCCGTGTACATGATGAATCCACCGCCGAGCAGAAAGACGATCGTCGAGAAGTTGAAGTCGCCCTCCAACCAGCCCCAATGGACTTTCAAGAACGGCTCTTCGAGTAGCTCGATAAGGTTGATCATGACGAAAAGCATCACCACCCGCAGGGCGATGGCGATCAGAATGCCGTTCCGACGAACGGACGACTGGGAAGCCTCCGGGGCCCGCTTGGATTCCAACGAGATGTACAAGAGGTTGTCGAATCCCAGCACGGCTTGCAGGAAGAGGAGAATCAGGAGATTAAAAACGTTCTGAATGATGTCCGTCATGTAAGGCTCGCGTCAGAGGGCCTTACCGTCGTCTGGGGGACGAACGCAAGGCGCGGCGAAGCGCCGCACCTTGCGCTCGTTTTTGCTCATCTCGCCCCGTTTGGGCTGAATGGGCTGTTCGGACTGTATGGGCTGTTCGGACTGTATGGGCTGTTCCGACTGTATGGGCTGTTCCGACTGTACGGGCTGTACTGAGAGAACCCGCCGCGTCGCCGTCGGTCTCGATGGTCTTGCGGCGGCCGCACCGTCATCCGAAGGGCCAACGTCCCTCGACCCTTGGCTCGGCGAACTTCTCGACGGCTGACGAACCCGTTTCGATCGCGGTCCAGACGACGAAAGTCATCGCGTGCTCGGCCCATGTGACTCGCCCAAAGCCGCCATAAGCCGATCGGCTGCGGGCCTGCGAGCCCCCCTCTCCAATTCACGGGACTGGTTCGGCGCGCCACGGCCTTCTCGCGACCGCGCAGAATACCGTCGCGATCGAAGTCGACCCGCCTCATCCAAGCTGCGAATTGCCGACTCACCTCCCGTCGGTATTCGAGCACGCTGAGCCGGCCGTCACGGTTAAGGTCGACCTGCGCGAACGACACGGTCGTCGCCGCTCGGCCCCATTTACCCTTTCTGGGGCGCGCCGCGGCCGGTTGTAATGCGCCCACCAGGGTGCCGAACGTCACGGCCACGGCGAGAATCATTCTTGGTTTCATGGTCTACCTCTTAGCGAGGCTGCGCCTCAAACGCTCGAGTTCATTCGCGATTCCGTGCTGGC
>CAZFIV010000049.1:2500-48806 GCA_964519665.1 uncultured Myxococcales bacterium
TCCGGATCGAAGTGGTGACTTCCGACCAACGGCACCCGATGTACGAAGCCTTCCACTATGCCCCGACCAAGAACGAAGCCCTCGATTACGTTCTCGAGCTCGGCGACCACGCCCCCGACCAGGTCGAAATCGTCGTGACTGTTGATGCGCCGCACACCGCAAGCATCACTTCTCGCTTTCCGATCGAGCTAGAAGGGCCCGCTCGGCGCTTCTGGGAGTAATGTGGCCGCTGCGCGTCGATGCCGAGATGTTGACTCGATGCCGTGTCTCGCTGCACCTTTTGATGTCCGTTCGAATTGCGGTGGGTTTTGAGAACCTGAGGTCGCCCGATGGAACTAGAGGTACAGAGCGCGCTCGTCGGGGCTTTCGTCATCGTCGCCGTAGTGACCAGCACCCTCTTGCGCCGACGGCGACGTCGGACCGATGCCCTCTTCGCGGTGCTGTGCGTGGTCCTGGTGCTCTGGTTCCTGTCCAACTTCCTGCGCGGGACGTTCGGCTCAGAGCTCTGGCTGCGGTTCGAGCTGGCGCTGGCGTGCCTCGTGCCGGCCACCATGCTGCGAGTGTTCGCAGAGCTCGTCCCGCTGCAGGTCGCGGGGGCTCGATTCTTCGGGTGGGTCTATCCGCTCGCCATCCTGATGGCGGTCGCCTCTTTGTCGCCGCTCGGGCGTCTTCCCCTCATTCAAGCCGCGGTCGCGCTCTACGTCGGTTCGACGATTTTGCTGACCTCCCGACTGATGATGGACTCCGGCGACGTCGCGAAGGGCACCGTCGAGTACGCGCGACGGCGCTACCTCGCCATCGGGGCGTCGGTCGTCACGATCCTCACCATCGTCGGCGAGGCGCCGCCCCTGCAAGGGAGCCCCACGGCGGTGGGGCATCTGGCCGTGATGCTGTACATCTTCTTCCTATCGCAGGTCATCCTGCGCGAGCGGCTCCTCGACCTCAACGAATTCATCTTCCGAATGGTCATCCTGGGCATTTTGGCGGTGCTCTTCGCGGTCATTTCAGCCCTCCTGATCACCCTCGGCAACACCACCTCGACCCGCCTGTTCGGCGCGCTGGTGGGCGTCATCATCCTCTTGACCCTGTACGAGCCCCTCAAGATTCGGCTGGAGAGCCGAGCCATGGAGCTGTTCTTCCGCGAGCGCCATCGCTTCATGTTGACCATCGACACTCTGCGGCGGCGAATGCAGCATGGCGTGCTCGACCCGAACACCATGAGCCGGATCGTCGCCGACGCCCTGTACGATTCGCGACGATGCACCCACGTCGCGGTCTACCTGCTCGAGCCGCACGGCAACAGCTTCGAGCTCCATGCCTTCCGAGGACCGGAGCCCGAGCCCCGAGTGAACGCCACCCACCTGCCGGTGCTGTGGCAGGCCATCAATCAGGACCAGGCGCCGGTCCTGGCCGAGCAGATCGACCGAGATGACGACCCGGCCGTTCTCGAAGGGACGAAGAGCGACCTGATCGCCGCCCTTCGCGCGGTCAGCGCAGACGTCTTGCTACCGTTCGTGTCCGGGGAGACGGTCCTCGGGTTCTTGGCCGTCCGCGACGATCGGTCCGCAGAATCCGTCTCCACGTCGGAGCTCGCCGGCCTCATGATGATCGCCGAGACGGCGGCCACGGTGATCTGGAACTCCCGACTCGCCGAGCGCCTCCGAGAACGAGAACGGCTGGCCGCAATCGGCGCCATGGCCGCCGGTCTCGCCCACGAGATTCGCAATCCGCTCGGCGCGATCAAGGGCGCCGCCGAGTACCTCGACCCCGACTCCCTGGCCGACGCGCACGAGAGCGAGTTCCTCGAGGTCATCATCGAGGAGACCGACCGTCTGAACTCCGTCGTGTCGCAGTTCTTGGATTATGCGCGACCGTTCCGGGCGAATCTTCAAACTACCGACATCAACCAGGTCATCCAGAAGACGGCGAAGCTGATCGAGGCCCAAAAAGACGTAGCACCGATCTCGCTCGACCTCGGCGAAGGCTTACCGACGATTCAAGCCGACGGAGAGCAGATACGGCAGGTCGTCCTCAATCTGGTGCTCAATGGGCTGGAGGCGTCCCGCAATCACCCGGCCCCGGTTCACATTCAGACCCGGTACCTCTCGGATCGCAAGCTGGTCGAGATCCGGGTGAGCGACCGCGGCTGCGGGATCCCGGCCGAAGACCTCAAGCGCGTGTTCATCCCCTTCTTCACGACCAAGCAGCAAGGTACTGGGCTGGGCCTCGCGGTGTGCCAGCGCATCATTCACAATCATGGGGGCATCATCTACCCCGAGTCTCGGCTGGGCGAAGGCACCGCCTTCGTGGTGCAGCTTCCCCTGCAGCCGAGAGAGTTCATGTCGACGACCGGCAGCGCCCTGCGGTCGCAGCGGGGCCTCCCGCCAGCTCCCCAGCTGGAGGCCGTCTCAACATCCTCGGTGCCGGCGTCTCAAGCCACGGACTGATGAGGCTGCCCATTGTGCCCATTCCGCGCTGATTCACGGCTGGTCCATGAGATTCCTCGGCGACGACCAACGGCACCGATCTTCGAGGTGGCGTCAGTCGTCCGTGAATTCCGCCGTCAGCGTGAGCGGTGCATCGTTCTGAACGTCGATCACGCAATCCTGCCCGACCTCGGTTGGGCAGCCCAACCAGCGTGAGAACGTCGTTCCTTCGCCGACGGTGGCCGTCAGGGTCACCATCGCGGGGTAAGGGACGGTTTCTGGGCACGGAAAGGAGGGTGGAAGCCGAGCCGGCCCACACCTCGTGAAAAACGCCCCGTCCACCGAGAACACGATGCCTGCGGTGCCGCTTCCGGTGACCTCTACGTTCACCAGTCGGTCGTCAAAGTAGGTGGCCACCGGAAACCGGTCGCCACTCACGGTGGGCAACCTGCACTCATCGACGGGGTCGGTCGGCCCGAGGGGGGCGCAATTCGACCAACCCACGAAAGACGTGCCGTCGACGCTCTCGGCCTTCAAAACCACCGTCGTTCCTTGTCGAACGCTCTGACTCGGACATGCGTCGGGCACGCACGCCACGAACGAGGGCGGGGGCATCATCCAGGTCACCAACCCATCGCCATCGCCACCAAGCGAGATGTTGATGTCGTGCAATTCCGCGAACAGCGCGGTGACCGTCATCCCCCCGCTCGGATCAGCGATCCTGCACTCGGATGGCGGAGGCGGCGGCACCGGTTGGGGATCCGGTTCGTCGCAGCCCGTCCACGCCACAAACTCTGTGTCAACATTGGCCGCCTCGGCCGTCAGCACGACCGGCCCCTGCACCACCGGCTCGATCGGGCAGGCCGCCCCTGGAGCCCCCGTGGCGTCGACCTCGCACGACGTGCGAGGAGGCGTGTTCCAGAGGACGCGCCCTCTTCCCGACCCCTCGACCCGTACCTGAACTTCCGCGGCAAAAAAGGCGGTCACGTTCCCTATCCCATTGAGAGCAACCAGCTCGCACTCGAGACCATCAACACCGACCGGCGTGCAGCCGTCCCAGTCCCAGAACTGCCCGCCCGGCGCGGCTGATCGACGTAGGCGGACCGTGGTGCCTTCGCGGATATTGGCGCTGCACGAACCGGGTCCGATGCAAGGTAGACGAAGAATGTTGCCAAACTCGTCTCTCCACTCGACGGTTCCAAGAGCCGCCCCCGCGCCGCCAAAATCCAACGTCACTTGAACGTCCCTCTCGGCGAACCTCGCCTGCACGACGCGGTCTCGGTCCATGACCAGGGAACACTGGCGGTTCGTTCCCGTGCAGCTACCGTCGCCCTCCCACCCCACGAAATCGGTGCCGAGTTGAACCGGTGCCTCCAAGATGACCGGCGTATCGTTCGGGTAGGCCGACGAGCAGGATACGGCCGGCGGCGGCACGCCGCGACAATCGGGTTCGGCCCCTCCGTTGACGACGACCAGCCCGCCGCCCGAACCCACGAGTGACAGCGCTAGACTGCGAGGCGGTATGAACGCCGCCGTCACGACCTTCGTACTCTCATCCATCGTCACTTCACAGCTGGTGAACGTCGGCGGAAGGGGGCTGCAGTTCTCCCAGCGGTCGACGGTGACATCGGGCAGCAGCTCCGCGACCAGCAGGGGCATCTCGTTGCTCAGATACCAGCGCTCGCAGATATCATCGGTGCAGGGGAGCGGGGCGGGCTGATCGAATCGCAACGACGGCGGCAATACGACGGTAGCACCGGCGCCCCCCGATACGACGACTCGCAGCCGCTGCTCTTCCTCGAACTGAGCATCGATGCCGATATCGAGGTTTTCGATGGTCACCCGACATGTGGTGCCGTTGCAATCAGGCTGCCCCGAAGCGCTGAAGCGTACGAACTGACTACCGGAGTCGGCGCTGGGCGTGAACTCCACCTCTTCCCCGAAGGCGAAATCCCCGAAGCATTGCGTAGGGCCGCAAGTCCAGGTCGGGTCCCGCGGACCCGCATCGACGGTCCCCATTCCGTCGCCGACGAAGCTGACCGTTACCCTCTCCTCGCTCGTGAACCGAGCAACGACCGTTCGGTCGGGGGCGCCATCGGCGGTCAAGTCGACGACACACTGAGTGGCGGTCGTGCCCTCGCAAGCGTCCCCCGACCACCCCAGGAAGCGGGTCCCACGCGGGGTCACTGCGGTCAGCGTAACCTCGCCGGTCGAGAGCAAATAGCGATCGGTGCAGGGACCGTTGCAGTTGGTCGCGTTCGGCTCGACGGTCGGGAGGAAACCTCCGGCGGCTTGCCCCTCGTTTTGGACGTTGACCGCCAGCAGGACCGCCCGCTCGAAGATGGCCTCGACCGAACCCGCCTCGGTGATGTTGAGGTTGCAGATGGGACTGCTCTCTTGGGCGCACAGCCCCCGCCAGCCGGTGAATGCGTAGGCGGGGTCATCGTTGGGGACCGCCGTGAACGTCACATTGGTGCGGCGAGCGTACGAGCGACAGTCGTCGCCCCCGGTTCGGCACGGGACCGGAGCCAGAGATTCGACCCGATCGATCCGACCGCGGGAGGCGTCGGCGATAGTCGTCACGTCATATCCGAATCGGACCACAACCTCGAGATTCTGGTCGATGGGCCCCAAGTCGCACTGGTCGCCGGTCTCGCCCGCACAAGCGCCCTGCCAGTCGTACAACGTCGCGTTCATCCCGGCGGTGGCCTGCAGGGTAACTTGCTCGCCGGGCGTAAACGCGTAGACGCAGCTTCCGGAGCACGTCCCGTTGCCGGGACTGACCGCTACCGTCCCTTGGCCTTCCACCTCGATGGAGACCTGACGTCCGAATACCGCGGTCACGCTGCGCGCTTCGCTCATACGAACCGTGCACGTGGTTCCCGAAGTCGATTCGCAGCCCGACCACCGGCTGAAAGGCCAGCCGGGTGTCTCGTTCGCAACCAGCTGAATCCGTTGCTCGGTCACAAAGTCTTCCTCGCAGCGCTGGCCCTCCGGCCTCGTCGACTCGCAGTTGATGCCGTCGCCGTCGAGACCACCGTCGGGCGAGCGCACGCTGCCCTGTCCCAAAACCTGCACGTCGAGACGGTAGCCGAATCGAGCGGTCACGACGGTCTCACCCGACGGCTGCAGCGCGCAGGTGGTCGACCGCCCCTCGCTGCTACAGGCATCGCCCCAGTCACCGAACACCGAACCTTCGGCCGCGCTCGACGTGAGGGTTGCGCTCCGTCCGGAGGGTAAAAACACGGTGCAACGAGGTTGATCGCAGGAAAACGCGCGAGCTTCGGAGGCGAGGTCGACCTGGCCCGAGCCCACCCCCTCCAGGTTGAGATCGATGCGGATCGAATCGTCACAACCGTCGCCTTCACAGCTGAAGTTCGAAATCGCGCTGCAGATGCTGGCCGGCTGGTCGACGAACGTTCCCACTTCCTCGGACAGATATCCGGAGTGCGAAATGATCACCGGCGCCGAGCCGATCTCGAGACCGGGCCCGTCGCCGCCCGCGTAGGTCAGCTCGTAGTCGACGCGGGCGAGACACTCCGAGCCTGCACAGGTCGGCGGGTCCGTGAGGTCGACCGCCAAGCACGCTTCGGGCCCATCCATGCCGCTGACGATGAACAAACGGACATCGAGGGTCTCACCGTCTTCGATCTCCAAGCCAGGGTCGGCACAGGACCACTGGGGAGTCGGGCAGTCCGCGGAAGCGGTGCACAGCGGTTCGATCAAGACGCAGTCGAGTCCCTGAAGGACGACACACAGCTGCACTTGATCGGCTGGCGTTCCCAGGATGGAGATCGGCTGACCGGCCGCCTGCAGCTCGTCGAGACACTGGTCGACGACGAGGGGAATCGGAATCGTTTCCACGGTTCGCTCGTCGGAACCGCAGCTTGCCATCATCAAAACCATCGAGGTGCTCAGGATGGCACCGCACCGAAGGTTAACGACAGGATTCCAACTGCGGAGGGCCGTCCAAAGGGAGCGCTCATGCTTCACGGCCCGCGGATTGTCCCATCCGCCCAAGATTTTAAGCAAGCCGAGGACCGGCCCTACACCCCCGATGAAACGCGGAGCGGAGCGCTACCCGTCAACATACCGTGAAAGCCAAGCCAGACTCGCTCGGCTTGGCCATACCGAAAGCCGGGATTGGCAAGGTCGATGACGGCGAGAATGTCGTCACGTTCGCCGACCGACTAACCCCCAATGTCCTAACGCTTCCGGGTTCTATAGCGCGGGAACGCACAGACACTGGACCGGGTTGCAGCGCTCGGTCGCCCCGCACCCGCCGCAGTCGGCCGGACACACGCAATCGCACCCGGTTTCGGGCGAACAGACTTGGTTGACAGGGCACTGACTATCGCAGTCGGCCGGACATTCACACGCGCAGGTCTCTTCGTTGCACTCCGTATTGTCCGGACAGCCGTTGCAGCCCTCCGGACACGCGCACGCGCAGTCGTTTTCGACGACGCAGACGGACCGATTGGGGCAGCTCGCGTCGCAGTCGGGTGCGCAAACACACTCACAGGAGGCCTGGTGGCACTGGGTTGCCCCACTGCATTGCCCACCACAATCATCACACTCACATGCGCAAGTATCCGCGTTACACGTGAGGAGGGTGCCATCGCATGCTCCTCCGCATGTCGGACTACATTCGCAAGCACAAGTCTCAGAGTTGCAGACTTCACCGGGCCCGCACGCATCGTTGCAGTTCGACGGACAGATGCACTGACAGGAAGACGGCTCGCATTCGGAGAATCCTCCGCACTGTTTGTTACAGTCCGGTCCGCAAATACAGTTGCATTCGCTATCGCAGACCTCGTTGGGCCCGCACGCCCCGCAAACCGCTTCCGAACATACGCAAACGCCGAGGCGAGGATCGCACTCGGTGCTTCCTACGCACGGTTCGCGACAGAGGCTGACCGGGGGCTGCCACGTCTCGTACCCGATGATCACCAGATCGTTTTCCCGCGGCCGAAACGTGGAGCCCCGGAAGAAGATCGTGTTGGCCGCCGGGTCGTAGTCAAAGCCGTCCTGCTTATCACGCGGGACGACCAGCAGCTGACTATGACCCATCGCGCCGAGCCGGATGACGCCCACCCGAATCGTGGCGCTCACCGGGGAGGAATCGAGCTCGAAGGTCGACGCTGCACCGGCGACCGCATCGACGATCGCGGTGAGCGCGGCACCCGGATTCGGATTGCAGGGCGAGTAGAAGGCCCCTCGCGTCTCGCGAACCACCCGGATGTAGCCGAGCCCGGGCTCGTTCGCGTCCTGCGTGGGGAGAAATTCCGGCGGTCGGGGGTCGCACTTGTACTCGGTACAGAGCACCGGAAGGTCGGCGGACGGCAGTACTTGAGCGAACGAGACCCCGTCGACGTCGGGAGACCGGAGCTGGTCGATGAACGGCCGGAGGATGGAATCGATGCACGCTTGCTCGGCGTCGTTCGGCTCGGTCAAGCAAGCGTCGCCGTCGTCGCTACTGAAATAATCCCCGATACCCGTATCACACGGCACGTAGTTGAAGCAGCTCTGAGCCGGCCGGCGGGTCAACTCCTGGGCGTGCTCATCGGAGATGTAGACGACGACGACCTTGGCATCGAATCGAAACTTTCGGGGATTCTCGGGAGCCGTCCTCGCCGTACGCGGAAGCGCCTCGACGATGGCGTTGCTCACCGCGGTGAGTCCGAACTCACACCCATCGCTGTAGCCGTCGGTGTTCTCCAGGTAGCGCTGGAAAGTGTCGGGGTCACGCACGAAGCCGTCGCCGAAGAGCGTCCCTCCACCGTTGGCCTCCGAACGCCACTCGTTCTCGGTGTGACGGACCACGCCCATCCGAAAGTCCACGTTGTTGTTGATGAGGGCCTCCGCGATGGTCGAGGCGGCGGTCGAGATATTCTCGCGGTCGTCGTCGGTGGAGCCCGAGATATCGGCCATCCAGATGAAGTCGGCCTTGGGCGCGGCGGGCGCAAGGGATGCATCGCAGTCCGCGCCCTGGTTCGCGCCCGACCGCGCCAGCGCCGTCCCGTTCGTCAGATCGGCCATCTCGAGACTTCGATTGTCGGTGGGGTCGTCGTACGACGAAGCCGGCAGGACCGCGGCGACGAGCAGGACGGAGTCCGCCTGCACCCGAAGCTCGAAGCTGAGTATGAAATTGGACGCGAAAGTTCCGGTGTCCGACGCCAGACCCGAGACTTCAGTGGCATCGAGGCCGGTCATCGCCGCGAGGATGCGATTTCTAGCCGCCGCCGTCCGCAGCGGGCCCGAAGTGGCTGCGACGTCGACGACGTTCAGGACCGACGTCGGAAAACCATCGTGACTCGTCACGTCTCGACCCGACAGACGCGGGCTCAGGGCCAGGTCGAGGCCAGGGGTCCGCATGCCGGCGCGGCGAAGGAGCGCGGTCACCTGTTCATCCGAAGTTGACCCAGCGCCCGTCAGAAGCGGCATTCGGGCCACGAAGCCCGCGATCCCGTTGGCGCCATCGAGGCCCGCGATGTCGATGTCGACGCCGGGGGCGGTGATCGTCGCCGCCGTGTAGGCCATCGAGGGCTCGGTGGCGATCGTCCACTGGGGGGCGTTGGCGAAGACAATCGGGGCGGCGTCGGCGCCCCCGCAGACCGTCGCGAGACCGGACGCCTGCTCCGCCGGCGGGTCGGTCGGATCCAGCGGAGCGGTGCCCAGGCGAAGCTCGTCGCCGTCGGAGATCGAGTCTCCGTCGGTGTCTTCGTTGAGGGGGTCGAGCTCGCCCGCGTCGACCCGGCCATTGAGATTGGCATCTTCTTCGTCGTCGCGAACGCCATCGCCGTCGGAATCGACCGACCTCGGGTTGGTCTGCGTCGTCGGGTCCTGATCGGGAACGATCGATATCGCACACAGTGAACCGGCGACGCTGCTCGTGACGCCGAGCTCGACCCCGTCGGTCAGCCCGTCACCGTCGGTGTCCGCCCTCAGCGGATTGGTCAGGTACCGCAGGACTTCGTCGCCGTCTCCGACTCCGTCGCAGTCGGTGTCGGTGCTCCACGAGATGGTCTCGAAGGCCTCGGGAATACCGTTGGCGTTGTTGTCTTCTACCCCATCCGACAGGTCGTCTTGGTCGGTATCGAGCGCCCGAGGTGAGCTCTCATCGGCCTGCCGAACACCATCCCGGTTGCGATCTTCGATGCCGTCGGGCACGCCGTCGCCGTCGGTGTCCGCCAGCGCCCCGTTGGTCTCGTCCGGATCGGCCCGACCGTTCCGATTCAGGTCTTCCAACGGATCTGGCAGTCCGTCATTGTCGGTATCGAGTCGATTCGGATCGAGCTCGAACGCATCGACGGCGCCGTTTCGATTGAGGTCTTCGAGACCATCCTCGATGCCATCCCGATCGGTGTCCGGCGACGTCGGCGAGGTCCGGGTGGCGGGGTCGGCGTCGGCGATGGGCGGGCATCCGCTTTGGGCGACCGCAGAAGTGCGACCGAGCTCGACGCCATCGATGATGCCGTCGCCATCGGAGTCCGGGTCGCTGACGTCGGTGCGCCGGCCGTCGGCATAAAGCGTCGAGAACTCGTAGGCGTCACTGAGGCCGTCGCAGTCGGAATCGAGGTTGGGGTTGTTGGGATCGCCCCTCCAAGGTCCGACGTCGATCGGGGTCGGGGCGGCGTCGCCCCCCGAAGCGAACCCGACATCTCGATTCACTTCGAAACCGGCGTCCCGGAAACCAACGTCGTCCTCGGGACGAATACCGGCCTCCGCTCGCGTCGCGGCATCTTCCGGGGACGGGCCGGCATCGACCCGAGCGCCGCCTCCGGGAATCTCGTCGCTGCACCCGGTCGCGAAGATCGCCGCGAAGATCGATGCGATGATCAACGTGACGACCATCGGGACCATCGACATCCGTCGAGGCGGTCGAGTCGACGGTTCGACGCGGCCCGTCCTCGGCCTGGGATTCGGCTTCAACGTGTGATCCACCACAACCTCGAATACGCCCGTAGCACAGCCGACCGGCCGCATACCATGGACTCATGACGCAGCGGCGACCGCGGAAGCGTCGGTCGGGAACCGCGGCCGTCGAACCGGCTGCGGTGTCGTGATGCTTGGACTACCGTTCAGCGAGCCGTCGCTTCGATGATCGACCGCGCCCGCTTCGCGTGCGTCGGCCACCGAAGCGCTCGTCGGGCCAGTGCCTCCGCGCGGCGGCGGTTGGCCTGACGAAGCTCGAACTCCGCGAAGCGAACCAGCACCGTTCCTTCGGCCGGGACATCCCGCACCCGCTCGAGAGCCCGCTCGAAGATCCTTCGCGCCTCGGCGACCTCGCCCCGACGCTCCGCCTGATCAGCGGCCTCGACCAGGCTCTCGGCGAGCCCCAGACGCGTCGGCGCTCCCCGAGACTCGCCCGAGGCGGGTTCGGCAGCCGCCACCGGATCAGTGTCCACCGGGGCCCTCACCTCGCTGCGGCTGGACCGTGCCTTGCTCTCGGTGCTGGCACCCACCGACCGCCCACCGATACTTCGCTTTCCGCTGGAGGACCGCGCTCGCTCGGCATGGCCGACCCGGCCGTCTCCGCGCGCGAGGTCTTCACCGTCATCCAGCGCCGCGAATTCATCGTACGGCGGAGGAGCCGGCCGCCGCGGCGCCGCTCGGTCCAGCATGGCTTCCTCTTTCGCCGCTTTCGGTTCGGCCGTCACGATGACCGGGGCTATCGGCGCGCTTTCTACCGCTTCGCGGGGGGCCGGGGCGGTGAACGGAAGCACGACGAGGGCCGCGAGGGCCGCCGTCGACCCGGCCAAAGCCAGCCCGACGGCAGGTTGCGTCAGCCGCCGGCGCCATCGCCGCCAAAACCCAACGTCGACCGCATCCGCCGCTCGACGGGCCTCGGCCATGACCTTGGCGTCGAGAAACGCCGGCGGCTCGACCGAGGGTACCGACCGAATGAGCTTCAGGGTCGCTTCGAGCGAATCGAGCTCGGCCCCGGCGTCTTCATCGTGACGAAGCGCCCGGCGGACCGCCTCCTCGTCGGCAGGCGGAACCTCATCAAACAACAGCTCGACGAGGCGATGGTCATCGCGGTCGGTCAACGGTGGCTCCTACTCGGCTCGGTCTCTCAGCATCTCCTGATTCAACCCGCAGGTTTCATCGTTCGTTCATTTGCGGGCTCACGCCCCTAGGTCGTTTCGGGGCTCACGCCCCGACGACCGAGGCCGTCCCTCAAATGCTCCAATGCGTAGCGCATTCGGCTCTTCACTGTGTTTTCCGAGACACCCACGACCTTTGCGATTTCTTTAAAGGGCATTCCCGCATATTCTCGCATCACGAAGACCTCCCGCTGCTCCTCCGACAGCGCCCCGATGGCCTCGGCCAGTATTTCGCGCAGTCGGATGCTCTGCGCCCCTCGATCGGGTTCGAGGCTCTTGTCGTCCGACACGCGGTCGCCGAGCGTCAGGCCGGCGTCCGTATCCTCTTTCAACGTCTGATCCAGCGATGCGGTCTTCCGGTAGGCCGCCTTTCGGATGGCGTCGATGCAGTGGTTGCGAGCGATGGTAAACATCCACGTCGACACCATCGCCTGTTGCTGCCATCGCGCCGCGGACCGCACGACCTTCAAGAAGACCTCCTGCGCCGCGTCTTCGGCCGCGGAGTCGTTGCCGAGCATCCGCAAGCAGAAGTTGTACATCGGCTTTCGGTAGCGCTTGAGCAGCGTCTCGAAGGCCTTGGCGTCCCCTCGCTTGAACTGCTCCATCAAACGGGCGTCGGCCGCCGCGACCGCCGCCCGCTCCCGTCCCGTGGAGGCTTCGGTCGAGGCTTCGGTCGGGGAGTCGGTCGAGAACGCCGACTCTCGAGCGGGGGAAGCCTTGGCCAAGGCTCTGGCCGCAGTTCGTCCGACGTTGCTGATGGCATCAGAAGGTAGTGTCCCCCGGGCCCCGGCGCAACCTCGAGGCCAGACCGCACCTTCAGCCCGAATCCGTGCTCAGCCCTGGCGTGAGCCCCGCCTGGAGCAGGGCCTTCGTCACCTCGTGCTCTGGCTTGGCCATGACGTGCTTGGCCGGCCCAATCTCAACCAGCTGCCCTGCCGCCATCACCGCTATGGTCTCGGCCACCTGGGCGGCCTCGGCCAGGTCGTGAGTGATCCATACCATCGTCGTCAGCAGCTGCCGCTGCAGCTCGAGGATCCGGTTCCTCAGCGCGGATGCGGTCAGCGCATCGAGGCCCGTCAGCGGTTCGTCGAGCACCAGGAGACGGGGCCGCAGCGCCAACGCGCGTGCGAGCGCCACCCGCTGGCGTTCTCCCCCAGACAGGTGCGGCGGCCGGCGAGTGAGTCGATCGAGCGGAAGCTGGACGAGGTCTGCCAGCGGTTCGACGACCCCCGCCCGCCACTCGCCATGGATACGAAAAGGAGCTTCGATAAGCGTACGAGCGGTCAGCCTCGGGTCGAGTGCGCCGGTGCTATCTTGAAAGAGCAGCTGCATCTGTCGTCGAAGACGTCGCCGCCGCCCGGCCGACAGCGCCGCGAGAACGTGTCCGGCGAACGACACGTGTCCTCGGTCCGGTTCGATAAGACCGACCATAAGACGGCCGAGGGTCGACTTGCCGGCGCCGCTCGGACCGATGATGCTCAGCGTCGCCGACGGCGCCAGTTCGAAGCTAACGTTGTCGACCGCGACCTCGCGACGCCCGCGGCGCTCGAACGTCACCCCCACCCCCTCGACGCGCAGAAGGGGCGGCGGCCGCCCCGTAGACGCTCGAGGCCGTGTCACTCCAGGAGCGCTCTGAGGAGTTCGGCTTCGGTGATGACACCTTTGTCGAGCAACAGGCGCCCGAGGGCCAATACCAGTTGCGCCCGCTGCGAAGACGACAGTGAGGCGCCGGACCGAAGAGATGCGACCATCGATGTCGCGTGTCGGGTAGAGTCGCTCGCCAGGGCGGGACCGGGCCGAAGGGAGGATATCTCGGGCAGAACGTCGCTCTTTGGGCGAGGTTGGCTATCCGACGTCGTCGTCGCGGCGCCCGCAAGGGGACGGATCGGGTCCGACGACGACATGGGCTCCTGGATGAACGCTTCAGCCGGACCGGGCCGTTCAGTGGGAACCGAGACTTCGGCATCGGGCGCGCTCAGGAAAGGTCGGTCGTTGGCGCCCGTGTCTTCCTGAACGGGGTCGGTCTCGTCGATCAAGGAGACCAGCTGGGATGGCTCCAACACCGGGACGCGCCCGGAGTCCGAGCCCACGTCAGTGCGCAGCTCGGAGCCATGGGAGGCGTCGTCGACGGCCACTACGTCATCGCCATCCAAAGGTTCGAGGCTGACTTCTTCGATGTCAGGCACGTCGTCGCTCTCTTCCAGCCGACCGTGGGCCGCCTGGTGGGGCACTTGGCCCGGCTCTGGATTGAGCGTCGAGACCGGCGGCGCAAAACGAGCTTCGATGGCTGCAACACTCGTGGGGATATCGTCCTGCCCGGCGAGGGCCGCCGACGGCACCCCCGGGTCCTCGAGCGGCGGCGGCTCGAAACGGGTCAGCTCGGAGGCCGGAATGATCGCGGTCCTTTCTAGTCCGACCGGGATCTCAAACAGCGCTGGTCCATCGAATGGATGAGATTCGTCGGCCAAGTTGACGGGGATCTCCAGCGCGGTTGCGACAAGCCGGTGAGAGGCCGGAGTGGCCGGCTCTACCGATGAAATCGGAGGCGCGTCTACCGTCAAGTCACCGTCCACGTCGTCTTCCGCCGCGGCCGAGCCCCAGTTCGCCGTGCGCCCCGAAGATGGGGCCGCCGCAGCCTTTTGCTCGCCGGCACCCTCGCCGAACCCGGCTCCCTCCCATTCCCGAACGGAGCGTTCCCATTCGCCGTCTTCGCTCGACCTGGCCGACTCGTCGAGCCCACTGAACGGATTATCGATGCGGGTATCGGCCCGTTCGCTACCGTCGAGCGGCTGCGGGTGCACCAAGTCATCGCTGCGGACGGACTCGCCCTCGCCCGGCACCCGACGCACCGGAAGAGGCGCGGGGGCGGCCGCGGTCAGCGCTGGCGGCTCTGCAACAAAACTTGCAGAAGACCCGACTTCCGACCGGACGAAAGCCGTGGGGCGGGCGGTGAGCCTACCCGGTCGACTCGCTCCTCCGTCGAGCGGCGGGTTCGAGCGGACAAGGCCCGACGAGGTCCGCGCCTGGGCGACCGGAGGGACACTCCCCCGGCGCGACCGGTCAACCTGCGCTTCCGAAGGCGGAATCGAACCGCTGGTGCTCACCGAGCCGGCGCCGTAGTGGGAGGCGATCGCTTGGTCGAGCTCCGAAGCTTTGGCGACCAGCACCCGAACCTGCCGGCGGGAGGTCTTTTGTACTTCCGCGATCGCTTGCGCGTCGAGGGGATCGGCCATCACCAAATACACGTGCTCGGCTTGGCTCGTCCGCTTTACCGCGATCGGCAGCACTCCGAAGGCCAAGGCCACCGAAGCGGGTACCAACCCCAAGACCCGCTCGTGGATTCGAACCCCGGCCACGGAAACCGCCTCGAGTTTTAGGCGCGCAGCGATCGCTCGGGTCAGGCGTTCTTCGTCGAGCAGCCGGCGCTCGGCCAGAATTCGAGCGAGGCGGCGGCCGGATTGGCGATGTTCGGTCATCGCCGAGTTCATGGCGGCCTCGTCGACGAGACGCATCTCCACGAGCAGTTCGCCCAAGCGACTGCGTTCGGCCCTCGTAGTGCTCATCGTCCTGCTCAGTGGCCTCGCCGCTTGATCAGCTCGGCGAACTCATCGCGAGTAAAGACGCCTTTTTCGATCAAGAGGTCGATCATGACTTGCACGGCTCGGTGCTGCTTCTTTTGGGCCGCTTCGAGTCGATGGGCGACCCCGTCGGTGTGGGGCACCGGTGCCCCCTGAAAGCTCGACACCGGAACCGCGGTCGGAACATGGCCGTTCGTCGACCGTCCCGGAACATCGAGTGAACCGGTGCTCAGACTCAGCTCGAGGGGCCCCGTCGTGTGCACCCGATGGACCGGGCCCACGTCCGACGTTCGGGCCGCGGGAAGCGGCGAACCCGGGACCATGCGCGGTCCAGGGGCCGACAGGGGAATCGGCCCCGTCGCGGGTGAGTTCCACGGCTGGCCCATCTCGTCGATCGACAGGCCGGACGCCGCCATCGCCGCTGTGAACGCCTGATTCCCGGCGCTCGCGGCGTTGGCGGAGTGCATCGCGAAACCGCCGCGCTCCGGTTCGGCCGGCGGCAGATCGATGGCCTCGGGGAACTGCGTTGCGTATCCGCCCGACCGGGTGCCGTATAGACTGTCGATCGCTCTCGAAATCTGAGCTTCGCCGGCGATGGTCGCTTCGACCCGCAAACCGGTCTTGAAACGAATCTCGTCGGCGACGGGCATGTTGGTGGGGTCGGCCATGGCCACCGTCAAGAGATTGCGTGCGGGATCGAAGTGCTCTGGGCAGCAAGCATTCGAGCGCGCGAAATCGGCCGGCACTTTGGCCAAGATGGACGCCGGGATGTTCATTTCGACAAAAGTCGCGCGCGGAAAACCGAGCTGCTTCGACAGCGCCTTGGTCAGGAGATCTTCGGAGACGAAGTTCATGTCGACGAGGATCCGACCGAGCCGCCCCCCCCAACGTTGTTGCTCCGCCAGCGCCGCCTTCAGCTTCAACTCGTCGAGCACGCCGGCGCGCACCAGAAGCTCACCCAACCTGATTTTGCCCGCCATTTTCGTTGTTGCGCCCCGTTCGACCCGATCAGCTTAACCTGTTTTGCGGCGACCCGGCCACCAGCCTACAGGCATCGAACAGCTAGAATAAACCCTGTCAAAGCGGTTGAGTACGTCGACCCGGGGGCGGCGTCATTTTGAACAGGACCGGCGACAGCTCGGCGTTGATTTGTGGCTGCTTGAACTTGAGCCGAACGTCGGCATCGCGCCCAGGTAGCTTCATCCGAATCTTCTCCGGATAGAAACCGCCCCGCGAGAGTTCGAGAAAGTCATCGAACGTCACGTCGAGAAACGGACGACCTGCGGGCCGCTCGAGACTGGCCGCGGTCACTACCTGACGACCGGGATCGACCGTCAGAACCGCCCGTTCCGATCGCGTGCGCCGGCTCACAACCAATCTCCAGAAGCCGTCGCGCCGTTGAGTCAGCTCATCGGCGCGCCAGTCCTCGCCGGTTGGAATCCCGCCGAGCAAGGTGTCCACGACCTCGGACGGGGCCAAGGGCAGCGGGAGGAGGCGAGCCACATTATCGGGAGTCGCGGGGCCCCGGCGCAGCTCGCCCTCAGACAGGAGCCAGAGTTCGTCCCCGTCGCAGGTCATCACGTCGATGGGCTGCTCGAGCGGCGATATCGTCTCGATCCGAAACCGATCGGGACGCTCCGCGAGCAGCTCCAACCGCACGCGCACTCGACCTTTGTCGCCGTAGTAGGTCACCCGCCCGGCGGCGCGGATAGTCTGCCGGCCCGCCGCCGTTGCCCGCAGCGCATTCAGGGCGGACTCGGGGGACGGTAAGGCGCCCGGCGGGACGAGTTGAGGCCCTACGGTCGGACGGCAGGCAGCCTCGCCGAGCAGCGCGACGGCGACCAGCGTGGCGAACGCCGCGACCGGCCGGCCGGTGATGGTTGTTTCAGGTTGTCTCATTCCTACTGCTCGCTCCTCGGCTCGCCCGGTTTTCGTCGTACCCGCTGGACCTCGAGACTGGAAGCCACGGTCATCGACCGCAGGTCGGCCATACGGGCACGTTCGGCCCGCCGATACGCGTCTTTCGCTTCCATCGGATGTCCGGCCGCCAAAGCCACTTCGGCCCATCGCTTTGCGACTCGAGCGTCCCACGGATCGAGACGTGCGGCGCGCCGAAGGTGTTCCAAAGCCCGCGATTGACGCCCCTCACAGTGATCGACCCACCCTATGGCGGCGATGGCCTTCGGGTTTTGAGGCGCCTCGCTTAGTGCTCGCTTCGCGAACGACAACCCGAAGCGCTCTTGGGGATCGTTTCGAGCGAGCTCGGCCCGCATCAGCAACGCTTGCAGGTTGCGAGGCCGAAGCGCCAACCACCGCTCGACGGCTTCCAGCGTCGAGTCGGAATCGGTGCGGACGGTGCGGACGGCGCGCTCGGCCCGAAGTCGAGCCACTTCGGCCGGAGCCAAAGCGAGCTCGGCGATCGCGAAGAAGGCACCGAGCTCGAACCGATCGCCCAGCGCCTCGAGCGCGAGCAACTCGGCCGACCACAGACCTGTGTTCTCGGGATCGGCGCGGCGTGCCGTCCGACTTGCATCGAAGGCCGCTCGGGCCCGCCCTTCGGCGATCGACAGCTTCACGAACGCGAGCACGAATCGGGCATCCAGGGACGACCGACCGAGCTCGGAGCGCAAGAGGTTCAGGGCTTCGGACCGGCGCCCCTGACGAGCATGGACGGCGATGACGAGCCAGCGGGCGGCCCAGTCGAGGCGGTCGCCCGCGGGCAACCGGGTGAGACGTGTTAACGCCTCCCGGTGCCGGCCGAGCCGGGCCAGGCTCCGAGCGGACAAAAGGGTGCGCTCCGGATCGGGCTCATCACCGCTCTCCCGCCGAAGAATCGCGGCCAACGCCCTTTCGTAGAGCCCTTCGGAGAAGTAGACACGATCGACTCGGGCGCCGGCATCGCGAGCGAGCGCGCTGTCGAGCAACTCTTCGCCGACATCCCACTGACCTTGCGCGAACGCCAGACGAGCCGCGGCCAGGCGGGCCGCTTGGAGATCACGATCAAGGGCCGAACGCGTTGACGACTGCCGAGTCAAGAATCGAAGCCAAACTCGGTGCGCCGATGCAGGCTGTCCGAGACGCTCGTACGTGTCGGCGAGCTCGGCGACATCGGACGCCGATAGGTCGGCTCGACGCGCTGCTTCCGCCCATTGGTCGGCCGCTTCGGACCACCGTCCTCGACTCTTCAAGTGACGGGCAGCGGCCACCAACGGGCGAGCCCCGGTCGGGTGTCGCGCCGATAGCGCTCGAAACAACCGAAGCGCGGCGGCCAGGCGATCCGACTGAACGAGCACGTCGGCGAGCGCCAGTGGCGCCGCGAGGTCATCAGGCTGCAGACGCCACGCTTGACGCAGACACCGCTCCGCTTCGGACAACCGACCCTCGACTCGAGCGATCTCCGCTTGCAACCGCAGGAGCGTGGCCCGTCCCTCCGCCACGTCCGCGCTCGACGAACCGACTCGCCCGGCCGTCAGCTGACGCGCTCGACCTAGGTACCGACGCGCCTGGGCGACGTGGCCTTGCTGCCATTGGAGGCGCACGAGCTGGGTGTGCAGATACAGCGATGTCGGGTCGTATACGATGGCGAGCTGAAACTCATCGTTGGCGGTCGACCAGTCTTGCCTCTTCAGCGCGAGTTCGCCGCGAAGGGCGTGATGATACGCTTGGGCGCTGACATACCGCAGCCTCCGCAGATCTCTCGAGGGCCGGCCGGAAGCGGAACGCCCGTCCGCGTCGCCGCGCGGCGGCCGCGCTTCGGTGATCGAAGGCCGGATGATGAGCCCGATCGCCAACGCCGCGAATACGACACCGTCCGCGACGCGCGAGCAACGCATGCGAATCGAGAAGATATCACCGCACCGGCGCTTTGACACAGTATCCGGCCGGTCGCTATGCTCCGACCTGCCTCGAACCAGGTCACCCACGGTCATGCCGCACCTCCGTCGTCTTTTCAGCATCAGCCGCTCGATACCGCGGCCGAGGTTCTTCGAGTGAGCGGGGCGGACGTGGTGAAACCGGGCCTGATCGCCGACCCTGAAGCGTGGGTCGACGCGAAGGCGCCCTCGAACTCGAACGACCTGACCAAACCTTCGTTTCTGCAATCGCAAGGCGGCGTCGGCGTAAAAAGCCGGCCGTTGGCCGGCAATCTCACCCGCCAGGGGCGGAAGCAGAACCGGCGCTTCGACTTTCATATCGAGAACTGACGACTATGTCCGAAAACGTAAACTCATCCAACGAGGTCACCGAGGCTGTCTCCGAACCGTCGGGTCTCGTCCTGATCATCGAACCGGACGCCGACGTAGCGAAGATGCTCGAAGTTCGCCTCGCTCGCGAGCGTTACGACGTACTCATCGCGGAGACCGGTCAAGGCGGCAAGTACATGGCCGACCTCCACTCGGTAGACCTCGTGCTGCTCGACCGAAACTTACCGGACGCGTCGAGCGTGGAGATGGTTCGCCACCTGCGATCTACGCCTTCGCCCTGCGAAGTCATCGTGATGACGGTCGATCCAACCGTCGAGATCTTCGTCGAAGCGCTGGATGCCGGTGCGTTCGATCTCGTCGTTATGCCTTTCAGCAACCTCAAGCTGGTCACGGCGAAGGTCCGTAACGCGGTCCAGAAGGTGCGAGCCGAGCGAGCCTGCGATGAACTGACGGCTGAGCTGGCCGACCGCCCACATCGAGCCGACGAACGAGCGGCCGTACCGATGCACCCGGACATCGATCCGGTCACCGGGCTGCCGAACCGTCAGATCGCCGACCTCCGCTTTCAGTCCGAAACGTCCCGCGCCCTTCGATACAACCGGCCACTGACGGTCGTCCTGATCTCGGTCGACCGCCTCGACGCCGTCGTCCAGACGGCGGGCGCCGAGGCCGCCAACGCCGCGCTCGCCGACGTGGCGCAACTGATCCAGCAACAGATTCGCGAGGTTGATTTTCTCGCAGACCGGCAAGGAGGAGAGTTCGTGTTGCTGCTCCCCGAAACCGACAAGTCAGGGGGCGCGATCGTCGCCGAACGTATTCGACGCACGCTCGCCAACACGGCCCTCGACAGCCGGGAGCACCGCGAAAAGCCGAGCGAATCCGAGGGCCCTCGTCGACTGACCGCAAGCTTCGGACTGGCGAGCTTTCCCGCCGATACGATGAACGCGGCGTTGCTCCGACAGTCGAGCGAAAGCGCGCTCGCTCGGGCCCAAGCCACCGGCAACACCGTCGTTTTGTTTGATGCCGCGACTCACCCATGAGTTCGAGTTGCCTATCAGACGCTCGTGCCTCAACCCCACACTGTGAGGCGTCGACGTCACGCCTTCGGCACGACTACGCCAAAAGCACTTGAGCTCTTGCTGGCTCGGGTTTTGCTCTGGAGCGACTCATGTGTCGCTGGGGTCGATACGGATGGGCGATGATCACCGTCGCGGCAGGAGCGCTCGGATGCGAGCAACCGGGCGACGATGGCCAAGTCGGTGAACAGGGGCTGGTCCGCTTCGCGCAGGTCGTCAAATTCGCAGAGACCGACGACTTTCGGTCCCCGATCGCTGCGGGATCGTCCATGGTCATCGCGCTTCAAAGGCCGAGTACGGGCTTCCTTGACGACGACACCTTCGTGAGCCTGCGACTGGACATCCGTCGTCTCAATGGGGACTCGGTCGGCTCGGTCATCCCGCTGGGGTTCGCCCAGTACGGCGTACAGTTTCAGGAGAGCGGGACGCTTCAGCTCGTGGCCGAACGAGCCGACGGCCAGGCGATCGACGGGATCACCGTTTCGGTTCGTCCTTTTCGTGGTATCGGCCTGTCTCCGCGGTTCGTGGTCACCACTCGCACCGAGATCCCCGCCGAGTGCAGTCGGGTCGACGAGTACGACGACCTGGCCCAGGTCCTTCTGCATACCAACCAGAGTCTTCAGGTGTTCGTCGTGCCGCGCGACGAGGACCAGCGCCCGATGCTCGGCCTCTTAGCCCTCACCGCCGAAGCCCCGAGCAGCGTTACCCTCGACGCGCCGATCGTGGGAGCCAACGAGTTCGCCAATACCTTGGTCGTCACGCCGGAGGACAGGCTCCCGACCGACATCCCAATTCGAATCTCGGAGGTCACTACGGGTCAAGACATCGAGTTCACGGTCCAGACTCGCGACCAGATGAGGCCCCTCGATTGCCGCTGACGCCCTGACAACGCACAACCATCGGCCGGGCGGTCACCGCGCTCGCAGCCACGCCAGCACGACGTCCGCAACTTCCTGAGGATCGACCTTGCCCATGCTGTGGTCGCCCTTTTCGAACACCCGGATCGCGGCACGGGAGCCAAGTTCGGCGACGATCGGTTCGAGCAGAGTCAGATCGGCCATGTTGTCCTTGGCTCCCTGCACGAACAGCATCGGGCACGAGACTTCGTGCAAATGGGCAGACCGCAACTTGTCTTTCTTACCGATTGGGTGCAGCGGGTAGCTGAGCAGGACCAGACCGTCCGCTTTGAAACCCTCGGCCGTCAACATCGACGCCATGCGCCCCCCCATCGATCGCCCGCCAAGAAACAGCCGAGCCCCGGCCAGCGGAGAGTAGGCGGTTAGCGACGACAATAGATCGCGGGCCGCCTCGATGAGGACCGGCATTCGGTCGGGCGCCTTACGCCCCTCGACCCGATAGGGGAATCGCGCGCGAACCGCGTGCCCACCGGCGGCCACGAACGCCTGGGTGGTGCTCACGATCGTTGGATGATCGACGTCTCCGCCCGCCCCGTGCCACAACACCAGCAGGCTTCCGGTCATCGGCCCTCCACGGTCGGGCGCGTGCATGAAGTAGCTGCGTCTCGCCAAAGTAGGAGCCTCGCATCCCTGAGTTCGGCTTCGCCGAGCCAGACCCGCCTACAGTCACCCTCGTCGCTCAGCGATCGCTCGGGCCGGACCATGGCAATTCGCCTTGCCCGGGTGTCGATCTATCAAACCCCTCACTTTAGCGGCAACCGAGAAGTAGAACCCGGTCTCCGGTGGTGACATTTACTGGATGATGGCGAGATTGCGCGCGTGGGAGAAGACGAGATCCCGACGCGCCCATGACTAGGGGCTCGTTGGACGGTGAACTTGCCGGTTGCTAGCGGGATCGGGCCGAGTTTAAACAAGACCATGTCCGATCTTCGACGCCTCAAGACGGAGCTTGAAACGATGTTCTACGCGATCCTGAACGAGCTGGAGGAAGACCAGCCCGAGCTCGGGCGCCGCGAAAGACGGGACGAGGCGAGAAATCGGCTCTTGTCGATCGTCGACGAGGCGATTCAAGACGTCACTCGCGGCGGACTGTAGCGCTTCGTCGACCTGGACAAGGCGATACCCGCCGGTCGAAGGGGAGGTCAGTCTTCTTTAAGACGAAGGGAGAAGCGCCGCCCGGCCAGGTCGAGGTCCATCACGACCGCCTCGATCTCATCGCCGATGTCAGTGCGCTTGAGGCGCTGTTTGGCCGAGTCAGTGACCATGGGGCCTTTCGAGAACACCAGGCCCTCGAGCCCCGGCTCGACCTCGATGAAGCATCCGAAGTCGGTCTTGCTCACGACCAGGCCCCGCACCTCGGTGCCTTTTCGATATCGGTCGTCGGCACCCACCCACGGGTCATCTTCGAGCTGCTTGAGCCCCAGCGAAATGCGACGGTTCTTCTTATCGATCTTGAGGACCTTGACTGTGAGCTTGTCACCGACATCCACGATCTTGCTGGGATGGCCCAGGCGGCCATAGCTCATGTCGGTGACGTGCAGAAGCCCTTCCACTGCACCGAGATCGACGAAGGCACCAAAGTCGACCACGCTGCGAACGACACCGTCGACGATCGCCCCCTCGCGAAGCCGTTTGAAGGTCTGCTTGCGCTCGGCGCCCAGCAGCACCTTGCGCGACAGCACCACGTTGTACCGGGCCTTGTTGAAGCGAATGACCTTGAAGTTGAAGCGGTGCCCAAGAACCTCGAATTGGTTGCGTACCGGCCGCAGCCCTACTTGCGAGGCAGGAAGGAAGGCGCGAATGCCCATGACCTCGACATCGAAACCACCCTCGATCGCAGACACCACTTCGCCGCTGACCGGCGTGCCCTTTTCGAAGGCCGTCTCCAAGTCTTCGTACGGCTTGACCCGGTCGGCCTTCTCCTTGGAGGCGTAGTATCGGTTCGGGTTCCCCCGGATCGTCGAGTCGACGAACACCGTGAAGGTGTCACCGACTGCGGGCGACGAATCGAACTCGTCAGCCGGGATTTCGCCCTCGGCGGTCTCGGAGACGGCGACCCGGATTCGATTGTCGTCAACCTGGGTGACCCGGGCTACGAGAAACCGACCGTCGAGGTACTCGGGCACGTCGCCGTCAGCACCATTGGTCGGCCCGGTTTCGCGCGGGGCGCCTCGGTCGGGGCCCCGTCCTTTTGCCTTGGCGCCGCCCTTTGATCGCGACCCTCGATTTCTTCGGCCCTTCGGTTTGGCCCCGTCGGCCGACTTGGACGCATCAGGCTTGGCGGCCGCTCCCTGTGGGGCGGCGGATTCGGAGGCAGCGTCGGTCATGCAGAGGATTCATCGCCTCGATCGCTCGCCCAAGCAACCGAATTGACGATTTCCTCAGGCACTCCGAAAACTGAGTAGGCGCGCGCCAGGTCGGTCGGCAGGGGCGCGTCGACTGTGCTGACCTGCCCCGTACGAGGATGCGGTAGCGATAACCGCACCGCGTGCAGCGCGAGACGATGGAGCCCGTATTCGGTCCGCCAGATCCGATTGTGCTCGCCCTTGCCGTATCGGACGTCGCCGATGATCGGGTGACTGATGTGCTTGAGATGCCGTCGGATCTGATGCGTTCGCCCGGTGAGGGGCTTCACCTCAATCAGCGCGTAGCGCCCTCGATGGTAAAGGGTGGCATAACTCGTCTGGGCCGGCACCCGAGGGCCGTCCTTGGCCCGCGGAACGGGGTGATCAATGTAGCCAAATTCGGCGGGAATGCCCCGCACGATCGCCCAGTACCGTTTGTCAACGATCCGGTCGCGAAACGACCTCTGAACCGCCGCCGCCATCGCGGACGATTTCGCCAGCACCAGCACTCCGCTGGTGGCTCGGTCGAGTCGATGCACCGGGTAGACGAATCGATCCACCCGTCTTCCGATGAGAGGAAGAAGAGGCGGACCTGGATCCCAGCCCGCGTGCACGGAATGACCGGCGGGCTTGTTGATCACCACCAGGTCATCATCTTCGTACAGCACCTCGATATCCTGCGGTCGTAGACCCGACGGATCGGTCATCGTGAACGCCTCCATAAACCGAAGGGCCCGCCGGCGCGAATACGAAGGGTGCGACACGGTTGCCGGACCCCTCCCACTCGACTAAAAGTGAATGACCGTTCAGTCAGTGAACCAGGAGACCTTCATGAGCGACCCACTTCTACGCGGCAAGACCATCTTCATCACCGGCGCCAGCCGGGGCATTGGCAAAGCCATCGCCCTGAGGGCGGCCCGAGACGGCGCCCAGATCGCCATCGCCGCCAAGACGGCCGAACCTCATCCCAAGCTACCCGGAACGATCCATAGCGCAGCCGAAGAAGTCGAGGCCGCCGGCGGCAAAGCGTTGCCCCTGGTGGTCGACGTACGGAGCGAAGAAATGGTCTTCGAGGCCGTCGCCAAGACGGTCGACCACTTTGGGGGCATCGACATTCTCATCAACAACGCCAGCGCCATTTTCTTGGCCGGCACCGAGCACACGACGATGAAGCGTTACGACCTGATGAACCAGGTCAACGCGCGAGGCACCTACCTCTGCAGTCAGGCCTGCGTTCCTCACCTGCGAAAGTCTAACAATCCGCATATCCTCAACAATGCTCCGCCCCTGAACATGCGGGCCAAGTGGTTCGGCAACCACGTCGCCTATACGATGGCCAAGTACGGGATGAGCATGTGCACGCTCGGCATGGCCGAAGAGTTCCGAGAAGAAGGCATCGCCGTCAACAGCCTGTGGCCCCGAACGGCGATCGCTACGTCTGCGATCAACCTGCTCGGCGGCGACGCGATGATGGAGCAATCGCGAAAGCCGGAGATCATGGCCGACGCCGCCTATGCGATCATCACCAAGCCGGCAATTGAGTGCACCGGCAACTTCTTCATCGACGATGACGCCCTCCGCGCCGAGGGCGTGACCGACTTCGACCAGTACGCCTACGTGCCAGGCAAGCCCCTGGCGCCCGACTTCTTCCTGGACTGACTCCCCGCCCATTCGACGGCCGACCGCCAACAAAGCCTTCGGCGTGCGCCGAACGCAATCAACGCCCAAATACAAATTAAGACCGTCGACACCTATCTTCGACTCTCCACTGAGTTTGTCAATTCCGGTTGCAAAAGACAAAGTAGGCCCCGTATCAACTCTCTGGGCATCGTCGGGCTGGCGATTCTCGCCGTGCGCACTCTGTCGCCGCCTGGCCGGCCAGAGCGTCACCCCTTCGCAGTAGAAGCCAGGTTTGTTCGATCAGCCTGAACACCTCTTCGCGACCTCTGAGCGGCCTAACGCTTCGCAAACCGCGGGGAGCGACCTTGTTTTCCACATGTCTGCCTTGCTCGACGAGCCATACCGTCCATATTCTGCGAGCGTGTGGTGCACACTGTCAGCGAAGGCCCGGGTAAAGCATGAAACCCTAGCCACCCTCAGGAACCAACTGGCGGTCGTGGCGAGCGTGGGCATTCTTTGCTCGCTCAGCGGCTGCGCAAAGGAACGCGCGTCGATCGATCGGGTCCAAGCCAACGCGCTGCGAAAGTCGTTCTTCGTCGGCGAAGACCTGGAAAACACATCTGACGATCCTGAATTTTACTACTGGAATACGATTGTCGACGTCGATTACGGCGCGGCCCAATCGGGGCTGTTCACATCGAACTCGGCCCAGTCCGTGGCCCGGATTAAGTGGGTCATCCAAGAAGACTTTCTCTTGGCCAGGCTCACCTACGAATTGATCGACGACAGCAGCGGCCGGGGAGCGGGACCGACTTCCAGCGACGGAACGGTGGTCGCCGCTTTCGCCATCGAGTCACACTTCGACATTCAGCGAGAGTACAATCCGTCGACCGGTGAAGCACTCAATATCATTAGCGAAAACACAACGGACAGACATTGGTACGAACGCGAGTACATGCGGGTCGATTGGTCGACCAACCACAGCGTCGACACCTACGACTTTGACCTGCTGGCGGCGATCGGAATCACCGACGGCGTCGAGTACACTCCGCTGAGCCTCGACGAGACCGACCCTGCCTCTCCCGACCGCCCCGTCTTCGAGGCCGACTATTTTGACGTGACAACCCGGGCGTTCGCACGACCGCTCACCGTTGACTTGTCGCACCTTGGATGGGGCGTCGATAAGATTCCAGCATGCTTGCTTCCGATCGACCTCGGTGGGGGAGCTCCCGTCGCCACTTGTAACCCGACCGAGCTAACCATTCGGCACAGCTTCCGGCGGGTGGTACCTACCGACTACGTGCCGGCCGATTGGGACGGTCGTCGATTCCAAGCGTTCGGTGCTTTTACGACCGAGAGAACGGGCTTCGATCCTTTCTATGGAGTCGTCGACGACAAATGGCGTCGATTCATCTCCCGGTACAACATCTGGGAGCGGTCACACTATTACGCCGAACCGAGTACGATGACCGGCGGGATTGGCTGTAACACGCCGGAATCTACGCCGTTCGGCAGTGACCCGAATCGTGATGTCGATTCGGACGGCACCGCCGACGAATGCGAAGAAGCGGGCGCGGGATCCCAATGCGATGTGTTCAACCGCTTGTGCACGCTTCCGTACCGACAACGCGAGGTCAAACCTATCGTCTGGTACTACACCTCGGGTAGCGACCCTGAGTTTTTCGACGCGACCCGCGAAGCGACCTACCAATGGGACACCGCCATGCGAGCGGCCGTCCTGGCCGCCCATTATTCGGAGTGCATCCGAGCCGATGGGTCGCGGGAGGCCTGCACGGCTCAGTACCCGATCTATTTCGGCCAACAAGACCAGCACGAAGATGCTCTAGCGCTGGTGGCCGAAGTGAGCCGTTGCCGAAACGACCAGACTCATGGCGACACCGACTGCAGCGCCCAGGCGCAATCCATTGCCAACGCCCGGGGCTACGACTCCGCCATCGTCGCGCTGGCCCTGAGCGAGCCGATGGTCATTCTCTGTCACTCACCGGTGCTGGCCACCGACCCATCGGAGTGCGGCGACCCCGGAACGACCGTGCGGCCCGGGGACCTACGATACCATCAGATCAATGTCGTCCCGACGCCTCAGGTTTCGGCCCCCTGGGGAGTCTACAGCGACGCGCACGACCCTCTAACCGGCGAGACCATCGCTTCATCGATCAATGTCTGGTCGCACGCGACCGAGGTTTGGTCTCGGCAGGTCATCGATCAGATGCGCTTCCTCGAAGGCGAATTGTCGGCGGAGGACATTACCGAGGGAAGGCACGTTCGCGACTGGGTTTCGGCCGCCCGGGCCCCGAGCGGCGGTGCGCTGCCGATGCTCACCCGGGCCGACCTCGACTCTCGGTTGGCGAGCGTGGCGAGAGTCGATGTCGACCACATGCGAAGCGCTCATCACGATCTCGATACTCATCCGGGCCTCCTGCAAAAACTCCGCATGCAGAAGAACGCCATCTCTTCGATTCGAGCCGACGCTTTCGCGGTCTCGACCATGGCTTCGACGTACGACCAGCGTCGGTCGCAATGCCTCGGGTCGCCCACCGAAGCCGAGCTGACGACCACCGCCATGGGCGCACTGTCAGGCGTAGCGGCCCTCGGCCCCGGATCCGAAGTCACCGCATTCGCTTCCCCCTTGCGAGGGGTCAACGTGCATCTCCACGGGCGTTTTGAACAGGCCCGAAATCTGGCCGTCGCCCGCCGCGGCGACTGCATCCGTCATGAAGCGCCAGCGCCCAGTTCGCTGACCGGCCTGAGCGACATCCTCCAAGAGAAGTTCGGCGCGTTCAACCGTCAAGACTCGGCAGCCGCCCAAGAAGAACGGGCCGAACGAATGCGGCGTTACATCGCGCAGCGGGCCCATACTTCTGTCGTGCTCCACGAGATGGGCCACAGTTTAGGCCTTCGGCACAACTTCGTGAGCTCCTCCGACGCGTTCAATTACCGACCCCAGTACTGGCAGCTCCGCACTCGCAACGGGGCCGTGACCCAGGAGTGCACGGATCTTGCCTCCGACGGCGACACTTGTATCGGCCCCCGTTTCTTCGATCCGGTCAGTCCGGACGAACGCGATAACCTGATTTGGATGTTCATGCATTCGTCGGTCATGGACTATGCCGGTGAATCCACTCAAGACATGATGGGGCTCGGAGCGTATGACTTTGCCGCCGTCAAAATGTTCTACGGCGACGTCGTCTCGGTCTACTCGGACGACAGCTACGAACTCGGCACCACCCGCTCACGCTTTGTCTTGAGCAAGCTCGACAATTTCGGCGGCATTCTAGGATTCTCTTGGAACGACGGCACGCGAACCGGAAACCGGACCAACGAAATCCACTATTCTCAGCTCAACCGGGTGTTCGACCTGATCGACGACTGCCGTTCCGTTCAGGTCAGCGCCTTCGAGCCGTCTTCATGGAACGAAGCGACCCGAGGGGCCTGGCATCCCGTCTTCGATGGCCACATCGTATCCGTCGACGGCGTCAGCTCGCGATGTCGAACTCAGCCGGTCGACTTCGTCTCTTGGTCCGCGCTCACCGCCGCCGACGATGCCGACGTTGAAGGGTTCAATGTCGGCAACCCGGGCATCGACCCCTCGGGACGAGTAAGAGTACCGTACGGGTTCGCGACCGACCGATGGGCCGACCTCGGGAATCTGGCCGTCTTCACCTACGACAACGGAGCCGACTCCTACGAGCTCTTCAACTTCCTCATCGCCGAACAGGAGACGAACCATATTTTCGATAACTACCGTCGCCGACGGCAGTCGTTTAGCGTCAGACAGGCGGTCGAGCGCACCCACCACCGGTACAATGCCAAGCTACGGGACGCCGCCAAGGGCCTCGGCCTACTCGCCAATATCTACCGCGACTTTGCAGTCACCGAGAGATTCCGTTTCTCGGAGTTGTGGCCAGCTATCGTGGGCACGGATGGCACTCGATACAATGGGGTGGCGGTCAACGCCCTCGCGAGCGGCCTGGCGTTCGACCACTTTGCCCGTCAGCTCCAGCGCCCCGCTTCCGGCGAGCATTTCCGAGACCCCCTACGTCCGGTCCTGCGGTCCACCAACGACACCCTGACGCTTCCCCGTCTGCCCGAAGTCATCGTCCCCAACGGCGTCGTGGGGTATTACGATTCTGTCGGAATCGGCGGGCGGCCGGTCGAAAACGGCCTCTCGGACGAAAACGGCGATTACAACTCCGACTACACGGTCAACGCCGGGTCGTACTACGAGAAGATCTACACGGCGATGCTCATGACCGAGTCGGTCGACAACTTTATCAGCGACTCACGGCGCGACTTCACGGACCCCCGGTATCGCGCTGTCTCGCTCGCCGACCTGTTCCCAGATGGTTATCGGCGTTGGTTGGCCAACAACCTGACCAATGACCACGAATTGACCGGCGCTTTCGTTCGTACGGAGAACGGCCGCCCGATCATCGACGCCGCCCAGTACCCCACCAACCCCATCGGCTTCACCTCATGGTGGACGGAGTCTCCAGAGGTTTGTTTCCCGGACCCCTCGTCCATTGTGTGCTCCGCCTTCGCGGCCCCCAATGAGCTCTATGGAGGTACCTCGACCACCTCCACCGCCCAATACATCGCATTGGATCCGCAGGTCAGTTGGGAGCAGCACAAATTCTTGATCGCGTGGACCTTGATGTACCTACCCGAAAACGAACAACGTTGGTGGCTCGATCAAATGGGAATCTGGGTCATCGGCGCCGACAGCGACCCAGGTTTCGCCAATCGTATCGAGTTTCACAATCCTGCCGGCGATGTGATGGTGGCCCGGACCTACGGTAAGGAGACCATTTTCGGTAAGGTGGTGCAGAAGGGCGTCGGTGCGCGCATACTCGAGTACGCGAATGAACTGCTGGAACGGGCATATGTGGTGACCGATGGTCCGGACCTCGACGGCGATGGAAGTCCCGACTGGTACGTCCCCGTGTTTGCCGAAGGCGAACCCATCGTGAAATACGACCGCGCGGTGCGATCGCTGCTGGGCACCTTTGGACGAGAAGGATGCAATGAATCGAGCAACGCCGAGTGCGCTTGCGACGAAAACCTGGCCTGTATCGAGCTGAGCAGGTACGTCGCCGTACCGGCGTTTATGCGCCAGGCCCTGCGAGACTTCGGCTTGGCCGACCCAAGCATGCGTGGTCTGCGATGACCGGCCACCGAGCCTTGATAGCGGGCTGGATCGGCATCCTCGTCTCGGTACCCGCCGCATCGGGGGCCACCCCCGAGGATGCCCAGTTCGAGCTCGCCGCGACCTCAACGCTGACTCGCGGGGGTCAGCTCGAGACTTCGTCCTCTTCGACCAAGCCCGAGGTGGTGAGGCGACTCGCCGAGAGTCAGGTCTTCTGGTCGCTACGGATGACCACCAATACACTGGACCCCGAGCAGCAGCTCTCACCGAATGATACGGTCTGGACTTCGGTCAGCTTCCGGCCTCGGGTGCAGCTCACCGATGAATGGAGACTATGGGCTCAGATCGATCTCGATTACGAGTTCACGAACAGCGACACAACCACGCGGTCGAATGAGGCCGTGGTATCCGACCTGCTTCTCCAGCTCGTCTATCGCTGGGACATTCCGGTCCCGTGGTCTGGGTTTTCAGCGAACCTCTCCGCCGATCTCGTTTTTCCGACGTCCAAGGCCTCCCAAGCTTTTGGAAGACGATTCAGCATCGGCCCCCAGGTTCAGCTCATCCAGAGCGTGCCCGAGGTCGCGGGCGGCCGCCTGGATTTCGTATTGGGTAGCTCCTACCTCCGAAATGTGAACGAAACCGTCGTCGCCGAGTACGACGAGGGGACGACGGCGCCCGCCTATCCTTTGAGCTGCTTTGGGGGCGGAACGTCGGTCTGTCCGGTCGCGCTCGGCGAGACCTTCGCCGTCTCCGATATCCTGTCTTGGCGCGCTTTCGCCATTGGCTACTGGGGCCGCGTATCACCAGGGATCGCTTTTTGGCTGAACCACGAATTCGTCGAAACGCCGGACCCGGTCCCCGTCCTCGACGAGGGTTCGGCCACCGAGATTCGCGTTCGAGAGGTCGAAGACCCCAGTTCGGTGCGGGTCAGCTCCTTGTTTGCCATGTGGGTTGACGTCAGAATCACCGATTGGCTCATCGCGGAGCTCGGCTATACGCTTACGCGGACGAATGTGGTCGACGACGACGGGAGGATCGCCAATCCATTCTTCGACGACGACGAGCCGATGACCGTCTACCTGGCGGTGATCGTCCAGCCAGCCAATCTCTGGCCCACCGTCTCCGCCGAAGATCGAAAAGTGGACCAACGGGAAGCAGACGAGAGCGTCATTCGCTTCTGAGCGGGCGCCCATGACCATGCGTTTCGAGAGAAAGAGCATTTCGAATGAACGAACACGCCGGCTATTGCCGTGGAGGACGACATGAAGCTCGAACGAGTCGATTCGGTATTCGTCGCGTATGCGCACGCCGATCTTGACCGGGCCAAAGCCGTGATCGACGCGATCGAAGGGCGCGGCTACAAGGTATGGTGGGACCATGGCCTCGTGGGGGGGCAGGATTTCACACGGGAGATCGTCTCTACGATCCGCACCGCCGAGAGTGTCTTGATTTTCCTAAGCGAGAACAGCTTGAAGAGTAACTTCATCCGTTACATCGAGCTGCCGCATGCCCGACTTGCAGGCCGCACGATTCCGGTAAAGCTCTCCCCGGTACCAGACGACGAAATCCCGCTCGAACTTGCCAAGCAACACTGGTGCGATTTGAGCGAGGGGCCGCCCGACGAAACGAACAAGGGCTTCCTGGACCTCATTTCGGGCTTGGAAAGCCACCGTAAGAAGGCCCGCACAGAGTATAACCTGTTCGTCGGGATCTTTGTCGCAGTACTCCTCATTGCGGCAGGGTTCACCTGGTTCTTATCTTCGTCGCACCGGCAAGAGATGCTCGATGATCGCCTATCGCCTCGGTCTCTTCGCTTTACCTCGGACACACTGCTGCCTGAACTCCATCAGTTCGTACGACGCGCCGACGATCTGAAAGAGGGTATCGAGTATTACTTCGAAGGCCCGAGAAGAACGAGCAGCAAGACCTTCGAGGAAGAACGAGATGACGTAAAAAATATTCTGGAACCGTTCAAAGCGGTTTCGGGCCGATACAACGCCTTGTCAGAAAACGTGCGTTCGATGGAGCAATCCGAGGGATTTCGCGCGATCCGCTATGAGGTTTTTGAAGCTGTGGCGGCCACCGGGCAGCTCGAAATCAAGACCTCGTTGGATAAGTTTACTTCGAACACCCAACGAACCCGTCGGAGACTCATCCGCTCCTTGCGGGACGACCGAATCCACCTGACCGGCAAACTTGACCCGGCGCGTCTCAGACTCGAAGAGCTCGAGAACAGCCTTTACAATGAATTGGACCTTCCAGTACCCCAGGGACGAGGAAAATGCGACGTCTTCTAGTCACGGGCCTTCGCCGTTCTCCGGTTGCGGTTTGGATTGCTGCGGTCGTCTTTGCGATTATCTCTGGGGTGACCGTGTCCCAGGTCGCTTGGAACACGACCCTGGCCAAGGAGCCGCTGTACAAGAAGCCCCATTTCGTGAGTGGGGCCGACGAAACCGCAAAATACGAGGTCACGCTCGATAATTATGGAGTCTCCGTCGATTGTCTGCTCGCTGGTACCAAGGAGGCGTTAGAGGGCAGGAATGCCAGAAACGCGAAAGCGATCGTGGCTCGAACGCAAACCCTCGCGGTTGGGGTGTCCTGTCACAACGCATGCTTCGAGCTCGTGGAGAGTCAGAAGTTTAGTCTTCAGATCAACGAGCTCCTCAGCCGATCCGAAGAGAGCCGACGCCGCGCGTGCGTCGTGGAGAAGATCTTCAACCAGAACTGGTCCGACCTCCGGCCGACGCTGATCAAGATTCTAGACGTCATCATTCCCGCCTGGCACGCCAAGAGTGACCGATACGACGTAAGGGTCTTCAACGAAATGCGGCGGGACCCCGAAGTTCGTGACAAGCTCATCAAGCTCCTCACCGACACCCGCGAGCTGCTCGGCCGGGAAAACGCGCCGGTTGAATGCCCGAAGACCTGCCCTTGCAGCGGGTAAAGGCCAGGCTCCTTTGAACGCCCCGGTAGCGGGACGAACATCTCGTGTGTCCGCCGAACAAGGGGCGCGTCACAAAGGGGTCGATGCCCCCCGGTCGCTTCGAGCCTCGCCATCTGGCGCAGTCCGGCGCCGTCGAAATACACCGCTTTCCAACAGCTGCAACGTTGTATCCCAGCGGCGGCCTCCGACATCGTGTACTCGGAGCCCAACCATAGGCCCGGAAAGCTCGCTCGGGTTGGCAGCGCAGTCATGGTCGAAGCCTCCGTCGTCGGGGTGCCATCGGTAGGTCGTCGGGATCAGCATAAGCGGCTGAGTCATCTTGGGGGGTAGCTGGTAGAGGCTTCACTCTTACTCCGCCGACACGCTGTCGCTCAGCCGCGGCCCGCTTGAAGTCTTCACTGTTGACGGCGCTGCGCCAGTTCTCGCTCCATGGCTTGTGTGTCGGCCCGCGAGAGGGGGTAGAGAAGGAGGACAAGTCCATTGAGGAGAGCAAAGATTCCGGGAATGATCGAGAACAAGAGCCGGAGGCCAAAGACCGCGTCGGGGGTCTGGACTTGGTTGGGCTCGAAGCCAAATAGGCCGAGCATCCAACCTGGGATAGCGCCGCCGATCGAGAGACCGAGCTTCTGGGCGAACATGGCCGCCGACATCACCAGGCCGGTCGCCCGACGGCCGAATTTGAATTCGCCATAGTCTGCTACGTCGGTGTAGAGCGCCCACACCAGCGCGGGCGTAGGTCCGGCGAAGAAGTTACCGAGCAGATTGACGACGACCATCACCGTGTACGCATCGGGCGGGATGAAGAAGAACGCGAGAACGGTGACCGCGTTGAGCAACGTCATGAGGATGAGGCCGTTGCGCTTGCCCAGAACCCCGGCGACGACACCGGACAGGGCCACCCCGGCGATGAAGGCGAGCATCCCGCTCGACAGGAAGATCGTCGACCGATTGAACTTCAACAGCCAGACGGTCGATTCCCAGCCGATGGTAAAGAGTGGTTGCGCGTTGTCGCCGACGACGTAGTCGAAGTAATACAGGGTCACTCCGTTTCGAATCGCGATCGCCGCCAGCGTACAGATGGCGGCGACCCCCATGACCACCCACGGCCGGTTCTTGAAGAGCAAGCCAACATCGGTGGCGAGATTGACGGTGTCCGGCCGCGGTTCCAAGCGCTCCCGCGTCGCGCGGAACGTAACCAGCAGCAGAAGAACGGAGACCGCGCCGAAGAGGAGCATCGTCCGCTGAAAGCCCAACACTTTGCTCTCGCCGCCGAGGGCTCCGACCAGCGGCTCCACCATCAACGCGATCAAGAATCCACCGCCGAAGGCGCCGAGGAACCGAAAGGTCGACAGCGCAACCCGTTCCCGCTGATCGTCGCTCATCACGCCCATCAACGCACCGTAGGGTACTGAAATCGTCGTCACGAAGGTCTTGAAGGCGAGAAAGGTGACGTAAGCGAACACGACCTTGCCCGCGGGGCCGAGGTCGGGATTGGCCACGAGCAAGTACCCGGAAATGGCGTACGGAATCGCGAACCAAACGAGGTAAGGCCGATACTTGCCCCACTTCGTCTTGGTGCGATCGGCGATGGCCCCCATCAGCGGATCATTGACGGCGTCCCAAAGGGTCGCGACGAGGAACATCGTGCCGGCCGTCGTGTCCTCGAGACCAAAGACGTCGGTGTAGTATTTGAGGAGAAAGATATTGACGAATTGAAAGAAGAAGTTGATGGACGTATCGCCAAGGCCGTATCCGACCTTTTCGACGATACCAAGGCGATGCTGGATGGGCGTTGGCGACTGCAAATCAGGTTAGCTCTATATCATCAGACTTGCCCCATCAGACGGCCTCCGGTTGGGGATGGGTTGGGATTATACATGAGTTAACAGCCTTTCCATTCGGGCCCGGGCGCGGTCGCCTCGCGCGCGCAACGCAACGTGTTCGCCCAGCTCTTCGATGGACGCTTCGCGTGGGCCGTCCGTTCCCCCCACCACCCGCGACCACGGCTCCTCGTCGGGATGCCCCTCGCCGGTGAATCGGACCATGACCTTTACGTCTGGCCAGCGCCCTTGGCGCTGGTCACAATGCAGCGACTCGAGCACCAGTTTCGCGGTGCGGAGATCGTCGTCGGAGAAGACGAAAGTATGTTTCATCGCGCTGCCTCGGCCGTCGGGGGTGCGCACCAAGCCGGTGGCCGGACCGAAAGGTCGGGCTTGCACCTGGTCGAGAGACAGACGAATGAACCGCACCTTCTCTTGAGAATAGTCATTGCTGCGGGCGATTCCGTGCGCGGTCACCGGAAAGATGTTGTCTTCGGCCGGAACGCGCTCGATGTGTCCGCCGTCTTGCAATACCGCGCTCATACCGTTTTGAATCGTCCGCGGAAAGTGGCCACGGGCAGTCGTGATGAACACGTTCCGAGCGGAGTCGGGTCGTTCGAGCGCCCACTGAAAGTCCGACCACATCGGGGCCTGCCACGTCGACTCGGGCCCCTCGACCGCCGCCCTGAGGGCTCGCTCGTAGCTCGCGGGGTCAGTGCCATCGTCGGCCTCTTGAAACGAGCCAAACACCAGATCCGACGACAGCACCTTGTAGTCGGCGAGAGGGCCGGGCTGGCCGACGGTCTGTCGAATCTTGGCCCACTCGCCGTGATCGAAGGCCTTTATGTCGCCGGTCGCGGTGTTGAGGACGTAGTTGGCCCCGGGGAGGTGCACGATGTTGTGATCCATGTCGAAGTTGAAGGCCGTCGCCTGCGTCCGGCCCTGAAGCTCGGCCAGGTCTCGGGCCTGGACGCCGGGCAACTTGCCGGCCTTGAACGCCGCGGCGAGCGCCCGTAGACCTCGGTCGAGTCGAATCACGCGCTCCTCGACGGGGAAAGACGCGATCACCTCCGCCCACTCGGAGGTGCGGTTGATGCGGTCGGTACGTTGGTCGAGATAGTCCCGAATCCCTTCGAACAGCTCGTAGCTCTTCCAGGAAACCATGGGATCCTGGGTGTCGCGAACGGTCTCCACCAAACGATCGAAGCCCGCCTTCGCCTCGACTGGAGCGGCCGTGCCGGAGGCTGCCTTGCGGATCTGGAGCATCGCCTGGGTCGGGTGGCGGCGGTCGACTCGGTACGCGGTTCCGTTCACGTCGACCGCCGGCGCGTCCACAAGACGAATGGTTCGTTGGTCGGGCTGGCGCACCTGGCCTTGAAGCCCCGAGTATTCGGGCAAAATGCTCAGATGGCGAGGGCTCCGGGGAGCGGCGACCTGGGCGGAGGGGAGTTCATCGCACGCGGAGCGTCGAAGCTCGTGCGCGCGGCCCGAGCCAGGAGTGGGGCTTTTCGCCTTCATCACCGATTCCTTCTTCTGTATGACAGTGTATGCACAGACGGCGTCATCCGAGCACGTCCGTGCTGGCGGCGGCTTCCACCACCGCATCGGCCCCGGTGAAGCCGTAATTGGCCTGACCGGAGAACGACGCCATCAGGCGACGAAGCAACGTGAGTCGCTCGCGGTCGATGTCTTTGGGGCCCTGGCCGACGTTCGCCCGCTGATTGAGGACGTCGGCCACCGACCGGTCGTAGTCCCACTCCTTCGCTTGTGGTAACAACTGAGCCGGCAGCCCGGGGCGCCGCTCGGCCTGGGCCAGCCACTCATCTTTCGCTCGCTTCATCGCCGCGACCACTTGTTCGGGCGACAGCTGCCGGCCGTAGGCCCAGGCCTGCACGAGCTTGGCTCCGGCCCCCGGGCTCAGCCCGCCGGCCCGAAAGGCCATCAGCAGTTGCTCGAAGGAGTACTGGGCGAGCTCGCGCGGATTGATCGTGTCTTGGATTTTCCGCGCGATGCGCTGGGCTTCGGGCGTAAGCACCACCGGCCCCCCGGCTGCCGACGAACTCTCGCGAGAGTCAATCTCGGGGGCTTCCGGCCTCCTTGCAGCCCGCAGCTGGTGGGCCAGGGCGCGCGACCGCGCGATGGCCGCCTTCAGGCTGCCCGGTGGATACTGGCCCGCCGCTTCGTCGTGCTCGTCGACGTCTGCGGGTTCCGCGGAGACGGCAGGGTAAAGATGATCTTCGGCCCCCGTCAGACGGCCGAGATCGGGCCGGGATGCCTCGACGTGGTCTTCGGCGTCGATTCCGACCGGCCCCGGATTGTTCGATATCCCACGTTCGGCGAGAAGACGGTCGACGTCTTCCCGCGACACCTCGACCTGAGGAATGTTGACGTCGTCCCCGATGAATCGCGTGAACCACCGGTAATCCGCGCCGTAGTGCGTACCGCGCATGCTGCTTCCTTTACGAGCTGAGCATCCGCGCCAGGTTGCGCTTCTTGTGTTCTTCGAACGTCTTGATCAGGTCCATGTACATCTCGACCACGTGGGTGTTGCGCTTGACCTTCGCCGCAAAGATATCGGCGCTTCGACGGTCGGATGCGATCTGAACGCGGTGCGCATCTCGAGCATCGCGAAGCTCGTTGAGCACCGTCTTTCGCTGCTCGAACCTGCCCATATTGTCAGTCCAGCTGCCCTTGGCCTGCTCGAAGAGATTCTTGGCATCCGCCACCTGCTTGTCGTGGTCGGGCGCCCGCTCCTCTTCCGGCGTCGCCTCGAGCTGCTTGAGGTGCCGTTCGGCCTTGGAGAACGCGCTGGCCGACTTGTCGACCTCTTTGCCCAGCTCGTGGATGTCGCGCTGCGCCATCTCGACTTCCTTTTGGTATTCGTGGGCCAGCTGCTCGTTGATCCACATCATTTCTTCGCGGTCGAGCTGGTCGATCTGGTCCTTCTCGATCTTGTTGCGCATCCGGTCGATGAGCATCGTCATCACCAAGAAGATCTTATCGAAGAACTCGAGCGCGGGGTCATTCAGGATGGCCCGGATGTCATCGAAGTTGTCGCGTCGACCGTCGTGCGCGTTCCGCTTGTCGACCCGTGCTCCCATGCTGGCGGCGTAGTTGTCGGCCGTTTCGAAGCTCCCGAAGTCGCCCGGCCGCCTCGGCGGTCCGCCCGGGCCCCCGGGGCCGCCCGGGCGCCCAGGTCCGCCGGAACCACCGCCGCCCGAACCACCCTGGTTGGGGCCGCTGGGCCCCCAGGGGGGTACACCACCCGCAGCTTCGGCGGCGACGTTCCAGATCGTCGCCAACGAAGACCGGCCGAGCGCCGGCGCTGCGTTGGGCGCCACCGCCTGGGCCGCCGTACCCGTCTCGAGCTTCATACGAGCATCACCGGCGGCCTTTTCGTAGCTCCGGCGCGCCTGCTGAGCCCACGTGACCACATCGGGCCCGCCGGCGCTCGACGTCGGGAACTGCAGCTCGGCCAAGCCGCCGCGCAGGACCGCTTGCGCAAGCGAACCGTCAGGGTCCGTCAGTGCCTGGCGCTGGGCCGTCAACCCGGTCTTGGCGTTCGCCAGCTCGGGGGGCGGCTCTTCGAATGCTTCGAGCGCCTGATCCACGGCCCTCAGCGCCTGGCTCACCTCCGCCTGAGCCGTGGCCAGCGCTTCAGGGGCTCGGCTGGTGAGCGCCTCGACCACCCAAGTCGTCGCGATTTTTCGCTCGTGGCGGCCGAGCTGAGTTTGGAGGACGCCGGCCTGTTCGGGGTCCAGGGTAGATGCCAACGCATCGAAGGCCGCGCTGAGCGCCTTCGCGGTCGGTGAAACGTCGACCAGGTTGTCGATGGCGACCCGCAGCACCGCGGCTTGGTCTTGAGGGTCTTCGAGGTCGACCGGGCGGCCCATCTCGGACTCGGCTTTCTTGGTCGCCATGCCCAACACGGTCATGAAATTCGCCGCCGCCATCTCGTTGCCGCCGACGACCTGTACGTTCAAGCCCTCGGGCCCGAGGACTTGATGCGCGAAGTCTTCGACCTTGGGGTCGACGGTCGGCCACACTACCGGGTCGACCGTGGGAACCCGGGACAGGTCGATCAGGCGCGGCTGATGCCCAACCCCCTTGGATGCTGCGGCCGAGAACTCTCTGGCCAGCTCGTCGAGCGCACCGCCGTCATCGCCGAGCACCTCTTTGAGCGCCTTGAAGAGTTCGCGAGTCTGATTGGCGAGGCGGCGGTTATCACCCGACTGAACGCGGGCTTGAGCCATGCCGAGGACCCCGCCGGCCATCGTTCCTGGTTTGCGTTCGCCGCTGGGCGCTTCGGCGTGGGGGGACGTATCTCCGAGGAGTTGGGCTGGCCGGCGATCGGGCGACCGCTCGACTTCGTCTCGAGAAGCCGTCGACCCCGTTCCGCTCGTCGGCACCGACTCGGCCGGAACGTCGATGGTCGGAGGCATCGATGCCCATCGGTTTACGCCCGCGAGAGCGGCGGCCCCCACCCGAGCCTGCCAGGGCCCCTTGGTCGCCATCGCCGCCGCGGCCATCTCGGGCACGAGGCTCAGCCACGTTTTGGGGTTGGCCAGGTCGGCCCGGCGCTCGACCCCTGTCTTGATGACATCCGCGACCGTGCCCGCGAACCCGTCGGCAGGAATGTCGAAGGCCTTGAAGACATCGCCGAGCACGTGCTGACCGAGTTCGAGCCCAGCCATGCGATGGGTGCTGGCGCCTTTGTTCTGAATGACCTGGATCCGACGGTCGTCGAGAACGCTGGGTCGGTCTTTGGCGTCAGCCGGCGGGGCCAACAAAAACCGATCCTTGACCACCAGGTCTTGGAGGTCGTCGGCCATCCGCTGCGCTAGACCGGCCGGGACCGCGCGTGCTTCGCCCTCGAGCGACTTCTTCATCTTGGGCCCAGCGACGGCGTCGAGGAACGCCTGAGCCATCGGCCCCAGCGTCTCCCAAGTCAGGTTCTCTTTGAGCCGCCGGCCCACCAGGTCGATCAGGTGGGCCTTGCGATCTCGGACGATTTCGTCTGTCGACCGCTTCGGGGGGGCCCCATCCGGACGGGGTGTATTTTCGGCACGCATTGGTTGTCCTGGTGGCCTGTAGACCTACACTGCCACACCTTGAGTATCGACAGTATGCGACCGAAGTTGTGTGATCTCCATCGGTCCAGCGCGTTTTGTCATTCCGCGTTTACACCTATCGCGCTCAGTCGAACATCGCCTCGAAGACCTGGTAGTGCTCGCCGTCCATTCCGAGGGCCGCATACGTAGTCTGAGCCGCGGTGTTGCGGCGGTCGACGTAGAGACGGAGACCGGCCGCCCCAGCCCGCTGAGCTTCGTCGCGCACGAACGCGTAGAGCCGGCGGTACCAGCCCCTTCGACGTTGGGTGGGCGATACGTACACAGACTGGATCCACCACACCTCGGCGTTGCGCCAGTCGCTCCACTCGAGCGTGATCATCAGCTGGGCGACCACCTGCCCGTCGACCTCCCCTACGAAGTAGCGAGCGGTCCGGCCGCTGTTCAACGCTGTCCGCACGCCCGCAGTCAGGGTGGACACATCGAGGGCGACGTCTTCGGTCTCTTCCGCCATCGCGAGGTTACCCGCCACTAGGGCGTGCAGGTCGTTCATGGTCGCCGGACGAATCATGTAAACCGATCGGTAGACAAACGAGCCCCCCCGACGCAAGCCAGGTGCGCTACCATGGTCGCATGAAGCCCATTGAGCGCATCGGAGAAGACAAGCTCCGCGCGGTGATCGACGGGTTCGTCGACGAGATGGTGTCCGACGCCATGATCGGGTTCTTCTTCCGGGGCGTCGACGTGCCCCGCCTGAAGCGCCGCGAGTACCAGTTCACGGCCCGGTTCTTAGGCGCCGACATCGCCTACGAGGGCCGACCCATGGGCCGCGTCCACCAACGGCACGCGATCATGGGGGGGCAATTCGATCGGCGCCGCCAGATTCTGAAAGAGCACATCGAACGGCGCGAAGTTCCGCCCGACATCGCCGACGAATGGCTCGCTCATGTCGACCGACTGCGAAACGCTATCACCCGCGACCCACGCGGTCAGTGCACCACTCCGGACTTCCCGATCACCGCTGGCACTCGATTCAAGATCGTAGAATCGTAACGCTCAGGGCCGATGGTCCGGTCAATTCTTGAACTTCTTCAGAACCTTGGCATCCACCCACATGATTTGATGGCCGCGAGTGAAGAAGAAGTATCGACCGTCCGGAGTCATCTGCGGGCAGTACTCGTTCTCTTTCGTATTGATCACTTTGCCCAGGTGAACGTCGTCGCTCCACGGGCCGCCGGGTTTCGCAAAGCTCACGTATAGGTCGCCCCGGCCCAGGCTGTCGGGGCGGCCCGAGGCGTTGTGAATGAGAATGGTTTCGTTGGCATTGACGAAGATGTCGCCCTCGGCGTGCTCGGTATTGATCGCTGGCCCTAGATTGACCGGGGGATCGAAACGGCCGTCGCGAAACTGGGCGCGATAGCTGTCCCATCGCCCTCGGGTATCCGACCGGTGGCTCGAGAAGTACAGGCTGCCATCGCCGACGATCATCGGATACAACTCGTGGTCGGGGCCGTTGATGTGGGGCCCGAGGGCCACCGGTGGAAGCAGGCCATGCGGGCCAAGGTCGGAATACCAAATATTGTAGCGATCCAATGAGTAGCCAGGCAGGGGACGGTTGGAGATGAAGTACACCCGCTTTCCGCCGGGCGCGAACATCATGTCGACGTCGGCGTGGCCCGGGTAGGTGCGCGAGGGCCCGGCGAGTTTCGGACGCGACCACACATCATCTTCATCCTGGGCGCTGAAGTACATCTTGAACACGCCGTCGACCTCTCGGCTGAACATAAAGATTCGTCCATCCGGCGAGAACACAGAGTTGAGTTCCCGCTCTCCGTCCAGGGAGACGACGCCCGGGGCGAACACTTGGGGCTTCATGCCAGGCGGCGTCTGACCGAGATAGGGGCCCTTGAGGGTCGGCCACTCTTGGGCGTGGGCGGTCGTAGAAAGAAGGAGGACAACGAGGGCGATGAAGCGCATGAGCGAACTACAGCACGATACAGCCGCGACCGCGAGGCGGTGCGGGCACGGCATCGACCGGCGCTTTCGGCCCCACTGCGGGGTCAGGGCGCGAACCGTGCAGCGGTCAAGTTTCAAAGGCGGTGCCGATGCACCAGGACCAGATCGCCGACGTTCGTGCCCGTCGGCCCGCTGTCCACGGTATAACCAATCGCGCGCATGAACCGGTGCGAATCGTTGCGATCGAGACACGCCACGGCGTCCAAGCCCAACGCACGTCCGCGTTCGACGGCGGCGCCGTCGCCGAACGCGCCCGCCGATGGGCTCATGCCATCGATGCCGTCCGTGCCCAGCGACAAGACGGTCACGTCGTCGCGGCCCGCCAGGGCGATGGCCGCGGCCAGCGCGAGCTCTTGATTCCGCCCCCCCTGGCCATCGCCGGTCACGGTGACCGTCGTTTCGCCGGCGTAGACGAACGTCTGTCCGGGTCCGAGCGCGTCGGCAGCGCGCACGAGCGCGCGAGCGACCTCGCGAGCCTCCCCCTGAAGGTCGGTCTGCACTACTCGTGCGTCGTGACCGAGCCTTCGCGCGGCGTCGGCGGCGACGGTCGCCGCTCGGTCACCGCTGGCGATGACCACCGTCGACTGTCTACCGAAGACGAGCCCCGTCTTCGGCGTTTCGGCGACCCGTCCCTGTTCGCCCTCCCGAAGATGATGCAGGACGGCCTTCGGCACCTGATCCTCGAGGGCATAGCGTTCGATCACCGATCTCGCATCGGCGTACGTTGTCGGATCGGCGACCGTGGGCCCAGAGGCGATCACGTCGAGCGGAGCACCGATAACGTCGGAAATGATCAACGTAACGACGGTCTGCGCCGATGCCAGCGCTTGAGCGAGTCGCCCTCCTTTGAAGGCAGACAAGTGTTTTCGCACAGCGTTGAGCTCGTTGATCGTCGCGCCGCACCGAAGAAGACATCGGGTCGTCGCCTGTAGGTCATCCAGCGTCAGCCCGCCGGCCGGCACTTCGGCGACCGCGGATCCGCCCCCCGAGATCAACAGCACAGCCAGATCGCGTTCGCCGGCGCTCCGAGCCATCTGAAGGAGACGCCGCCCCCCAGCGACGCTCTCCTCGGTCGGCACCGGATGCGAACCAGGCAAAACGGCGAGGCCTTCGACCGGGGAAGGAGCCGGCGTGACCAGTAGGCCTTCGGTCGGAACCCCCCGCAGCAACGGAAGAAACGCTTGCCCCATGGAGCAGGCCGCCTTGCCGAAGCCCAGGACCAGAACCCGGTCGTACGCTCCTAGATTCAAGCGCCGCCCGCCCACTACGAGCGCACTCCCATCGCGGACGACCGCATTCGCGACCGCCTGGCTCGGCATGACCGACGCCACCGCTCGCTCGGCGATCTCCAGCAGCTCGCGGCGAGGCCGGCTGGAATCGAAAGGCTGGGGCTCGAAGATCATGCCGACGAATCAGCCGCCAGCCTAGGCCTCGCACCAGGCTTTGAACAACCCGATCGACTCTTGAATGTCGTCGACGTCGATGCCCGAATAGGCAAAGCGGATGTAGCGCTCCGTTTCGTCGGCCGACGCGCGGCCGAAATGCAAACGGGTGGTGAAAGACACCCCCGTCGCTTCCAGGGCTGCTGTGCGAAAGGCCTCGTAGTCCCACAGCTTCTTCCGCTTCATGACCTCGGTGACGTTCGGAAACAGGTAGAAGGTCGCGTGGGGCACGACACAACGAACACCGTCGATGGCGTTGAGGCCCTCGGCCAATACATCCCGACGCGCACGGAGCGTCTCGAGCATCTGTTGGACTTCGTCGTGGCCGCGCTGCAATCCGGCGACGGCGCCGTACTGAACGAAGTGATTCGAGCACGACTCGTCGTTGACGTTGAGCTTGGCGATCACGTCGACGATCGCCCGGGGTCCGATGCTCGCCCCCAATCGCCAGCCGGTCATCGCGAAACGCTTCGAGAACGTATACAAAAGGACACATCGCTCGGCCATTCCGTCTTCTTCGACGAACGACTTACTCTGCCCTTCGTATCGAATATCGAAGTAAGCCTCATCGGAGAGCACGTACAGGTCGCGGTCCCGAACGACGGCCGCCAACCGGCTGCGTTGCTCCGGCGAAAGTTCGGCGCCACTCGGGTTCTGAAGGTCGTTGAGGATCAAGATCCTGGTCTTTTCCGAGAGTCCGCGTTCGATCGACGCGAAGTCCAAGTCGAAGTTGTCGGCGGTTTCGATGTATCCATAAGGCACCGCCGTGCCGCCCAGATACTCGATCTGTGACTCATAAATGGGGTATCCGGGGTTCGGGTATAGTACCTCGTCACCGGGATTCATGAGCGCCGCCAAGAACTTGCCGATCGTCGGCTTACCCCCGGGTTGCACCACGACGTTCTCCGGGCCGTACTGTGCCCCGCGCGAGGCCGTCACATCGGCCGCGATGGCCTCCCGAAGTTGAGGAATGCCGGCGTTTGGGCAGTAACCCGTTTTTCCTTCCCGGATGGCCCGAATGGTCGCCTCGACCACCGTCGGCGGGGACGGGATATTGAGATCTCCCAGATGAAACGGATAGACTCGATGCCCCCGGGCAGCGAAGGCCGAGGCTTCGGCTCCCACCGCGAACGCGGTCTCGGTGCCCAGTCGATGAATCCTGTCAGCAAAACGCATGTTTCTATCCTCGGTTTCTATGATGGGGGAAAGGGGCGGTGGCCTCACGGGAGCGCCAGGTCAGCCGCGTTGACGATGCTGGGGGCGTACGGCGGAAGCTCTCCGTCGATGAAGGGCAAAATGCTGCCTTCTTTCCAGGTCGGCTGGCCCAGGAGCACGGCGGCGACGTTGGCCGCGGCCAGCGTGGCCATGCCCTCTCGCGTCCACACGCTGGCCGAGGCGATGTGCGGAACGATGGTGACGTTGTCGAGCTCGGCGAGCCCGGGCTTCATGGCCGGCTCGTCCTCGAAGACGTCGAGACCAACCCGGAACACCGGATGAGCTCGGCAGTGCGCAACGAGGGCCGCCTCATCGATGACCGGACCGCGGCTCGTATTGACCAACACCGCATCCGCTTTCATGAGCGCCAGTCGGTCCGCGTTGATGAGGTGATGGGTAGACGCGTCGAGCACCGTGTGCAAGCTGACGACATCCGCGGCCCTCAGGACGTCATCGATCGTGTCGAGGCGCCTCACGGCGACCGTCGGGTGCCCGTCGCTCGCCAGTAGCTGCCCGTACTTCTGAAGGTAGGCCTCGAGGCCCGTATTGGCGCGCAAGTCGTAGTAGACGAGGTTCATCTTGAACCCTTCCACCATCATCCGACCGTACGCCGCCCCGATTCGACCGCATCCGATGACGCCCACGGTCTTGCCGAAGAGCCGCTGGCCCAAGAACAAAGTGGGCAGCCACTCCGTGAAGCGCCCCGCCCGCATGAACCGGTCGGCCTCCGCCACTCGGCGCGCCGCCGCCAGAGTGAGCGCGACCGCCAACTCCGCCGTGGTTTCCGTCAACACGCCGGGCGTGTTGCCGACCGGAATCCCCGCCGCCGTCGCCCCTTCGACATCGACATTGTTGTACCCGACGGCGCACGTGCTGAACGCCCGGCCGCCCGCTCCCGCCAAGCGCGCGAACAAGCCCTTATTCCAGTCTTCGGTCAGCTGACCGATAGCCCCATCGCAGCGATCGCCGATGCGCTCTGCGATCTCTTCAACGGACAGGACGCCCTCGGACTCGCAGACCTCCACGCAACAGTCGGCCCCGACCAAAATGTCGAGCCACCGAGTGCCCGGAAGCTGCTTCGTAACGATGACCCGCCGGGACCCGTTGGAATTGTGAATCGACCATGCTTTGTCCATCGTTATTGCGCCAATCAACATGGTCGCTCATTCCTTTGGTCATGTCACCTCCGCCCGGTCCGACAGCCGGTCTGACAGCCGGTCTGACACCATGATCACGGCTCTGCGCCTTGCACCGTCGTGCCTAGTATGACCGAAGCCCCCGAGCGCATCGGCACAGCACATTGGCGTTTCGCCCTAGAGCGCCGATTCACTTGGAGCGTGCTGTTGTCGCGCCGGAATCGGCCCG
>CAZFIV010000050.1:0-48447 GCA_964519665.1 uncultured Myxococcales bacterium
GACGGGGTGAGAACCAGCGACAATAGTGCGATCCAAGTGAATCGGCGCTCTAGTTGGCCGATTGCCGGTGCTGTTCGGAGCGGAGCTTGTCGATCGCCGAGTTGAGCGCCTTGATATCGAATGGCTTGGTCAAGCAAGCGTTGTTGACGTTGGTCAGGAACGAACTGGCGGTGTCCGAGAACGCGCCCCCGGTCATGAAGATGATGCGGTCGGCCATCGCGGGTCGCGTTTGGGCGAGGTGCCGATAGAAATCCATCCCCGACATGTCCGGCATCATCAGGTCGCACAGCACCGCGTCGAATTGGGCCGTGGCGAGCATCTCGATCGCTTTCATCGGGTTCGTTTCGATGGTGACGGTGTGGCTGCTCATCAGGCGTTTGAGCGCCCGGGCCACGAACGCGTCGTCGTCCACGATCAGGATGCTGAGCCCCTGGGTCGGCTCGGTCGGGATCCCGGTGGGCTCTGGGGCCGGCGAGCGTGCGGGGGTGACCGCGGGTAGGCGGACCGTCCGACGTGAGCCCTCGACTTGAAGCGAACCTCCGAGCTCTTTGACGATGCTCTGCCCGACCAACAGCGAAGTCGGATTCGGATCGGGCGGGAGCGACAGTCCATCGCGAGAATCATCGATCTCGAGGCGGATCATTCGCTCGGGGGCGTCGTGACGAATACGAACGGTGATCCGGTGCCGGAGGCCACCTTCGGTCGATCTTCGAGCCGCGTCGAGGATCAACGGGAGCAAGACCTGGTAGAGCCGCAGCGGCTCGGCCCGAACGCGGGGGGTTGGCTGCGCGTCGAAGACCACATCCGCGGAGTGCCGGATCTCGGGGTCGGCGACCTTCAGCATCGTTTGCAGAACTTGTCGCAGGTCGCTGTCTTGAGCTCCGTCGAACGACGCCGTCGAGGTGGTCAGCAGATGGGTGACCGTCTGACGAACCCGCTCCGCGCCTTCGAGGGCGTCGTCGAGAAGCACCTGGGCGGGCGGGATATTGTGCGGGGGGGGACGACCCGATGTCGGTAAGTGAGCGGTCAGCATCCGGAGGTTGCTCAGGATGCTGGTGAGCGGGTTGTTGATCTCGTGAGCTACCCCTGCGCACAGGGTCCCGAGGGACGCGAACAACTGGGACCGCGCCATCTGCTCGTGCAGCGCCTTGCGTTCGGTGATGTCGTTGACCACCAACAGGATGTATTCGGTTCCCCCGACGTCGCGGATCGTGCCTTTGAGCTCGATATGCCGGCCGGCGTGCTCCGGTGAGAATACCGTGGCTCGGAGAGGGCCAACGAAGTGGCCCCTTCCGAGCCGGGCCTGGTCGACGAACGATCGCCACGCGGCCCTGTCGGCCAGGGGTTCCAGCCCGCAGCTTCCGATCAACGAACGTCCGACGAGGTCCGGCGCAGTGGCACCGAGCAACGCAGTGGCGTTCTTGCTCGCGTCGACGATGCTGGACGTCGCCGGGTCGGCAACGATGGTCACCACCTCGGCGTAGTCGATCAGATGCTGCAGACGGCCGGCTCGTTCGCGGGAGCGGTCGGCCAGCTCGCGAACCAGGGCGTCGTTCTCGAGGCGTAGGCGAATCGAACGCCTGAGGACTCGACCCCCCTGCCAAGCCATCCATGACATGGCCCCGATGAAGACGAACGACGTCGTCCCGAGCACGAGATGGCTAGCCGTACCCTCGAGGAGCAGCCGGACGATCGCCGGCATGGCGGCGGGGATCGTAAAGGCGGCGAACGAGCGCATCGAGGTGGCGGAGCTCGATGATGCGCCAGCCACCATCCCGCCGGCCACGAACAACACCCCGATCTGGTACTCGAGGTCGACGCTCAGGAAGCTCGCCGTCCCGAAGCCCCAGGCTCCACCGTTCATGAGCGCGCCCAGCGCAAACCACGATTCCCAACGCCGAGCCGAGAAGTTCGTGTCTCCGTCGCCGGTGCTGGCCCTGCGATAAGCCAAGATGAGCGCGGCACGCGCGACCGTGATGGCGGCGAGGGTCCCCAGCCATATCGCCAAGCTATCGAAACGAACGCGGCCCCATAGCAGACCGGTGAGGATGACCGCGTTGATGATGACCGCGGCCAACGCGATCGGACCGCGGCTGTAGAGCCAAGTGACCCGCGCCTGGTCGACGCGAAGCTTGATATCCAAGGCATCGGCGGTGGTCGGGATGGACCGTGACGGCTCGACGCTCACTCATCGAGATGGTACTCGCACACGCGTCTTGACTCCAAGGGCGTGCTCTCCCAGCGTTGGGGTGCTCGTGGCGCGTACACCTACCGACGGACCTACTTCCGCGGAACCGCTCGGCCGATTGTTCGTACGGCGAGCTCGGGCCTCGGCGGACCTCGCGGCGTATCAATCTCGTGACGGTATACAGTGGCGGGCGACACGGTGGCACGAAGCCCGACATCGGGTAGAGGAGTGGGCGCTCGGATTGCTGGCCCTGGGGGCGGGGCCGGGCATTCCGGTCGCCATCATGTGCTCGACGCGACCCGAGTGGGCGCTGTTCGACATGGCGAACCTCTGCATCGGGTCGATCACCGTCGGCCTGTACCCGAACGTCGACCGATCACAGGTTCGTCAACTGCTGGCGGTGGCTGGACCTCGGATCGTGGTGGTCGAAGACCGAGCGAAGAGGCTCTTGATCCAGGAAGCCACCCACGACTTCGACGTTCGGCCGATTGTCGTGACTTTCGAGTCGGGGACCGACGTCGCCAACGCGCCCGCAGTGACCCTGGTGGAGCTGTCTCGGCTAGGACGGCGGCGGCGCGAGACCAACCCCGACGAGTTCGAGCGTCGGGTCGACGAGCGACGCCCCGACGAGATCGTCAGCTACGTCTTCACGGCGGGTACCACCGGGGCACCGAAGGCGGCGATGCTCAGTCACCGCAATTTCTACTACGTGATCCAGGCGACCAACGCGTTGGTGCCGTATGGCTCGGAGCGAGCGCTGGTCAACCTGCCGATGACCCACTCCCTTCAGCGGTACGTCAACTATCTGAACCTCATGGTCGACGTCGAGCTGCACTACGGCGGCCCGCTGTCCCGCATCGAGAGCGATCTTCGCGAGGTCAAGCCGACCTGCTTTGCGGCCGTGCCTCAGATTTTGGAGCGACTCCAGCGCCGGGTGGTTGCGAAGGCCCACCGTCGCGACCGGGTTCAGCGGGCGGGCTTCAACCTGGCGGTCGCCGCGATGAGCGCCAAGGCCAATCAGCTGCGAGCGGGGTACGAACCGGGAGTGCGCGGCCGGATCGAGGCCCGCTTGGCCGACCGGGTCGTCGGCCGCCGCATCCGGGACCAGCTGGGGGGGCAGGTCAAGTTTGTCGGCGCAGGAGGTGGCCCTCTGAGCGCTGATGTGCACGCCTTCTTCGAGGACGTCGGGGTGCCGGTTCTCGCCGGGTACGGGCTCACCGAGACCTGTGCCCCCGCATGTTTGAACACGCTCGACAACCGCCGTATCGGGACGGCGGGGCGGCCGCTGCCCGGGACCGAGGTGCGGGTCGAAAAGGACGGTGAGATCTTGGTGCGAGGCCCGGGGGTCTTCCAGGGATACCATCGCGACTCGGCGGCGACCGAGGCCGCGTTCACCGCCGACGGCTGGTTCAAGACGGGAGACGTCGGCGCGATCAGCCGGGATGGCTTCTTGACCGTGACCGATCGCATGGAAGACCTGATCACCACCGCCGATGGGGCCACGGTCGCCCCTCAGCCGATCGAGCTCGCCCTCCGTCGACACCCATGGGTCGAGCAGGCGGTGGTCGTCGGCCACGACCGGCCGTACCTGGCCGCCCTCGTTTCGTTGGATCCGGAGGCGCTCCCAGATGTCGCCGACCGCATCGGTCTTGCGCGGATCGCCGACCCGGAGGAGCTCGCGAGCCATCCATTGGTCCGGGAAGTTCTCGAAGCGCACTTCTCGACGGTGAACGCCGAACAGCCCGAAGAGCAGCAGGTTCGCCGTTTCTCGGTCGTGCCCGACCCTTTCAGCGCCTCCTCCGGTGAGCTGACGCCGACCCACAAAGTGCGGCGGCAGTTCGTCATCGAACGTCGGCGGGCCGCCATCGACCGGCTGTACCGCTCGTGAGCGTCACGTCCGTTCAAGCGAGGTTCGTCCGAAGCCTCGGGTTTTGGGGGGCGCTCGTTCTGCCTGGTCTGGCACCGTTGGTGTGCCCTTACCCTCCGTTTCAAGACTGGCCGGCGCACGTGGGGGTCGTGGGCGCGCTCGCTCGAATGGACGAGCCGGCGGCCCGCATCTTGACGCACTTCGAGTACACGGGCTGGTTCAAACTCAATATGCTCTTTCACGTGACCGCGTGGGGGCTCTCGGAGCTGGCGGATCCGATCACGGCGGCCAACCTGTGCCTTGCGATGGCCCTCGGTTCCCTCGCCCCGGCGGTGTGGCTCCTGTGTCGCTCGCTCGACGCTGACCCTCGCTTTGCGTTATTGGCAACTCCGCTTGCGCTCGGTCGGCACGTCTACTGCGGTTTCGGTCCCAACGCCGCGGCGCTACCTCTATTCGTACTCGGGTTCGCGCTCTACTTCGTCTTGCGGAAGACCCGCCATCCGTATCTCGCCGGGGCTGGATTGCTGGTCGTGTGGTTGGCTCTGGCGTGGATGCACGCGTTCGTGTTCCTGGCCGGGGCGGGGTTGATGGCGCTGCTGATCATGGGCGACACCTTGCGGCCGCCGCGATGGTCGGCGGGGGTGGCTCTGGGCGCCCTCCTGGCCGCCGCCGGGCTGCTGGCGCTCCTACACCGGCAAGGGCTAGGAGTCGCCGATCAGAGCGCCGGTGCTCCGTGGGAAGCGCTTTGGCAGGCTGTCCTGCAGGCACCCCGCGACGACCTGGGGCCTGTGTTCTGGGGTTGGCTGTTCGCGTCGTATCGATATCAGCGACTCGACGATCTTCTGCAGATAGTCTGGTTGGTCGGGCTGACGGGCGCGATCTGGTCCGCGTGGGCATTGGACGGCGCAGCGTGGTGGCGGACCGGTCGGGCGGCCATGCTCGGCTTGGCGGTGGTCGCCCTGGCGATGTTCGTGGTGCTGCCCGAGAGCGTCGGGCCGCCCTTGAACTGGTGGGGCGCTCGGCTACGCCTGCCCCCCCTCGTGGCTCTGCTTTGCTTGCCACTGGTCAGTCGAAAAACGTCTCGGGAGCTCGGGCCGTTCGTGCCGATGGTCGTGGCGACGTCGGTGCTGACGGTCGGTCTCGGCTTGTATGACCTATCGGCCTTTCATCGGACCTACAACCGTAACTTCGGCGAGGTCCTTGATGCCATGCCGCCCGGGCAGCGAATCTCGCTGCTGCATTTCACGACGCGGGCGATCAACGAGTATCCCGGCGAGCCTTTCGGCTATTTCGGGAACTACTATGTCGCGGCCAAGGGCGGCGTGGTGCCCCAAGACTTCTTCGAGCGACGAGAATTGCCATTCCGACGCCGGTTTCGGTTGCCGTCGCCGCCGTGGGGGGCCGCCGGCGGATTTCGGTGGCCGCAGCACGCGCGGGGTTTCGACGGCTTCCTGGTGAAGACCGACCCTGCTCGCGGTTCGGCGGCTTTCTTCAAGCACGAAAGGGCGATGAAGCTCGAACGTGACGTCGGTGCTTGGCGATACTACCGCCTGGTCGATGCGCCGTAGGCCGGAGGTCGGATCCGGTACACCCATCTCCGAGCGGCGCCTTCGCCGATCTCGGCGATCGGTTCGTACCTCGCGGGGTCGCCCAGTCGTTCCCTTCCCACTTGCGCCAGTCGATGGAGGTCGTGGGGCCCGAACACCGCCCAGCGAACGTCCAGTTCTCGAACCGCGGCGGGGTCCAGGGTTCGCATGGCCGTCACCTTCAACCGGTGCCACCGCTCGGCGCGGTCGCGGTCGAGCATGAAGCCTTGACCGACCTGGCGCCAGTCGAACCCGGGCGCGAGAAAGCCAGCCGCCCTCGCCAGATCGACGTCGTTCGTCAAGACTCGCTCCCTAGGGCCGATCATGCCCTCGAGCTCGAGACCCAACGCGTGGGCGGTCCGACTCGACGGCGGAAAGTGAATCTTGGGTACGCCGAGTCGGCCATCGAGCACCGAGACCCGAACGAGCCAGATCCAGGCGGTATTGGTGGCGAGGAGGGTCGCGACGAGCGCGGCGGCCGCGCCTCGACGCCCGGCGTTCGTCCACCGAGCGAGCTGTAGGGCGAACAGGAGGTTGGCGAAAAACATCCCAACGCCCAGGAACTTCACGATGTCCCAGCTCCGAGCGTATACGACGAGGTTGGGGATCGCGAAACCGATGACCGCCGCCGCCGCCGCCGCGATGGACAGGTCGCTAGGGCGGCGCGCGGTGGCCAAGACGTTCCACGGCAGGAAGATCCACGGCAGACCAAACAGGACGAGGTGTTGAGCGACGACCGACCAGAAGCCCCCGGCGAAGAAGCTGCGTCCCCACACCAACATCTGATCGACCGCAGGGCCCGCCGCAAAAAAACCGCCCAGACTGATCCCGATCCCGAGGGCGATCAGCAAGGCGACCAGCTCTTCGGCGGCCCGCCGGTAGCGGCCGGTCGAGATCGCCCGGATCGTCACCAGCACGCCCAAGGCAAGGCCGAGCACCGCGAAGAACACGATGTTGACCAGGGCCAGAACGCCGAGCAGCGACATGCCGACGATCAGTCGGGTTCGGCGCGGAGGCTTTGGCTGGGACGGAGGACGGGCGAACAGGGAGATGACGGCGAGCGCAAAGCTCATGCCGAGCCCTTGGGGATGTTGAAAAAAGTTGGAGATGACGGGCGGGGGCGTCGAGCTCATCCACTTGCGCGGAAGAGCGCTCCAATGGACCTCGAGAGACCCCATGTCTCCGAAGAGCAAAAAAGCCAACGTGCCCCCACCGAGGGGCGCGAGCAGCATGACGAAGCCACCTCCCCATCGACCGCCGAACGTTCGACCGACCTCTCGGGCCATCGCCAACAACAGGGTGAAGGAGCCGATGGTCGCGGCATCGAGCGCGACATCGATCGGCACCCCCGTCAGCGACCGGACGTGGGCGGCGAGCACGTCGTACCCGAAGTGGTATCGGAATGGCTCGCCGGGAAACATCGGGAGCTCGGGCGGAAAAACGCCCCGCGCGATCACCGCGGCCGTCGGATAGTGACAGGAGTACTCATCCCAGAAGTGGCTTCCGACGGCCGCCCAAACCACGCCGACGGTCATGAGTGCGATGGGTATGCGCAACACCCAGGGGGTCGGTCCGTCGTCGGTGGGAGGCCATGGCTCCGCGACCCGCCCGCGGTGGAGCGCGTAAGCCCCGATGAGACAACAGAAGCCTGTGAGCAGGGTCGCCTGCCCGAGATGGCTGGTCGATCGACCCCACCACGTAGGGCCCGCGATGGCGACCGCCGATGCCAGGGTCGCCGCGATGGCCGGGCTGTTTAACCCGGCGGCCCGGGACGCCATCCACGCCAACACCGCGATCGCTATCAGCGCCAGGCCGACCACCCGCAAAGCGTGTATCGACCCAGAGGTGTCTGGGCAAGCTGCGGCACGCGGTGTCGGCGCGGCGGGTCCGGCCGGCGAGTCGGGCCGGCGAGTCGGGCAGAAAAAGGTCTTTTCCTGACCATGCCGGTCCCGGACACTAAGCGGGTGTTCGAAGCGTTCGCCGCCGTGCTGCAGGCTCCCTTTGTTCGTCGTCGGGTCCTCAGCCGTGTCGCGGCCGTGGTGCAGAGATACGATGCTCTGCTGTCGTGGGGAGAGCCGGAGACCGGCGCGGATCCCGTGCCGATCCTGTTTCGTTTTCCCTCTGCCCTCCGCGAGCGCAGTTCGGTCGGCCGACACGTCCTCGTCGATCGCCGAGCACGCGCCGAAGAGGAGGTCCGGGCCTTGAAGGCGGCCGCGCCCATTCCGGCTCCCGCCTCTCGCCCGGACCGGTTGCGCATGCAGGCCCTCGCCGAAGCACAGTGGCTCGCCCGGGAGCTACGGGCGCTGCGCCGGGCCGCTCGGGGTCGACCGCTCGATGTAGCGGGCGAACTCTATCTCGAAACCCAGCCCCGCGATCCGTTGCCGGAACCCAGCGCCTTGGTCGAGGCGCTCCCCGGGATCCCCAAGGGGCGGCTGGTCAGCCACGCGTTCGACCTCGCCGGTCTGCGGTACGGCGTCGACGGGCTCGCCCAGTGGCTGGTCACCCCTCCGATGCGGACAAGATCGGGCCCGGTCGCCGTTGGAGCGGTGGATTCGTTTGTCGATGGCCGCGGTCAACGGGTCGAGGTCGATGGGCGGTCGGTGGCCGTCTTTCTCGTCGATGGGCGATTCCGCGCGGTGGGCGCGGTTTGCCCTCATCGCGGAGGTCCCCTCGATGAGGGCGATGTTCGCGACAATGCCGTGTTCTGCCCCCTCCACGAGTGGGCCTTCGACCTCACGACCGGGCAGCGCCGGGAGCGGCCGATGCTCAGCGTGCCGGTGTATCGGGTCGAAGTGCGGGACGCCCAGGTCTGGGTGTATCCGCCGAACGGGAGGGAAGGGTGAAAACGGTCGCCCTCGCCTGGTGGTTGATCGCGGGCGCGTCCGCGGCGACGCCTCTGCATGCTTCCGAAGTTCGCAGCGAGCAACCGGCCTTCCAAGAGCTTCGTCAACACGCCTTTCGGTACATCGGTCGACCTTACGTGATGGGCGGCAATGGCAACCCGGCTTTTGATTGTTCTGGATTTGTAGTTCGGGTCTTCGGCGAATCGGGCTACGGGCTGCCCCGAACGTCGCGGCAGCAGGCGAGGGTCGGTCGGCCGGTGCCCCTCGACGCCATCGAACCTGGTGACCTCCTGTTCTTCGCCTCGCGAGGTCGTCCGATTCGCCACGTCGCAATCTATTTAGGGGACGACGAAGTCATTCACGCGTCGAGCCGACAGGGCCGCGTCGCGATCGGCGACCTGTCGGCCCGGTGGTTTCGGAAGCATCTGGTATCCGCCCGTCGGATCCTCGGCTCGGCCCGGTCGACCCGATCGGCGCGGATGTCCGGTCGGGGCCCGGTGTTCGGTGAAGTGGTCGACGAGGACGCGCTCGAGGGCTCGGGCAAGTACGCTTTCGATGACGACGACCAAGAAGAACACGGGGGCAACTTTCGGCTCGTGCCCATGCTCCGACTCGAGGCATCGGGCGCCGAGCCCAATTTCGGGCCGGCGCTCACGCCGTCGAGCGACTCTGCGGTCAGCGCTCGCGTCGCGTCGGTCAGCGAGGATGGCGGCTGGGGCATGGTCGCGGTGCCCGAGATCTCACTGGTCGCCCCGGACTGGGGGTTCGAGTTGACCGGCGCGGCGGTCGTTCGATTCGCGCCGGGCGAATCGCCCACGGTCGGTTCCTTTCGGAAGACGAGAGATTATTTTCGGCTTCTTCGGACCGTCAGGCTGGGCTTGCCCGGCGCCGATGTAGAGGCGGTCGCCTCTCGGCTCGGCGATCTCACGTTGGGGTCGGGCGTTCTGGTCGACCACGCGACTCCCGGGACGACCGTGCGGGGAGTGCCGGGGCTCACGGTCGGAACGTCGCCGCTTTCGTCGACCCTGGCGCTCCGCGGCAAGACGGGTTTCGTTCGAGGGATCCTCGACGATGTGTTCGACCCGCAATTCGTCGGGGGCGGCGGAGGGTTCTTCCTGAAAGCGATCACCTTGGGCTTCGCGGTTGCGAACGACCGCGCCGCGCTGTGGGAAGACGAGCGTCGCTCGATCTACGGGGCCGAAGCGTACCTGGTCGCCGAGCTCGTCGATTGGCGGTCGTGGTCGGTGGCGCTGTCGACCGAGGGCCGGCTGCACGGTGGCCTCGCCGACGCGGGGTGGGCGGCCGACGCGCGCCTGAAGACCCGGGTCCGGTTGAGCGAGGCCGATGCCATCTCGTTGGAGGCGTACACAGGATACCTAGGACCGCAGAGTCTGCGGGGCCTGTTCGGGCCTACGTATCTCGCCCACCGAGCCGCCCACCTCGACGCGCTCAGCGAGTCCGGGCGCCGGTATGCGTTCGGCGGCGAAGTGCGTTTCGACTACGGAAAGTGGCGTTTGATGGCCGGGTACGGCGACTCCAGCGGAGACGGGGCGGTGGCCCTCGACCGGACGGTGCGGGGGATGGTTGCCGTGGAGGGCCTCGCGCTCGGCGCCACCCGCCTCGTCGACCTCCGGGCGGTTTATGTCGCCCGCGCCTTCGGCGACCGCTCCAAGATGACGGACGTGGCGCAGGTAGCCCTGCGCGTTCGGTTTAACCGTTGGTTGTCGAGTGAAGCGTACTTTCAGCTCGGCGAGGGTGAGGACGGCGGCGGCGGCCTGACGCTTCAGTGGCTGCTCTAGAACGAAGACCGCTGATGACGATAGTCTCTGCCCGCGGAGCGAAGCTCGATGGGGTTTATCCGCGACCGGGCCGGCCGGCTTGAGCTAGACAAGGGCTTCAAGATGGAATCGACTCGCGTCGTGAACGAGCGTGCCGCAAGCTTGACGTCCGTGCCCGGACCATCCGATGCGAAGAAGCCTCGCATCCTTATTCACGTGGTCGCTTACAACGCCGCGTCGACCTTGGCAAGCGTGCTCGACCGCATTCCGCCTCACGTTCAAGAGCTGGTGACCGAGATCTGCGTGTTCGACGATGCCTCGAAGGACGATACCTATCTGGTCGGGCAAGGCTATCGATCGGTTCGAAAGAACCCGAAGCTCCACGTGCATCGAAATCCTGAGAACCTTGGATACGGCGGCAATCAAAAGAAGGGGTATCGGTACGCGATCGACCATGGCTTTGACATCGTCGTCCTCCTTCACGGCGATGGCCAGTATGCGCCCGAGGTCATGGACCGCCTGATTGAGCCCATCGCGGATGGTGAAGCCGACGCGGTGTTCGGTTCTCGCATGATGGAAAAGGGCTCCGCGCTTCGAGGGGGCATGCCCCTGTACAAGTACGTCGGCAACCGAATCTTATCGACGTTCGAGAACATGATGCTGGAGATGGACCTGACCGAGTTCCACTCTGGATACCGGGCCTACTCGGTTCACGCGCTGGCGAAGATCCCGTTCGAGAACAACACCGACGACTTTCACTTCGATACCCAGATCATCGTTCAGCTGAAGGCGGCCGGCTATCGAATCCTCGAGGTTCCCATTCCCACCTACTATGGCGATGAGATTTGCCACGTGAATGGGATGAAGTATGCACGCGACGTAGCGAGAGCGGTCGTCGACTACCGTCGTCACCGGGCCGGCTTGGTTCGGCGTCCCGAATACGCTCACGTCAGCTCACCCACCTACGAGGCCAAACTCTCTCCGTTTTCTAGCCACCAGCGCATCGTGGACGGCGTCCGGCCGGGCAGCCGGGTGCTCGACGTGGGGTGCGCCGACGGCTTTATCGCAGCCGGCCTGGCGGAGAAAGGCTGCCAGGTCGTCGGGGTCGATGTCGACGTCGGCGACCTGGCCCGTGAGGCTTGCGAACGGACCTACACCGCTCAACTGGAGCTTCCCTGGGAACCGGAGGAGCGCAACTTCGATTACATCATCTTCGGCGATATATTGGAGCACTTGCGCGATACCTCCATTTTGTCCCGGTGTCGGGCTTGGCTCGCCCCTCAAGGGCGTATCTTGGCTTCGACGGGCAACGTCGCCCTGTGGTACATGCGACTGTCTCTGCTCATGGGGCGATTCGAGTACAGCACTCGCGGAATTCTCGACGAGACCCACGTTCGTCTCTACACCCGCTCGACCTTCCGGCAGCTGGTCGAGAACGCTGGATTCAGGATCCTGAGCGAGGACGTCACGTCGATCCCGCTGACTAAGCTCGTCGAGGGCATCGAGGGCCGGGTCCGGTCACCGCTCGAGAACTTGGCTCACTTGGCGGAGTTCGCCAATCACCAGATTGCGAAGCTGTGGCCCGACTTGATGGCGTTTCAGATCATCTTGGAGGCCCAAGACAAAGAGCCTCGGTACCGAGTGCTGAGTTCGGCCAGCTGACCGTCCGAGCTGGCCACTTTTACCATTCCTTCGTCGCTCCGGTGCCGCTCAGCACGGACTTTCCGACTCCGAAATCAAGCCGGCTGCCGTTCAAAAGCGACGGACCGCGTTGCGGTCTTTCTGGGCGCACATGGTCGGCTGCATCCGCTGCCGGTGGGTGTCAAAGTATGGCAGTATCCGCTCGGTGAGGTCGCATCGACGAGTTCTGATCGCCGTGCTCGGTCTGCTGGCGGCGAATCTGCTGTCGGCCTGTGAGGAAGAGCTCGACGAACGCCGTTTCGCGCGCCGAGCCGAGCGGGCTTACGCTGAAGTCCACCCCGGCTGGACGATCATCGGTCGCGCGGAGGGCGTGACGACGTTTGCCCAAGGTGATCAGCTCGAAGCGCTCCCGGTGGCCGAGCTGTACCGAAGCTATCGGGCGAGCGAACAGAGCGCCTCGACCTTCTTTTCGACGTGGAAAGCCCAACGGCGCGAAAAGGCGGAAGCGCGTCGCCGAACGCTGGACGCCGCCGCTGCCGACGTCATCCCGATCATCAAGGGCGGCGATTGGATTCGAGTGCAAGACCTCGGCACGGTCGCGACCACCGAGGAACCTGACTACATCCGGCCCTGGCGCCAGCAGGTGGCTGACGACGTGTACGTGGTCTTGGGCGTTCCCGAGGGCGTGCTCGGGTATCGGATTCCGAGTATCGACGAAGTCATCACATCGACCCGAAGCGAGCACGAGTGGGTCGATGCGGCCATCGACAACCTGCTCGACACGGTCGGAGAGGTCGACGCAGAAGCGACCTACTCGTCGCTCGAGACGGGGCGCCTCGTCAGCTACGAGCTCGACGATATCGACGGTGTGAGTGCGTTGGTTCTCGACCCGAGATTTCGGAGGCGAATGCTCGACTTGTTCGACCGGCCAGAGCTGGGGGCGGCGGCGCCCATTCGAAACGCCCTCATCGTTTTTGACCTCGAATCTTACGCCGTGGTGAGGCGGATTCGCTCGCGCGCCTACGACCGGTACGACACCGAGAACCACCCCGGCTTTCGAGGCTTGCTCCGGTTCGATCGCGACATGATTTCGGTCATCGAGCCCAACGGCCCGAGGAGCGCCGGTCCGTGACCGATTCAGCGGTTCGAGACGCGCGTTCGCCGGTCGTGGTCTACGGGGTGGGCCAAGTGGGCGGGGTCTTTGCGCGGGGCCTGTTGCGGCTCGGGCGCCCGGTCGTTCCGATCGTCCGACATACGGACGTCGAGGCGGTGCACCGCGATCTCCCGCAGCCGACCCTGGTCGTCATCGCGGTCGCCGAAAAAGACCTGTCCCCCGTTCTGTCCCGGCTACCTGCGGGCTGGCGGGATCGCCTCGGCCTCGTTCAGAACGAGTTGCTGCCTCGAGACTGGCAGGTCCACGACGTCCGAGCGCCGACGGTCACCTCGGTGTGGTTCGAGAAACGCAGTACGTTCGAAGCGCGGATGCTCCGATCGTCCCCGGTATACGGACCTCGCGCCCCGCTGGTGGTCGATGCGCTCGGCGAAATGAGCCTGGCCGCGCACGTGGTGCCGACCGAGCACGCGCTTCTGCTCGAGCTCGTCGTCAAGAACGTTTACATTCTCGCCAAAAATGCGGCTGGACTCGACGTGGGGGGAACGGGCCGCGACCTGTGGCGCTCGAATGCGGACCTCGCGGAGCAGTTGATCGCGGAAGCGACGGATTTGCAACTGGCCTTGACGGGCGCCGATCTGTCCCGCTCGGCGATCGCGTCCGCCGTCCGCGAGGGTTTCGACGGAGGGCCGGACCAACAGAACCGAGGGCGGACGGCGGAAGCCCGTGTTCGACGGGCGGTCACCAGCGCCGACCGCTATCGGTTGGCCGTTCCGCACCTGCGCCGGATTGCTCGCTCGAGCCAAGCCGGGGCCGGGCAAGGCCAAGCTGCGCCTTGAGCAGAGGGGCGAGCGAGGAGAGGGTCGAATGGAGCCAGCAGAACGAGAGCGTCGAACCGAGATCATCGAAGCGTGTCGGACTATGAACCGGTCGGGCTTTAATCAGGGAACGTCGGGCAATATCAGCGCTCGTTGGAAGGACGGCCTGCTCATCACGCCCAGCGGTATTCCGTACGACGACCTCGAGGTCGAAGACATCATATGGATGGACTACGAGGGGCGGACCGGTCACCGGGCCCAACCCTCTAGCGAGTGGCGAATCCATCGCGATCTGCTGGTCGGACGTCCCGATGTCGGCGCGGTGGTGCACGCGCATCCGCGCTACTCGACGGCGTTGGCGATCGTGCGGCGAGAACTGCCGCCCGTGCACTACATGATCGCGGTGAGCGGCGGAGGCTCGGTTCGGGTCGCCGACTATGCGCTGTACGGCACCGCGGAGCTGTCGGCCAACGTGTTGAAGGCGATGGAGGGACGCACGGTCTGTCTGATGGCCAACCACGGTTTGGTGGCGACCGGGTCGACCGTGACCCGAGCGCTTTGGGTCGGGCAAGAAATCGAGACAGTGGCCAAGCTGTACAGTCTGGCCCTTCAGATCGGTGAGCCGACGCTCCTGACCGACACCGAGGTGGCACAGAGCCTCGAAAAACTATCGAGCTACGGTCTGCGCTCGAAAGAGGGTTAGCGAACCAGGACCCTCAAGTCGCCGGAGGCGCGGCTGGGAACCCGAAGTCGGTAGTTTCCTGGGACCATGAAGATGACGTCCCGGGCGCCGTTTTGAGGCCTCACCAACACTGGAGCACCGGTGTCGGTCTCGACTTCGGGCGGGTCGAGCACCCGGCCTTTGTCGTCGACGGAAGACAGCCGGGTGGGCCGACCGATGGTGACCTCGACGAGCTTGGGCAGCTCGACTTCTCCGTCGACGATAATCGTGGCCCGCCCCCTGGCCCGCAGCGCATGAACCGACAGGGCGGCTTCGGGGGCGTAGATCGCGAACCCCTCCGCGCAGAGCGATTCCTGCCGATCTCGCGTTTGTACGGTTCTACCCAGAAGGTCCAGGGCCTCGGTAACGCCGGGTCGGAGGTCGGGCGCGATTCGTCGAATCAGAAACTTCTCAGCGAAAGCGACGTCGGAACGGTCGAGCTGGCCATCGATCCGATCGCTGAACTTGAGGGCCACGCCCACCCCGAGTTCCCGGAGCGGCGAGGGCGCGGTGGTCAGGACTGGTTCGAACGCATGCAGGTCGAACGAGAGCCAGTATTCCGCGTTCTCCAGCATCTGAACGAACGCCTCCATCTTGGAGGCGTCGGGCCGGCGACGAAGGCGCTCGGCCGACAGCTGCAGTCCTCCGGCCAGCTCGGGAAGCTCGGGATGACTTCTCCGAAGCGAAGATGCGGGATGAGAAGTCATTCAGGCCCGTGCTCCCGGTCATCTGTCGGTCGCCGCGACCGGGTGCCTAGCGTATCATGGAGTCGCAAGTTCGGCGTGGAATCGAGGGCGTTCCCCGCGGGGACGAGCGTCGGGGAGCGTCGCCCGAGGAGCATTCGAAGAGCGCGTACTGAAGGCCCGTCAGCTATGATTTTTCATTGCCCTCGCTGCCAGGCCGGTCACAGCGTGCCGGTCTCCATGATTCCCGACGCAGGGCTACCCCTATCGTGTCGGCGGTGTAAGGCCGACTTCCAGGTCGACTTGCCTGCGGCGCTGTCTGACCCGGCGCTGCATTCCGATGACCGACCAGAGCCGACGACGGTCGGGCTGAACCCCTTCGCCGACCTCGACGACAAAAAGGGAGGCGCGGCTCTCGGGCCCGGCGTGCGCCGGCCCGAACCGCGGTCGCCAGAGATATCCGTCGAGGTCGATCCTCCGGCGAATCTGCACGAAGTCACCACCGTCGGCGCGGCCCCGGTCGCGTCCGACCTCTCGGTTGCGCCCGAAGTCACCACCGTCGATTCACCGCCTCAGCCGGACGCCGCTGAAACTCCAGTGGAAGCCGCTGACGCTCCGCCCGAAGCAGGTGAGGCTCCGCCCGAACCAGGATTGGTAAGCGAAACAAACCCATCGCTGGCTTTGTCGCCGTCTGATCCCGCGCCCCAGGCCGATTTCGTGTCGACGGCGGTCCGGAGTTCGAATCTCCCCACCGAGCGAGCGCCCCCGCCCGCTGAGCTGGTGTTGCTTGACGACGAATCGCTGCTCGGACCGCTGGCCCGTCCGCGCTCAGCTCGGCTCGAGCGGTCGCCGCGCCTCCGGTCGAACCCGGAAGCGGTGCAGCCCCCGCCCCGGTGGCGCATCGTGGTCTTGGCGGTCCCGGTGGCGGTGGGGCTGACGATTCTGGCGCTAGGCCTGGCGCGATCGGGAAGCCGAACGATGCCGTCCGTCGAGCGGGCCGCGACCGAGTCGGTGGCGAAGAGCACCGCGCCGGCGGCCCCACTCGGTCCACCGGGTCTCGAGCCTCGCGCCGGCCCCGGGGGCCCCTCGATGATTCGCCCGGTGGCCGGACCGCCAAAGACAGAGGCCGTGGACTCGCCCGATGTTCGATATGTTCAAATCGACCGCCTACGCGTGCGGTCGTTCATGAAGGCCAAGGCGCCGCCGGTAGCACGGTTGGACGCCGGTCGCTCGGTGCGGGTGATCGAACGGCACCGGCGATGGTGCTTGGTGATGGTCGAACCGGACGGGCCAGTGGGGTTCGTGCGGGCGGCTGCCCTCGGAGCGACGGTTCCGCTCATCGCATTGGCCAAGGAGCGTGCATTCGACGGGTGTCGAGTCACTCGCCGAGTCGACCGAAGGCGTTGTTTGGTCGAGGCTCGTTCGGCGCAGGCAAAGTGTGACCTGGCGTGCCTGTCGCAACCGGCGCTCGGTCCCGAGCGGTGCAAGGCCGCCTGCCAACTGGCGTTCGACCGATGCGCCAACGATTGCCGAGCTCGCCGTCGCCGATGACGAGCCCGCCGCAATTTCGCCCGGGCCGGATCAGGCGGGTCGGATCAGGCGGGTCGGACCAGGCGGGTCGGACCAGGCGGGTCGGACCAGGCGGGTCGGACCAGGCGGGCCGGATCAGGCGGCCGGGAGCGGAGCGCTCGGACCGGTTGCGAAGGCCCGGATGGTGACCGATATTCGGCGGCCGCGGTCCTTGGCGAACAGGGGCACCTCGTGGGTCCAGGCTCGGTTGGTCACGAAGGGCAGAATCACGACCGTCCCGTGGTCGAGCGCCACATCGATCTTGCCGGCCCCCTGATGCGGGCGCAGGCGGAAGGTGCGGGAGGCGCCCAACGATATGGTCACGATCGGCGCCCCGACGACCAGGTCGTGCGGCTTATCGCGGTGGCGGCCGATGTAGTGGCCCTTTTCCGCCTCGTACCAGTTCAAGAGCAGCCCGTTGAGGCGAGGATCGATGTCGGCTTGGACGTATGCCAGAAGGGGCGACAAGCTCGCGGGCACCGGCTCGGCCCGGTTGACGTGGCCGGTGTATCGGTAGTCTCGACCGTAGGCCTGTTGCCAGCGAGGGGTGTCAACCCATCGGCCACCCATGCGAATCCGATGATAACTCGGCGGATGCAGGGCCCACAGGGTCTCGAAGGCGTCGGAGCGGATATCGTAGGTGTCGGGCAGACGCCCCCGCCAGATGCAGTGGTCGTCGTCGAGGGGTTGGGGCAGAAAACCGGCCCAGCTCACTTCGTCTGACTGCCGGCCGGACGCCGTCGGGTCAACCGATGTCGACGAGGATCACGATCAGTCGTCGAGGCGCTCTAGCCACGCCGTGTAGCCGGCCTCGGTAAGGAGATTGGCGCCTCGGCGGGCTCGACGCACGCCGTCGAACAGGGCGCAAAAGGCCCCGCCATCGCCCCCGGCCCCGCTCATCTTCGCGCCGAGGGCGCCAGCGCCTTTACAGATCGCCAGGCCCTGGGCCACGGACGGCGCCACCAGGTCGAAGCCGGTAAGGACGCCGTTCGCCATATCCATCGCGAGGCCGGCCGTCTCGAAGTCGCCGGCGACCAACGCCTGGCCTCCGACGCGGGCGGTCTCTCCCAACGTTTGCATCGCCTGCTCGACCAGCCGCGGCATCGTGTTCTTCATCTCCGCCAGGCGGGTGACCGTTTGCCGGGTTCCGCCGTGGCCTCCGGCGCTGGCCACCACGATGTGGGCGGCCACGCGGAGTTTTAACCGAGAAACCTGGGGACGAAGGCCGGCCCGGACGAAGCGCACCAAGCCACCCTTCAGGCAGATGGCGGGATCGACCCCCGACGGTTTGGCATGGGCGACGGTTTCTACTCCGAGGGCCCGCTCGAAGGCAGCGGCAAAGGTTCGGGGGCTGACCCCATGCAGCGCATCCTGGGCCCGGATCATCGCCACGGCGAGCGCAGCCGAGGATCCGAAGCCGGACATGGGCGGAAACTCGAGCGAGAGCTCCACGTCGAGCTGCTCGAGCTCCGGGCCCAGGACCGCGCTCACCAGCTCGGTTGGGGTGACGGCATTCTTCGACGCCTTGACCTGAATGCCGTCGCTGAGATGCATTCGCACCTGCCCTCGGCCCGGAGTCAGCGTGGCCTGTGCGGAGCGGGTGAGCGCGAAGCCTATCGCCGGTTCGCCATAGACCACCGCGTGCTCCCCAAAAAGGATCACCTTTCCGGGGGCGCGCCCGACGACCGGTTCGCTACTCATGGGATTGCTTTTCGCCGCTCACGGGCCTCCCTGTCAAAGAAGCTCGCACCCCGGCGAGCGCTTCGGCCACCCGGTCGGCCGAGATTCGCCCGCCCTCGACCGTTCTCTGCACGACCTCGTCGACTTCCGCGGGCATCGCGCCGGCCGCCAGAGCCAGCTGCCTTGCGTGCAGCCTCATGTGGCCCCTTTGGATACCCTCCGACGTCAGGGCCTTTAGGGCGGCGAGGTTTTGAGCGAGGCCCACCGCGGCGAAGATGCCGGCGAGCTTGCGGGCGGAACCGGTGCCGACCAGCGCCTTTAATAAGCCGATGGTCGGATGGGTACGGGTCGCCCCCCCGACCGTGCCGACAGCCATCGGAAGGTCGATGTGACCGGCAAGGTGACCGTCTTCTACGACCCATCGCGTCAGACCGCGATACTGCCCGGAGCGGGCGGCCCACGCGTGGGCCCCCGCTTCGAGGGCCCGCCAGTCGTTACCGGTGGCCAGAGCGACCGCGTCGATCCCGTTGAAGATGCCTTTGTTGTGGGTCGCCGCCCGGTACGGGTCGATGCGAGCGAAGCGGTCGGCATCAGCGATGCGCTCAGCGACTCCGGGTTCGAGGGCGGCGACGGGGATTCGGCAGCGGGCTTGGGCGCGCCGCTGGTCCGATAGATTGCTCAGGATCCGAAGGTTGATGGGATGGCCGGCCGCGGCCGCCACCATCGGCGCGATGGCTTCCGCGACGTGGTTGACGGCGTTGGCGCCCATCGCGTCGAGGACGTCGATCACCAGATGAACGACGACCATCGGAGGCCCGCCTTCTGAGTCCTCGATCCGACGATAGTCGACCCGTACCAGGCCTCCGCCTCGACGCGCCATCGAGCTGGCCGCTTCGGCGGCCGCCGCGTGGATGTCGGGCCTCGCCTGCTCGAGTCCGTCGAGGGCGGAAGAGGCCGCGTCGTCGGATGGAGGGGACATCTGCAGCTGGGCGATCATGTGGCTCTGATCGGCGGTGGCGGTAAAGCCGCCGGCGCTGCGAACCACTTTGGCCGCGTGGCTGAAGGCGGCCACCACGGATGGCTCTTCGACGGCCATCGGAACCAGGATATCCTCGCCGTTGACGACCAGGTTGAGGCCCAGGCCGACCGGCACCCCAAACACGCCGATCACGTTCTCGATCATCTTATCGGCGATCGAAATGCTCAACGCTTCGGGATCGAGGGCGCTCAGGTCATCCACGGAACACCCGAGAAGCTGGACGAGCGTGTCGCGACGTCGCGACAGGGGCCACTTGTAGAAGCCTGGAAAGCGGGAGCCGCCGGCCATGAGACGCGGGCATAGACGCACCGGAGCATTTCGGTCAACGAACCGAGGGATCATTGCCATTGTCGCCGGCAACGGAGTAGCCACGAGGTCGTGGAGGCAGCGTACTTGGCCGGCCTCGTGCTCGCGGTAACCGTCTCGGGCAAGGTCTCATGGTCAGACCCGGTCCCTCCGGTGGAGGTGAGTCGGCCCGCGGACGCCGAAGTCTGCGGTCAGCTCCGTCCGGTGTACCGGCGCCGGATCGCGGTCGGCCCGCGCGGGGCGCTGGGTGACGTGATCGTCTTCCTCAGGCCGGGAGCGGGGCGGGCCCAGAGCCCCCAGACGCTGGTGATCGACCAGATCAATTGCCAGTTCGAGCCCCGTATCGCCCTCGTGCCCGTCGGCAGCACCGTGCTCTTTCGCAACTCGGATGCCCTGCTCCACAACGTTCATGTTCGGGACGAATCAGGGGCGACGGTCGCCAACTACACGATGCCGATTCGGGGTCAGCGAACGCCGCCTATCCGACTCGAAAAAGCGGGGGTTTACCGAGTCGGGTGTGATGCCGGGCATCATTGGATGAATGCGTGGGTGCGGGTCTTCGATCACCGTGCGGCCTCGCTAACCGACGAGCAAGGTCGCTTTCGCCTCCAGGCGCCGCCGGGTCGATACCAGATCGTTGCGTGGCACCCTGACCTCGGACAGGTCGAGCGCGATGTCGTGCTCACCGATGAGGCGGATGTCGTCGTCGACTTCAGATTCTGAGCCCGTGTCCGGTTTGGCTGTTATGTTCGATCGGGTGAGCGAGTCGATACTGTTCGCCAATCGAGAGCTCTCGTACTTGGCTTACAATCAGCGGATCATCGACGAAGCGGCCGACCCGAGCGTTCCCCTGCTCGAGCGGCTCAAGTTCGCGGCGATCGTAGGGGAGAACCTCGATACGTTCTTCATGGTACGGGTTGCGGGTCTCAAACAGCAGATCAAGAGTGAGGTCCTCGAAGCCGGGCCCGACGGCCTGCTTCCGAGCGAACAACTACCCCAAATCCTCGAGTGTGCGTCGCAGCAGGTCGATGCGCAGGAGCGGGTTCTCGTCGACCAGATCCTGCCCGCCCTGCGCGACGAAGGCATCGTGCTCGCGAGGATCGACGAGCTGCCGTCGGATGCTCAGAACCGATTGAAGGTGCGCTTCGAGCAAGACATCTTTCCAATGTTGACCCCGCTCGCCGTCGATCCCGGGCACCCGTTCCCGTTTCTAAAGAATCAGCGCCTCAACTTGGCCGTTCACCTGGCGCCGGTGAGCCATCCGGAGGTCGCGAAAGTCCCCCTGCTGGCGGTCGTCCAGGTGCCGAGCCTGGTCCCCCGGTTCCTTCGCCTCGACGTGAAAGGGCAGATCGCCGTGGTGGGGATCGAAGATCTCATTACTCATCACATGGGTCAGCTATTTCACGGGATGCGCATCATCGAGTGCGTTCCCTTTCGCGTGATTCGCAACTGGGAGCTGCCGCTCGAAGACGACGACCACGACGATCTCTTGGCGACCGTTCGAAAGGAGCTGCAGAACAGATGGCGCAACGACGCGGTTCGTCTCGAGATCGGGGCCGAGGCGAGCCCGTCGCTAAGGAAGCGCCTGACGAAGGCGCTCGACTTGGAGACATCCGATGTTCAGCGTCATCGGGGTCCATTGGCGACCGGCGCGCTGTTGACCCTCGTCGAGGCGGTCGGCCGGGCCGACCTACGCGATGACTTCTTTCAGCCGGTGCCGAGCCCGAGCTTCTCGAATGGTCGGAGCATTTTCGAGACCGTGGCGGCCGGCGATGTGCTCCTTCATCACCCGTACGAGTCCTACGAGCCGGTTATCGACCTATTGCGGGTGGCGGCCAGCGATCCGCAGGTCCAGGCGATCAAGCAGACCCTTTACCGGGTGAACCGGAACTCACCCTTGCTCGAGTACCTGACCCGGGCTGCCGAGAGCGGTAAGCAGGTTACCGCGCTGGTCGAGCTGAAGGCTCGCTTCGATGAAGAGACCAGCCTCGAGTGGGCTCAGGCGCTCGAAGAAGCGGGTGTACATGTCGTTTACGGCTCTGCACGTCTAAAGACCCACTGCAAAGTGACCATGGTTGTCCGCCGAGAGGCGGACGGCGTTCGGCGGTACGTGCATCTCGGGACCGGCAACTATAACGAAGCCGCCGCCGCTCGGTACGCCGACCTGTCGTTTTTCACGGCGCGACCCGAAATCGGCGACGACGTTGCGGAGCTGTTCAATTTGCTGACCGGTTACTCCGCTTCGCCCGCGTGGCGAAAGCTGGTCGTGGCGCCCCTCGACTTGCGCCGACGCCTGGTCGAGCACATCGAGCGAACGGCGGAGGTAGCGCGGCAGGGGCGGCCGGCCAAGATCGTCTTCAAATCGAACGCCTTGATCGACGTCGATACGACTCGAGCGCTCTGCGCCGCGTCGCAGGCGGGGGTCGAGACCACCCTGTTGATTCGTGGGCCGTGCACCCTGAAAATCGGAGTACCGGAGGTCAGCGACCGAATTCGAGTGCAGATGGTCATCGATCGATTCCTCGAGCACAGCCGTCTATTTTACTTCAAACGCGACACCCAGGAAGACGTCTTTCTGACCAGCACCGACGTTATGCACCGTAACCTCGATTGGCGCATCGAGGTCATGGTGCCGATCGAGGACGAGGCCATCAAACGCCGGATCGTCGACGAGATTCTGGCCACCGAGCTCAGCGACACCGCCAAGGCTGCGTATCTTGGCGCGGACGGCCGATATCATCGGGTCGCTGCGAATGCGAAGGATGCCGAGCCCAACTCGCTTGGCTCGGCCGATTCGGCGCCGCTGGTGCGTTCCCAAGCCCGGTTCATCGCCGCGGCGCGAGCCGTCGCCCAGTCCGAGATGAGCGGGGACGAATACGCCGAGGCGCCAGCCGTCACCGACATTGACTCGACTCAGCGACGGACCTAGAACGGCGCTTCGATGATCGTTGATCTTCACGTCAATCTGGAGGCCGAAGACGGCTCCTTGGTGGACCCGGAGCAGCTGGCGACCTCGGCTAAGGCGGTCGGCCTCGATGGCATGGTCCTGACCCAGGAAGGGATGATGAAGCCCGACCTGGCGCCGTACCAAGAAGCGGCCGACGCCCACGGCCTCACGGTTCTCGGCGGGACTCGCCTGGTCACCAATCATGGCTGGATCCTCTGCATCTTTCCCGACGGGGTCGATCTCAGCGACGGATGGGCCGACAAAGACGAGGCCGACGATGCCCTCTACGATGCGACTTCGGTCATCGACGCCACCGAGGCGCGGGGCGGGGCCACGGTCGCCCTGCGGCCCTACGACCGTGATCTCGGCAAGCCGATGGGCGACCACCTGTTCGTCCTGCACGGCCTTTCGGCGTGCGAGGTTCAAAACATGGCCCTGTCCGAGAGCGTCAACGCGCTGGCGCTCGAGGCGGCGTCGAGCATGGAGATGCCCTGCATCGGGACCAGCGGTGCGCGAGGGGTCGAAGGCCTAGGTTCGTGTGCGACGCTCCTGCGAGATCCGGTCAGCTCGGAGATGCAGCTGATCGAGGTCATTCGCTCCGGTGACTGCTGGCCGATCGTGTTCTCGGACCGGGTGCCCGTCGGTGACTCCGGAAACGGGCGGGGTCGAGGCCGATCTCGGGATGGCCAGCGGGCTCGCGACGGCGGTTCGCGTGGACGCGGCGGTCGCGGCCCCTCGTCGGGGCGTCGCGGCGGCGGCGGCGGTGCCCGCGGCGGCGGGGGCCCCGGCGGTCGAGATGCGCCGGCGGGCCGCAACCGCAAGCGTCGACGAGGACGCGGCGGTCCCCGCCCGGACGACTTCGGCAATCGAGCCAACCCGCAATCGGGTCCGGTCGACGACAATATCGGCAATCGTGTCAGGCCCGACGAGCGGCTCCCAGCCGAAGACATAGGCAACCGCCTGCGCCCCGGTGAGGTCTCGCCGTACCGGGGCAAGCCCGAGAACTTCGACGAGGACTGAGGCCTCTTGGCGGCTGGGCCCCCGCCGCTCCGCAGATGCCCGGCGGGGGCTCCGGACGGATGAGCGCCGCAGCCGCTCGGCCTCGGGTGGGCTGGGGCGGCTGACCCCGCGGCAGCATGGTTGCCGATGTGCGCGGCTACGACGATTGCACGAACGTGTAATTTTCTCGGTGGTCTGGCTCGGCCTGGTTTGTTCGCCCACGAGTAGGCGCAAGTGTCTTTTGTCCATCACCTTGCAACCGCTTGTCTTCCGCCGCGAATAGGCCGATCCGGGCCGTGAAAACCTTGGGATGAGCGAGGATGACTCTGGGATGACCGGTCAGGGGGCCAGGAGGCTGGCGTAGGCGACCGGGTTGCGAACGCCGAGGGCTTCGAGGCGGGTCAGCGGCCCGGCGGCGGCGGCCCCCTCGGAAGATGCGGCGTCTGAGTGCGTCGACTGCAGCTGGGCCCGGCGAATGGCGGCGACCGCCGCGTGGGCCGGCATGTCGGCTTGATCGCAGGTCGATTCCGCGTCTTCCAGCAGCGACTGCGCCTCCGACCGCAGGCCCAAAGCCGCCAGCACCCTCGATTCGACGAGCCATCCGAGCGCCTGGGCCCATCGAGGCCCCTCCGCGATCAATCGCTGGGCATCGGCGCGCGCCTGCGACAGGAGCGGGCGTTGAGTCGGGTCTTCGCGGACCGCGGCGAGCGCTGCGCGTGCCCGCAAGTACAGGGCCTCGACTCGAATGACCTGGATGTCGAGGAAGCGGGAGCGAAGGAGGGTCGACCACTGCTGAGCCGCGCGCCGGAACGCGCGGACGCCGTGACCGGTGTACAGGTCGAGTTGAGACCGCGAGCTCACCGCCCAAGAATCGGGCAATCGAAAGGTCTCTTGCGTCAACGTTGCGGCGGACTCTTCGAGATGCTGGCGAGCCGTCTCGACGTCGTCGTCGGCGAGCCATACCCCGTTGGCCATCGGCGAGACGGTGAGCATGACCGTCCCGTGACGGTTCGCGCGAGACACCGAGTGCCCGAGATAAGTCTCGAGGGCGGCTCGAAGGTTCGCAAAGCGACCCAAATAAGCTTGGGACCACACGTAGAGCGCTTGGGCGGTGCTGATCTCCCACTCGGCGCCGGTACACTGATCGCGGAGGACTCGCTCGGCGTTTCGGCAACACTGTGATGCCTCGGCCCAGCGGCCCTCGTGGTGGGCCGCGAGGGCCGCTCCGAGCGCTGCGAATCCGCGCACGTAAGGCGCATCTATCCGCTTGGCGACCGCACGGAGCGTCTTCAGTACTCGAAGAATGCGGCTCGTGTCCGGTTCACCGGTCGCGGTCAGCAGGGCCAGCTCCATGGCCAGAGCCCGCGCGACCCGATTCGGGTCGCCGAGGATCAGCGCGTCGGCGAGGTATCGAGATGAATACAGCGCCGACGTGATGGGATCGACCATCGACAGGCCCACCGCGGCCGTCCAGCAGGCGTCGGTCCGTTGCAGGAGGTCCAGGTCGAACTGGTCGGGGCGTTGCTCGGTCCAGTCGAGACCCTGACCCTGGAGCTTTGTCCGCTCGACCGCGAGGCGGGCGAAGGCGCGCCGTGGCGATCTCGGAAGCGGCATGCCGAAGTCCTGAAGAATGGGCTGCAGCAATCGGCAACCGTCGTCGACGGCGCCGAAGCGCAGGCGCTGGTCGGCGGCCCGGCGCCGCATCTCGCGGTTCCGACCCACGTCGGGGGTCAGTTGGGCCGCCTCCAGATACGCATCGGCGGCTTCCGGGCGTCCGATGCTCTCCAGCGTTTTGGCTCGCTCCTTCTGGCGGGCGAAACGGTCGGTGCCGGCTTCCGCGGACGAAAGGCTCCGCCGGGAAGGCTCGGTGGCCTGAGCCCGGGCAACGGCGGCCATCGCCACCGAGGCCCGGCGGGCGGTTTCGGCCGCCCGCGCGGAGCGTCCGGCCTCCGCGAGATGAGCGATCAAGAGGGTAGGGTCGCTATCTTCGTCGTCACCGAGGGCCGCGGCGAGCTGCTCGTGCCGAAGCTTTCGGTGGTCCGTCGACAGGCTCGCTTGAATGGCTGCGCCCACCCGGCGGTGAAAGGGTTCGACGTAGTCGGCGCCTCCGCGCCTCGCGAGATGGCTGCGCAGCAAGGCGTTCAGCGCGGAGCGATCGCCGGGCGGGAGGCCGGCCGCCCGTTTGATGAGGGCGATGGGCAGCGGTCGACCGGCCACCGCAAGGAGCTCGAGCAGAGTGAGCGCGCTCGGTGGAAGGCGGCCCGCGCGGTGCCGAACGACATCATCGATGGTGAGCTTGGGCTCCTGCAAGGACGGGGTCGCGCTGTACTCGCTTCGGGCGGCGTGGGCTAGCTCGTAGATGAACAGAGGGATGCCGCCGGATTCCTCGGCGACGGTGTTGGCCTGCGCGGTGCGCTCTGCGGACGACCACACCGGCCACGCGGTGCGTGGACCATCGACGGACCGATCGTCGTGCTCCGCGCTCAGGAGCGCGCGCGCCAGCAGCTCGCTGTCGGTGGAGCCGAGGGGCATCAGGCCCAGCTCGAGGACCTCGAAGCTATCGGCGGGGGCCTTTCGAAGCGGCCGCAGGAGCGACAATCGACCGGCGTCCGTCGGGTACGTCACCACCAGCAGCACGGGTGGTGGTTCGGGCGGTCCCAGCGCCTCGGCGAGCATGGCCGTACTGTCGTGGTCGCCCCACTGCACGTCGTCGATCAGCATGACAACCGGTCGGGAACGGCCGAGGGCGAACAGGAGACCCCGAAAAGCGGCAAAAGCCTGTTTGCGCAGGTCGGCGGGGGTGCGTTTGGACAACGGCCGGCCGGCCCGGGCCCGGATGGCGGCTACTCGATTCAAAACCGGAAAGAGGCGAGCGAGGGCGGCGATGCCGGGAGGCAGGACAGTCGAGAGCTCTTTGGCCGGGACGGTCTTGAGTTGGTGGCTGAGGGCGTCGACGACGCTGTCGACGGCTTTGAAAGGAACGAGCTCGTGCTCGAAGCACCGTCCCGACAACAGCCATGCGGGGCGCTTGGCCGCGGCTTGTTGTCTGAATCGCCGCAATAGGGCCGACTTCCCGATGCCGGGTGGCCCGTGCACGTGGACGACGGTCGCGGTTCCGCGCTGAATCCGGTCGAGCGCTTCGTGAAGGGTCGCCAGCTCTTCTTGGCGGCCCGTGAACGGCGGGACAAAACCCGGATTCTCCCACGGGCGCAGGGGGGTGCGCCGAGGTGGCGGCCTGGCGCCGAGCCGGCGGAGTACGTCGCGGCCTTCGGGCCGCGCTTTCGGGTCGATGGCGAGCAGGTCGGTACACAGGCGAACGAGGTCGGGGGGTAGGTCGGGGACCAAGGTCGACGGGTTCGTCGGGGGTCCGAGCTGACGGTCCCGGGTGACTTGGTGCACGGTCCCGACGAACGGTAAGCGGCCGGTCAAGGCCTGGTAGAGCATGGTGCCGACCGCGTACCAGTCGGCGGCAGGGGTGGGCGGGGCGTCCAGGTCGAGCTCGGGCGCCATGTAGGCGACCGTGCCCTCGGCCCGGCGAAGATCGAAAGCCCCCGACGGGTCGGTCAAGTCGGCCGACAATCCGAAGTCCAGCAGCACCACCCGTCCCGCTTCGGTCACCAATACATTGGATGGCTTCACGTCTCGATGCAGCCGCTGCGCGTCGTGCAGCGCGACGAGTCCTTCGGTGAGACCCTGCAGCGCCGAGCGCAACCGTCGTAGCCCCTGGGGTGTCAGAGCGACCACCGCCGACGCAGGAACCGGGGCCGGCTCTCCTTCGTCCGCGATCGTAGGCATCATTTCGGTGGCGATGGTGGGCATCGTCTCATCGACCGGCGCCTCGACGAGACTCATCTGGGTGCGGCGGCACCACTGGAGAAATGGAGCGCCGGCCACGAGCTCCATCGTGAAGAACCATAACTGTTGATGCTTCACCAACTCGTGGAGAGTCACCAGGTTGGGATGGTTGAAGTCGGCCAGCGACCGAAACTCCCGCTTGAAGCGAAACAGAGCGCTGGGGCTGGCGTGAACGAGCGTCTTGAGGGCGACCGAACCGCGGCGAACCCGGTCGAAGGCCTCGTACACGACGCCCATCCCGCCCTCGCCCAGGCGGCGAACGACCTGATAGCGGGTGGTGCCCCGGAACTCGGCCATCGAAGCGTCAGGCGTCCGCGTAGCGGGCCTTGAGCAGATACGCCGTGCATTCGGCGGTGCAAGCGTCGGGATAGCCGAACCGCGTCCGCATCGTATCGATGGTCGTCTGCGTCTGGCTCAGCTCGTCTTCGTCGAGGTTGGTGCTATCGCCGACCAACGCCTGCAGGACGTTCTGCAGCATGCGGCCGATGACCCGTCGCTGGCGGCGGAAGTAGTCGGCTTCCATCTTTTCGATGTAGACGGGGAACAGCTCGCGATAGTTGGGCGTCTCGCCCCGATGGTCGAGCCCCCAGGCGCCGATCTGACCGATTACGGCCAGCCGGAACTCGTCTTCATCCTCGTCTTCGGCGAGCAGGAGCGACTCGACCTCGGCCATGAGCTCACGGTTGGGGTCTTCGTAGTCGGCGGTCGCTGGATTGAGAATCTTCTCTCTCTTGAGCAGGTGCGACACGTGCAAGACGTACTTGGCGAAGAGCTCTTCGTACCGGGCCTCTTCGACCAGCCGCATCGAGGTGCGGAGCTCTTCGTCGAGAATGTCCGTCCACCACTCCCGAACCACCCGGATGAAGCCCGGCGCATTGTGGTACCGGTCTTTGGGATCGAGCCGAAGGAAGTCGTACAGCGAGGTCTGAGTCACCAGCTCCTCGAGCTCGGCGAAGACCGGCAGCGGCGTGAGGCATCGATACTCGGGATGGTGGGCCGCGTTCAGGATCAGGGTTCGGATCTCGCGGGCCGAGGCACCCAGCATGCCCTCGTAGAAGGGGACCAGACGATATTGGTCGAAGAGCTTGCCGATGCTCTGAGTGAGCTCGCGAGCTTGATTGGCGGTGCACCACCTGGGGATGGCGCCGGTATCGTACAGCTGTAGCTTTTCGAGCGGACTGAGACGGCGCACGACCGGTTGAAGACTCTCGTTGAACGCGTCGGGGTCCGGCCACTTGAGGCGAGTGAGCACCGCCCACATCGCTGCCACCTGCACGACATGGGGCGACAGCGGCTTGTCGATGGTCGCGCTCGTGATGTCGCGAACATACACCTCGACCTCATCGGACAGGCGCAGCAGGTAGGGGACTCGAATGAGCTCCATCCGGCCCTTGAAGCTGTTCCAGTCGGGATACTCACGAAAGGCCTCGAGCTGCTTCTCGTTGGAGCTCGCGATCAATACCTCGTCGAGGGACACCTTGAACTGAGGAAGGGAGGCCGTACCTTCTTCGCTCGTGGTCAGAAGGTATTTGAAGGCTTCGATCGGTCGCTTGAGGAGGTCGGAGAACTCGACAAGCCCCCGGTTGGCCGAAATGAGCGGGCCGCTCAGCTCGAACAGCGGGACCGACTGAATCGCCCGCGGGAGGTTGGCGATCGACCGATCGGCGGTCAGCTGCCGGGCGTCGGCGTCGACGTGCATCTGGGGCTCGATCGTCGCGACTCCCACTCCGTAGCGTCGAGAGACATAGAAGCGCTCGACCTGAATGAACCGAAGCACTTCATCGTGACGGCCGTCGTTCGCGATCAGCAGTGCTTCGTAAATGGCGCGGTCGCGCGGCGACAGCTCTCCGTCGAGGATGTAGCGCGACACGACGAAGTCGGAAGAGATTCGCCCCTCGCGTTGGAGTCGCTCGATCAGGGCAGCCCGCTGTTCGCGCGGAATCAGGAACAGCGGGTGATCGCGCAACTCGCTCGGAAGCCGAGCATCGATCTGTTCGGCCGACAGCTGGGCGAACGACCGCTCCGATTGGGGGCGGCCGTTGTCGTCGGACGCGCCGAACCCCAAGCGGCTCTTCATGACTTTGTCGGACGGAAAGATCCAGGCGAACGAATACAGCGCGCCCTCGTCGGTCTGCGAGTAGTGCTCCATGCCGCTGTGAATGCACTGGATCATCGACGACTTGGCCGAGCCGTTGGGGCCGTGCATGAGGATCAGCTTCGAGACCCGTCCTTGGCGCACGAAGTTGGTCAGGAGCCGGTAGATTTCGTTTTGAACCTGCTCTTGCCCAGCGACCCGCCCGAGCCCGTCGGCCCACGGTGCGTCGAAAAGCTTGAAACGCCGGGTGGAGCCGCCCGGGAGGTCGAGGCTCTCGTGTCCGAAGTGGTCGAACACGTCGCGGATGTATTGCGCGGAGCTTCGAAGGTTTCGCTCAGGCCGTTCGAGGAACAGCGCGAACCAGTCGGCAAAGCTAAGGACCGTGCGGTCGTCGTCGAAGGCCTTCTTGACGCCGTCGGAGAGCTTCTGAAGCACCTCGCTGGCCGGGGTCGATACGGACACAGCTTCGTGTACCAGTCTCTCCTTCCGAAGGGAACGACAAGGCAACCGCGCGAGCTTTCCGATGCCCGGCTAGGGCTGGTTGTAAACGGTGATGGATACCGCGAGCAGGAATAAGACGATGCAGGCAAGTCCGACGTAGAGGGTCGCCGGTTCGAGCTTGGTCGCGTTCACCATGTCGCGCGCTTGCTCGCGCTGCGACTCGGACAGTTCGTCGTCTTCAGCCAGTTTGCCCAGCCGCTGTCGGGCCACGACATAGTCCCCGGCATCGAAGGCCGCGATACCCGGCGCCAGGGGATCTGGGGACTCCCGCTTCGGGCTGACATCTTTCTTCTTCTTCGACCGGGCCATGATTCCTGCTCAACGGTCCTACGCGCATCGGTCTTCCGGCACCACCGTTAGTTCCTGTCCGATATCTGATGGTTTGTTCAGTCCGTCATCGTCGAAGTGGTCGTAAGGGGATCGGAGAGAAAAGGATTTGGCGCAAAGTGGAGGAAAGTGGATCCAAGTGGGTTGATCTTTCAAACCGGTGGATCGAACGTGGCGATGGAACCACCCGGATATGTTTCGTGGTCGCTACGAGCACAGCCTCGACGCAAAAGGGCGTCTGGCCTTGCCGGCGGCCTTCCGAAAAGTGCTGGTGGATGCCGGGGAGACTCAGCTCGTGATCACGCGGCACATGACGAAGCCCTGCCTGGTGGCGTATCCGTTCGCCGCCTGGGTCGCGTTTGAAGAGCGGGTCGGGTCGATGAGCGAGTTCGACGAGACCGTCGAAGCCCTCCAGCAGCTGTACGTCGCCGAGGCGCACGAGTGTTCCATCGACAAGCTGGGGCGGGTGCTGTTGCCGCCCGCGCACCGGGAGTTCGCCGGCCTGTCGAAAGACGTTACGGTCGTGGGGCAAGTGAAGAAGCTCACGATCTGGTCGACGGCCAACTGGACGGGAGAACAAGCGACCCAAAAATCGAAAGTCGGGCAAGACCTGTTGCGCAAGCTGTCGGAGCTGGGGCTATGAGCCAGATTCACGCGTCCGTCCTGCTGCGAGAGGTCACCGAAGCGATCGCGCCTGTGGCCGGTGGCCTGTATCTTGATTGTACCTGTGGGTTGGGTGGGCATACCGAGGCGATCCTGGAGCAGTCCGGCCCGGACGGTCGGGTCCTCGCCATCGACCGCGACCCGAACGCTCTCGAGCTCGCGGCGGGTCGACTGGACCGCTTCAAGGACCGCCTCACCCTCGTGGAGGGCAATTTCTCCGACGTGGCGGATTACGCACGAGCGTCCGACCACGTCCCGCTCGACGGGGTGGTCGCCGACCTCGGCGTGAGCTCGCTGCAGCTCGACGACGCGGGGCGCGGCTTCAGCTTCATGCGGGAGGGGCCGCTCGACATGCGCATGGGGCCCGGCGTCGGGCCGACGGCGGCCGAGCTCCTCGAGTCGTTCGATCAACCGAGGCTGATGAAGATTCTGCGCGACTTCGGCGAGGTGGGTCGGCCTCGGCAGATCGCCGAAGCGATCCTTGCGGCCCGCGACGAGGGTCGGCTGACCAGCACCACCAGCCTCGCCGAAGTCATCGAGAAAGCGTCCGGGGGCCGGCGGGCTTCTCCGATCCATCCCGCGACGCGGGCCTTTCAAGCGATCCGGATTGCGGTCAATCGCGAGCTCGACGAGCTGGAGCGCCTGTTGGCCGAGTTGGTGGACCTCGTTCGCCCGGGTGGGCGGGTGGCCATCATCTCTTTCCACAGCCTCGAGGATCGCCTCGTCAAGCGGGCTTTCGCTGATCCCAGCCCCCTGCCGCAACCCGCTAAACTGCCGGTGGAGCCGGTTCGGCCCAAGGGGGCGTGGTCGGCGATCACCAAAAAACCGATCACTCCCCAATCGGCGGAAATCCAGGCCAACCCCCGAAGCCGCAGCGCCAAGCTGCGAGTGGCCGAGCGCCGTCCGCCGGCCGGAGAGGCCTCATGAAGAGCGGGTCGGAGATTCTGAAGAACGTGTCGTGGGGGCCGCTGTCGCTGTCTTTGTGTCTGGCGGCCCCGGTCATTGCCGCGGCGCTCTTCTATGTATGGACGCGGGTGACCACCGTTCGCCTCGGCTACGCGCTCGCCCGCGCCTCGTCGACCCAGACGCGCCTGCTCGCTCAGCGCGACAGCTTGCGGCTGGAGGTCGCGACCCTCAAGTCGCCGGACCGCCTCGCGGTTATGGCCGCGGAGCGCGGCCTCACTCCGCCGTCACCGGACCGGATTCTGATCCTGTCGGCGCCCTGAGGAAGTCGTGGCCAATCGTCTCAACCGAACGAAGACCGTGCTGGCCGCTCGCCGGGCGGAGAAGAAGCGCAACCGCGACCGGAACTCCGGTCGCTCCGACCTGCGGTTGGCTTCGACTCGGCACAAGCGAGAGGCGGCCGAGTCGAGTCCGGTCGCACCGGCGGCTCGGCGAGTCCGGCAGGTCGCGGTGGCCTTCGGCGTCGTGGCGGCCATCCTGATGGCGCAGGCCGCGCGCCTGCAGCTGTTCGAGCACGAACGATTCGCGGCCATCGCGGAACGACAGGCCCGATCGACGGCGCGGGTGCAGGCGAACCGTGGGGCGATCCGAGACCGGGGAGGCGCCGAGCTGGCGATCACGGTGGACGTCGACTCGGTGTACTACGAGTGGGTCCAGGGGCGACGGCCGGCCACCGCCGCCGAAGTGGCGGAGCTGTCCGAGATCTTGCGTCGGCCGCCGGTCGAGGTTCAGCGCCGGCTCGCTTCTCAGCGCCGCTTCACTTATCTGGCTCGCCGGGTTGATGCCGCAACGGCGGCCCGAGTGCGGAGCCTCGGCGTCCCGGGCGTGGGGACCAAACGGGAGCCGAAACGGTTCTACACCAACGTGCATTTGGCCGCCCATATTTTGGGTTTCACCAACATCGAAGGCGAGGGCCGAGCGGGTATCGAACGGCGCTTTGATGAGCGGCTGCAAGGACGCCAAGGAACGGTCAACGCCCAACGCGACGCGGTGGGAGCTCGGATCTTGAGCGAAGGCGCCGTCGAGCAAGTCGCCTTGCGTGGCTCGGACGTCGAGCTCACCATCGACCGGAACATTCAGTACGCGGCCGAACAGGCGTTGGCCGAGGCCGTGCACGCGCATCAGGCGGAAGCTGGAGTGGCTATCCTGATGGACCCGAGCACCGGCGAGATCTTCGCCATGGCGAGTTACCCGGACTTCAATCCGAACAACCTTCGCGAGACGACGGTTGCGGAGCGAACCAACCGGGCCGTCAACGCGGTCTTTGAGCCCGGGTCAACCCTCAAGATGGTCACCATTGCGGCGGCGCTGGAAGAGCAACTGATCCGACCAGAGACGGTCATCGACTGCGAAAACGGCCGGTGGCGGGTCGGTCGCCATGACATTCACGACGCTCGCCATCGCTATGGCGAGCTGACGATCGGCGAGATCGTCCAAAAGTCGTCCAACATTTGCGCGGCCAAGGTCGGTTTCCGGTTGGGTCGGCACAAGCTGCACGATTGGCTGCTGCGCTTCGGGTTTGGGTCCCCAACCGGGGTCGAACTGCCGGGCGAGCTGCGCGGGCTCATTCGGCCGGCGGGCCAATGGTCCGACGTTGGTTTGGCCAACATCGCCTTCGGGCAGGGGATTTCAGCCACCCCGATGCAGCTGGTGCAGGCGGCCGCAATTATCGCGAATCGAGGCGAGCGCCGCTCGCCGCGCCTCGTTCGGGCCGTCGTTCGTCCGGACGGAGAGCGGCAGGAGTGGCCGCCGACCGCGTCGGCCACCGGGGTGCTCTCCGAGGCGACGGCGCTGCACTTGACGGAGATGCTGACCGCGGTGACCGCCGACGAGGGCACCGCCCCGGCGGCGGCGATTCCCGGCTTCCGGGTCGCGGGCAAGACCGGAACCGCCCAGAAGATCGATCCGGTGACCCGGGCCTACAGCCACGAGCTGTATGTCTCTTCGTTCGTCGGGTTCGTCCCCGCCGACGATCCTAAGTTGGTGGGCCTGGTTCTCATCGACGAACCCAAAGGCGCCATATACGGCGGCAAGGTGGCGGCGCCAGCGTGGCAGAAGATGACGGTGGCCGCCTTGATCGCGCGGGACCTGACCCCCGATGACCCGGCGGCGTGGCGGGCTTTTCAAGCCGAGCGGCGGCCGGGGCCGCACCTACCGCCTCCCGCCCAGGCCGATGAGGTCGTCAACGGCGACGCCGATTTCGCCTCCGCCGACGAATCTGGATTGGCCGATGGAGCTCGGATCGCCGCCGCCATCGACCTCGCGCTCTCCGAAGAGGCGCAGCGGGTGCTCGCACTCGCCGACTCTGACTCGGCTTCGAACGACCAGCCGGCCGAGTGGGCCGAGGAGCGCGACGGTCGGATGCCCAACTTTGCCCACCTTACGCTCCGTGAAGTGCTAAACCGAGCCGCGGACACCCGCTGCGACCTGGTCGTGGCCGGCACCGGGCGTGTCGTCCAACAGCGACCACCAGCGGGCAGGCCCCTTGCGCCCAACGCCCGGTGTGAGCTGACCTTGGCTCCGCGTAGGTAGAGGGTCCAAATGGAGCGGAGCATGAGGCTGGACGAGGTCATTCGAGGAATCGCCATCACGGATCGGCGCGGGCGTTTCGATGCGGAGGTAACGAGCATTACCGCCGATTCGCGGGCGGTGACCCCGGGCGCCCTGTTCGTCGCCGTTCGAGGGCTCGAGCACGACGGTCACCGGTTCATCCGGGACGCGGTGAAGCGGGGGGCCAAGGCGGTTCTGTCCGAACACTGGCCTGACAATGTCGACACCGACGAGGTTCGGCCCGCCGTAGTGCTGGTGCCGAACAGCCGCAAGGCGCTGGCGCTGGCCGCGGCCAACTACTACGGCCAGCCGTCTCGTCGATTGCTGGTCGCTGCGGTGACCGGCACGAACGGCAAGACCACGGTCACCTACGTGCTCGAGTCCATCATCCGCGCCGCCAGCAAGAAGGTGGGCGTCATTGGCTCTGTCGAATGTCGCTACGCCGGGCACCGCGAACCGGTGAGTCACACCACGCCCGACGCAGTCATGCTCGAAGCGCAGATGGCCAAAATGGTGGAACACGGCGTGACTCATCTGGCCATGGAGGTGTCCAGCCACGCCCTCGACCAGCAGCGGGTGGTCGGCTTGCACTTCAAGGTCGCGGGATTCACCAATCTGTCGCAGGATCATCTCGATTACCACAAGACCTTGGACGCTTATTTCGAAGCGAAGGCGCGGTTGTTTTCCGAGTGCCTCCGGAAGTCGCGCGCACGAGGACGAATGGCGGTGGTCAACGTGGACGATCCCCACGGGATCAAGATCCTGGAGCGGTGGGGCGGTAAGGCGCTGCGTGTGTCGCTCGACCCGGACGCCGACGCGGATGTTGTCGCTCTCGAGGCAGACTACGACGTCACCGGGACGAAGGCCAAGGTCCGGACTTCCAAAGGCCTCCTCGACATCCAGACGTGCTTGGTCGGGGAGCACAACCTTTCGAACGTCCTCGTCGCCCTGGGCATGGCACTCGCCATGGGCTTTTCAAAGGCGCGCATCGTTCGCGGGCTCAGCGCGCTCGAGCGGGTTCCAGGCCGTCTCGAGCAGGTTCCCGACGAACAGGGCAGGAAGGTGTTCGTGGACTACGCGCACACGCCCGACGCCCTCGAAAAGACGCTCCAGGCGGTTCGGGCCGTCACCAAGGGTCGGCTGTTCGTGGTGTTCGGGTGCGGCGGCGACCGAGATCGTGAAAAGCGCCCTCTGATGGGCAAGGCGGTCGCGGCGTACGCGGACGTCGCCGTCGTGACCAACGACAACCCCCGCACCGAAGACCCGGCGACGATCGCTGCCGCGGTGCAGGAGGGGCTCGAAGAGGGAGGTTTCTCGTTGGCCGACGCGGGTCCGGAGCCGAAGCAGTACCGGGTCGAGCTCGACCGCCGCGCCGCCATCCGGAGCGCCGTCGATTGGATGGGCACCGACGACGTGCTGATCATCGCGGGCAAAGGGCACGAGGACTACCAGATCCTCGGCCAGAAGAAGCACCGATTCGATGACCGGGAAGAGGCGCGCCGAATCCTCGCTGGTCTTCCGCCTCCACCGCCCATGGTGTTCGAAGACGCAGCGCCGGACCCGGCGGCTCCCGCCGAGGAGGTCGTCGAGGCCTACGACCTCCTCGACGAAGCAAAAGGACCGGCGACGGTGCTTGTCGAGGCGGAGGCGATCGTCGAGACCGTGGAGCTGGAACCGGAGATCGTGGCCGAGGAAGAGGCGGTCGATGGCGAGCCGCCCCCAGGCGACGAAAACAAGGCCTCGCCGCCGCCCCTTCCGACGGCGGAGACCAAGAAGCCCCCCGCGCCGCCGTCGGTTTCCGAGACCAAGGATGACCAGCCCTCGACGGACTCGAGGAACCCGAGTCCGCTGGCGTCGAGCGACGAAGAGTCCAACGGCGTTTCGGGCGGTTCGGATCAGACTCTTGAACCTCCGAAGGACGGTGCGCAGTGATAGCTCGGGCCGCCACGTGGACTTCGCAGGCCGTGGCCGAGGCTACGGGTGGTGCTCTGACCGGCAAAGCCCGCCGGTCGCTCATCGGGGTGTCGACCGATACTCGTGAAGAGCTGGACGGTCGGCTGTTCGTGGCTCTCAGCGGACCGAACTTCGACGCCCATGACTTTCTCGAGCAAGCGGTCGGCAAGGGGGCCAAGGGCTTATTGGTGTCGAAGGCGAAGACGGCGCGCAGGTCGATGCCGGACGGCGACTACGATGTCATTCGTGTGAAAGACGTCTTGACCGCACTCGGTGACCTGGGGCGGGCTCACCGGCGCCGGTGGGGCAAGACGGTCTTCGCGCTTACCGGGAGCAACGGAAAGACCACGACCAAAGAGATCGCCGCGTCGATCTTGGGGGTCTCTCGGTCGACCCTGAAGACCGAAGGTAACCTGAACAATCTCATCGGAGTGCCCATGACTCTGCTCGGGCTCGAAGACCAGCACGAGGTGGCGGTCATCGAGATGGGGATGAACCGGCTGGGCGAGATCGCGCGGTACACCGAGATTGCGGAACCGGACGTCGGGGTGGTCATCAACATCGGACCCGCGCACATCGGGGAGTTGGGCTCGATTCAGAATATTGCCAAGGCCAAGGGCGAGCTGTACCAGGGCTTGCCGTCGCAAGCGATGCTGGTCGTCAACGCCGACGACCCTCTGGTCATCAAGGAGGCCAAAGAGGCGCGACGGCCGGGTCGGCGAATGCGGATGTTCGGCCGCGCGCCGCACGCGGATGTTTGTCTGCTCGAAGTCCGGACCGTCGAAGACGTCGACGGTGCCGAAGGGGCGGCCGCCGGTCAGCAACTCAAGCTTCGGGTCGACGGCGAGGTCATCGAGGCCGTCCTTCCGCTGTCGGGTGCCCACAACGCGCTCAACGCGGCCGCGGCAGTCGGTCTGGTGACCGCCGACCCCGACATCCGGGTGTCCGCCGACGACATCATCGCGGGTCTCGAGTCCGTCGAGGTGGGCGGCGGCCGGATGCGGGTCCTGCGGGTCGGGCGGTACCTGGTGGTCGACGACAGCTACAACGCCAACTCTGCTTCGATGCAGGCGGCGATCGAGACCGTGGCCCAGCAGGCCGCCCGTCAGGGTCGCCGCTTCGTAGCGGTCCTCGGCGAGATGCGAGAGCTGGGGACGTTCTCGGAGAGCGAGCACCGTCGGGTCGGCGACGCCGTCGCTCGACAGCGGGCGGCGATTCTGGCCGCGTACGGACCGGACGGGTCGGTGCTGGCAGAAACGGCATCCGCGGGCGGCGTAACGTCGCGGCACGAAGGCTCCGACGCCGATGCGCTCTACGACTGGCTGCGAAGCCAGCTTCAAGACGGCGATCTCATTTTGGTGAAGGGTTCACGAGGAACACGCATGGAGCAGTTTATCGAGCGAATGAAGCGGGAGGAGGCCTGACGTGCTGTACTGGCTCTTGTACGAGCAGCTGGGAATCAACGTCTTCCGGTATCCATCGACGCGGATCTTGTTGGCCGCGGCGTTCGCCCTGCTGCTAGCGATCCGAATGGGGCCGACGTTCATCGAGTGGCTCCGGCGGATGAAGATCGGCCAAGAAGTCCGCACCGACGGGCCGGCTTCACACGCCAAGAAGCAAGGCACGCCGACGATGGGCGGCACCTTGATTATCACCTGTACGGCGGTGCCGACCATCCTGTTCATGCAGCTGTCGAATCGCTACGTGTGGTTCGTCCTGATCATTTTGCTCGGCTACGGTTTGGTCGGATTCATCGACGACTTTCGGAAGGTCGCCTTCCGGAACACCAAAGGGCTGCCCGGTCGCTACAAACTGGTCGGGCAGACCGGCTTTGGCGTGGTCGCGATGGTGTACCTATTCTGGGCGACCCCCTACACCACGGAGCTCGCGTTCCCGTTCGTCAAACCGGAGACCTTCAGCCCAACGATCGGGTACGCGTTTTACATCCTGTTTGCGCTGTTGGTGCTTCTGGGCACGTCGAACGCCGTCAACTTGACGGACGGCCTCGATGGGCTCGCGATCGTTCCCACGGTCATTTCGAGCGGAGTCTTTCTGATTCTGGCCTATGCCGCCGGCACGACCCTGTCCGGCTTCAACCTCGCCGAGTACCTTCAGATCTCCCACACCCCGGAGGCCGCGGAGCTCGCGGTGTTCTGCGGGGCGCTGTGTGGGGCGGGTCTCGGCTTTCTGTGGTACAACGCGCATCCGGCCGAGGTCTTCATGGGCGATGTCGGCTCGTTGGCCCTCGGCGGGGCCCTCGGCGCTCTCGCCATCGTCACCAAGAACGAGTTCGTCTCGGCGATCATTCATGGGGTGTTTTTGGCGGAGGCGGTGTCCGTCATCCTGCAGGTCGGCAGCTACAAACTCCGGGGCGGCAAGCGGATCTTCTTGATGGCGCCGCTTCACCACCACTTCGAAAAGGCGGGCTGGCCTGAGCCCAAGGTCATCGCTCGCTTCTGGATCGTGGCCGCGCTGTTGGCTCTGGCCGGGCTCACGACCCTCAAATTGCGATGACTGTGACGTCCCAGCTCTTCGAACCGGGCCTCGAAATCTGGCCTCGGATAGCGTGGCTTCGCCGCCGGCTCTCCGAACGGCCGGAGTCCGTCCGGACGGTGGTGGTGGGGGCCGGCGCGTCGGGGTTGGCAGCGGTGCGGCTACTGGCGACCCGAGGGGCCCCGGTTCGGGTTCTGGACGACCGCCCGCGAGATCGATTGAGTCCGCAGGCGCAGGCGGCCCTCGAGACGACCGAGGTCCTGCCGCTCGACGGGTCGACGGTCGACGACGCCGATCTGGTGGTGCTGAGCCCGGGCGTGCCCCGGCGGCGACCCGAGCTGCGATCCGCGATCGCCGAGGGGCGATTGATCGGTGAGATCGAGCTGGCGTCCTGGCACATCAACGTTCCACTGATCGGAATCACAGGCACCAACGGAAAGAGCACGACGACGGCTCTAGTAGCGCACATCCTCGAGCGGGCCGGGCGTCGGGTGTTCGCAGGCGGAAATCTCGGCCGTCCGTTGTCGGAGCTCCCGCTCCTGGAGCCGGTCGACGTCGCGGTTGTCGAACTGTCGTCTTATCAGCTCGAGTCGGTCGTCGAAGCGCACTTTCGGGTGGGCTGCTGGTTGAACCTCACGCCCGACCATCTCGATCGCTACGAGAGCGTCGAGGAGTACACGGCGGCCAAACGGCGGCTGGTCGAGCGCCGATCGATCAACGGTACGGCGGTGCTCAACGCCGACGACCCGATCGTCCGAAACGTCGGACGACGGCTCGGGGGCGGCGTCCGGTGGTTCTCCATTCAAGACAAAGACGAGCGTGCCTCCACTCTGGGTACATTCATGAGCGACCCGGGAACCGCCCGGCGACGTTATCTGCGGGGCATAGAATCCTACCGGATCGATAGTCCGGCCCTGATCGGCCCGCACAACCACTCGAACGCGTGTGCGGCGATCGAATGTGCTCGCTTCGTCGACGCGTCGGCCGAGGCCGTGCAAGATGGTCTGTCGTCGTTCAGCGGCCTTCCTCACCGCTTGGAGCAGGTGGGCGTCTTGGGCTCGACCGTCTTCTACAACGACTCGAAGGCGACCAATGTGGACGCGGCGGTCACCGCGGTGCGCGCCGTTGCGGCGCCCATTTGGCTCATCGCGGGCGGCGTCGACAAAGGCGGGGCCTGGGCCCCGCTAGTCGAGGCGGCTCGGGGTCGCGTCGAGAGGGTCTTCGCCATCGGTGACGCCGCTCCGATCGTAAGCAAGGCGTTCGCCCCGGCCGGAATCGGGGTGGAAAACGTCGGGACCCTCGAACGCGCCGTAGCGGCCGCCGGGACGTTCGTTCGCGAAGGCGGGAGCCCGCGCACCGTGTTGCTGGCGCCCGCGTGCGCATCGTTCGATCAGTTCGCGAACTTTGCGGCCCGGGGCGACGCTTTTCGAGCCGCGGTGGCGCGTTTGGTCGGTTTGGTCGATTCGGTCGATTCGGTCGATTCGGTCGGTTTGGTCGAGGGCTCGGGGAAAGAGGGCGAGCGGTGAGCGCAAAGACGAGAAACGCAGTCCATCGCGGACCGGACGCCCCGACCGCCATGCCGACGCCGTCCATCGACACGGCGACGCTCGTTCGAAACGTCGACCCGTGGATGTCGGTCGCGACGGTAACCCTCCTGTCGGTGGGAATCGTGGTGGTGTACAGCGCCAGTGCGGTTCGGGCGGCTCAGACGGGCGGCAACGCGGCCGCCGTGCTGACTCATCATTTGGTCGCGGTCGTCATCGGCCTCACCGCGATGAGCTTGGTTCTGCGGCTCAGGGTCGATGCGTGGGCGCGCTGGGCGTACCCGCTTCTGATCGTGGCCTCCGCCCTTTTGGTTGCGGTGTGGATTCCGCGCCTCGGACGCGAGGTCAACGGAGCACAGCGGTGGCTGGACTTCGGTCCGCTCGGGTTTCAGCCGGCGGAGCTCGCGAAGCTCGCGGTCGTTCTGTACCTCGCGCACTCATTGGCCAAGAAGCGGAGCAAGGTGAGCACGTTTTCCATCGGGTTCGTACCCCACGTCGCGGTGACGAGCGCACTCGTGGCGCTGATTCTGGTCCAGCCCGACATCGGTACCAGCGCGATCCTGTTCGCGGTGTTGGGCCTCATGTTGTTCGTTGCGGGGACCCGTACCGCGTACCTCGTGCTGGCCGTGGTGGCCGCGCTGCCGATCATCGGAGTGTACGTCTTGACCCATCGGCATGCGGCCGACCGGTTGACGGCCTTTTTGGCGCCCGAGCTGCACAAACGAGATATCGGGTACCAGGTATGGGAGTCTCTCGTGGCCTTCGGCTCCGGGGGGGCGTTCGGTTCGGGGCTCGGTGCCGGTGCGCAAAAGCTGTTTCTGCCGGCGGCTCACAACGACTTCATCTTTTCGGTCATCGGGCAGGAGCTTGGGTTCGCGGGTGTCTTGGTCGTGACCCTCGCCTTCGTGGGCCTGGTGGGGCGGGGCCTGTGGCTCGCCTCGTCGTTACCCAGTCGGTTTGCAATGTTCTTGACGTTCGGGCTGTGTGCCTGGCTCGGCCTGCAGGCGGCGGTCAACATGGCCGTCGCAATGTCTCTCTTGCCGACCAAGGGACTGACTCTGCCGCTCGTCTCCTACGGGCGTTCCTCGCTGATTGTATCGATGATCGCGGTGGGCATTTTGCTGCGGGCATCGGCTGAGTACCGGGCTCAGCGGGCGAAAGGAGTGTTGACGTGAAGCTGATGATTGCCGGTGGTGGCACGGGTGGACACTTGTATCCGGGCGTCGCGCTCGCCGAAGAGTTCACGACCCGGCGGCAAGGCAACGAGGTCCTGTTCGTGGGGACGCGTCGTGGCCTCGAGGCGCGGGTGATTCCGGATCTCGGCTATCATCTCGAGTTCATCGAGGTCCGCGGCATCAAGGGGACGGGCACGATGAACCGTCTTCGAGGCTTCGCGCGGCTGCCCTGGGCCTTGTTTCAGTCGTTCTCGATCCTTCGCCGGTTCCGACCTGATGTGGCGGTGGGGGTAGGAGGGTACGCATCAGGTCCGATGATCCTCGCGGCCTGGTTGTGCCGGATTCCCACCGCGATCCTCGAGCAGAACACGGTTCCCGGCATTACCAACCGGATTCTGAGCCGATTCGCGCGGGCCATCTATGTGATGTTCGAGGGGAGTCGAGCTTACTTTCCCCCGTCGAAGGTGCAGGTGCTCGGCAACCCGATTCGCCGACAGCTCCTGGAAAACTTTCTTCGGTCTCGCCAAGACGCGAATGGCAAGTTCAACATCCTGGTGTTGGGCGGGTCGCAAGGTGCACACGCGGTCAACTTGCGCATGGTCGAAGCCGCCGCCCAGTTGGGGGGCGCACAGGACGGTATCCGCATCGTCCATCAGACCGGCGCCAAAGACGAAGCCCAGGTGCGCCAGGGCTACGAAGAGCTCGGCGTCGAGGCCGAGGTTCACGGGTTCATCAAGAACATGAGTGACGCGTATCGTCGCGCCGACCTCGTAGTCTGTCGGGCCGGGGCCACCACTTTGGCTGAAGTCATGGTCGCCAAGAAGGCGTCGATCCTCATTCCGTTCCCGTTTGCGACCGACAACCACCAGGAGCTCAACGCCCAGGAGATGGTCGACGCCGGCGCGGCCATCATGCTGGTGGAGCGGAACCTCGACGGCCGCAAGCTCGCCGAGAAGATCCTGGAGTTGTACCGCTCACCCGAAACCCGCGACCAGATGGAGCAGGCGGCCAGCCGAACCGGTCGCCCGGAAGCCGCTCGAGAGATCGTCGACGCTTGCGTCCAGCTGACGGAGCGAAAAGCATGACCGGCCCGCGGGATTCGAACGTCGGGATGGCGCGGCGATGTCGTCGAGTCCACTTCGTGGGCATCGGTGGGATCGGCATGAGCGGCATTGCCGAGGTTCTGTGCAACCTCGGCTACGAGGTTCAGGGTTCCGATCTCAAGGTTTCGGACGTAACGCGTCGACTCGAGGGGTTGGGGGTCGAGGTTTTCGAAGGGCACGACGCTCAGCAGGTCGCGGAAGCGGACGTGGTGGTCGTGTCGTCGGCGGTCGCCGATACCAACGCCGAGGTTCAGGCGGCCCGGCACCGCAAGATTCCCGTCATCCGCCGCGCCGAAATGCTCGCCGAGCTGATGCGGCTCAAATATGGCATCGCGGTCGGGGGTACTCACGGCAAGACCACCACGACGTCGTTGGTGGCCGCGATTCTGACCCACGCGGGCGTCGATCCCACCGTCGTAGTGGGCGGCAAGGTCAACCAGCTCGGCACGACCGCAAAGCTGGGGCAGGGCCCGTATCTGGTCGCCGAGGCTGATGAGTCCGACGGATCGTTTCTTCATTTGTCGCCGACGATCGCGGTGGTCACCAACATCGACCCCGAGCATCTGGACCACTACCGGGGAGGCCTCGACGAGATCCGAGATACGTTCGTGACCTTCGTCAATCGCATCCCGTTCTACGGGCTGGCGGTGCTGTGCATCGATCATCCCGAAGTGCAGGCCATCCTTCCCACCGTCGAGAAGCGGTACGTCACGTACGGCTTGAGCGCGCAGGCCGATCTGATGGCTCGGCACCTGCGATTCGACGGGCCGACCACCCACTTCGAAGTCGTGCGCCGGGGGCATTCGGTCGGGGAGTTTCGCCTGAACATGCTCGGTCAACACAACGTCAGCAACGCGCTGGCGGCGATCGCGGTCGCCGACGAGCTGGGCGTAGAGCCGAACGTGGCTCGCGAAGCGCTCGCTGACTTCGACGGGGTCGAGCGTCGGTTTTCGGTGCGAGGAGAGATCGGCGGTGTGATGGTGGTCGACGACTACGGTCACCACCCGGCCGAGATCCGAGCCACTTTGATGGGGGTTCGGCAGGCCTATCCGGAGCGTCGGGTTCGGGTGGTGTTTCAGCCTCACCGATACAGCCGTACCGAGCAGCTGGCGGCGGATTTCGCCAGCGCCTTCAACGATGCCGACACAGTTCTGCTTACGCCCCTGTACCCGGCCGGAGAAGCGCCGATCGAAGGGGTGAACAGCGACATGCTGGCGGAGGTGATCCGTCGGCACGGGCATCGAGATGTTCAGGTCGCGAATGGTCTCGACCAAGCGGTCGAGACCATGATGCGGACTTCAGAGTCCGAGGATGTGGTGCTTGCCTTCGGGGCAGGCGATATCGGTCAGTTCGGCCGACGCTTGGTGGAAAGGCTGAGCGCGCAACATAGGTAGCGCCGCAGGTTGACCTGCGACGTTACGGATCAGGTGTGCAGGGTTCAAAGATCGGATCTTGAACCACACGGGCGAGGACGTAGGCCAACCTGCGGTCGAGTTTTGCAATTTTTTTTGCATTGAACTGCGGATCGTGCTGGCCGAGAGATCATCCATGATGTACGGTTTGTACGTCGCGGATAATGTCGATTCCATCCCGTAGGACGGTTTCGAGGCTAGCTAAGAGCTTGGAAACACATAGAAAACTGGCGGGTTGATACCCTTGTTAGCGACTGGGGCTTGGATCTGAGTACTGATGGTAAGTCAAGGGCACATGGGATCGAGTTTCTTCGGTCTGTTGGGCTCATGACCATCCGATGACCGCTGGGCGACGGCCCGGCAACGACCGGCAACGACCGGCGCGTGAGGCGCGTGAGGCGCGTGAGGGGCGTCAGGCGGGATTGCGGAAGTCTTGAATAGAAGGTGGCCGCCTTTGAGCCGAGCGACCGGCGGTAACCGAAGGCGACCGACACGAACATAAGGACGGCAACGACGCGACTTCGGTCGGCTGAGCCATTCAGAGGGACGAGCACATGAAGGGACGCAGGCTACGTAATCAAGGTCGAAATCAGCGTCGGAATCAGCTTGTCCGGCGGTCGGACCTGCGTCGTCGCCTGCGAGGCTGGATCCGAGGTACGGCTTCCGTCGTGCTGGGTGCGGTCTTCACGGTGGGCGCGGTGGAGACGGTCCGGTGGGTCAAGACCGACGATCGATTCGCCATTCAATCGATCGAGATCGTCGGCACGGAGCGGGCCGACGCTGACACGTTGCGGCGCCGATCGGCCATCGCCCACGGCACCAATCTATTCGAGGTGGACCTCGCGAGTGCTCGGGCCAAAGTCATGACCCATCCCTGGGTGCGAGACGCCGAAGTACGGCTGCTCGGTATGGATCGAGTAGTGGTTTCGGTCGTCGAGCACCGGCCGCGGGCGCTGGTGGCGCTCGGACATCTCTATTTCGTCGACCGGACAGGGCGAATCTTCAAGCGGTACGCGCCGGGCGAGGACGCGCCGCTTCCGGTGATCACGGGGCTCGATCGAGCTGGGGTCGAGGCTGACGAGCCGGTCCAGGCCGAGTTGCTCGGGCGTGCGTTGGCGCTGATCGAGCGGTGGGACGAGGGCGCCTACGGCGTCTTGGCCGAGGTCAACGTCGACCAGGCGCGCGGGCTTACCGCGGTCGTCGGTGAGGACGGGATGACGGTGGCCTTGGGCAGCGACGACTGGCCGGCTCGCCTCGCCCGGCTCCCCGAAGTGTTGGCCGCCCTCGAGGCGCGGCGGTTGAAGGCCCATCGGATCGATCTGGCGGGGCGCCGTCGAGCACCACGCGCCGTGGTCGTGGTGGCGCCGGACAGGGCGGACGCGGGGGACGTTTAAAGCGGTCGTGTCGGTAGGCGGAGGGATGAGATGGCGAAGAATGGGAATATCGTAGCGGGGCTCGACATAGGCACGACGAAGATTTGTGCGCTGGTGGGCGAGCTGTCGGAAGACGGGCTCGACATCATTGGAACCGGCTCCGCGACGTCGCGTGGTTTGCGCAAGGGCGTCGTCATCAACATCAACTCGACCGTCAACGCGATTCGAAAGGCGGTCAAAGAGGCCGAGCTCATGGCGGGTTGCGAGGTCGGCCACGTCTTCACCGGCATCTCGGGAGGCCATATCCGGGGCTTCAACAGCCACGGGGTGGTGGCGGTCAAGAACGGCGAAGTGCACAACGACGACGTCTCTCGGGTCATCGACGCGGCGCGGGCCGTCGCGATTCCGACCGACCGCGAGGTCATTCACATCCTGCCCCAAGAATACATCATCGACGATCAGGACGGCATCAAAGAGCCGTTCGGGATGCACGGGGTACGTTTGGAGGCCAAGGTCCATATCGTGACCGCGGCCGCGACGTCGGCGCAGAACATCGTCAAGTGCGCCAACCAGACCGGCCTCGACGTCGCGGATATCGTTCTTCAGCAGCTCGCGAGCGCGGAAGCGGTGTTGACCGAGGACGAGCGTGACCTCGGCGTCTGCTTGGTGGATATCGGGGGCGGTACCGCCGATATCGCCATCTTCAGCGAGGGGGCCATCGTTCATACTTCGGTTCTGCCGATCGGAGGCAACCACCTGACGACCGACATCGCGCTCGGTATGCGGACGCCTCAAGAGGAAGCGGAGAAGATCAAGCGCGAGTTCGGGTGTGCGCTGGTGGAACAAGTGGCGGTCGACGAGATGATCGAGGTGCCCTCGGTCGGAGGCCGCGAGCCGAGAACGCTGTCTCGCCAGATCCTGTGCGAGATCATCGAAGCGCGGGTCGAAGAGATCTTTCAGCTCGTTCGCGACGAAATTCAGAATACCGCTTACCAGGATCTGCTGGCGAGCGGCGTGGTCCTCACCGGAGGAACCTCGAAACTCACGGGCATCGGCGAGATCGCCGAGGATGTCCTTGGATTGCCGGTTCGGTTCGGTCAGCCGTCCGGATTGGGAGGACTCAAAGACGTTGTCATGAGTCCGCAGTACGCCACTGGCGTGGGCCTCTTGCTGTACGGCGCGCGAAAGATGGGGCGACCGGCCCCGCGGACTTCGTCTTCGCGCGGTATCGGGAGCTGGGGCGCAAGAATGCGCAGCTGGTTTCAGGAGGTCTTCTGATGGCGGGCGCGACGGAGGGTCAGAACATGTTTGCTTTTGATGAGATGGTCAGGAACGAGGCGATCATAAAGGTGATCGGAGTCGGTGGCGGCGGCGGCAACGCCCTGTCGACGATGATCAGCTCCGGTCTCAAGGGGGTCGATTTCATCGCCGCCAACACCGACCTGCAGGCGTTGAGAAACAACCCCGCGGAGACCAAGATCCAGCTGGGTTCAAATCTGACGCGAGGCCTCGGAGCCGGCGCCAATCCCGAGGTAGGTCGGAGCGCCGCCATGGAGGACCGCGAGCGCATCGCCGAGTTGATCGGGCATCCCGACATGGTGTTCGTGACCGCCGGGATGGGTGGCGGGACCGGCACTGGAGCCGCGCCCGTGATCGCCGAGGTCGCCAAAGCGCAGGGCGCCCTGACGGTCGGGGTGGTCACCAAACCGTTTCTCTTCGAAGGGAAGCGTCGCCAGCGTCAGGCCGAAGAGGGCATCAACGAGCTCCACAACGTGGTCGACACGCTGATCGCGATTCCCAACAACCGGCTGCTGTCGGTGGTGGAAGAGAACACGTCCATGATGGACGCCTTCCGGAAGGTCGACGAGGTGTTGCTCAACGCGGTGCGCGGCATCTCGGACCTCATCAACGTGGCTGGTCTGATCAACGTCGATTTCGCGGATGTGAAGACCATCATGGAAAACCAAGGTCTGGCTCTGATGGGGACCGGCGTGGGCTCCGGAGCCGACCGGGCGGTCGAGGCGGCCCAGATGGCGATCCACTCGCCGCTCCTGGATAACATCGAGATCCGGGGGGCGATGGGCATCCTCATCAACATCACGGGTGGACCGGATCTCGGACTGCACGAGGTCAGCCGGGCCTCGACGGTGGTTTCGGACGAAGCGCACGAGGACGCGAACATCATCTTTGGGTCTGTCGTTCATGATAACGTTGGCGACGAAGTTCGAATCACGGTGATCGCGACGGGATTCGAGCCCAAAGAGAAGCGCCGGGAGCGCGGGCGGCAGCTCCCCGCGATGGCGGTAGATACACCTCGAACGCCGGACCGCGACATTCCACCGCTGCTGCGCAAGCAGCGGCAAGAAACGGGTCATCGATCGAGCCCGGTGGCGCCCTCGGCCTTCGGCTCGGGCATCGATGATGAGCCGAGCGCGCTCGACATCCCTACCTTTTTGCGTCGGGCAGCCGACTGATCGCCGGGACCGATCGGCTAGCCAGGGGCGCCGACATCGGCGCCGACCGATCGCTCGGACGGGTCGTTCGGACGGGTCGCTCGGACGGGTCGCTCGGACGGGTCGCTCGGACGGGTCGCTCGGATGGGTCGCTAGGACGGGTCGCTCGGACGGGTCGAACGGATGGGGGGCTCGCAAGACGGTCGGTCGG
>CAZFIV010000051.1:0-45841 GCA_964519665.1 uncultured Myxococcales bacterium
GCCAGCACGGAATCGCGAATGAACTCGAGCGTTTGAGGCGCAGCCTCGCTAAGTGTGAGGGTGCAACAAGCAAGCCGCAAGCGGTTCGGGATTTGCGTCCCGGACGTCTAACCGATGCGCCGACCGATGGCCGAGCTGGCCGGCGTCAGTATTTGAAGCTCGGGTCGAGGCGCTCGAGCTTTCGGAGCACGCCAGGCCACACCAGCTGCGCTCCGAGACCCTTGAGGACGGATTCCACGTTGGCCTCGACCGCTTTGAGAATCTCGTCATTGATGCGGGTGAGCTCGGCACCGCCCGATTGGGCGTGGATCTGCACCTCACACGAGCGCTGCAGGTTGAACATGGCCAGGTACGCGTCGGCGACGGTGTGACCCACGGTCAACAGGCCGTGGTTCCGGAGGATGAGGTGCGCTCGGTCGCCGAGGTCGCTGACCAGGCGGGGCTTTTCGTCGTCGCGCAGCGCGATGCCTTCGTAGTCATGATAGCCGAGCGACGCGAGGACCACCGTGGACTGCTGCGAGATCGGGAGCAGACCATCTTTCTGGGCGGACACTGCGACGCCCTCCGGGGTGTGGACGTGCAGCACGCAGGCGACGTCGGGCCTCGCTTGGTGAATGGCGCTGTGAATGACGAAGCCGGCTGGGTTGACGGGATGAGGGCTCGGCTCGACCTTTTCTCCGTGGGCATCGACCTTGACCAAACTCGAGGCGGTGATCTCTTCAAACATCATCCCGTACGGATTGATGAAGAAGTGCTCGTGGTCGCCGGGAACCCGGGCCGAGATATGGGTGAACACGAGGTCATCCCAGCCGTGGTGTGCGATCATTCGATAACACGCGGCCAGGTCGATGCGGACTTGGGTTTCGAGCTCGGTGGAAGACATTCACCGACTTTACCGCGAATTCCGTTTCCGCAGCCATACCCGTGGCCCTTCAGGCCCGATCGTTCCTCAGGCGGGATGCCCGGTTTCCATGGGTAGGCCGGCTGACTGCCAACCTTCCATTCCTGCTTTGAGGTTCCATACCTGTTCAAAGCCGAGGTCGAGGGCGACCCGGGCGGCCCGGGCCGACCGACCGCCGCGTCGGCAGACGAACATGATCGGGGACTTCGGATCAAAGCGTCGAAGACCCTCCGGCAAGTCGTTTCCGACCGGGACGTTGACGGCTCCGCGGATCCGCCCGATGTCGTCCGCGAACTCCTCGGGCGTTCGGACGTCGACGACCGGCATTCGATGCATCAACGGCTCGGCTTCTCCGACGTCGACGTGGCGGATCATGATGCCGGACAGCGCGGCCATGATCTCGACGCTCATCCCGCTGTAGTCTTCGCTCGTCCGTTGAATCTGTTCGCGGACGCGGCTCAACTCGCCCATTTGGTCGAGGAACGTTCGAATCAAGCCCTGCGTTTCGTTCTGGAGAGATTGAGTCTCATCATGGAGAATGCCGAAAGACGCGCGCGCGGTGTCGATGGCCGCCTCCGATGCCTGCGATTCACGGTTCGCGTCCTCCCGATAGCGACCGATTCGAAGCCCGCCCTCGTCGAGGAGGTCGCCGATCTCGAGGGCGGCGCCGGCCGACTGACGGGCCAGCGCCCGCATCGAGTCGGCGACGACTTGAAAGCCCTTACCCCGCTCGCCGGCGCGCGCCGCTTCGATGGTGGCGTTGACAGCGAGAATGTTGGACTGGTCGGCGATCTCTGAGAGCACCCGAGCCCGATCGTTGACTTGCCGCAGAATGTCGTCGAAGGCCGCGAACGTATCCTGCGCCGACTTCAAGAAGCGGTCGCTGCGGTCGAGGGCATCGACCACGACCCTCGCTCGGTCGAGGGCGTTCGTCGACGTCTCGGTGGCCGTCGACACCCGGTGGCAGGCTCGTTCGGCCTCCTGAAGTCCGCCGTCCAACCCGTGGAGGCGGGTAACGACGGTCTCGAGCGATGAGGCACCCCGGTGCAGGAACCCAGTGAAGAGCTGTCGAAGGTCGTCGTCCATGGGTACTCACCCCGATCTTCGGCTTTCCAATGCAAAGCTCAAGCAGTCGGATTCACATCGCCTCGCCGGGAGGCGAGGCGGCTGCGGCTTGACGAGTGGGCTACACCGAGGCTTTTTCCAACCCGGGTATGGTTCAGCGCTTCGCCAAGACGGCGGTAGCCACCGGAATTCCGTTTGGCGTTCTTATGGGCCTGTATTGGGCCTTTATTTCGAATGCCACCTTAGGTCTCATCCTTGGCGCGTTCTGCGGCATGGCGTTCGGCCTGGTGATGGCCGGTTTCATGGAGTTTCAACGGACCCGGCTAGAGGCGCGCAGCAAAGTCTTCGAGGGGGAACCAGTCCTTCATCAGGGGCCCGCGAATCACTTTCTGGGGGCCGAGTCTCGAGGTGGATGGCTCACCTTGACGCCGACCCGGCTCTCATTCCGGTCGCACGGCGCCAACTTTCAGAATCAGCCGGTCGATATCCCGCTGTCGGAGATCATCTCGGCCCATCCGTCGCGGACGCTCGGCGTCGTCCCGAACGGCCTCAAAGTCAAGACCCGGCTCGGGACCGAGTCTTACGTCGTGGGCGGCCGAAAGGTCTGGGCCCGGTTGGTCACCGAGGCGGCCCGGACCGGCGGACGGCCGACGTTGCCGGACCCCGGTCATTCTGGTCAGCCCCGCTGGCCTCACCGGTCGGCGTGACAGGGTCGGCCTGACAGGGTCGGCGTGACGGGGTCGGCCTTACAAGGTCGGCCTTACAAGGTCGGCCTGACGGGGTCGGCCTGACGGGGTCGGCGTGACAGGGTCGGCGTGAGCGCGGTCTACCACTTCATCATCGGCGCTGGGTTGAAGGGATGGCGTACGAACCACGCCGAGGCTCGTTTCACGAGCCCGAAGTGAAAGCCGGCATTCGGAAACCTGTCCTGCACCTCTTTGACGAACGCGCGAGGTAGACCGAATCGAATCATCCCGAGCGAAAAATCGACGAGGTCGGCCTTCCGAAACGGCTCGACCAACGGATATCGTTCGTCGGTGTAGGCGCGCACCTTGTGGTGCTCGGTTATCATCAGAATGACCTCGGGGCGCCAATCGTCGAGTCCCTGTTGGGTCAAGTACTCGACGGCCGGGGCGAGCGAGGGCGGAATGTAGTCGACGGTATTGGCGACCCAGATCCCGATGTCGTGAAAGGCCGACGCGATGATGCACTTTCGGCGGTCTTCTTCGCCGAGTTCGGCGAGGGCAAAGCAGAACTGAAGCATCCGGGTGCAGTGATTGCGGTAGCCCAGGTAGTCGTCGCCGATGGTCGGCTTCCAGGTCTCGAGAATCTCATCGAGAAGCGCGAAGCGAGGTTCGATCTCCATAGGTCGCAGTAACGCACCCCCGGTGGTCGGCAGCAACCGACCGGCCACCGTGCGTGCAGCGGGTCATCGCGTACCTGGTCGAACAGGGCGTCGAAAAAGACGCGCTCCAACTGGGACCCCACGAGCAGTCGACCGAGGGCGAATATGTGAAGCTCGACAAGCTCGGCAACCAGAAGTGGCGCCTCGACGGTTACCGGGTTCGTCGGATCATTGACCTGCGGAACCACGAGCATCTCGACCTGATCGAGGACATTCGGCGTCGCTTTGCCGCCGAGCTCCGCCGGACCGATGTTCGGGCCCACCCCGGGACGCTCCGGTTTGCGTACAGCGGGTCGACCTCAGACGTATCCAGAGCTCGCAGCGTCGTCAGCGCGTCAGCGCGGTCGTCACCGTTGACTACTCCGCGAGGTGAGTTCGGCGACCTTGGCGCGCTACAGCGCCGATCTTGTATCAAGGGATGAGCGCCTGAGTTTATCATGTTGGGGTGGGCAGCCGTGTCGAGAACCCGATGACCGCGCCCGATATCGATAGGGCGGGCGCCCCCGAGAACGAGGGCGGCGCGAACCCCCTTTGCGTCGGAGCGACCGTGCTCGCGACCGCCTGCGTGCTGCTGGCTCTTCGGCCCGGCCTGTGGGCGATGGCGACCCGGATGCGACCGACCGACGTGGTCGGCGGTCTCGCCCTGCTGTTCGGGGCGGCCTGGGTGGGCAGGGCCGTCGGGCCGCCGTGGCGGCCGCGGCCCGCGTGGGCGCCGGTGGCGGTGATCATCGTCGGTCTCGGGTGGTGGTGGCTGGTCACTCGGATCGTCGAGACGCCGACCGTGGCGGCGGTCGGCGCGGCCGTCGCCCTGTACGGGGTCGTCGGAATATGGCTCAGCGACCGGCGATGGACCGCGCTTCGAGTGCCCTTCGCGATCCTGGTCTGCGCGCTTCCGTTGGGCGAGCGAGCCGAAGACTGGCTCGGAGTGCCGGCTCGGCTGGCGGTTGCTCAAGCTGTGTATTCGGGGCTTCAGACCTTTGGGGTGGCCGTGCAGTCGGCCGAGACCGTCCTGTTTCTCGATCGCGGCTTGGCCGACGTGGCGGCCCCTTGCTCGGGCCTTCGGGGGCTGTGGTCGGGCCTCGTCGTTTTGCTCGTGGTCGCGGCCGTCGAACGGCGTCGGGGTGGGCTTCGACTCGCCATGGTCGTGCTCGGTCTCGAGCTGTTCCTATTGGCCGGCAACGTGGTCCGGGTGACGACGTTGGTGGTGCTGTACGGAGTCTTGGGCGTGCCGGAGTGGGCCGATGCGATTCACGTGCCGATGGGCCTCACGAGCTTCGTTGGCGGGCTGTTCCTCGCGTTGCTGGCCCTGCGGCGGTTCGTGCCGCACAGCGATCCGGCCGCGGACGTCGAGTCCGCCTCGATCGCACCTCATCGACCGGCGGTCCCGAGGGGCGCGGGATGGGGGCCTTCGGTCGGGATGGGTTCGGGATGGGGACCGTTGGTCGCGATGAGTACCGTCGCGCTCCTCGTGATGGTGATGTCGCCCGAGCGGCGCCCGCGAGCGTCTCAACCTCTGGTGGCCGTCGAGTGGCCGGAGGTCTTGACCACCACCCCGGCGCCAGTGATCGAGGCGGAGCGCGCCCTGGCCGAGAGTCTCGGCCAGGGTCGGATCGACAAGGTCCATTTCGATCACCGAGGCATCCGGGGACAGCTCCTGGTGCTCCATGCGCGGCGGTGGCGGGCGCAGCACCCGCCCGAGCTCTGCTTGCGAATGTCGGGGCATCGGATCTGGACGGCGGCCGACGTCGATCTCGGGCCTCACCATCAAGCGCGAGTGCTCCGGGTCGACGACGGGCAGCGGCTGGCGGTGTACTGGTACCAGCGGCGAGGGCTCGCGAGCCCCAACGTTTGGGCGAAGATCCCGTCCATCTGGGCCGGCGCTGACGACGAGTGGGTGTTGGTGAGTCTTCTTTTCGATCCGGGAGCAGCGTCGTCGAAGCTCCCGGAAGAGACATTGCAGCTGGTGGAGCGCGCGGTCGCAGCGTCGTTGGCTGGCCACCGCGACACAAAGGGAGGATAACGAGTCATGGGGTCGAAGCGCAGAGGGCTGCTGTGGGCGGTCGAGATGTACGCGGCGGTCGTCGCCATCGGGGCGGCTTTTTTTCAGTTCATGGCGTTTATGGGCATCATCGGCCTCGGCCTGGGCGAGTTCGCCTTTAGCGGGGTCGTGGTCAGCCTGCTCGCTTTCCTGTTCCTGGTGTTGCTCGCGGTGAGGCGCACCGGTCCTGCGGTGAGGTCGCTGCACGAGGGGGCATCGAGCCTGACCCACTACGCGGTGATCGTCGGCGCCCTGGTGGCGGCCCCCTTGTTGGGGTACGCGATATGGACGGAGGGCTTTCAGAGCGACCTCCCGGTGCTCGAGTTCGTCGTGCTCGCGCTGCCTCCCCTGCTCATGGCGGTGATCGCGTGGTTCAGTCTGCGACGGGCGGTCGAGTTGTTCTACGGCGTCAACATGGCGCTCCTGTTCATCGCGTGGCTCAGGCTATTCGTCGCGCGCGCGGCGACGCCGGCGACCAACCTCGTCTTTTTCATCGTCGTCATGGGTATGCTCGGCTTCATCGCCGCCCAACTGTTCTCGCCCTCGAACCGGACGCGGATGCGCGATGCGCTCCTTCATACGCCGACCGGCCTGGTCGGCGCCTGGGTAGCGATGGAAGTTGTCTTGCTATTGCCACCGATGATCGTCGGGACTCTGCACCTTATGTTCGAGGCGCCGGTGGCGTTGTTCGTCCTGGGTTTCTTCTCGCCGGTCCTGGTTGCCATCGTCCTGACGCCGATCGCGGTGGCGTACCTTTACGGCCGGACCTGGTGGCGGTCGGTGCTGGCCGGCGGCTATCAGACCGCGGTGGCCTCGGGGGTCTTGGCCGCAGTACTGGTGGGAATGCTGGTGCACTGGAGCATCAATCAGCCGCAGCGCGGGGTCCTGGTCCAGCTCGAAGCCCGGCCGGTCGATCGAGCGAGCATCGCGGCCGATGAGGCGCGCTTGCGGCGGGGGCTGGTGGAGATCGTGTTGTCCCCGTTCCGCTACTGGGGCCCACCCGGCGAGCTGAGCGGCATGCGGATGCTCTACCGGGACGCGGGGCTTCCTTGGTGGTCCGGTGTCGCTGCCCAGTGGCTGCAGGAAGGCCTGCTGACGCCTCTCATCTACGACGGGCCGGGTACGGTGCATGAGCGCGCTTCGGCCCGTCAGTTGTACCGAGCGGTGTTCGATGCCGACATCGAGTCCGCGCACCGAGAGGAGTTTCACGACGCGCTGATCTCCACGTGGAATTGGCGACCCGACTTCGCGGCGACGATGGCCGACTCGGCCTCGCGGGCCGTGTTGCTGACCCGACAAGAGGTGACCATCGAACCCCGAGGGCCGCTCGCCGACGTTCTGTTGCACGAGGTCTACGTCAATCAGACGCGGTCCCAGCGGGAGGTCGTTTACCACCTCGAGTTGCCCGAGACAGCGGTGGTGACCGGGTTGTGGCTGGGTTCGACCGACCGCCGCGAGGAGGCGTTCGAGTTTCGGGTGTCGCCGCGGGGGGCCGCTCAGGCGGTGTACAAGGCGCAAGTGGCCCGCCGGGTCGACCCGGCCCTGCTCGAGCAGGTTGGTCCCCGGCAGTACCGGTTGCGCATTTTCCCGATTCAGCCCGACGAAGACCGGCGTAGCCGTCGGCCCAGGGGCCCGCCGATGCACTTGTGGCTCGCCTACCGTACGCTCCCGAGCGATGGTGCATGGCCACTGCCCCGCGTTTTGGAGACCCGCAACGTATTCTCGGACGGTCGGACCGTCCGCAGCATCAACGCGAAGCGGCTCGCGCGCAGCCCGTGGGGCTCGCTGCCCGAGTCGGTGCCGGTGTCGTCGTCGGTGCCAGCGCCGGAACAGACCACGGTCGCTGGTTATCGGGTGTCGATCGCGCCTGCCACCCCGCAGGCGCGTCCGACGGTCAACGGCCGGTGGGTCGTGGCGCTCGATACGTCGCGGAGCATGGCCGAGGTGGCCGAAGAGGTCGATGAAGCACTCGCGATCCTGGCGCCCCATCTTCCCGAGGCCGAGCTGATCTGGGTCATGAGCCCGTTCGTAGACCAGGCACCGATGCGGGTGGGGGCGCTGTCGGATTCTCGCCGGCCGTCCTGGTTCGGCGGCCTATCGCTTCCGAACATCTATCGGCAGCTGGTAGAGGCGAAAACGCTGGAAGGTGCGAGGGGCCTCCTGGTGCTCACCGATGCCGGGGATGGCGTCCAAGTCGAGGGGGAGATCGCTGAAACGCCGCAGATTCCGGTTTGGTTCCTTCACCTCGGCGGACGGCCGGCGATCGGGTACGACGACCGCTTTCTCGAGGCGCTCCAGCGAAGCGGGGGCGGCGTGTCATTTTCGCCAACCGAGACCCTCCGGCGAATGGCTCGCGACGCCGACCGCGCGCGAGCAAAGGGGGAGCTCGCGGCAGCGGTCCCGGGGGACCGAGAGGCGGACGGCTGGCTGATTCATTTCGAATCCGCCCCGGACGCGGTCGCCGTCGCCGACGACCCGTTGGCTCCGTTGGTCACGCGCTGGCTGATTGAGGCCCGGGCGCCCCTCGCGAACGGCGACCCGGCGGAGCTCGACCAGTGGCACCGGCTGGCGCAGGGGCAGGGGATCGTCACGCCATTTTCGTCGATGATCGTGCTCGTCAACGACCAGCAGCATCGCCAGCTCGATGCGGCGGAGCAAGCGGCCGACCGTTTCGAGCGCGAGACCGAGACCGGGCAAACCGACGCTAACGTATCGGGCTCGGGCTTCGATGGCGGTCTGTTCGCGGTCCCCGAGCCGTCGACCTGGATTTTGCTAGGGGCGGGCGCCGGGTTGGCCTTGCTGAGCTGGCGCCGTCGCCGCGTTTCGACTCCGTGAGGGCGGTCGCCGCCGTCCTACACTATCACTTCTTTTGTCATCGAGCGTCATGGTCCCGGTGACGCTCACCCATTAAAGTGCGGTCCTGGTCAAAGCATGGGCACGGGTAGCATGAGATTCGACGATCGAGTGGTCATTGTCACCGGCGCGGGGAACGGTCTGGGGCGCAGTCACGCCCGCCTATTCGCGGCGCGGGGGGCCAAGGTCGTGGTCAACGACCTCGGAGGGACGTTCAAGGGCGAGGGCGCCAGCAATCGCGCCGCCGACGCCGTCGTCGATGAGATCCGCGCCGCCGGGGGCGAAGCGGTGGCCAACTACGACTCGGTGACCGACGGCGAACGGATCGTTCAGACCGCCATCGACACGTGGGGGCGGGTCGACGTGGTGGTCAACAACGCTGGCATTCTTCGCGACGTCAGTTTTCACAAGATGACCCAGGACGACTGGGACAAGGTCTACGCCGTTCACGTGCTCGGCAGCATGAAGGTCAGCCATGCCGCATGGCCGTACATGCGTGAACAGCGATACGGCCGGATGATCATGACGTCCAGCGCGGCGGGCATCTACGGTAACTTCGGCCAGGCCAACTATTCGATGGCGAAGCTCGGCTTGGCGGGTTTCAGCAGCACGCTAGCCATCGAGGGCCAGCAGCGGGGCATTCACGCGAACACGGTGGCCCCCGTGGCGGGAAGCCGAATGACCGAAACGATCATGCCACCAGAGCTGACCGAGGCCCTCAAGCCTGAATACGTGTCGCCGCTGGTAGTGTGGCTTTGCCACGAGTCTTGCGAAGAGACGGGCGGCCTGTTCGAGGTTGGCGGTGGATTCGTCGGCAAAATTCGGTGGCAACGAGCCAAAGGCAAGATGTGGCGGATCGGTCGCACGATCGAGCCCGAACAGTTGCGAGACGCCTGGGAGGCGATCACGAACTTCGACGACGCTCCGACTTACCCAGCCAACGTCGTCGAGTCTTTCGCGCCGATCGTGGACAACGTCGGCCGCGGGGCGACCAAGGGTGGCAACGCGTTCATCGACGTCGACGAGGCGCTCGGTTACCGGTATCCCGACCAGGTGTCGTCGTATGACGAACGGGACCTCGCCCTTTACGCGCTCGGCGTGGGGGCGGCTCGCGAGCCGCTCGGTCCCGATCTGCAGCTCGTCTACGAGATGCATAGCGACGGCTTCCGGGCGCTACCGAGCTACGGCGTCATTCCGGCCATCAACTTCATCCTCGACTTGGCCAAACAAGGGGTCAGCGCGCCCGGCCTCAACTACGGATTCGACCGGGTCCTTCACGGCGAGCAGTACACGAAGCTCGAACGGCCGTTGCCCAAATCCGCGACCCTGACCCACCAGGCGGTCATCACCGACATCTTCGACAAGGGCAAAGGCGCCATCGTGGTCACCGAAATCAAGTCGTACGACGAGGACGGAGACCTGTTGCTGACCAACGCGTTTCGCACCTTCGTGCGCGGCGCTGGGGGGTGGGGCGGCGACCGGGGCTCGAGCGTCGAAAGGAATGTACCGCCGGATCGGGCGCCCGACTTCGTCGTTGAAGAACAGACCGATCAGAACCAGGGTCTGCTGTACCGCCTCAGTGGCGACTGGAATCCGTTGCACGCCGATCCGGCCTTCGCGAAGGCGATGCAGTTCGATCGGCCGATCCTCCACGGTCTCTGCACGTTCGGCTTTGCGACCCGGCACGTGTTGTCGAAATGCGCGCCCCAGGGCGACGTTCGGTATTTCGAGAGCATCGACGTTCGGTTCGCGAAGTCGGTGTACCCGGGCGACACCCTGGTGACCGAAATGTGGAAGGATGGCCTGAAGGTTGTCTTTCGAACGAAGGTGAAGGAACGCGACGAGGTCGTTCTCAGCAACTCGGCCATCACATTGTACGCGCAGATTCCAGCCCCGAAGGCGAAGCGGAAGCCCGCCGGGAATCCATGAACCTCGCAATCTCGACGTCCGACTGGTAGCGAATCAACGACGCCTCGATCTCGGCCTCGCGTTGGGGTACAGAGCCCTTCGGAGGAATCGATGCGCAATCTGATTCGAATCATGCTGTGTACGTTCGCTGCCTCGCTCTCCTGTGCAGCGAGCGCGGGCGCAGTGAAAAAAGGGAAGACCGAAGATGACAAGCCGCTCTCCGAGAAGCGGTTCGAGGATTTCAAGCTCCGGAGCATCGGCCCGGCGCTGATGGCGGGCCGCATTGCCGATATCGAGATCCACCCGAGCGACTACAGTGTCTGGTATGTCGGCGTAGGTTCGGGCGGCGTTTGGAAGACCGAGAACGCCGGCACGACGTGGGAGCCGATCTTCGACGATCAATCCTCGTACTCGATCGGCACGGTTACCCTCGATCCCTCGGATCCCAACATAGTCTGGGTGGGTACGGGCGAAAACGTCGGCGGGCGCCACGTAGGGTTCGGCGACGGCCTCTACAAAAGTCTCGACGGAGGCAAGAACTGGAAGAACGTCGGCCTGACCAAGTCCGAGCGGATTTCTGAAATCATCGTTCACCCGAAGAACTCCGATATTGTTTGGGTGGCCGCCCAAGGCCCCCTGTGGTCGAAAGGTGGCGAACGCGGGCTCTACAAGACCACCGACGGCGGCGCGACCTGGAAGAAGGTCTTGGGCGCAGGCCCGTGGACAGGCGTGACCAGCGTGGTCATCGACCCCCGGAACCCAGATGTCCTGTACGCCGCCACCTGGCAGCGCCACCGAACGGTCGCCGCCTATATGGGCGGCGGGCCGGAGACCGGCATTCACAAGAGCACCGACGGGGGCGAGACCTGGACGAAGCTCGAAGAAGGCTTACCGGAAACGACGATGGGTAAGCTGGCCTTGGCCATCTCGCCCATGAAGCCGGACGTCCTGTACGCCAGCATCGAGCTGCACCGCCGCAAAGGCGCCGTTTACCGGTCGAGCGACGGGGGCGCAACCTGGGTGAAGGGCGCGGAAGTCGCGCCCGGCGGCACCGGTCCTCACTACTACGAAGAGCTTTACGCGAGCCCCCACCAGTTCGATCGGCTCTATTTCGCCGACGTTCGACTTCAGACCTCGGGCGACGGGGGCAAGACCTTCACGGTCATGCACGCGAAGACCCGCCACAGCGACCACCACGCGGTCGCGTTCCGACCGGACGACCCACACTACCTGCTGATCGGGACCGACGGCGGTCTCTATGAGAGCTTCGATGGCGGCAAGACCAACCGCTTCATCTCCAATCTGCCCATTACTCAGTTCTACAAAGTCGCGGTCGACGACGCCGAGCCGTTCTACTTCGTGTACGGCGGAACGCAGGATAACAACACGCAGGGCGGTCCATCGCGGACCGACAACCGAAACGGCATTCGCAACGCCGATTGGTTCATTACGTTGTTCGCCGATGGTCATCAGCCGGCGACCGAGCCCGGCAACCCCGACATCATGTACTCCGAGTTCCAACGCGGCAATCTCTTCCGGATCGACCGAACGACCGGCGAGAAGGTCTACATTCAGCCTCAGCCACCCGCTGGGGAGCCGGAAGAGCGCTTCAACTGGGACGCGCCGATCCTGGTAAGCCCGCACAAGCCGACCCGCCTCTACTTCGGCTCGCAACGGGTCTGGCGAAGCGATGACCGCGGCGACACCTGGACCGCGGTCTCCGGCGACCTCACTCGCAACCAAGACCGGATGCTCTTGCCGCTCATGGGCAAGCAGTGGAGCTGGGACGCGAGCTGGGACTTCTTCGCCATGTCGACCTTCAACACCGTCACTTCGCTGGCCGAGTCGCCCCAACAAGAAGGCCTGCTCTATGCCGGCAGCGACGATGGGCTCATCCACGTTTCCGAGGACGGCGGCAAGAACTGGCGAAAGATCGAGGTTCGCAAGCTGCCCGGCGTGCCTCGCCGGGCCTTCGTCAACGACATCAAGGCCGACCTTTTCGATGCCAATACGGTCTACGTCGCCCTCGACAACCACAAAGAAGGTGACTTCAAGCCTTATCTATTCAAGAGCACCAACCGAGGCCGTACATGGACGTCGATCGCCGGTGACCTTCCGGCACGCCACCTGGTCTGGCGCCTGGTTCAGGACCACGTGAATCCCAACCTTCTGTTCGCGGCCACCGAGTTCGGAATCTTCTTCACGGTCGACGGCGGTAAGGATTGGACCAAGCTGTCGGGCGGCGTACCCACGATCTCGTTTCGTGACCTCGCGATTCAGCGGCGAGAGAATGACCTCGTCGGTGCTTCGTTCGGCCGCAGCTTCTATATCCTCGACGATTACACGCCGCTGCGAACCGTTTCCGAGAAGTCGCTCGAGCAGAAGGCCATCCTGTTCCCGGTGCGAGACGCCTGGTGGTACATCGAGCAGTCGCCGCTCGGGAGTGATGGCCCCGCGTACCAGGGCGATGGATACTACGTCGCCCAGAACCCGCCCTTCGGCGCCATCTTCACCTACTGGCTGAAGGATGAGCTGAAAACACGGGAGACGCTCCGGCAGGAGGAGGAGAATCGGATTCTAGAGAAGAAGCCGGGGGCCAGCACACCGTTCCCGGGCTGGGAAGCCGTCGAGGCCGAACGCCGAGAAGCCAAGCCGGCGGTGGTCATCGCCATCCGAGACGAACAAGGGACCCCGATTCGGCGAATCACCGGCCCCACGGAAGCTGGAATGCATCGCATCAGCTGGGACCTTCGATGGCCGGCCCCCGAAGCCGTCGGGCTCGAGCGTCCGCCCTGGGTGTCCCCCGACGATGAGCCTGAGGGACCCCTCGCCCCTCCCGGCCGGTATACGGCGACGCTGTTCCTTCAAAAGGATGGCCGGAGCGAACAGATCGGTGAGCCGGTTTCGTTCACGGTCAAGCCGATGACCAGGGGGGTCCTGCCCGGAGCAACGCCGGCCGAGGTCGCCACGTTCTGGCAGCGCATCATGAAGCTCCGACGGGGTCTGACCGCCGCCAAAGTGGCGGTCGACCGGGCCGAAAAACAGGTCAAAGACCTGAAGGAAGCCCTCGATCGAACCCAGTCCGCGCCGAGCGGGCTCGACGACGACTTCGAGAAGCTGCGGCTCGCGATCGACGACGTCAAGACTCAGCTCTTGGGGAGTCAGTCGCACCAAGCGGTGGGCGAGAGTGCCGAAGACACCATCGAGCGACGCCTGCGGGTTGCCTCGATGGGCACGATGCTCTCGACGTACGGGCCGACCAAGACGCACCAGGCCAGCCTCGAGATCGCCGAGTCGATGTTCGAAAAGGGCCGAACCAAGCTGAATGCGCTCCTGGAGCGAGAGATTCCGGCTTTCCAGAAGAAGCTCGTCGAGGCCGGGGCACCCTGGACTTCGGGCATTGCGGTGCCGGCCGCGGGTAGCTCGAAGTAGGAACGCGCTGGTCCTTGCCACGCTCAGATTGCGGCGTATTCGGGTCTACAGCGCTCAAGAGCGATAGGCCTGGATACGCCCGCTGATGCACCACGTCATGCCCCTTCGGCCGCCGGTTAAGGCGCCGACCCCCCTAGACACGGGTCCGAGGAGCGGAGATAAACCCGGAACCTCGCAAGGGTGGGAGAAAGACTATGTTCAAGAATCGAAATGCGTTCATCATTTTTACACTTTTGGCCGCTGTGGCTTGTGGCGATGACGATGACTCGAACAACGGTGGCAGCGGAGTCGACCAAAACGCTCAGATCTCCACGTTGACCACGTCCGAGGCCCAATCCGCCTGCAACGAAGGCGCGTCGAGGCTCAACACCGCGGTTGGCAACCTCGACCTTAACCAGCTGGTATGTACGTCAGCTGCGCTGGTCACGACTCAGCTGACAAATGGTACGGAGCAGGACTGCAACAACGCAGTCACGATGTGTCTCGAAAACCCGCCTCCCTCGGAAGAGCTCGAGCAGGTCGCCTGTGGACCGATCGCAGCCGCGGATCTCATGGGCTGCAACGCGACGGTCGCTCAGTTCAACGCATGCATCGACGAGGCCATCGGTCTTCTTGACAGCGTGGTCGACCTCTTCACATGCAGCAACCTCAACATCTCGGCCGAAGAGCTGGCCGAGGCGGCCGCTCTGGAGGAGTTCGACCTTGACTCGCTGGCTGCCTGCGAGGCGTTCAACGACGCCTGCCCAGGCCTCGACCTCGACGATTGATGCTCCCCTGGCACGGACACCTCGAGGCCCGTATCGCCCGCTCGCGCGGCGGTGCAAGCTACCTCTGGCGCGGGTTGTGACGGAGCGAACGAGCTCCGCTCGGCGACGTTCGTCGGCAGGAACAGCTCCCGGGACTGCGCACCGATAGATCGGTCACTCGCCGGCGAGCATCCAGCCGGACTTCGCAGCACGCTTGAAGGCGGCGCTTCAGCTCCCGACGCCCTCGTTGTACCCGACTCTTGATCGCGGAGATCGTGACGCCATCGGCGTCGGCCACCGCGCGCTGGGACCAGCCCTCGATCTCGGTGCGACGAATGGTCGAGCGAACCGGCTCGGGAAGGTGCTCGATCTCGTTGTCGAGCCATCGCGTCAATACGGCCTGCGCTGCCAAGGCGTCGCGGTCGGCATCGAGAACGGACTGCGGGCCGGCGGCGTCGCCGGACTCCGGTCCCCCCGGATGCGAGTCCGTGGCGTCGAGTGACGTGAAACGCTGGTTGCGGCGCAGATGGTCGACCAGCACGTTGCGGGTCGTTTGAAACACGAAGGCGTCGAACGCGGCCGGAGACCGCAGACGATCGATTCCCGCCAAGACCCGCAGCATCGCTTCTTGCAGCACATCATCGGCGTCCGCCGGACTCACTCCGCGCCGAAGGAGAAATCGACGGAGGGCTTCGGAGACCCGAGACCAGTCCGGTTTCGAGTGAGGCTGCGGATGAGGGGCGACTTCGGTCATGAGCAGCAGGGTTCGCGAGGGGTTTGCGCCTCGCCCAGGCGACCGGTGGGGGACGGCAACGGGGCGGAGTGAACCGCCGCATCGGCATCCAGCACAACGAAGACCTCCCAGCGGTGCCCGTCCGGATCGGTGGCCCAGATTTTGTCTTGGACCGCGAAGCAGCAGGTCACGCCCTCTTCGCTGGCCGTCTCGTAGCCCGCGGCCCGGAGGCGCTCGTGGCGCTGGCGAACGGCCTCGGTCGATTTGACCTGGACACCGAAGTGGGCCACCGGATGGTGGGACACCGCGTCGGGGCTCGCGTTGAGGGTGAGATTGACGGCCGGGTCGGCCGCCTCGAACTTGACGTAGCCCTCCCGGATCTTGGCCGGCTCCGTACCGAGGAGCACCTCGTAGAAGCGCTGAGACTGGGTGACGTCTCGGACCGGGAGCGCGACGTGAATGCGGGCGGTGCCCGCGAACGGCGGCCGGCGGGCGGCCGAGCGGCTCGCTTCACCCGATTCAGCGGCTTCAGGAGTGGACTGAGGGATGATCGGAGTATTCATGGTGTATTCCTTCTTGGAAGCCGGAGGCTTCACCGAGTAGACGCGCTCGAGGCGGAAAGGTCGCCCATTTTCTGAGCGCCCCATCGATATCCAAGTTTACCCGACAGACCTGGACTAGCCTGGCGTATCGCCGATGCCGCCGGGAAGGAGCGCGAACGTCGAGGTCGCGTGGGCGACCTGTTTGTCGTCGGGCGCGGAGTACAGCGCCACGTCGAGAAATATGAGCGTGCGGCCGGACTTGATGACCCGGCCTTTGGCGAGCACGTCGACGCCGATCGCGGGGCGTAGGAAGCTGGTGTTCTGCGAGACCGTCGTGACGTTGCGAGTCTCTCCGAGGCCCCCCCAACAGACAAAAACCGAAGTGGTATCGATCGTCGCCATGAGCGCTTGCCCGCTGATGACCTTGTCGGCCCGACACAGTTGGTCGGAGTAGGGCAGGCGCATCACGGCGCCGTCGGGGCCGACGTGCTCGACCTTGAGTCCGAGGTCGAGCACCCAGGGCGCGAACAGCGTCTCGAGGAGCCCTTGGGCGGTGGGAACGTCGATCTTGGATTTGGTCATGTCGTACCGAAAGCTGCATCTGCATTCGCGCAAGATGCGGACCGAGACAATAGTCGGCCGTTCATGCGGGCTCCGACGGCAAGACGAACCACTGCAGCTCACCGTCCCCGAGCAGTGGGGCGAGATGAGGGTCTCGGCATCGTTGAATGAACAGGGGGGCGTCTTCGGTGGACCGGAAGCAGAAGCGCTTCGGCAGCTGAGTGTACAGCGACCGCGGCGGGCGAGACCGGCCGGTGATCCGCTTGAGGCGGTTTCCGCCTTCCCATGAATGGAGGTACACCGTGTCGATGCCCAGCTGGTCGGTGAGCACCGACAGCGTGGCGCACAGCATCGCTTCGGACCAGGTCTTCAGGTGTGGTTGCAACAGCTGCAGGTAGTTCGACATCGTTCTCAGCGACACCTCGCGAGGATACCAGCTGGGCATTTCGCTGGTCGCCAGGTGGCCCGGTAGCTCGCGAAGGTACGCGATCCACGCGTCGACGCCGGACGCGATTCCGATCCAATCGCTCTGGATCTCCTCGATCAGGGCCTCCCGGGTGGCGAGGTCGACGTCGACCCGCGCCCACGCGAGCGTGTTTCGCCCCGAAAGGCAGACCGGGTGGCCGGTACAGTTGAACCACTGCGGACCGAGTGACCGGAACCGCTGAAAGTACTCCGCTTCGTGCCGACCATCGAAGTTCAGCTGGATGACGAGGTTGGTGCCCATTCGGGTGGTTTGCTGCGAGCTCAGATCTTTCGGATCGGCGGAGCTCCACTCGGAATAGGTCACGAAATAGTCGAAGCCGGTCGAGGCTGTATCGGCCACGTCGAGCAGCCACGGCTCCAACGTCTTCGAGCCGGCGTAAGGCAGCAGCTCGCGCACGAGGTCCTTTTGGAGCAATCGTCCGTACGGCGATGCCTTGATTTCGCCGATCGGCCGACCGGCCCCGATCCAGCGCCGAAGCAGAAAGACGGCGTAGCGGTCTTTGAAGTACGAGAACGGGCCTTCTTCGACCCGCTTGCGGACCTCACTGAACGTCCAAGAATCCATAGAGAGCCTCCAAAGGGGGGTGAATGGTGGACTCGGTGAGCGCGTGCGATACGTCGTTTAGGGAAGAACAGCAGGACACTACGGGCCGCATCCCCTGTATTCGATGATGAGCGTCACGAACGGGCGGTCAGGGCGCGACGAACGCCGACCTCGCGACCCGGTAGGCGCCCGGAATCGCCTCTCGTCGATGTCCGGTCGAGAAGGCGCTTTGGATGCGATCCATCGCTTCGGCGCGCGACCGGTAGAGCAGGTCGCCGAACACTGTTCGTCGCCGAGCGATGACCCGATCAGAACAGTCGCAGCGGGCCACGGTGGGGGCTCATATTCAGTGCCACGCGCGGGTTGCGCGGGAGGCGAGCAAACTCTGGCGGGTGGATCTCGAGGCTCACGAGACTTCGGCCGACTTGAGAATTGAAGACCGCATCCACCGCTCCGGGCTGCTCGAAGTAGTCCCGGTGAAACGGGTCCGCGCAGTCGACATAGACGGCCCTCAATCCAGGGAAGGCCTTCGATTGCCAGATGACCTCGATGCCGTCGACCGCGGAGAGGGTCAGCTGCAACAGAGCCGTCAAAGGCGGTCCGCCCGCGAGCACCGACAGAATTCTCGGATAAGGGAACCATCCGTGGTCGGACGTCATTTCGAGGGTATGCAAGTGGGCCAGCGAACCAGGGTCGCGGTCGTCGAACAGGCCCTCGATGATCACGGAGTTGAGCGCGGACAGCATTCGGAGCGATTCGAAGCAAGGCGCGCGCCAAGCATTGGCGGGTAGGGGGCGGTCCAGATGAAGGTCGGCGCGAAGAACTTTGAGATTCGACAGGGTTGGACACTCGGTCAGGGCTGTCCATCGCTGCTGCGAAAACTCGTTTTCGCCGATGTCGAGCTCGTCAAGGCGCAGGTGTTCGGACGCGCGCTCGAAGGCCGCGAAGATGTCCGGCGTTTCATTCAGGTCGAAGTCGTAGTCGCACACGCCGCGAAGGCCGAGCTTCTTCAAGCCGGCGAGCTTGGGGCTCGACAGTAGGCTGGAGAGGCCCGCTTCGCCGAGCTGGTTCCCAGTCAGATCGAGAGCGGTCAGCTGTTGCAAGACCGGCCACCGCGCGAGGGCCTCGGCGCCGTTGTCGCCGATCGTCGGCTCGTCGCGTTCGCCGCCGCCGATCTCGACGAGGGTCATGACCGAAAGGTCGAGTTCGGACAGGGCCGGCAAGGATGATTGGACCAGCCTTTCGACACCCTCGAGACCGAAACCGTGCAGCGGGAGTCGCAAGACCTTGATTCGGGCCAGGTGCTCCGACGCCAGGATGACCGCCAACTCGTCGGCGGTCATGGCGCTCTCGACCAGGTTGAGGGTTGAAATGGTCGATAGGAGAGGGCTTTCGGCGAGCCATTCGATATCGGCGATATCGAGGATCGGTCCGACGATCGTCAGCTCACGCAGTCCGACCTGTGGCTCAAAGTCCGGTCGCTGTCCGATCTGGGGCCAGCGGGTAATGATGCCGCGGAGCGGAGTCGCCCCAAAGCAGTCGTTGGCCACTTCGGCCACTCGCTCCATGCTCTCGAAGGTTGCCTTGCTCACGACGCCGCGGTGAAACGAACCCCACTCGACCCCGGCGACTTCGGGCAGCGTTTCTCGCCACCGCGCTTCGTTGGCTTCGAGCAACGCGCGTTCTTGAAGCTCGAGCAAGATGACCTGCCGGTCCCATTCGGGCAGCTGGGCTCGCTCGAGTTGCTTGCGGATGAAGGATGCTCGGTCGATATCGCCGTGGGCCTCGTACCAGTCGGCGAGCACGTGCCGGGGGGCGTCGTCATCGGGGGCGGCCCGAATCGAGGCGAGCAGGGCGTTGGGTTCGGGGTCGGTCATGGTCAATCCGCCGAGCGATGCTGGCTCGGCACTACAGGTGTCCGGCACGCGAAGCGCGTCTGGCTCGGCGTACCGGGTTCGGTCGGGCGGCGGACCTGGATCCTACTCGCCGACGGATACGTAACGGTAGTCTTCCTCGTCTTTCTGGTAGTTCGAGACAAGCACGTCCTCGAACACATCGCGGAGCTGTTCGACCGTTTCGAACGACAGGACGTTGTCGTCGACGTTCAGTCGTTTGAGATGACGGAAGTTCTCCGCCCGTTCGATCAAGCGGTTCGCCCCGTACTCTGACATGGTTCCCATCGATAGGTCGAGGGTCTCGAGCTGGTCGAGCAGCTTGGAGCCCGCCAGCAGGTCGGGGATCTCGTCGCTGAACGTGGCGTTCTGAAGGCCGAGGTGGCGAAGCCGGGGGACCCCGTCAGCGTCGGTCAGGGGTTCGAGCTCGTCGACGGTCGTGTCACCCCCATAGTCCTCTTCCCCGAACCATATCTCGAGGGTTTTGAGCTGCGGGAGCTGGGCCCGCGAGATCGAGCGGGTCGCCTCGCTGGGAAGACCACCGGTGTGCAGGATCAGCGTCTCGAGGGTCGGATGCTGGAGCTTTCCGAGGAGAATGCCGCCGCCCTGCACCTTGAGCCAGTTCAGGTTCGGGAAGACGGGGTAGAGCTTTTCGACATTTCCGACTTCGGTCCAAGAGATCTCGGTCTCGTCGGGGAACTCGAAGTCGCCGATGTAGATGCGACGCACGGAAGGGCGCAGGCCGTTCTTCGCGAGGGCCAGGATCTCCCGCTGAAAGCCGGGTTCTTCGGAGTCAGGCAGGCCGACCCGAATCTCGTGCACGAAACGGGAGGCCGAAGACTTCAGGATGGCCTTGAGCAGCTGCTCGACCGATGGTCCCTGAAAGCCGTAGGTGGCCTTGACCTTCACCCGCCAGATGAAGCCGTAGCGCCACTCGATGTCGACGAGGTCATCGTCCTCGTAGGCGATGGCTCTCATCACCTCGGGGCCGAGCCACTCGGCCTGGTGCTGTTCGATCAGGCGCTCGAGCTGGTCGGTCAACTCTGCCTGCTTATGCACGTCGCCGGCCGACGCCTCCTTGGCGACTTCGAGGTTGACGAGCTCGCCGCGGGGGTCACCCTCGGTCTGGAGCCAATCGCCGTAGACCTGCCACGCCTCCACGTCGGAGGGATTCTCGAAGATCGCGGATTCGAGCTGCGCGTTGGTCGACACGCTGGGCCCGGCGGCAGAAGCACCCCCGTCGTCGACGAGTTGGTACCCCTTTCGAACCTTCGATTTGGTGATCTTGTCGTATTCCCGGCCGGCCGTTTCCGGGTCGGAGAAGGTCTTGGTCGAGGTCTGACCGTCGGTGCCGATGCGGCCGTACCGAGTCGTGAAGGAGGTGCCTTCCAACTCGATCTGCCAGAACTTCGAGGATGAACCGTCGTCGAGCTCGTAGCGGGGCATGCATGGATCCTGACTGTGCGGCGCCCGGGGGACAAGTCAGATGAGGGTGGCCAAGACCGCGGTGAGTGTTTGGGCCCAGCCGGTGAGGCCCGCCGCGTTGGAAACACCGAACTCGCAGCGGCCGTCGCCATGAACGACGACATGTAGGCCCTCCAGCGCCGTCTCGTCGTCGGCGCCGCGGAAGACGATCCGATCTTCCGGGGCGAGGGCGTGGGCCGAGAGCACGTCGGCGGTCGGTACCGAATCGATACGGACCACGCCGAGAGTGACGGGGTCGGCCAGTCGCAACCGGAGACGGGCCACGTCGTCTCGGTGGGCATCGTTTGGGTCGACCACCCACACGCTGATCTCGAGATCGTCGGCCGACAGCCAGTCGAGCAGTCGATCGGTGGCGATGACGACCGCGGCTTGGGTCATCACTGCGTGTTGATAAGGCAGATCCGTCACCTTGACGCGGAGCGCGAGGGCCGAAGGCATCAGCACCAGGTCGATGCGCCGGTGGGCCCGCGTCCAGACGCTCTCGTCTCGGGTGTATTTGAGCAGCTCACTGGCCGCGTACCGCAGGTCGAAGAGGTCGAGGTCGGCTTCGGGCTCGAGGTACACGAGCTCGGAGCTGACCAGGTTCTCGATCGGGCCATGGGTCGCCAGCGAGCTGTAGCCACCGACCGGATATACACTGTCATCGCGAATGGTGGTCGGCGTCGACCCAGCGGGCGGGCGCTGGGACCGCACCCGCCGAGGAACCCAATGGCCAAGGGCGGTCGCCGCGTCGGCGACCTGCTCGAAGGCGAGCTGGTCCGAGGGTGTTCGCAGCGCTTGAAGGTGGCGCACCACGAAAGCGTCGCTCGGTCGGAGCAAGGTCGCTCGACGCTTGGCGGCGCGGACCATCGACAGCAAGACCGCCGACAGGCGGTCGCGGATGACCGGGTTCTCCAGGCTCTCGAACGCCGCGGCGACGAGCTCGCCGGCCGGCCGCTCGACCTGACGGCGAGCGACCCCGACGTCCATCACGCGGTCTTCACTGGCGAGCGCCGACCCGATCCGGCTGACGACGACCTGAACCGCCGCGGTGCGGTTGGGCGTGTCGGCCACGGCGTCGAGCAGCGGCCCGAGCGCCGCGTCGCCTCGCAGACGCCCGATAACGTGCTCGGCGTAAGCGGCCAGGGCCGTCCGTAGGTCGCCGCTCGGCCCCACCTCGGGGATGACGAGGGCCTTCGGCCCGTCGATGAGGATCGTGGCGACGTCGAGCGTGAGCATCGGAAGCACCACCTCGGCGGACTGGCGGGCGACGGCGCGCAACCACTCGCGGGCCCGCTCCAGGCGGCGTTCGCTGAGGGGGGCGGTCACCGACAGCGCGAGCGACGCCGCGTACAGCTCGGCGGTCACGACAGGCCGAGCAGCTTCGGGACTTTCTCCCGAAGTCTCTCCAGCTCGTCGACCGTTTCTCCGAGGTGCGCGAGCATGACGAAGTCGTCGCGAGTGACGGTGCCCCCATGAAACAACCACGCCCGGGTCCGCAAGAGGCGATAGAGCTTGATCAGCTTGCGGTCGCTGATCTGCACCCCGTCCTCGCGGGTCAACGTCTTCAGCAGGCGTCGCAGCTCGCGAAGGAGGTCTTCATCGAAGAACTGATGACGGTCGCTGAGCACCGTGCCGTCGGGCGCGGTCTCCTTTCGACTCATCATCAGGGTCAGATAACGGTGGGCTGCCAGTAGGTCGTCGAGCGACGCGTGGGCTTCTTTCCAAGGTCGCTGATTGAGGTCGCGATGGGTTTGCGCGGCCAGCCCCAGGTCGACCAGCGATAGAAAGCCGGCATCCGAGACCGGCGGACAGAGGACTTTCAGGCAGAAACGGTCTCGCAACGCAGCCAGCTCGGCGTGCTCGGGGATCTCGTTGGTGGCGGCGAACAGGATCTTGAGCGCCACCGGAACGGGGACTCCGTCCTGATAGTACTTCTTCTCGTTGATGATGGTCAGAAGCGCATTGAGGATCGCCGAGTTCGATTTGAAGATTTCGTCGAGGAACACCATCTTCGAAGTGGGCAGACGACCGCCGACCCGCCGGATGTAGCGACCTTGTTTGAGTTCGGCGATATCGATGGGCCCGATCACCTCCGATGGCTCGGTGAAGCGGGTGAGCATGTATTCGAAATACGACTCGGGCGGAATGTCGAGCGCATCTCGGAACTTCAGCACCAAGTCCGATTTCGCGGTTCCCGGAGGCCCGACCAGGAGCAGCGGTTCTTGCGCGATCGCGCAGACCGTCATCAGATCGATGATCTCGCGTTTTTCGACGAAGAATCGGTCGAGGCCGGCTCGGAACCGATTGAGGCGGTCGCGCAGATCATGCGCGCGGGCCGCGAGCACTTCGAAGCTCATCTCGGCGACGGGAGTGGTTTCGTTCGGCGAAGGCGATGCGGTCATGAGTGTAGTCTCTGCAGGTCGCGGTGAATTCGGCTTCGGAGCTCGGATTCGTCGGTGTCCAGCCAGCGAACGGCCTCCGGTCCGAGGGTGAGGTCGCGGCCCGTCAGGGCGAGCACCATCGACTCCATGAACCGGAGGACCGATAGGCAATAGTGACTGTTGCTGCTGAGCTGGTCGGTGACGAACGCCAACCTCGGCAAAAGCGTCTCGACCCCGCCCGCGGCCTCTTCGGCGCTCGTTCGCGCGAGCGCCAGGCAGATCGCCCGCACGAGCCGAAGGTGTTGGTCGGTGCGCATCTCCCGGTTGATGATGTCCAGGGCTTGCCGGATCGCGGTCGACAAGGTCGAGGGATCGCCGAGCGCGACCAACGCGGTGGCGACCGACAGCCGGTCTTCGGCCTGGGAGACGTCGTCGCCTTCGAGATGGTCGGCCAGGGCCACCACCCGGTCATGGATGCGCTCTGCGAGCCCGCTGCGACTGACGATTCGCGCGATGCGTCCGTACGCACCGAACGCGGTCTTCGGGGTGGCATCGAGCTCGTCGAGCCACGCGTCGAGGCAGCGCTGAACGAGGTCCGCTCGGTCGAGGTGACCGGCGAGAAAGGTGAGGGCTTCGAAGGCCGCCGATCGGTCGTTTGGCGGCAGCTGGGCCATCCACGCAAGGGTGGGCGAGAACAAGGGGACCGTCTGCGACTCGGGCAGCCCGCTGATCAACGCCACCACTTCCTGGGCGCGGTCGCTGTCGACCGAGCTCTCGAGAAGCGATCGAAGGCGGCTCGTCCGACCGGCGGCGGTGTCGGGAAGGGGCACCACCGTGCTCGTCGCCTTCGCGTAGCGCTGGAACGGGTCGCCGAGGCCGCTGCCGCCCAGGATGAGGGACTCGTGGGAGAGCCGCTCGACCTTGTACTTGGGGAACTGAGGCAACTGGCGAAGTCGGTCGGTCAGCGCCACGGGCAGGGGCGTGCCGGTATCGGCACCCTCCTGGGCTTGTTGAATCCGCGCTCCAAAGAGGTCGAGGAGTATCGCGTGAACCTCGTCGTTTCGATCGAGGGTGCCGATTTCGTGCTCGGGCAACTCGCTCTTGAGACCGAGCCGCGCGTACCCCCAGCGAACGATCAGCCCGACGTACGCCCGGGTGAGCGGTTCCGGGGCCTCCATCGACGATCGCCGGCGCTCGATGGTCCGGTAGCGGGCCCACAGCTGCTCGAGCTGCTCCTGCAGAAAGGCCGCGGCCGGTGTATCGCGGCCCGTCCCCATTCGGCGTACGAAGCTGGGCACGTCGCGGGCCAACGACAGCCCGTTTTCGATCTGGCGGGTGATCAGGTCTCGGGTTCGAAGCAGGCCGAGTGCGTCGCCTCCGGCCAGCTCCGCCGCGGCCGTTCGTGCCAGCCACGCCAGATGCACGGGCAGGGAAGCCTCGTGTTGGCCGAGCCAGGTCTGGGCCGTCAACGGCTCGACCATGTTCACTTCGGCCATCAGGTGGGCGGCGACCCTCAGAGGGCCGGGGCCCCCTTCGCCGCGGGTCGAAGCGCTGAGCGCATCAGGCAGCGGACCGGCCAGGGCGAAGGTCGACGACCATTCCGCGTAGACCGCACCGGCATCCGACGATGTCCAGGCCGCCCTTACGAAGGCCAGGGCGGCATCCCGGTCGCGGCGGGCCGCGGTCGCGTGCCGGGCCAGAGCCAGCCAATGCTCGGTCGTCAGGTCACTTCGGGGCAGGGTGGCCAGGTGGCCTTCCATTCGAGCGAGCGCTTCGGCGGCCGCGTCGGGCGCCGCCTCGACTCGGGCCCACTCTGTCGGCGTAGAGGCGGGGTTGGGGGTCGCTCGGCGAGCGGAAGTCGCGGGTTGCGCCAGGGTGGGGGTCGACGGGAGCGCTTCGCGCCGCACCGCCGTCTTCACGGACGTTGGCGCCGGCTCGGAAGGGACGGCGGCGACGCGATAGGCTTCGAAGTCGAAGGTGGCGGACGCGATCCAGGCGAGCAGAGGCTCCGAGGCCTGGTCGATCACGTAGTCGGCCCAGTCGACCAGCGGAACGAAGACGCTCTCCGGGACCTCGCGCCGGACCAGCGGGGGCCCCGACTCGAGCCACACGAGCTGATCGGGGTCCGGAGCCAAGCGGGCCCGCACCTGCTCGAGGGCCAACGGGGGCGCGAGACGGGTCCCGAGGGGAAGGTAGAGATTGGGCAGCTCGGGGCGCGGCGCCAGCGCGAGTGCATCGAGCTCGAGGGCGGGCGGAGGCTGGCCGAGCTGAGGGCTTCGCAGCGCGAACACCATTCGGCCGCCGTCGTCGAAGCGGGCGAACTGTAAGGCCTCGACGACCGAGCTCGGCCAGGCGTTCAGGAGCCGCTCGAGCTGGGCTTGGCCGTCGCCCTCGAGCAGCCACAGGCGCGCGTCGGTGGCGCGCGAGGACGGCTCGAGGCGCAGCGGCACCCGCAGCACGTCCTCGAGGGGGCGGGGTTCGAGGCGCCGCTCAGCGGGCACTTCGATGTGCAGGTGGCGTTCGAGCGGGATCCAAGGCCCGTCGGAGGTGGTGATCCAAGGGCCCTCGGCGGGGATCAGCACCAGCTGTCCGTCGCTTCCGGGCGGCAGTCGCGGATCCAGGGGATGCACGAAGCCGAGCTGAGTCCACACGTGTCCGTCCATCGACGTGAAGACCGACAGGTCGGCCGTCTCTTCGAAGGCCCGGAGCACCACGAAATAGGGCGGGGCGGTCACCCGAAGAAGAGCGATCGGTCGGCCGTCGGCGTCGAGCTGCGGCCCGATGTGTTGGGTGGGGCAGCCCAAGCGCAGCAACTCGGCGCACAGAGGCATCAGCGGGTGATCGGGACCGACCAAGAACAGCACCTCGCCCTCGGGTACCGTTCGGTCGGCGCCGTCTTCGGTTCGGGGCTGGCACGCGATTGTCTCCAGCCAGGACGCGAATTCGATCCCTTTCTTCTTCAGCCGGGCCGAAGAGGTCGCGACGCCCGCCGCGGCGAGTTTCTTGCGAGCGGACGCCTTCAACGGCACCGAGGGTTGCAGACGAAGGCCCTCAGGGTGGCGCTCGAGCTGGACCGAGGCGTTGAGGACCTCCTTCGGAATCAGGCCCGCCAAGATCGTGGCGATCAGTGTCGCCTCATCGGGCACCTCGACCACCACGTCATGCGTCCTCGCTGAGCCCCGCGTCTTCGCGGGCCGCCTCCCCGAGCGATTCGTCCTGAGGCGCGGTAGCGCCCTCGCGCTCGACGCGAATCGTTCCGAGCTCGTGCGCGGCGAGCGCGCCCCCATCGATCAGCTGGTCGACCAGCCGGCGGTGTTCCTCTTCGTGTTCCATCGGCAAGGCGTCTTCATCACTGTGATATTTGATGGTGACGTTCTTCTTTCCGGTTTGCGGGTCGATATCGAGCCGGATCTCCAGTTCAGCCATCGTTCGATTTCTCCGTGAGGTGCGCGAATGAGGCGCGGTCCAAGACGTCGCGCTCGAGCAACAGGTCGCGCAACGCCTCGACCTGGTCGCGGTTGCGGTGGATCAGGTCTTGGGCGCGCTTCTGCTGGGTTTTGAGCATCTGGTGAACCGCGGCGTCGACCTCGGACATGGTTCGTTCCGAGAGGCCCTCCTGGCCGAAGGCCCGGACGACCAGGTCATCGGGGCCCATACCGTAGTGACGGACGGCCGAGTAGGCGATCGACGTCGCCGTCTCGATGTCGTGGCCGGCCCCCTGGGACAGATCGCCGAGCAGCAGCGCCTCGGCCTCCCGGCCCCCGTACAGAATGACCATGGCGTCCAACAGCTCGGATCGAGTGATCACATATCGACGCGTGCGGTCGGTATACTGGACGAACCCGAGGGATCCCGGGATGTCGCCGCGAATCGAGATGCGTTCGATCGGCGGCGCATGTTCGCAGTGCAGAGCCACGACCGCGTGCCCAGCTTCGTGGGTGGCGACGGTTCGGCGCTCGGTCGGTGTGAGCTTCGGGCGGTCGTGGTTCTCGGTCATCGCCTGCTCGACGTGCACGGCGGTCGTCGGGTCGGTGAGCGCGAGCCGCAGCCTCAGGCGAGCGATCGCGCGGCAGAGGGCATAGAGGTGATCGCCGGTGTATCGACCTCCGGTCTCCACCGGGGCGTTCGTCTGCTTGACCGCATAGTCGATGGCGGACTTTTCGAGCTCGAGGCCCAGCTTGCGATCGTAGATCTCCAGGATCGCTTGCCGGTCCTCCTCGTTGGGGTATGGAATCTCGAGGTGGAACTCGAAGCGGCCCGGGCGGAGCAGGGCTGGGTCGAGCGACTCGGGAAAGTTGGTGGTGCCCACCACGAACACCATCTCGTTATCGCGAAAGCCATCCATCTCGGTCAGGAGCTGGTTGACCATCGAGTGTTCGACGCCCGAGCCCGTAAAGGTCCCCCGGGCGGCGGCGAACGAATCGAGCTCGTCGAAGATGATGATCGAGGGGGCGCTCTGCCGGGCCTGCACGAACACGCGGCGGAGGTTCTCTTCGCTTTCTCCGACCCATCGGCTCTTGAGCTCGGGCCCGCTCACCACGTGGACCGCGGCCCCCAGCGCCGCGGCCATGCCCTTGGCGAACAGCGTCTTGCCGGTGCCCGGCGGTCCCCAGAAGATCATCCCGCGCGGAATCAGCTTCTCGAGCCGCTCGACGGCGTCGGTCTCCGCGAGCTGGTCTTTGCGGCGGACGAGATCGATGATGTCGCGCTGAAGCCGGCCCTTCACGGTGCCGTAGCCGCCGATATCGAGGTGCAGATCGAGGTCGGGCAGGGTCAGCTCACTTCGCAGGGTGGCCTGCCGAATCTGGCTCCAGATCGAGCGGGTGTCCTCCGGGTAGTCTTCGCCTTCCAGCGACGACAAGACCGTCCTCAGGCGCGCCGCGTGAACACCGGAGACGTATTTGTACAGCGCGAAGGGCGAGAACGCGTCGCGCTTGGCGAGCTTGCGGGCCTCGCGCTGGGTGACCAAGAACCGGAGACGATCCCGACCGACCCCGAGGATGCTGATCCGGTGCGGGAACAGGTTTTCGATGACTCGAGGCAGCCCGAACGACGGATCCCGAAAGCCCAGGTAGAGCATCTCGGGGTTCTCGTACAACAGCGGGATGACCTCGCGCGCTTCGCCGGTCAGTCCGCCCGATGACGTCGTCAGCAGGTCGAGGTGGGGCAGCACCGCGACCCGCCGGTCGACCGCGCCGCGCGCAACGTCTCGCAGCTGGGCGATCATCGTCTGTACGACCCCCATCGGCGGCCCTTGTTCGTTGGGCCGAGGTCGCCCGTCGAGGTAGATGGTCGGCAGGTTGGCTTGCTTGAGGCGGTCCCTCAGGCACTTGTAGAAATACGGTGTCAGGCTCTTTTCACACTCCACCATCACCCCGAGTCCGCGGACCAGGGCCTGGTGCGCTTGCCCGAGCTCGGCCGGGTAGGCGGCCTCGACCGCGTCGAACGGCGTCAACTCGGCCGGCAATTCGGATTCGGGAACCGAAAAGCTCATACCTTCACCCGGATGACCAGGCCACCGGTGTCCTGGTCTTCTTCGATGCTCTCGACTTCTCCCAGCTGCGCCGCCCGGGTCTTGAGGGCGCTGGCGGTCGCTTCGTTGACGGCCCGGTCGAGGACGGGCCGAATCTCGGCCAGGTGCTCCTCGAGCTTGTCGGTCAACCCTTGGCGGGCTTCGTCGGCCAGCTGGGTGGCTTCTCGCTCGAGCTGATGTTGGACGTCCTTCTTGAGCTTCGCGGTGCCGGTTTCGACGGACTCGACGTGGGTGGTGGCCTCTCGCTTGAGGTCGATCTCGGTTTGACCTTCGACTCGGGCTTCGACCTGACCGCTTTGGACGTTCACCCGAATCGTAACACCTTCTTCGGGGCGGATTTCCAGAATGTCGGGCTCGCCGTCAACGGGCTCGAGCCCCCGGGCCTTAAGCGCAGCCGCCAGTCGCTGGGCCATCTCGGGGCGAGGCAGGATGTCGAGAATCTCGAGCTGAAGAACCACGCCGTCCTCGAGGTGTTCGATGCGTTGCAGTCGTTCTGAAACTCGAATTCGATATGCGCGACTCACGATGGCCTCCTTGGCCCCGGTCTGATCAGGAGGGACCGGGTATCTCGACTTGCTCTACCTCGTTTTTGAGGCTCCGGCCTACTCCGTCGGGCGGCGGCGACTCGCGCCGGTGCGCCTCGCTCGAACAGCCCTCCGCTACCGGGGGGGCGTGGACGGTGGAACCTCGACCGCAGGGGCGAAGGCTTCGAGCGCATCCGCCACCTTTTTGAGGCGCGTGTGCCCCGCGACGCCGAGTACGGCCCAATCCTCGAGATGGAGCTGCGCGACATCGTAGTCATCCTCGAAGAATCGCACCGCCGAAAACCGTTGATTCCAGCTCGCGCGTCGATCGACGGTGCGCAGGAAGGCCGACGCACCCCGGGTCGCCACCGCCCGCTGCGCCAACGAAGCTCGGGTATCACCGGCGAACCACTGCTCCGGCGTCGGGTTCCCCTCGGCGAGCATCGCGCCCGCGATGCACACGAAACGCGCGAGATCCGGAGCGTCGTGGACCGCGGTCATGAACGCATCCAGCGTCGCTTGTTGCGCCTCGCCGACGGTGATCAGGGATTCGACCGACATTTGACCTTTGCGGCGCTCGAGATCGACGACGTGTTGAGCAAGGTCGTCTTGGAGCGCCTCCAGCACGGGTCGTCCTCGCTGGACGAGGGCGGTCATCGCATCCAGAGACGGCGGTTTCGTTCGCGTACCCGCGCCCAGGTTCGGCCAGGCGAGCCAGGGCAACGGGGATGCGGCCATTTGGTCGGTCCATAGGTGTGACAACTTATGTTGCAGTCGGTCCGCGAGCAGGTACGCTATCACATGGTCGCCGATGGTGTCGGGCAAGGCGAGCATCGGGGTTTGGTAGGCGAGCCACCGGAGCGCTTCGAACGTGAACGGACCGAACCGCAGGGGAGGCAGCCGATGCCGTTCCCACAGCCGCCCCGATCGGACCGAGCCGTCGACCACATGTCGGACCGACCGCCACCCACCTCGCCTCATCAGCGTGAGCACCGTCCCGAGCGCGAGCGTCTTTTGGAGCAACTCGAGGGCCGGACCCGTCACCCCGACGGGATCCGATGATTGCGCGCGCCAGGAGGGCTTCCGCCGCTCGAGCAGCTCGCGAATAGCAGACCGGTGCGCGTCATCCGCGACCGCCGGCGGGTGTTCGGCCCGGCCCACGGCCAGAGGTCGGTCAGCGGCGGAGCCCGGCCCACCGACGATGGCCCGCGCGACAGAGATCAAGCGGGCCTCCCAGTTCGAAATGGTCACCTCAGCCACGACCGGCCTCCGGAGCCTGCGGGCCGGGATGACCGGGGATGACCACCGTCGACGGCGGCGGAACCGTTCGCGGAATGCGCGCCATCAGCCCGTCGCCGTACACTGGGCGTTGGCCGAGGCTGTCCAGATGCACGTAGCCGATGTGGCACCCGCACTCGGTTCGAGGGCAGGGTCGCGGCCGCAGTAGACGGCCCAGGTCGTCTCGGTACAAATTGCCGAGAGGCTCGGCGACGAAGTGGCAGCGGCGGATGTTGCCTTCGCCGTCGACCGAGATCGCGTCGAGGCCGGTTCGACAGGCCTGACCGAGGGACCGGTGACGGACCGCGTTGAGAGGAAACAGCGGGTCGACCGCGGCCAGAAAGTCGCGCTCCGCGGCGCGGTAGTAGTCGAGCCCCTCGCTCTTGTAGGCGTTGACCCATACGTACACGTGCGGGGGCAGGTCGGCGCGAAGGCGCTCGATGGCGTCGAAGTGTGATCGAAGTCCAACCACCCCGACGCTGAAGGCTACGCCCATGGTGATCAGCCGCCGGCACCGTTCGAGGAACCGTTCGTAGGGAGTCTCGCTCGGATGATAGGTTGTCCACAGCGCGGACCGCTCGCGGTTGGTCTCGGCGAGCCAATCCACCGCGAACGACAGGTTCGTTTGACAGGCCACCTTGCGGACGTTCGGCATCCGGCTCAACGCGATCATCGCCGTCCGGTACCACTCACGAATCAGCGCTTCGCCCCATGGCGTGAACAAGATATGCAGCTCGAAGTCGGTCGCGCGTCGGGCCCAGTCGACGAAGCGGTCGAGCCCTCGACGGTCGGCGGCGAGCTCCTCCGCGGGCGAGCGATGCTTGGCGAACGGACAATAGCCGCAGCCGTAGTTGCAACTGGCCAGAGGCCCTCGGTACAGGATGGATAGCCTCATCGCAGGTCGAACGCCTCCATGCGGGCGAGCACCGCGTCTGAATACAACCATGGACCCACCGCGTCGGACCAGCTCAAGCCGTCGGGGGTGAGCCGGACCGTCGACGGGTCGATATCCGCGAGCCCCCGGGGTACGAGCTGGCCGAGGCGGGGAAAGTCATCGACGACGTCGGTGCCGAACCGCTCCTGGTACCACCGGCGGTCGACGCCGGGCTGACACAACAGGGACTGCAACATATGACGGGTTCGCTGCTCATGGTCATCGAGCTCGACCCCGTACTCGGCGACCGCGAAGTCATCTCGCTGGACCCAGTCGGCGACGATCGCCTTGACCCCGCGCGCGCTGACCGCCCATTCGCTCGAGTAGTGCAGGCGATCGGTATAGGAACGGGCGCCGCAGCCGAGGCCCAGCATACCGTCGGTTTGACATCGATGGGCGGGCTCCTGCCCGAGGTGCGCGCGCCGGAACGCCCGCATCGAAAACTGCACGTACCCCGCGTCTAGCAGGCGGTCTCGCGCCTGCCGGTACATCTCGGGTCGAAGGTCGATCCACCGCCGGTCTCGCCGGCCGATGCCGGTCAGCGGTCGAACGTATAGCGGGTACAAGAACAGCTCCTCGGGGGTCCAATGGAGCGCCGTCTCGACCGACGCCATCCACGACGAGACGGACTGATCTTCGATGCCGTAGATCAGATCGAGATTCAGAACCGGAAGGGAATACCGTCGGATGCGATCCAGCGCGCTCCGGTTGGTGGCGGGCGCGAGCGGGCGCCCGAGTCGTCGCAGTTCATCCCGGTCGAAAGACTGAATCCCGATCGAGACCCGTCGCACTCCGAGCTCGACGAGCTGCGCGAGGTGGGCGTCGGTGGCGGTCTCCGGCGATGTCTCGACCGACGTGGGATGTGACTCGAGGGACGCCCCGAACCAGCGCTCGGGGACGGTCAGGAGCCGTCGCAGCAGGTCGGCGGACAGCTGGGTAGGGGTGCCTCCCCCGAACGCGATCTGGACCACGCTCCGGGGACCGACCGCTCCCCGCAATTGCGCGGCCTGGCGTTCCACGCCCTCGACGTATGCCGAGTGCAGGTCGGTCGGTGGCCTAGCCTGGGTAAAGAGGTTGCAGAAGCCACATCGCATCTCGCAAAACGGCACATGCACGTACAGGAAGATCGACGAAGGCTGGCCGCCCCACACCGTGGCCAGGGGGCGAGGCTCGGCGAGTTCCCGGTACGCGGTCTTGTGCGGGTACGCGTACGTGTAGCCGAGGTACCGCGACCCTTCGAGGAGATCGGAAAGCCGAAGGGGGCCGCGGCGGTGCGGTGCGGCGGGCGCCAAGTGAACCGTCGCCGTCATGATCGAGGCCTTAGCACGAATTCGGCGTAGGGGACGTCGAGGACCGTCGGGTGGCTGAGCCGATGCCCGAAGTAGCCGTCTTCCCCGTAGGCGGTTCCATGGTCCGAAAACACCAGGGCGAGGGTTGGGCTCCGCTTTTGGCACGCCGCGAACAGAGGCGCCAACGCGCCGTCGACGTATCCGAGCGCCGCCCGATGGGTCTCGAGATCGTCGTGGGCCGCGCCCGGTCGATAGAACCGGTTCGGCTGATGAATCGCTGACACGTTGATGAACAAGAACACGCGCCGGTCGGACGGGATGGCGGCCAATCGATCGACCGCGAGGGCGACCTGGCGTTCAGTGGATCGGGGGTTTGTGACGCCCAGCTCGACGGACCAGTGGGCCTCGTCGAACAGACCGGGCAGCACTCGACCGAGGGCGGACCCAGGATTGAAGAAGCCGACCCCGCCGATGCAAATCGTCCGGTACCCCGACCGTGCGAAGCCCTCGACGACCGTAGGCGCGTCGAACACGCACGTTTGGTCGTCGGTCGTCGCACTGCCGGGAAACGAGACCGCGAACAGGCGGGGGTGGGGGCCCGGACACGCCGGGGTGGGCAGGAAGCCGGCGAAGAACGCCTGGTGAGCGGCGAACGTGAACGTTCCGGGGGAGTGTCGTCGTTCCCAGCCATCGGCGCCCATGGCGGCGCTGAGGACCGGGGTCTCGCCGGTGTGGTGCGCGGCCTGGGCGACGTCATATCGAAGCGTATCCAACGTCACCATCAGGACGTCGTGCGTTCCGAGCATGACGCGCGCATCGAGCTTCATCGGCGCCGCGAGCCTTTCTGCTGTTGGCGGCGCATCAGGATCTGGCCGGTTTCGTTGCCTTCCATACCGTCGCGGGTTCGAAGCAAGTAGTCGAAGATTTCGCCTTCGTCGACCAGCACCCGCGAACCGGCCTTCAGTTCGGGCACCTCGAAGGGGTCGTTCTGAAGAATACCTTCGATGGTCGGGCCACTCCAACCGACGACTTCGACCCACATCCACTCTTGGCCGCCGGAGCTGGTCTTGAAAGGCGCCTTGACCAGGAGGAGGTCGATCGAGCCGGACTTCTTGACGAATCGGGGTTTGAGCGCGGCGAGCCGCTTTCGGGCTCGTCGACTCGCTGCGAGGAGCTCATCGTCGTGCTGCGCCTTGTACAGAGCGTCGGTCGAGCCGAAGACCAACCCGATCAACGCCTGTTGCTCCTGCTGCCGGCGCCGAGGGTCGCGCGGGAACTCGATTTCGAGCTGGCGCGCATCGTTGTCGCCCTCTCGGGGTTTCGCGAGAGCCAGCGAGATCGTCGCCCGTCCGGACGCCTTATCGGTCATGGTCGCCATGATCCGTTCGCGGAAGGTCTTCTGTTTGATCGCCGCGATGTCGGCGACCAGCTCGCCGTCCGGCGACACGGGGGCCCCTTCGATGAGGAGCTGGCCGCAGACGTTCACGAGGTTGACCAGGGACGGTGCGCTCGAACGGGATGCGTCGTTGACCGCGATCTCCGGCAAGCCGAACTTGTCGAGCCCAAGGGTGACAATGCGCACCAGCTGTCCGTCGGGATAGGCGTGAATGGCCACGTGGTCTTCGACGGACGGCAATCCGTCTTGCCACGCATCGATGCGTCGCTGCCACGCGCGACGGGAGAACACTTGGCGCGTGTGTTCGTCCCAGAGCACCCCCCCGGTCGCCTTTCGGAGGTCGGCCATGACCTTCAGGGCCGTCGCATACATCGGCTGCGTCGAGGCTTCATGGTTGGAATAGAACCGAACCACGGTGACGGCCTTACAGTCCTGGAGCGCTCTTTTTTGTCGGCTGCTCAGGCCGACCCCGTAGTACTCGAGCAACTCCAGTGAGGGCGGTCGATAGTTCACGATATCGACCTTGGCCACCCACACGCTGGACTGCGGAGGGGCGTCGTCCGGCTCCGCGCTGAGCACGACGAAATGGACGTCCCGGGCGAGCCGGCGAAGCCGCTTGACCGGATCCGTCCTGGGTCGCGGCAGATGATAGATGGCGAACTCGAACACCACCGCCGAGCTTCGGATCGGCCCGAGCTTGGGTTTAACGGACTGCGTCGACGGAGACGCCGGGGCGGTAGCGACCGGTTCGTCGCGGGAGCACCCCGCAGCGAGCGTTGTGACAGCCGTCAAGGCGACGAGGGAAGGGCGGAGCCTCATGCGGGCCGGGCCCTCGCGAAAGACAGAATGCGCCACGCTCCACGAATAACACCTATGCGCGTTGACCGCTCGCGTAGATGACGAGGACCAAGAAGACCATAAAGAAGGCCAGCACCGAGGCAATGATGGCCACGCCGAACGAGAGCCATAGTTGGCTGAGTCGGCGCATCGCGACCTCGAGGCTCGACATCCCGTCCACTGCGTGGACTCGATTGACGGCCAGACCGTAGCGGAACAGCATGAAAGACGGGGTACCGCCGATGACCGCCATGAACAGGTAGACGCAGCCGGCGATCCAAAACGGAAACTGTTCCAGGCGGTTGTCGTAACTGGGGGTGAAGGCTGCGGTCATCAGCATCATGAGCGCCCCGAACACCGAAAAGGCGGTGCCCAGCAGCCCGAGGCTCGCCAGCAGGAAGACCCAGATCCTCGATCTCGAGATGGCGTCGACCAAGGTCGTGGGTAGATCACCTCTGAGGACGGGTTCGGGCGACGGGTCGAGACTGGCGTACGTGGTCTGGTAAGGGTTGCCAGAAGGGGCCTTCGAGTCGGGTGGGAAGGGGGCGCCGGGTTGCACCCCAGGAGAGTAGCACCAACCGCGCGGGGTTCGCACACCAGCGCGGATCGTCGACTCGGCCGGCACCGACCGCCTCGGGCCGGCCCGGTTCCATCGGTCCGACGTTGCGGACGGTCGGTTCGAAGGCTGTCTTGCGCTCGCTGGCTTTTCCTGGCGCGACGGGCGGGGTATCGTCCACGGTATGAACTCCGCCCACAAAACGAGGCTCACCCTGGTGGTCGTGGCAGCCATTCTTCTCGGACTCTTGAAGACGTTCGGCGGCCTGACCGGCATCGCGTTTGCGTTTGGAAACGAGGCCTACTTCGAGATGCTCTCGAGCCTGCCGGGCCAGACCGAGGCCACCCGCAGCATGAACCAAGAGCTTCAAGCGCTCACCGCGGCGTGGATGCCGATCACCCTACCGCTGTCGGTGGCGGCGCTGCTGGTCGGGCTCACCCTGTTCGTCGGTGGGCTAATGCTGAGCGGCCGCCGCCCCGCCGCCCTTCGGGTCGTCCTGTTGGCGTTCATTGCCGCCATCGTCGTCGACCTGGCCGGCGCGGTCCCGAATTTCATGCTTCAGGCCCAGTCCAACGAGATCTCAGCCCGCGCCTTCGAGCAGATGACGGGTCCGGAGGCGCAGTTCATGTCCGGCTTCGGCAAGAGCAGTCGAATGATCAGCGTGGTCTCCGCGATCCTTTTCAACGTCGTGTTCATCGGAGCGTACGGAGCGTGCGTCTGGTATCTGTCGAGGAAGGACGTTCAGGAGGCCTATCAAAGCGAGACCGCCGCCGGGCGGTACGGCTAACCCAACGTCGTCGGTCCTTCCCCGGCGAAGCGGCCTAGGCCGCCGAGCCACCTCACCTCAGCCGGGGCGGCGTTCCTTCGGTGGTTCCTTCGTTGGTTCCGTCGTTGGTTCGTCCGTTCAGGCGGTCGCCGCTCGGCGTCGCTGAAACAACCACCATCCCAGCATGAGCAGCCCGAGTCCGGCGAATGGGCCGAGATTTGAACGGGCTGGACTGACGCACGCGCAGCCATTGTCGTCGTTGTAGTCGATGCCGCGGCCGCCGTTCGTCATCCCGGCCGTGGCGCCGGCGTCGGCCATCGAGGTCATGCCGGCGTCGGGTTGGGGGACTCCGAAGCACGCCGAGGTGTCGAAATCGGTGCAGTCCGAAAGACACCCGAGGGTTCCGCCGCCCACGAAGCCGACAAGCTCACAGGTCTGGTCTCCGAGGCTGGTGCCGTCGCAGACCTCATCGTTCGCGAGGTCGAGGTCCCCGTTGCCGCATTCGGGCGCGTCGTTGCCATCTCCAGGATAATATACGGGGCCGCTCGGTCGCGTCTGATCCTCACTCCAGGTGCCGAGGGGGTCGCCCAGCTCTTCGCCGTTGGAAAACAGGTCACCATCCGAGTCGGGTATGGCGAGGTCGGGACCCCACACGACGGGCGATCGCGCTACGGAGCCGTTTTGGTCCGGTACCAAGGTCGACCGGACGAGGAGCCCGAACGCGTTGAGGGGCGAGCCGCCGACCGACATGTGACAGGTGGCGCAAGTGCCCCGATCCGAAGGGGCTCGCGGCAGTTGGTCGACCCGAAAGGGGCGCGCTTCGGCGGTGCTGGCGACGGTCGACGCCGTTGCTACGATCATCCACATCCAAGACTTCATGTTCATCTCAACTCTCCCGAGCCACCGCACGGCATTCGGGTCAGCGTCGCTAATAGACGCTATCACCGGCGTTTCAATGAGCACTGTGTAGTGAACCCTCGGGTTTTTGCACCTTCGAAATGGCGTATAGGCGTACGTCGCTCCCCGCTATGACCCACCGAGGCGGGTCGAAAGAACAATGGCGGGCCATGGGCGGCGTCCGCTCGTGAGTTGATCGGCTGATTCGATTCGCAGGATGTGTTGCATACCACGCTGGTCACGCGGGTTCTGTGAGGCTTCGATCACGCTGTACACTTTTCGGGCGCTCCAGGCTTGCCATTGGAGCTTCGTGTTCTTAATCTCCAAGGCCCCATGCGCGGACGCATCGCCCAATCACCAACGGCTTTGGTCGTGGTGTCTGATGAGTCGCTTGAGCCGCGACTCTGCTCGGCGTCCGATTTGGCGTCCCAGGGCCGTGGCGTCTTGAAATCCGCGCTGGTCGGACCCGCCGTCTATCAACCCGTCCTCGGCTAGTGTCCCGCCCGGGACCCTAGATAGGGGGCGGTCGACCGCCTCAACGTCGAGCCGCACTCATTGCGGACCATCCGTCCGAAGCATCGATTCCGGGTGCTCGGACGTCGGAGGACCATCACCATGAATCGTAAGCTGGCATCTATCCAAACGATCGATGAGATTCGGCCGATCGAAGATGCCGATCGCATCGAGCAAGCCCGAGTCATGGGCTGGACGGTCGTCACCAAGAAAGACGAGTTTCGCGCCGGCGATCGCTGCGTCTTCTTCGAGATCGACGCGGTTCTGCCCGAAGTGCCGTGGGCTGAATTCATGCGTCCTCGTTCTTTTCGAGTGAAGACCGCCAAGCTGCGGGGGGTGCTGTCGCAAGGCCTCGCCCTGCCGCTCGACATCCTTCCCCTGGGGACTTGGGAAGTCGGGCAGGACGTAACCGCAGCCCTCGGCGTCGTGAAGTACGAGCCCCCGGCGCCCGCCGACCCGGGGGTCGCGGCGCCGTTTCCGGCGTTGATCCCCAAGACCGACGAGATCCGGGTTCAATCGGCCCTGGAGGTCTTGGACGAACTTCGGGGGCGGCCGTACTACGTGACGGTCAAGATCGACGGGATGAGCGGGACCTTCGCTCGCCTCGACGGCGATCTGACCGTTTGCTCGCGCAACTACGTGCTCAAAGAAGGCGATAGTGCGCACTGGAAGGTCGCTCGGCGGTACGCGCTCGCCGAGCGGTTGCCGGACGGGTTCAGCGTTCAGGGGGAGGTTTGTGGTCCAGGGGTGCAAAAGAACCGGTTGGGCCTGACTGACCTCGACCTTCGAGTGTTCAGTGTCTTTGCGGTTCAACAGGGCCGCTACCTCGATTGGGACGACGTCGTGGCCTTTTGTGTCGACCGAGGTCTTTCCACCGTGCTCGAGGTGGAGCGGGGCGAGCGGTTCGAGCACACCCTTGCGACGCTCCTCGAACTCGCTCGAGGCAAGTACGAAGGCACGAAGAACCGCCGCGAGGGCATCGTGGTTCGTCCGCTGGTCGAGGGCAACAGCGACGCGCTGGGTGGCAGCCGCCTGAGCTTCAAGGTGCTCAACAACGAGTTCCTGCTGAAGGACGAGGCCTGAGCTCATCGAGCTCAAAGGTTCGGAAGCACGAACACGACGAAGGCGGTACCGGCGGCGGCCCCGGCCGCCAGGTAAAGAAGGGGTCGGGACGGGTTGGCCCGCCATGCCCACAACCGTTCCCGGCGTCGCAGGAAGCCGGGGGCCTCGGTGTACGCCGTCCATGCCGCTTGGCGGGCCGCCGCGGCGGCCTCGGCATCACCGAGGCCCTCGTGCACCCTCGCGAGGAGCACGTTTCCTTCGATGACCGAGGTCCGCGCGTTGGTATACCGTTGCAGAGCCTCTCGGGCGCCGACGAAGTCGCCGCTCTTCAAGAGCCCCCGCCCGAGCTCGAGGTCGACCCGATTCTGCGCGAAGTTGGGGTCGTCTTCGCGCACCGCCTCCAGCAAGCGTTGGCCGATTGTGGCTTCGCCGCTTCCGAACGCGGCCCGACCCGCGACGAAGAGGGTATGGGGGTCGTGGTCGCCGGCCTCGATGTTTGGACGCACAGCGTCAAAGGCGGGTTTCGGCCATCCCAACTCGAGAAGAACGTCCGATTTGTCGAGGCGCGCCTTTCGGTCATGGGGGTTGGCTTGCAGCCGTCGATTCACGCTCCGCAGGCGTCGCCACCGAGAGACGATTCGGAGGGGGTCGGGCAAGATACCGAGGGTGTAGCGGTCCAGGGCCCAGTAGATCGCGATGACCACCACCAGGGCCAGCAATGGATTGTCGAGCAGGCCCCACAAAACCGCCCACAGGAGAAATTTCACGGCGCCGCAAGTGTGCCCTGGCGGCTCGGCGCCGCCAAGGGAGATCGTAGACCCGGACGTCCGGCCTCGGTAGGGCCGAGAGTCGGGCGGTCGTTGAAGCATGGGCGATTCGAAGCGTCCAAGGAGGGATATGAGTTCAAAGAATAACGAGAATCCTTACTTGGCCCAGGTCGTCGAGCAGAAAGTCCAGTTGGAAGAAGACCTCCGGAATCGACGGGTCTCCAGCAAGAGTCTGGCCCGAGCCGCAGAGCAGCCCGGGATATCGCCGGGCACAGCGGCGGTCGACGTCCGAATCACGGGGTGGTGGCGGTGGCGCAACGTCATCGTGCCACCCAACGCGTACGTCGTACATTCGCGGCGCGGACGGGCCCGCCCCTTACATCTCGGCTTGGGGATCTCGTTTCGCTTCGATCCCGTGACCGATGCCTTCCTGGTGGTTCCGGCTGCCATGCAGACGATCGTGATTCAGGCCAACACGATCTGCCGGGAGCGCCAGGGCCTCCTCGTCCAGGCGTACGTCCAGTGGATGATCGACGATTTCGAGATTGCGTACCGAAAGTTGGATTTCAGCGATCCCATCGAGCCGCTCAAGATCGTGAACGTGCAGCTGCGCGAGCAGGCCGAGGCCGCGATCAAGGACAAGGTCGCGACGATGAGCATCGATGACGTGCTGGCCGACAAACAACCGATCATCGAGGAGCTCACGGCCCGGTTGCGGTCGGTGGCCGAGGGTACCGACAGCCATGAAGACGGCCTCGGATTGCGGATCGTGACCGTCCAGATCAAGGAAGCGGTGGTTTGTTCGCCGCGCGTGTGGGCGATGCTACAGCGGCCGTTCCGAGCCGAGCGGGAACGTCAAGCTCGCCTCGTCGAGCTCGAAAACGCGGCCGCGGTCGCGGCCCGCGAGGCCGAGGACGAAAAGACCCAGGCTCGGGTCCGGATCGAGTCGAAGGCCGAACGGGAGCGCCTCGAGCTGGCCGCGGAATCCGACCGGGCCGACCGAGAGCGACAAGAGCGGGTCCGTCGCGCGAAGCTGGAGGCCGAGGCGAGGGAAGCGACGATGGCCCTCGAACGGTCGAAGTTGGCCCAGGACGCTGAGCTGGCGCGCCTTCGACGCGATATCGAGCTCGAGGGCGCCGAGGCGCGCGCGGTCAGCGATCGTCGCTGCGAGGAACAAAAGCTGGCGACCGAGGCGGCCCGCCGCCAGATCGACAACGAACGGTCGCCGGAGGCGGTCAGGATGGCGCTGGTCGAGTCGCTTCCTAGCGTTGCTCAATACCTGCCGAGCGCTCCGAAGTTGCAGAGCCTGACCATCTCCGACGCGACCGTGGCGGCCGCGCTCAAGACGTTGCTAGACGCGGTCCGGCCTGATGGGCGCGCCGACCGGACCGCCGAGATCGCGGGGTCGCTGTCGCACGAGGACTGACCATGGTTTTCTCGCCTCGCTCTTCGAACCTTCGCGCTCGGTCCGCTCGGTGGCGGGCTCGAAGGCCACCGGTTCGGGACACGAATCCGGATTTGGAATCGACCTTGGGCTTCGTTTCCGTCGCGATCCGGATATTCGGGCGAAGCGCCCGAGTGGAAGATGGCATGTGATCTGCTTTTCGTAGCTGGCATGAACCACACCGACACCCCCGACCTTCGTGCTTCGACGCCCGTCGACCTCAGCGTCGCCCTCTTGTTCCGAGGCCTGCGACTCCGAGTGATGAGCCCAACGCGTCGATTGCCCCCCGCCTGGATCCCCCCGCTGGAGGCACCATCGGTGGACATCGAATGGTTGCCGCCGATCCGACGACTCGGAAGAAAGCAGGGATGCGGGATCATGCTGCCGGGGCCGCCGATTCCGCAGTCGGTCGACCCGGGAGCGCCGGCGACCCGCGACCTCGGTGCTCCGTCGATACACATCGATCCTTGGTCCACCGCCCCGGACCATCAGCCGCCCAGGGAGCTGGACCTCTTTTCGGGCCGGTGGCGAGGCCGACGGAGCCGCCGGGCAGCGGCCTCGGGCAGGGCCGGTGATTGTCCGGCGCCCGCCCGGTCCGTCCGCCCCCTGGCGTCGAGGTGGGGACGCCGGGTGTATTGGATGCTGGAACTGTTGGTCGGTCTCACCGCCACCTGGTTCGGGTTGCTGTGTTATGCGGAGTACGGCCTCATCGAGATCTTCGCTGATGGCCGGTTCGGTGGCCCGGCCATCTCGCTGGCGGTCGCCGGGTTCGCGTCGCTTCTGCTCGCCGTGGTCTGGCTGCTCGTCAATCTGTTCTACTTCCGGTCGACGAAGAGCTTGGGCCTCACCGTGGGGGCGACGGTCGCGTTTCCCTTCGCCTGCATGTTCACCCCCGTTGTGCAGGATGCATTGACCGTGTTCGGTCACTGCGTTTCGGGGGGGCGTGGGGTCCACCCGATCATCCAAAAGTACCACGTCCCCGCCCGGCTCTCTTGAGCAACCGGGTAGGTGGTTCGACTGAGTGACCCCGGAACCGTTGAATTTTGGGTCTGGTCGCGTTCTTCCGGCGAAACGGCTTGTGGAAAGGTGCCGGCGACCTGTTAGCATCTTCGCGGCGAGCGCCGATTCCGTTGGTGGTCTCGTCCGAACATCGACCCCCCATGTCTGCTTATCGTCTGACGCACCTCAAACAACTCGAGTCCGAGAGCATCTACATCATTCGAGAGGTCGCGGCCGAATTCGAGAATCCCGTCATGCTGTACTCGATCGGCAAGGATTCATCGGTGATGCTGCATCTGGCGCTCAAGGCCTTCTTTCCCGCGAAGCCGCCGTTTCCGCTCTTGCACATCGACACGACCTGGAAGTTTCGAGAGATGATCGCCTTTCGAGAAGGATACGTGCGCGGCGAACTCGGCTTGAACGTGCTGGTGCACACCAATCAAGAGGGCCTGCGCAAGAACGTCAATCCCTTCACCAGCGGCAGCGCCGTCCACACCGACGTGATGAAGACCCAGGCCCTTCGGCAGGCGCTCGATCACTACCGTTTCGACGCGGCATTCGGGGGCGCTCGTCGAGACGAAGAGAAGTCTCGAGCCAAAGAGCGCGTTTTTTCTTTTCGCGATACGAATCATCGCTGGGACCCGAAAAATCAGCGTCCCGAGCTGTGGAATCTGTACAACACGCGCGCGCACAAGAACGAGTGCATCCGCGTGTTTCCGCTGTCGAACTGGACGGAACTCGATGTTTGGCAGTACATCCACCTCGAGCAGATTCCCGTCGTTCCGCTCTATCTCGCGGCACCGCGACCGGTCGTCGAGCGGGACGGGACGCTGATCATGATCGATGACGACCGCATGCCCCTGGCTCCGGGGGAGGTTCCGGTCGAGAAGATGGTTCGATTCCGTACGTTGGGGTGCTACCCCTTGACCGGAGCCATCGAGTCGACCGCCCAGACGCTGCCCGAAGTGATCGACGAAATGCTCTCCGCAACCTACTCGGAACGCCAAGGTCGGGTCATCGACAACGATCCCGGGGGGTCGATGGAAGAAAAGAAAAAAGAGGGGTACTTCTAATGGCGTCGACACCCGAACGACCCGATGAGCCCACCGATGGACGACCGCCCACCGAGCTTGCGACCCCCGACGTACCCGCGATTCCTTCTCCCGAGGGCGGGACCGATGGATTTTGGCCGCACGAACAGAAAGCGCTCTTGCGCTTTCTCACCTGCGGCAGCGTAGATGACGGAAAGAGCACGCTCATCGGCCGACTCTTGTATGACTCCAAGATGGTCTACCAGGACCAGCTGGCGGCCCTTCGGAGAGACTCCGCCAAGCACGGCACGGTCGATGGGGACTTCGACCCCGCCCTCCTCACCGACGGACTCAAGGCCGAGCGCGAGCAGGGCATTACGATCGATGTAGCCTATCGATATTTTTCGACGACGCGTCGCAAATTCATCATCGCCGACACGCCGGGCCACGAGCAGTACACCCGCAACATGGCGACGGGGGCTTCCAATTGCGACCTCGCGGTGATTTTGCTCGATGCTCGCAAGGGGGTGTTGACCCAGACCAAGCGGCACAGCTTCATCGTTTCGTTGCTCGGCATCGAGCACGTCCTGGTGGCGATCAACAAGATGGACTTGGTCGGGTACGATCGAGCGACCTACGAACGCATCGTCGACGACTATCAGGCATTCGTCGCCCGACTCGACGTCAAAGACATCAACACCATCCCGCTGTCGGCGCTCAAGGGCGATAACGTCGTCGAACCCTCGCCGCACATGCCTTGGTATCACGGCCCGACCGTTCTCGAGTTCCTGGAAAGTGTCTACATCGACGCCGACCGCAACTTACAGGACTTCCGGTTCCCGGTACAATTCGTCAATCGCCCCCACCAAGACTATCGGGGCTTCGCGGGTACGGTCGCCTCGGGGATCGTTCGGGCCGGTGAAGAGGTCATGGTGCTTCCTTCACGACGAAGCAGCCGGATACGATCCATCGTGACGTACGACGGAGAGTTGAGCAAGGCGTTTGCTTCGCAGGCGGTCACTCTGACCCTCGACGATGAGATCGACGTGAGCCGCGGTGATATGCTGGTGCGGCCTGGGAACGTACCGCACTGCCGCGATGAGTTCGAAGCGACGGTCGTCTGGATGGCCGACGAACCGTTGGCGCCCGGGCGGGACTATCTATTCAAACACACGACCCGCACGGTCAGTGGTACGATTCGGACCCTTCGGCACCAGATCGACATCAACAATCTCCGACGCGTTGCGGCCACGACTCTCAAGCTCAACGAGATTGGGAAGTGCGACGTGCGTCTATCGGCGCCTCTCTTTTTCGACGCGTACCGCCGAAACGCTCATACCGGCGCGTTCATCATCATCGACCGACACTCCAATATGACAGTGGGGGCCGGCATGATCCTGGAACAACTCGGACCGTCGGTATCGGGCGACCTTACGACTTTGGACGTTCCGTCGGAGATCGAGGTCGATCCGGCTCGCCTGGCGGTAGCGACCTCGAGCACGACCCGGCCGGGGGCTCGTCGGCTGACGGCGGCGGTCACCCTGATCCTCGCCGGCGGCGTGGCGATGCATCGGGACGAGGTTCTCGCGGCGGTCCGGCGCGAATTCGAGGGCTCGGAGCGGTCGATCGTCTTGCTCGACCGGGCCGTGCTCGAGGGCCTCCCAGCGCGAGAGCTCGGCCTCGTCGCCGCCGAACCGACCGCGGAATCGAGGCCCCGTCTTCGCCAATGGGCGGCTTTGGCGCGGCTTCTCAATGATCAAGGGGTCGCTTGCGTGCTCGGTTGCGATGCGCGGCCGGACGAGGTTCGGGCGGAGTTCACCCCGTGGGTGCACGCTGACCACCTCCGTATCGTCGGGCTTCGAAGTGGGGACGGTTTCCAAGGCGACGCCAACCAGCGCGTTGCCATCAACGAGCGGGCGGCCGAAGTCGGCGCGGACGCGGTCGTGGACTTCGGTCGCCAGTCTGGACGGGTGGCGATGGAGGTTATCCTTGACCTGCTCACGGTGTGACCTCGGATCGACGACGACTCAAGAGGTTCAGGCGGATGCCTCTTTCCCGTCGTCCGATATCTCCTGAATCGTCGGTCCAGGCAGATCTCAGGAGGTTCACTTCCTACAAGTGGATGGTCTTTCGTGCCACCTCGCGGCATCGTCCCCTCAAATAGCCTGGCCGGCGGTCAGGTGCAGCTTGGTCGGAACCGGGTGTATCCTGTCGTGGCCAGGAAAAGACAGGAGGAGGGAAGGTGAGCGACTACAACCCCTACGCAACGCCCGCGAAAACCGGGGCGCCCATGCCGGTGCCGACCGGCGGCGGCTATGTCGAAGAGAAGACGCTGGTGATTCCGCGCGTGGGCTACGTAATGCCTGCGATGTGCGCGAAGTGCGGGATGGGCACCAACAAGCGATGGAAGGCCAAGTTACAGTGGAACCCGAGGTGGGTTCCGCTCCTGGTTTTGGTTTGTACTCCGGCGTACCTGCTGGCGTTCATCCTGACCAGGAAGGTCGCCCAAGTCGACGTCGGTATCTGCGAAACGCATGATCAACGGCGTCGGGTGGGCCAGATAGCGGCTCTGGCGGGGATCGTGATCCTGCTGGGCGGGGTCTTCGCCGGAGTCTGGGCCGACAATCCAGGCATCATGTTCGGAGGCCTGATCGTCGGCCTCGTCGTGCTGATCATCGGCGCCGTTTCAGCGGCGATCCTTCAGCCGGTCTACATGGATGAGCAATGGGCCAAGTTCAACGGCGTCCACCAGGATGTGCTTCAGGCCATCGTCGGCAACCCCCCACGCTAAGCGCAATTCACCCGCGCCCAGCGTCAGCGCGCAGCGAGCGCAGCGAGCGAAGTCGGGTGGTCGCGATTCATTCGCGCCCGGGACCCGAAGTCCGCAAGCGTCAGCGCGCAGCGAGCGCAGCGAGCGAAGTCGGGTGGGCGCGATTCATTCGCGCCCGGGACCCGAAGTCCGCAAGCGTCAGCGCGCAGCGAGCGCAGCGAGCGAAGTCGGGTGGTCGCGATTCATTCGCGCCCGGGACCCGAAGTCCGCAAGCGTCAGCGCGCAGCGAGC
>CAZFIV010000051.1:45941-48307 GCA_964519665.1 uncultured Myxococcales bacterium
GAGCGCAGCGAGCGAAGTCGGGTGGGCGCGATTCATTCGCGCCCGGGACCCGAAGACTCATTCGCGCCCGGGACCCGAAGACTCATTCGCGCCCGGGACCCGAAGTCCCAACGAGGGTGCTCTGAAAGGCTAGGGGCGGATCTCCAGCCTTCCACGGAACCAATTTGCGCATGATCCGCGTAAACCAAGCGTGAGCCCGCATGCGGGCGGTCCACGCTACCAGCCGGGGCAGCTTCGGAGTCCCCGCGTCGGCCAACGATTCGAACCACTCCGAGTCGACGCCGGCAAACTGACGCACGAACGGGAAGACCGCCGCGTCGTGAAAGCCAGGTTGCTCACCATCGAGATACGGGCGGTTTTGCAAGGCAGCTTCTACCTGGTCGAGGACCGATACGGCGGAGGCCCGAGCGCCGGACGTATCTTCATCCGGGTACCGATTCGGATACTTGTAGCGGTCGAGGTTGAATTTGAACGGGCCGTCGATCGACTCGAGCAGGGCATCGAGCTCGGGGGCCGAGCGAACGGGCATCGCGGTGGGGCGTTGGCGGCGGACCCAATTCATGATGTCGAGGCTTTGCCCGAGAACGTCCCCGGTAGGAAGCTGCAGAACGGGGACCGTCGTGCACCCGAGCGCGAGCATTTCCGGAGGTTTGGCCTTCAGAGCCACCTCCCGGATTTCGGGGTTGAAATCCGCCGCCGCGAGCGCCATCCGGGCGCGCATCGCGTAGGGGCATCGTCGAAAGCTGTAGAGCACGCCGTCGAGCCCGGCGGCCGAACCGGACGAGGCGCCACCGGGAGCGACTCCAGGATCCGAGGGTCCGAGACGCGAAGATCCGGCTGTCGACGACCGAGGGGGCGGCGCGGAACCGATGTGTTGCCGGCCTTCGGCCTCCGCGAGCTCGATTTGCCGACAGCGTTCGCGGCGCCGCGACCGGTCGTGTTCGGTGGTGTCGGCGTAGCACTTCGGGCACGTCACGCCGTACTCGTATTCGGGGGCCTGGACGTCGGTCTCCGAGACCGGGTTCAAGCAACCGAAGCACAGCGCGTACCGGCCGGGACGAAGCTCCGAGTCGACCGAAACGCGTTGATCGAAGACGAAGCACTCCCCCCGCCATCGCGAGCGCTCGGAAGGGGTGGTTTCGAGGTACTTCAAGATACCCCCCTCCAAGTGGAAGACCTCCTGAAAGCCCTCCCGGAGCAACAGTGAGCTCGCCTTTTCGCACCGGATACCCCCGGTGCAGAACATCGCCACTCGTCGGTTTCGGGCCGGGTCGAGGTTGTCTTTGACCCACGCCGGGAACTCTCGGAAGCTCTCCAGGCCGGGGTCGACCGCGCCCTCGAAGGTACCGACTCGGGTTTCGTAGACATTGCGGGTGTCGATCACGACGACGTCGGGGTCGTCGAGAAGCTCGTTGAATCGCTCCGCACCGACGTACGTGCCCACCCGGACCGTCGGGTCGATCTCGTGGTCGCCGATCGTTACGATTTCGCGCTTGAGCCGAACCTTCATCCGGTGAAACGGCCGAGTGGGCGCATAGGAACGCTTCTCGGTCAGATCCTCGAGGCCCGGCTGAATGCGCAGAAACGCCAGCACCCGCTCGATGCTCTCGGCAGGCCCGGCGATGGTCCCGTTGATGCCTTCCGGAGCGAGAAGTAGGGTTCCCACTACGCCACCCTCATCGCACACCGACTGCAGGGGCGATCGCAGGTCGTCGGCGCTGTGCAGCGGCACGAACTTGTACAGGGCCGCTACCAGGTACGCCCGGTCTTCGCTCGGCGTCTCCATCCAGCAAAGGGTAGCCGCCCTACCGACGCGGTCAACCTCCGGATGCAGTCCGTGCCTTGGTCGGACGGGGGTGCGGCTTTCCGGTGGGGCCGGCGCCGCGACGCAGGCGGTCACCGAACACGGCTGGGGATACAGCGGAAGGCTCGGCAGAGATTCGACAAACGTTGATAACTATCAATCCAGATATGCCTACTCACTGTTCGGAGTTTGATGTTCACGGCCGAAAATTCGCGTTGCGGTTCATTTAAATAATGACTCGAGGTCACCAGGTGTCCCTTGAAAAGGTCTCTGGCTGCCTCAACACTCGCGCCGAAACTATCGACGGCGGGGCACGGCAGTGGCACGGGCGATCCGAGACGGTCGGCTGCGAGCTAAGGACTGTCGACGCGAGGCTCCGCCAGCACGGAATCGCAAATGAACTCGAGCGTTTGAGTTCGTCGCCGGCTGCGCCGACCCGAGAGGACGAAACAAACCGATGTTTGATTACGAGAGGTTATGCCGTTGTTTCTAACCAGGCGCGGCCTCGCTAGGAGACTTGCTCCGAGCGAAGCGTGACAAAGAAGCGGACTTTGGGCGCTCC
>CAZFIV010000052.1:0-48070 GCA_964519665.1 uncultured Myxococcales bacterium
GGGCCGATTCCGGCGCGACAACAGCACGCTCCAAGTGAATCGGCGCTCTAGCGGGATTCGAACCCGCGGCATTTCGATTCGTAGTCGAACGATCTAACCACTGATCTATAGGTGCTTGTGAGCATTCTCTATGGACCGCCTTTTGGGGCCCCGGGAATCGAACCCGAGCTTGTAAGAACCGCATCGAGCGTCGCGGTCGCGGCGCGAGTCTATGATTCTGAGTCAACTTCGCTTATGAGACGAATGAAGGAACCAACCTTCAGTAGGGCCCCAGAGGTGCCCGTCGCCGGGCACGCGTTGAGAGTTCAGATCGGCGTCGCCCCTCGTGGGTGAACGGCGTAACCGAGCTTCTTTCCCGTTGAAAGAAACACGCGAGCGGCATGAGCCATGTAGCCCGCGACAATGCCGATGAAAGGGAGTTGCTCGCCATCTTCACAGGTGGCGGCCCCTGCCTCGTTTTCAGCGTCAGCCTTGAATTGCTCGTCCCAAAGGACGCGCCCGAAAGCTCCTTCAGGAGCGAGTGCACCGTGAAGGCACGGGACATCGAGTTGCATCGCGACTTGGGTGACCAGTGTTCGCGACTCGATGTTGTCGAGAGCATCGATGATCAGATCCGCGCCTGTCAATATTTCTTGCGCGTTTTTTTCGACCAGTCGATGCGGAACGCCGTCGACTCGTACTCCGAAGAGAAACTGCATCGACTGCTGCAGCGACTGCACCTTCGATTTCCCGATCGCCTTTCGGCTGTGAAACTGCGACCGCACGTTCTTCGACTCGACACGGTCGAAGTCGACGACCTTGAGTCGCGCGTCGACATTCCGCAGCAGGAGCGTCAGGTGCGAACCCAGCGCGCCAGCGCCAACGAGCGTGATGTGCTTCATGGGCGAACCTCACTTTCGAGCGTCATCCCGAGTCTCATCCGAACGGAGTCTTCGGTCGGATCTGAATCAGGTTGTACGGTCGAGCGGCGGTGGCCGGGAACCGGTCGACGACGAAGCCCGAAAAGTCGGCTCGGCCGTCGGCGGTGATGCCCGGGACGCCGCCCGCTCGCACCGCCTCGGTCACCCAGTCCCGCACGTTGCGATCGCTCGCGTCGTACGCGACGGTGTCGGGGAGGTCACCGTTTTGGCCGGCCCACGTGACGTTCACGCGGGCTTCGGTCGCGTCGATGACCGCGCGCAGCTCTCGGTGGTCGTTGTAATTCATGTTGCCTCCTTGGTTGTCGGGCGTCAGTCCTGGTGTCGAAACACCACCAGCGCCCCTTCGCGTTCCGCTTGCCGGATGACCCCCGGCAGCGATTCGAGGGTGAAGCGGTCGTCTCCCTTTTCGCCACTGACGTGGTCGATGAGGCAGATCCCCGCGTCCGTGATGCGGAGCGTGTGCGCGTCGCACACGCACTCGTAGCGGCGGCCGTCGAGTCGAAACCGTACGACCATCTCGCCGAGCGCGGCCGATGGTCGGTGGTCGCGATACTCGGCCCCGGAGACTTCGAGGGCGGCTCGAGCTGCGGCTTCGAAGTCGATCCGAGCCATCTGACGCCGAGCCTCGCCATCGCCGAGGTGATCTCGCAGCTCGGCCATTCGCCGCCGCTGCTCTTCGCGTCGCCGTCGCTCTTCGAGCTCGGCCCTTCGCCGCGCGACTTGAAGCTTGCGCCAGACTTCCATTCGAAAGGCGGTGTCGAGCGCGGGGGTGACTTCCTTGATGCCGTCGAGCGATGGCTTGCCGTCGAGCAGAGCTTCGAGCACCGACTCTTCGGGGCCGAGCGGCATCTCTTCTTCTTGAAAGATCAACGGGCCCGCCGAATGGGTTCGACCCGCCGATATTCGCGCGAACCGGTCGACCCCCGGCGCGACCAGGTGCACCCGCTCGGTCTGCCGAACCACTTCGGCCAGATCGACGGGAACGCGCGCGCCGTCGGGCACGAAGCGATCGCCGACCAGATAGCCCACCGCGCGCCGGGTCAGCCCGTCGGGCGCCGGCGGTGAAGGGTCGAGCACCGTCGCTCGTCGCCCCAAGAGCCCGAAGGTGTACCACCCGACTTCGGGCGGCAGCCGGCCGGTGATCCGCCAAGCCCGGGGGCCCTGGTGGAGCGACCGACCACCCAGCCACGGCGCGACGAGGGTCGGATTCGGATCGTTCGCCTGCAGGAGCTCTTTCCAAATCATGGCCGCGGTCTCCAAGAGAAGGGGAAGGGGGGCGCCCGACCCTCGGTGAAGGCCGGACGCCCATATTGACAACGCCGGGGCGTCAGGCCGCCCAGGCGGGCTTCTGCAGCATCTCGGTGTCGAGAATCTGGTCGACCAGCGAGACGCGGCGGCCGTGGCTCGGCACGTGTCCGACCGGCGTCGCCGAGACGAGCTGGCGAATCGTTCGCGGAACCGCGTACGGGTCCTCGAACGTTCGCTCGTCGATCATGAAGCACGGCAGACCGAGGGCGGCCGCGGTGTGGCGGACCGCATCTTGGTTGCCGGCCCAGCCGGTCTCGACCCGAACCAGCCCGAAGGCCATCGGGTTGAGCCCGGAGGCGGTGACCGCCGGGGCGAAGGGCGGTGCGGCCTCGTCACCGACGAAGATGAAGAGCACGTCTTCATCGTCCTTCGGCTTGTGGTTGGCCACGACCTTCACGCCGGCGCCATAGTCGGTTCCGCCGCCCGACTTGATGCCCCGAAACGCCTGCGTTGCCCCCTGCGACGACCGGTGTTTCACCACGACCTCGCGGCCCCGAGTGTTGAACACCGCCACATGCAGGCGGTCCAGCGGAAACGCGTGCAGGAGCTGGGCGACGTAGCGCTTCGCCTCCTCGATCGCGTTGTTCATCGACGCCGAGATGTCGACCATGAAGTACACGCGGATGTTCCGCACCACATCTTCCACGGCCTTCTGGAGCGCCTCGTCAGCGGCCTTCTCGAGGGCCTCGGCGGTCTCCGAGCTGCGAACCCGCTTCGCGATGTTCGCCGCCCGAAGGTCTTCGGCCGCTCGGGTCGCCTGTGTCCAACGCTCGCGGACCGCCGGCACTTCGAGCAGGCCGAGCGCCTCGAGGGTTGGGGTCAGAATGACCAGCTCCTTGTCGGACAGCCCGTCGCTGTCGATCGACGCCGCCACGATGGCCCGGGTGAGGCCGACTTCCTTCGGAAGCAGGCCGACCATCCGCTTGTAGCTCGGCTTCTCGCGAACGATCTTTTCGCAGATCTCGGTCTCGGACAGACCGTCCCAGGTTTCGGCTTTCTGCACCGCGAGGCCGATCGCCACCTTGCGGTGACCGGTCTCGGCCTGCGCCTGCTTCCAGCGAAGCAGCCCGAAGAAGTGCGGCGACTCCGGCTTATACCGAGCGCGGCGGGCGAGCTCCATGACGGTCGTCCGGAAACCCGCCTTGACGAGACCCTCGAGCAGTCGGGGGTTCTCTTCTCGGTACCGCAGCCACTTTTCGACCGCTTTCGGCCACCGTCCGTAGAACGGTCGGCGGGCGGAGCGCGAAAAGCCGAGGGCTCGGTTGAGCTCGGCGACCGTCGGGAGCGACAGCAGGTCGTGAATCCGAAGCAGCAGCTTCGGGTTCAGGTCGAGGCCGTCTTTACGGTACAGAAGCATCATCGCTTCGCCAACGTCTCGAAAGTCTTCGTCGTGAAAGAGGACTTCGACCCCATCGCGCACGGGCTCCCCCTTGCGCGTTTGCACCAGCATGAACGCCGCCAGGACGACCTTCAGGTCTCGGTGCTTCTGCTTGTACGCATAGCTTGCCCAGCGCGCCGCGAATTCGTTGTCCATCTTCCAGACTTCGGCCACCTGGCGGTACATCCACTGTGCGACCTCGTCGAAGAGGCCCGCCGGCCGGTAGTGCCCGACCACCCGTCGGCCTTGCACGATCGCCTGGTCGGCCTCTCGCAGGACCCCCATCTTCTCCCGAAGGCTCTTTCGACCTCGCTTGACCAGCCGATAAACGATCTTTTCATCGTTCTCGACCTCGTGGGTGACCGGCATCCAGCGAACGCCGACCGCGGTGTTGTCGGCCCGAACGACCGCACCAGGCCGGTTGTGGACCATGTGGTCGCTGTAAGTGAGCAGGGTCTGCAGAATGGTTTCGGCCGGACCGAGCGCTTCTTTGCGATCCATTGAAGTGCCTCCTTTCAGAATCAGAATCGGCTCCTGAGCTTTCAGGGCACCCAAACAAAAAAAGCCGGGCGCCCCGATACGGGATGCCCGGCTTTCATGCGCCACCAGCCTTCACGGCGACGCTAGAGCTCGAGCATCCAATCGAGGGGGACGGCCCATAGGAGGGCGGCCGAATCCGAGGAAGCCAACGTCTGTAAACTTAGGTTGTCTGGGCCACAGAGACCGGGAATCACGATGTGATTCACTGCCCGGGGTGCGGCGATGGTTATATGCACCTTGACGGTCTCCTTTCCCCAAAACCGGAACCCACTCGAAACGTGGTTACTGATGCCTGTGCAAACGATCACGGCCGAGCACGCTCGCTTCGGAGCGGGTTCTTGCGGGGGTTGTTCGAGATGTCTTCGAGAGAAAGTCTCGTCGACGAACCGGAAGCTACGAGGCGGAGACAGCGCTGTCAAGACATTCGAGCGAAATGAGAAGGTCAATACTTCCGCACTTCCGATAACTTTACTTAAAATGAGTAAGGGCACGCCGGCCCATGCGATCGGAGATGGAGAGCACAGGCGTGTTGTGGGCGGCGGATCGACAGCCGCTCGGCTAGCCGGCCACGTAGTAGGCGATCGGGGTCCCGTCGCTGTCGACGGTGGCCGGTGTCCACACCGCCGTCGGAAAGGTCGGTTGCCCGTCGATAGGGGGCGTTCGGGCCGGTGAGGACGCGCATCCGAGGCCGAACCAGGCGACCACCAGCATCATCGCGAGCGGCGCGGCATAAGAGCGACGAAGCGCGAAACGCGGCGTGTCTGCTTGGCTCATGGTTTATCTGTAACCAGGATGACGGCATCGGGCCACCATCAGCGCAGTCGAGGGTCGGCGAGGGGTGCGCGGATGCCGGCCGTCGGGTCGAACGCGTTCGGCAGCGACGCCTTCGACTTCGTGCACAGCCGCAATCCGCCTGAGCGCCCCACCGACTGCGCGGCCTCCTGCTTCGCGTCGAAGAAGACGGAGAGGTCGGGGCGGAATCTCCGATTGACGGCATCCGATGATGCCGAGGTGAAGAAACAACCGCCGGCTGACGATGGCCGCTCGTGGTAGTCTAGCCCCGACACCAAGCAGTCTGAGTGGGTATACAACAACAGCAACCAACGAGTCGCACGGCCGAATAACAACCGCCTTCCGGCCGAGCTCTCGGTCCCCGACCGTCGGCACCGAATACGACTGAAGGGCGGTCGCCGGCGCTCGCGAGGACTGAACCATTGTATTTAATGGACTCGTGCTCCGCGACGCACGGCCTTCGGCGGCGGGTTCGACGACGAAGCGGGTGGCGATCTGCTGATCCCTTCGACATGCTGCGCCTATGGCGAGAACCATCTTCGAGCCGTTTCGCATCAAGTCCGTCGAGCCGTTGAGCCTGACGACTCGCGAGGAGCGTCGCGAGGCGCTGGAGGCCGCCGACTACAACCTGTTTCGTATTCCTGCGGATGCCATCCTGATCGATCTTCTCACCGACTCGGGCACGGGAGCGATGTCTTCGGAGCAATGGGCCGGCGTGATGCGGGGCGACGAGTCGTACGCGGGTGCGCGGTCTTGGTTCCGCTTCAAGGCCCGCGCCGAAGCCTTGACGGGCTTCCGCCACATCATTCCAACCCACCAGGGCCGGGCCGCTGAGCGGATCCTCTTTTCGTGCTTGAATGTCGGCGGCAAGGTGGTGGTGAGCAACACCCACTTCGATACCACTCGCGCCAACGTTGAGTTTCACGGCGGGCGAGCGGTCGACATCCCGATTCCTGAAGCGCTGGTTCCGACCGAGGAGCATCCTTTCAAGGGCAACATCGAGCTGTCGGCCCTCGACCGTCTTCTCGGCGGCGCCGAAGGCGAGGTTGCGTGCGTGATCGCCACCGTCACCAATAACTCAGGCGGAGGCCAGCCCGCGTCGATGGGCAATCTGCGGGCAGCGTCGGAGCGATGTCGCGCCGCGGGTGTGCCTTTCTACTTGGACGCGTGTCGGTTCGCCGAGAACGCGTACTTCATCAAGCAACGGGAGCTGGGCTACCGGGAGCGCACCGTCGAATCGATCGCCAACGAGATGTTCTCTCTCGCCGACGGGGCGACGTTCAGCGCCAAAAAGGACGGCCTCGCCAATATCGGCGGCTTCCTGGCGACGAATGACGACGAGTTGGCTCACCAAGAAGAAGACCTGCTCATCCTTTCGGAGGGCTTTCCGACGTACGGAGGCCTCGCCGGGCGGGACCTCGAAGCCATCGCCGTGGGGCTCGAGGAGGTCGTCCGAGAGGAGTATCTCGAGTATCGTCTCGCCGCGACTCGGTTCCTCGGCGAGGGCCTGCTGGCCCGCGGATTTCCGATCGTTCGCCCGCCCGGCGGACATGCGATCTATGTCGACGCGGGCGCGTTTCTTCCCCACATCGAGCCGCGCGCGTTTCCGGCTCAGGCGCTGGCCTGTGCCTTCTATCTGGAGGGTGGGGTGCGCACCGTGGAGATCGGTACTTTGATGTTCGGCGGCCTCGACCCGATCACGTTGACCGAACGGATTGCGCCCCTCGAGCTCCTGCGGTTCGCCATTCCTCGTCGGGTGTACACCAAGAGTCACCTCGCCTACGTGCTGGAGGTCGCCGAAGACGTCGCCTCGACGAAGGCCGAGCTGCGCGGTCTTCGCATCGTCGAAGAGCCCGCGCACTTGCGGCACTTCAGTGCCCACCTCGCGCTCCTTTGAGAGGTCTTGGGGCGCATACCTGAATAGTCAGCCTACGAACTCGCCGGGGACCGCTTCGTCTTGGATATCGAAGCGCAGCTCCAAGAAATGCTCTATGTACCGGGCCTGCTGGCTGCGTAGGCTCGGACAGAGGACAACCGGGGTGCCGTCTTTCATCATCGCGTTAAGCGCGTAGAGCGTCAGCAGGCGGGGGTCGGTTCGCTCGTCGACCTTCATGTTGGCGAGGACGGCGGCGCCGAGGTCGAGGTTGTCGGCCAGACCCTCGGGCGATCGTGGGCGATGGGCGGTCACGAAGAACTGAGCGATGTCACCGCGGGCAAGCCGACGGATGACTTGAGTGCCCCAGGGCCAAAGAGCGACGTGCTTCACCACGACCTCGGACGGGCCGACGACGATGACGGTCTTTCGCGATAGCCGCGAGGCGAGGGCGTAGACGGCTCCGACGGCGATGATGGCCGCGACGCCCGCGCCGATGAGGCTGTTGAAGAACACCCATCCGAAGCCCCCCAGAAACACGGCCAGGAAAGGGCCGAAGACGACGGCCATGAAGCCGATGAAGACCTTGAGGGCCACCCCGTGGCCGACGGTCAGGGTGTCGGTGCTGCCGGTTTGTCGGAGCTCGATCAGAGCGCCGTCAGGGGGTAGCGGACGCGTGCGGGCCGGCATCGATTCGATGTCGTTGGTGAGCTGTAGGGCGCGCTCGAGCACGCGGGTCAGATGGGCCTCGTCTTCGAACCTCAGCTCTTCGTGCAGGACGGGCAGCCCGGGCGGGCCGAAGACATACAGCGCGCCCGGCTCGCTGAAATCGGGCAGGAGGAAGCCGCGTTGCGCGAATAGCGCCTTGATCTGAGGCCATCCGCTTTGTTGATCGAAACCTCGGGGCCCTACTTGGGCGGCCTGGGTTCGAGGCACATTGATCCACAGGGTCTTGTGAAGCAGGCCTTGGTCGAGGATCCGCTCGACCTCCCACAGGGTGCCGGGGTTGGTCACCGGCAAGACGATCAAGAGGCGGGCCTGGGGGAGCATCGCCTCGATCGAGGCCTTCCATGCGTCGTCACTGACCGCAATGCGACCCGCGCCATAGTGCTCCATCGACTCGCCCAAGCCGACGAAGGGCGAGACCGACTTGGCCGCCAGACCGAACTGGGTCTCGAGTTCGTAGGTCTTCGACGAGTTCTTGCCGGATTTGATCACCGAGGTCACCTGCCCGGTAGAGTCGAACGGGCGCAGGTAAAGGATGAAGTCTTGGGGCGAGGTCATCGCGTCGGTGAGCAAGTCGTCATGCAGCGACTGCGCCGACAGGTCATCGACTCGCTGCTGGTAAATCCGGAGCACCTGGCCAAGGCCATGCTGGGCAAGACCGATGGCTGCGGTCGCGAAGATGACCCCGATCGCCCAGGCCATCGGAAACGCGTCGAGCTGATCGGTGGGCATCCCGTTGAGCGCGAACATGGCCCCCGGCACCATCACCAGAAGGACGCCGGCCACCAGGCCGAGCGCCGTGAGTCCGGTGAGAATCTGTTTGATCCGGAGCACCGCTCGGGCTGCGGCTTCCGCAGAAGCCAGGGATTCGATGCTCCGGGCGTGGGTCTTGAACATGGGCGGGCTCCGGGGGGGGCGGTCAACCGACCGGCTCGATGAATCGGCGCATCCAATCGTCGTCGAGCGTCGTGACCCAGTCGACTCGGTCTCGCATCGTCTCCACGAAGGGGGAAGGCTGGCCGACGTAGGTCATGATCAGCTCGTCGCGAGCCCGGGTGAGGGCCGCGTACACCACCGCCGCTTGGCGCCAGTACTCCTCGGGCGGCGAACCCGCTGATGGCACGACCCCTTTTGACAGGTCGCAGGCGATCACCGTGTCGAACTCGAAGCCCTTCACCGACTCGAAGCGCGATAGGAACAGTCGGGCCGATAGGGCGTCGCCCTGGTCTTTCCACAGATCGAGGTCGGCGTTGCGCAACAGCGTGTACGGCTGAATGCCGAGCTCGCTCGCCTGCTCGGCGACCCGATCGCGAAACGCATCGTCTTCGCTGATGACCACGATGCGGCTCCGAGGCCGCATGAGGACGATCTTCATGACCCGATTCAGGTGATTGTCGGGCGTGCATTCCAGCACCACGGGCAAGCCGCCTTCATAATGCGAAAGCTCGGGGTCTTGGACCTTACCGAGATCCTGCCGGTCTTCCATCGCTGGGTAGGCCTGAGAGAGGAGGACGGCCGCTTCGAGGACTTGCCGGGTGTTGCGGTAGTTCTTCCGGATGATGCGACCCCGGCCGCCGGTCGCAAAGTTGAACCCGGCGCGGACCGTGTCGTGGTGTTTCGGAAAGACCTTCTGATTGAGATCGCCGGCGAGGAAGAACCGGTTGTCGCCGCCGGGGTCGGGAACCAACGCCCGCAGGATCTCGAGCTCGAGGGTCGAGAAGTCTTGCATTTCGTCGACCAGGACGGCGCCGGTAGGGAAGCGTTCCTGGATGCGCTGGAGCCGCTCGGGGTCTGCAAAGTGCTCCGCCGCCTCGACGGTCAGCCCGTCGATGTCGCAGAGCCCCCCGGCGGCTAGCCACTCTTCCCAGGCCTCTACGATTTGAAGGCATGCTTGCCGCTGAGAATCTCGAAGCGGAATCCCGCGGCTCTGCCGGCGAGCGGTTAGATACTCGGGTCGCAAGGGGCGGCGGAACGCGCTCTGCACGTATACCGTCTCTTGGCGAAGGTACTCCTCCGCGTTCACTTGTTGGTTCCGGTGGTTCCCGACCGACTCGATCACTCTTCGAACCGGTTCACTCGCGAAGACGTTGACCTCGGGGTCGGGGCTGGCGTGGTGAAAAAAGTCGCCCCACGAGCTCTCGATGCGCTCGCCCGACCGGTCGTCGACCAGGCGATATCGCTCCACTGATTGGAATAGCTGGGTGACTTCCAACAGAAAGTCGTAAAAGGCGCTGACCTGTAGGTTGTCGGGAATGATGCCGGCAAGGGCGTCGAGGGTCGACTCGAGCCATCGCGCCAAGGATCGATTGAGAGTGAAGACGCGAACGGTCTTCGAAGGGTCTTCGTCGGCCAGCCGTAAGGCTCGGTGCAGCAGGATGATCGTCTTGCCGGACCCCGAGCTGCCCTGCAGCCGAAGGGCGCCGGCGTAGTTCATGGTGACGAGCTCTTCTTGCTCGGGCGCCAGCAAGAACCGGTCGACGTCCTGCAGCGATGGGCGATACCGGCCCTGGATCATGACCGCCGCGTGCAGCTCCTGAAAACGCCGCCACCGCAACTCGGCTTCGTCGCGCTGAGCCTTGAATTCGAGAACTCCCGCCGCGTACCGGTCGGAGCTCTCACTGATCTCGCCGAATGACTTGATGTCTTCTTCGAGCTGCGTGCGCCCCTCACCTCGCTCCGTGGCCAGGCCCTCGCTCAGGTGAGCCCGAAACTGCTCCATGACGCCCTTCGTCTGTTGTACGGCGCGGTGAACCTGCCGCGTGCCCTCGAAGATTCGTTCGAAACCGGCCCGAGACATGGGCCCGTAGACCTCGACCCGCTCGAAAAAGGCGGTAAGGCGGGTCCGAACCGCCAAGACGCGTTCGGGCGCCTCTGGCTCGGCGGCGTCGATGGTGTCGACCGCGGCCAGGATGGCGCCGAGCTCCTCGAGGTGCGCCCGATGTTCGTCGATTTGCGGGGGCCGCGGAGCCTCGGCGGCCCCGCCCAACCGGTCGTGATACAGGTGCTTGAGCTGTTCGAGGAGATGGCGACAGCGCGCGACCGCGTCGCTGGTGCTGACCTCGTCGGGCGACTCGGTGCCCATCGAAGCGAGCGCTTCGAGCCAGCGCTCAAAGATGTCGTCGTGATGCCTGACGAGTCCCATTCAAAGTCTCCGCGCTCCAAGGCTCAATCCGAGCGGGTCTCGCGGCGCGCGCGAGGCTCGCACGTGGGAGGGGAGATACGTCGAGGCGGAACTTCGGGTCCAGCGGATTCGGTCTTGCGGCCTACCATGGCGCGTTGTTGACGCCGACGTTACGGACCGCGAAGCCGACAGCGCGAAGGTCCCACCCCGAGAACGGGACCAACAGGCGCTACGGGATCACCTCGGGGCGCTCCGAACCGAAAGGCTCGTCTTCGATGTCGACCCGGGTCTCGGACGGATGTCGGCGGTTGAGGGTGTCCATCTTTCGCTGGAACTCGTTCATCGCGGGCCGGGCGTTGTTCACCGGCGCCGTATTTGGAAGAGCGGTGCCTCCAGTGATGCGGAGGTTGCGCACATCGCTGCGAATGATGTCGATGACCCCGCCATCGGTGACAAGGAGGCTTGCGGGATGCCACCCACGAGGTCGGCGGTTCGGTCCTCTCGGCGCGCGAAGTCGATCTCATCGGTCTCGGCCAAAATCGAGGCGACGGGTTCGTCGGCGAACTTGCCAACATGCGCTCGAAAGTCATCCGGCCAGCTCTTCGGCGTACCCCCATCATGTAGGCCTTCGTGTCGTCGTCGAGGCGAGAGAACAAGACCTTGTTGCGGCGATGGTTAAGAAAACACGAGATAGCCGGTCTCGTTAGTCTTGCTCGGCCTCGGTAACCTCGGGCGAAGACGAAGAGAACCGACTCAAGGCATCGACCGGAAGGCTCATCCACTCCTCGGACGGTGGAGGTGGTGTGGCTGCGTCCGCCAAGAACGGGACGATGGCCGGTCCGGGGATCTGCGAGCCCGTGGGGCCGGTATGGTCGACGTCGCCCATGTGGTCTCGGTGGCGTTCGAGTACGCGCTGGCATTCGGTCTGCATCCAGGTTGATTGAGCGGCGAACGACGACCAGCAAAAGAGGAAGAGATCACAGCGGTCGATCGCTTGCAGCATAGTCTCACGCCAGTGATCGACGAGCGTCGGTGAGAAACGGCCGACCATGTAGGGTACTCGATTCGCGGTCAAGGCTCGGGCTTTTTCGGACGCATGCTCGTAGTCGTCATCGGCGAACGCGATGAAAGCGAACTCGAATAGGCGGGCGGCACGGCCGATCGGACGAACGCTTTGCCGCTCGAGTCCGGGAGCCCGGTCGACCACGGGGATCGCGATGGAGATTTCTCCAAGGGGAACACCATCGACCGAGATTTGGGCGACGCCCACGAGTTCGGCCCCTGGCCATTCTTTCGGCACGTGTACCGCAAAACCGATGGCCTCGGAGGTGCCCTGCCAGGTCAGGCGCTTGACCGGTTCCGAGACGAATCCCGACGGAAGCGAAAGGTGAACGGCCAGAATTTGGCGTTGGGCAACCCGAATCGCGAGCGTCTGAAAGCTGGATTCCGCGGTCACGGGTCCGAAGCTTGAACACGGCTCGAACGAGACGACCACAAAGATCGAGCGGTCGCGCTCCGCGCTCGATGGCGCGAGAACGCTGCACTCGACGATTTCGGTGGGCTCGGCGCCCCGCGCGTTCGTGAGCGCGGCTTCGAGGACGTCCACTCTCGCTTGCCATTGCAACTTCAGGCCGCGCAGCTCGTCGGCGATCGACTCGAGGGCGGTGTCGGCGAAGGTTCGCGCGCGATCGACGATCGCCGCGGTTTGTTCACGCACCGAGGTGGTCAAGGTGTCTTTCTTGCGACGGTGCTCGCGGGCGGCGCCGATGAGGCCACCCACCAGAGCGCCGATCGGTCCGAGCATCAGTCCCAACGCGACGCCGACTCGACGCTCCCCCCACCCGCGGGCGATCGCCGCGAGCGGAGCGCTCGCCGGGCGGTCGCGACCCTCGCGACCCCGAGGTTCGGGCGCGATGCTGTCGTACAGTTCGCTCAAGATCGGATCCAAGCGGGGAATGAAGGCATCGGGATCCATCGGCTGTCGTCGAATGCCTTCGGCTCGGCGCTCGGTGGCGAACGTGCGCAGCGCCGCCTCTTCCACGACGGTCTCGAGGGCTTCATAGTACGCGTCGGTCGCTCGATGGAGCTCGGCTTGCACCCGCTGCGAGTCGAAGCGCCGTTGGGCCAACCCGTCGATGGCAGCGTCGATGCACTGAGTGATGAGTTCGGTGGCCGCCTCGTCGAGGTGGGCGTGGGCGGTGTGCAGACTGAGCTGGTGGGCTTCGATCTCCGCGACGACCGAGCGCGCCGACGCCACCGCCGGCTCGAGGCCTTTGGTTCGATCCGATCGGACCGTCCATCGCTCACGGTCGTCGGTGTGGACCACCGACATCAGGACGCGGGCCATCAAGACGACGATCTGCTCGGTCACTCGCGCCCAAGCGGTCCCCTTCTCGTCATCGGGTCGTCGCTGAAGAGTGGGTATCCAGTGCAAGGGGAGGGCCTTCAGGCGTTCTTGGAGGGGTGCGCTCGAGACCCGGTCGGGCCACCCGCTCGGTCCGTCGACCGGGATGACGACCGGAATCAGATAGTCACGGGCACCGGTCTGGGTCGGTCGAGCGAGAAAGCGTTCGATCTTGCCGTTCACTTCGGGGCTCAGCTGACCTCGGCCCAAGCACAACACGATCATGAACGCAGACCTATCCAGCGCTTCCAGAGACGATTCGCCGCGCCCGTCGACGGCGACGAGCTCGACCTGGTGTTCGAGGCCCAGAACGTCGGCCACCGACAGTCGCCGAGCCGCGGCGTCGACAGCGTCCTTTAGCCACACTGCGTCGAGGTGATTCGTCGGTTCAGAGGCGATGAGAGCCAGGTACTGGGGAGAACGTTGGGTTTCCATCCGATGCCGGCGCACGTTGTACGCCCGCCGAGCGTACCGCGCCGGCGTCCTCGAGAGTAGGCTCGGCTGTCGATCATCGAACGCCCGCCGTGAGCAGGCCTGGCCAGACGCGCGCCTGCAGAGCCATCCAACGGTGGCCGAGGCATGATTTGACGAGACGAGCGAGGCTCGGTACCGGAAGCAGTCGCCCAGGCTCTATCGCGAGCTGGGCGACCAACGGCCGTAGCCCCACCGAGCGATCGTGTCGCGTTCGGCTCCGCCGCCGGACGCTGGTCGCCTGGTTTCGAACGAGGAGCTTCAATGGCGGAAACGCCACGAGACCGTAACGGCGAAGCCAGCACGATTGTGTTCAGCCCGTGGCACGCCCCTTGCTGTTAGAACAACGGAGGGCCAACGATGGCTGACTTGCGGACGAAGTACCTCGGATTCGAGCTTAGCTGCCCTCTCGTGGCCGCCGCTTCACCGATCACCTCTCGGGTGGATGATATCAAAGCTCTGGAAGACTGCGGCGTTGGTGCGGTCACTCTGCCCTCGCTGTTCGAGGAGCAGGTGGAGCACGAACAACGCGCCGTCCACGAGCTTCGGTCGTTCGGCGTGGAGGCTCCGCAACCGGCGTCCGGGGCGGCATTTCCGCCGCTGGCGGTCGTCGACAGCATCGGCGGGCACTCCGGAACGCCCGCGTACGCGTTCGGTCCGTCGGCGGCGGGTTACCTCAAGCACATTCGCGAGGCCAAGCGAGCGGTCAACATCCCGGTCATCGCCAGCATGAACGGCGTCGCGGCTGGGCAGTGGTTGGAATATGCCAGGCACATCCAGGAAGAGGGCGCCGACGCGGTCGAGCTGAGCATCTATTACATCGCCGCCGACCCCTCGGTGGCCGGGCCCGATGTGGAGAGCCGGTTTACGGGGGTCGTGCGGGCGCTTCGAGAGACCGTCAAAGTTCCTATCGTCGTCAAGATCCCACCTTACCTCAGCGCGCCGGCGCACACCGTTCGTGAGCTCGCCGCCGCGGGCGCGCAGGGCGTGGTTCTATTCAATCGCCTGGTAGAGCCCGACATCGACCTCGGCTCGCTCGAAGTGCAGCCGACCATGAGGCTGAGCATTTCCGACGAGGTCCGGACGGTCTTGCGATGGATGGCTATCTTGTATGGCAAGGTCGATTGTGACCTCGGCGCGTCGACCGGAGCGCACAGCCCCGAAGACGTCTTAAAGCTGCTGCTGTCCGGCGCCGACGTGGTGACGATGGCCTCGGCGCTGATGCGCAATGGCGCCGACCACATCAGCGTAGTTCGTGAGGCGATCAGTCAATGGCTCGACGACCGGGGCTACGAGTCGGTCGCTCAGCTGCGAGGCAACCTGAGTCAGGTCAACAGCCCCGACCCGGTCGCCTTCGAGCGAGCCAGTTACATGAAGGCGCTGCTCAACTACAGCCCGCCCGAGTAAGGGGCAAAGGTCGACCGGCCCTAGGGCACGCCATCGCCGTGCTCATGTCGATGCGGACTCCGATATGACCTTCACTTCGAAGGGGACACAGGGGTCGAGCGCGTACAGATGAAAACGCGCGAGCGATTCGAAGTCGGTTTGGGGCCACCCTTGGGCACCCAACGTAGCGACACCGTCGGGGTGAAGCGTCCATTCAGTAGGTGCCACTCGATGCCACGACACGACGCGGTCTTCGTGCCAGCATATTTGATGGAGGAGGGGGCCCCTCGCAGTGGGCGCCCAGCCGATACCGTCGCCCTTGGGCGGCAACTCGCGGGGCGTGGTGGCTTGCGACCCTAGGCTAGCCGCGATGACCGCGAGGCGCTCGACGGCTTCCTTGATACAAACCAAACGGGCCCAGTGTCGCGCGCCCAGACCGGGACCCACCTCGTTCACGAGCCACGCCACGAGAGGGTTATGGCGCTGTGCGGCGAGCGGTCCCACTTCGACGGGCTGGCCGACCAGCGTAGGACGCGCGGCGAACCCGGGTTCGTCGGCGAGACGGGCCGAGATCTGCTCGGGCGGGAGTTCACTCGCCAAGGCTTGGCTGGGGCTGAGGGCGATCCATCCTTGGCTGATCATTCGGGCCATCAAGCGGGCGCCCCAGGTCGGCTGCTCTCGGGCCCATCGTTCGAGCGCGTCGAGACTCATGACATGGGCGGGGGCCGCTTCCGGCTGGACGTGTCGAGTGACGACATCGATGAGGTCCTCGACGGCTGAACGAGCAGGGGTCAGAGCACCGCCGCCCGGCTGGTACATGTCGCCGGCCGGGTAGAGCGCACGCTCGAGCTGGACCAACGCGCCATGAACATGGGCATAGGCCTCGACGTTCGGCTCGGCCTCGAGCAGCTCGGCGCCCTCGATCCATAGCGCGCGCGCATGGGTGAGGAGGATCTCGGCTTCGAGCACCAGTCGCCGGGCCTGGTCGTGCGGCGCTCCGAGCGGCGATGGCAGGGCGGTCTCGACCGCCCGAACCCCCGCGATCTGTTGGGCGCGCGAACACAGCGGAAACAGATGCGGTAGGAGGCGCAGGCCATCGGTAAGGGGCTTGCCTGCGAGCGCGGTCGTGGCCTGCGTCCTCCGACTCGATGACAGTCGGGCTGATATGACACGTTTCGCCCGGACCTCGAGCGTCAGCCGAATCTGTTCGAGCATGCGCCCGTTATCCGCCGGTCGCGCTCCAGCCGGCAATCGATCGGTGAATCGCGTACACGTGGCCGGCGGGAGGCATCGATCGGCAACCCTTGAGCTCGACGGGTCTCGATGTGTTGGCCGGTGATCGGCGGGGGCTGGCGACGGTCGCATCTCATACCGACGGCGAAACTGCTGACGGAGGCGGCCAGGCGGGCCGGCGGTCGCGCCGACTGACCGGAGACGGAACGCTGCGTCAAGCCCCGCCCGGGATCCGGGTACCTCGGCGGTCGATGTGATCGGCAACAAATGCCTTGTTCCTGGGGCCGTCGGGATTTCGAACTCTACAAGTCGCAACCTTCGGCGTCGGGTCGGGTTGGAACCTGTACACCAGCCACCACCTGGAGGAACTCATGCGATATACCAGTACGCTTACACTGATGACGATGGGCCTGTTGCTGGCCGCCTGTAGCGGAAGCGATGGCTCGGCCGACCCCGAAGGGCTCGATGCCCAGCTCAGCACCAGCTTTGGCGGTCTCACGACCGACGACGGTCTCGACGTCGATCTCGACCTCGGCGAAGAATCCGACCTCGTCGGCGAGGAGGCTGACGAGCCACTGGCCGACGAAGCGAACGGCGCCATCGCCGACGCCGAAAATGGAGACATGGACGAGGCCCAGCGGCCCGAGGTCTACGTCGTGACCCTCTTATGGGGACGCACCTTCGATCCCGAAGTGCAGACCTCAACAGTATGGAACCCGACCATTCAAACCGACTGCGGCCGGTTGCTGGTTCGGCGCCGAGTTCGCCTGGAGCCTGGAGAGGGCGTCGTTCGGCCTCGAATCGACTTGACCACCCTCGAGGTGCGCTCGCGGACCCGTCCGCACCACGACGGGCTGAGCTTTGTCGTCCACGTCCCACGGGGCATCGACTGCGGTGAGGACGGCCCGATGCTGACCTTCGAGAGCGCGCCGATTCCGACCGATGACGGTGAAGTCGTGTATTCTGCCAGCGCGAAGCTGAAGGACCTGACGCAGGAGGCGTTGTTCCAAGAGCTTCCGAACGACCAGTTCATCGCGGGCGTTGCCGAGAAGGTCGAGCCCGAGAATCCCCGCTGCCGCAAGGGCCGAGCCATCGGCTACTGGGCGGTGGTGCCGGAATCGAACGGCGGCATCTTCCATGGTCGCGTCATCAACCGGTACGACCAGCCGATCGGTCGTATCGGCGGCGTGTGGGGCGTGCCGGACGAAGGTGACTTCGCCGGTCAGGAAGTCTTCTTCGGTAAGATCGTCGCGGGGCCCGCCGGCCGCTTCGATGGCCTCATCGCCGGGACGTATACCGCCTCGTCGACGACCGCGCCCGTTGCCGGGACGCTGGACGGCGCGTGGCACGTGGTCGCCGACTACCGCCAGTTCATCGGGGGCTTCACCGGGACCTACGCGGGAGCCGAGAGCGTCGACGGCGCGGGTATGTTCCTCGGCGAGTATGCTTCTGAGGCTTGCGATTCGGCGCCGCCGGCCGAGAACCTCGAGGACTGACGTCTGCACCGGCGGGCGTCACCTTCAAGCCAGAACCGGGTGACGCCCGCCGTGTTCCAGGAGAATCCGACCCGTTGCGAGCGCTTCAAGGCGCGACCGGATTGTCCGAAGTATCGCCTCGATGCCGCTCTTCTCCAGCCGTCAGTCCACCCCGATGAGCGAATCGCCGCCGACATCATCAGCGGTCGATGCTCTGGGGCGGTTGGTCCGAATGTGGGGACGCCATGCCTTCGATACCCACGAGTCGTCGGCCGAGACCTTCGGTGCCGAGTGTGAGGGATGGGCCCGAAACATCCTGACCGGCGCACCGCGCCCCGATGGTGGGTCGGGGTCGAACGTACAGCACGGCCGCTATGCCGACCTACTACTATGGCTGTACAACCACCGAAGACGCGAACGTGATTATGTCGATGACGTGAAGAGGGGCCTGAAAAACGCCCTTCGGGACGTCATTCATCAGTTTCAGGCTTCGGTTCACGCCCACACCCGGGAAGACCAAAAACTGCAAGCCCAGCTGGGCCGACTCGAAGAGCTACTGAATAGCAATGACATCCGTGAGTTGCGTCGGGTAGCGGCGGAGACGGCTCAGGCGGTCTCCAACAGTATCGTCGCCCGTCAGGAGCGGGATGCGCACCAGCTCGGTGTGCTGACCAACCGTATGGAGAGCCTCGAATCGACCTTGGTCGAGGTTCGGGCCCAAACCGAGACCGACGCATTGACCGGTCTCAAGAACCGGGGCGCTTTGGATCAGGACTTGCCCCAGCGGGTGCTCGAGGCGAGTCGCGTCGGTCAGACCTTGAGCATCCTCATGGTCGACATCGACCATTTCAAACGGGTCAATGATACCTACGGTCATCCGGTCGGAGATGGTGTCATCCGGGCCGTCGCCGACGCCCTCGTGCGAGCGTTCCCGCGTCGAGACGACTACATCGCACGGTACGGCGGCGAGGAGTTCTGTGTCGTACTGAGCAACACCGCTCGCTCCGACGCAAAGCGGCTGAGCGAGCGCTTTCTTGCCGAGTTGAGAAAGCGGCCGGTCCGAGTCGACGGACACGAGCTGGCGATCACGGCGTCGGTCGGTCTAACGGCGATAACGTCGACCGAGGCGAAACAGACCGTGTCGACGTCGTCGATGCCGCGATCGCTCGCCGAGGCCACACGAGCCGCCACCGATGCCATCGCCCGAGCCGACCAGGCTCTCTACCGGGCAAAACGGGAAGGTCGCGACCGGGTTGAGGTCGGTCCCGAGGTTTGACCACGGCGTCTGGCGACCCCTTCGCAACGGTAGGCGCCGGGTTGCGAGCGCGCGTCGAGCTCGAGGCGCTGATGGTGGATTGTGTCGACCGGCGCTAGGGTTCGAGGTCTTCCTCAGACAGGTAGCCCTTCGCCTCGAGGTACGTGATGATCCGGGTCAGGAGCAAAGAAGCGCCGCCGCGGGCTCGAGCCCGCCGGACGGTCGCGACCAGTCGTTCGCGTCCGCCGTCTTGAGCCAAAAGCTGCTGATAGTGCTGGTCTAGCCATGGACCATACGTCTCGAGGGGTTCTGCGAACCGCAGGGTGGCCAGCTCGAGCGAGTCGGCGTTCGGAAGAGTCGGCAAGACTTGGTCGCGCACGAATACCACGGTGGAGTCACCGAAATGGATGGGCGTCCAGTTCGAGAAGATCATGTTGAAATAGATCGGTCGACCGTAGTCGGCCAATCCGTATTTGATGTCGTATTCGTCGGCGACGGCGTTGAGGTCGGCCGGCGATCGATCGATCCGCACATAAGTACTCGTCAGCCACTCTGTGTCGTACAACGACGTCGTTCGACCGTCGGCGAAAACGCCGCCCGGGACATCCTTCCAGATCAGGTAACCGGACGACATGATCTCGTGAATGGTTCGACCTTCGGGTAGGGATGCCAGCGTTGGGTAGGTGTCGTGTGGATAGACCGACCACGCCACTCCGAAACCGAAGTGAGCATCCAAGTGTCGATGGCTCCACAAGAACTGGGACGGTATGAGGCTGATTTGCAGAAGGAGCAGCCCAACCGCGACGGTGTACGGCGCCGCTTGGGCAAGAAAAGATCGGCCGGAGCGCTCGAGCCGGGCGACGACCGCTTCGACCGCAACCGCAAACGCGGGTGCGAACAGAAAGATGGCTTCGTACATGTTGCGGACGAACTTGGCGGCCAGAATCGCACCCATGAGCGCGAGCCCGAGTGGATAGTACCGGCGCTGAGCGAGGGTCACGACAATGCTAACGACGCCCACCGACAAGGGCACCCACACGAATCGGAGGCTCAGCGACATCCGGGCCCATTCGTCCATCATTTGAATCGAAGGGTCGTCGGCCACCGCCAAAAAGACGATACCGAACAGCGCTCGGCCCGACGTCGTGGTAAGCATCGCCGCGATCGAGACGAACAAAACCGCGACGGGAAGTGCCCACGAGCGGAACGGGCGGCGCTCGAGGAACCCGGCCACGGTGAGCACGCCGAGAATACCGAGCCCGATCATGACGGTGCCGTGCAGCTGAGTCCACAGCGTCAAGAGCGGCACGAACCACCAGATTCGATGGTCGGGCTTTCGATGAAACCGAGCCCCGAGCGCCATCGCTGCGCACAGCGCGGTCGTGCCCTGGACCATCGGCCGCAGCGCCGAATAGCGAGGCTGGGTGAGCACCAGCGCTACGAACACCGCGGCCGCGGCGGCGCCCGCTCGAACGCCGAGGTACCGGCACGCAAGCGCGAGCAGGAGCCCGCTCGAGAGCATGGTCAGCATCTTGAGGGGAACGAGCCCCCACTCTCCAAAACAGACCCACCAGACGTACAAGATCACCCCGCCAAACCAGTTGACGAATCGCCAGGGTTCGCCTCGGAAGGTGTAGGAGAACTCATCGACGACCGGGACATCGAAGTTCTCGAGGACCCAGCGCCCGGTGGCCATGTGCCACCACAGCTCATAGTTACGAATCTCGGTCGCGTAGAGCAGGGCGCCGGCTACGGCCATGATGAGAACCGCGGACCAAGCTCGGCGGTCGTATGATCGAAACGGCGAATCGGGTGACGTGTGGTCCATGGCGATTCCTGGGGCAGACTCTGCTCGCAAGGCGTTCCGATCGTTGGGCTGGCTTCAGCGCGATTCGGCCAATGCTCTGTGCAGCGCTTTTTGTGCTTCCGTAAAGCCGGGCTGCAGCGACAGAGCTCGCCGATACGCCTTCACCGCCTCGGTGGGCCGACCTTGGTTCTCGAACACCAGCCCCATGAACAGGTGCGCCCGCGGTGCCTCGGGATCGAGCCGAAGGGCTTCCGATACTTCTTCTTCGGCGCGGTCGAGCTCGGCGAGCTCCATCAGGATCACTCCGTGCAACAGCCGAATGTCCGCACGATGAGGTTCGAGTTCGACCGCGCGCCGAATCGGCTCGAGCGCGGCGTCTTGCTGCTCCTTTTCTCGGAGCGCGCTCGCCCACAGCATCCAAGGAACCCCTCGCGAGGCATCGATCTCGATCGCCAACCGTGAAGCTTGGATCGCGTGGTCGTAGTTTCCGGCGTCCATGGCCAGATTCGCCTCGAGCACCCGCGCCCCGACGTCGTCCGAGCGCAGGGCCAACATGCGAGCAAGGTAAGAGGCGGCGCGTTCGCGGTCGCCCGCGCGATAGTGAATCAACGCGAGGTTGCCCAACGCGCCGTAGAACTCCGGCGAGAGCGCCAACGCCCGTTCATAGGCTCGCTCGGCGCGATCCGGCTGGCCAGCATTCTCGAGCACGACCCCCTGGTTGAAGTGCCACGCTGCGGTCTTCGCGCCCTCGACCGTCTGTTTCGCCAGGTGGTCGAAAGCACCCCGATCAAGCCGTTCATCGACTTCGACCAGCCCATGTTCCACGAGGTGGTCGTAGAGCAACCACGCGATCTCCCGGTGCCCGACCAGATTCGGATGAACATAGTCTTCGATGTAGTTGAAGCCGATCAGTCCTTGGTCGGCGCGCGCGACGAGCGCCGCTTCGACATCGACGACCGACGCGTCGAGGTTGGGCACGGTCGTTCGAATGACTTCATTGAGGGCCGAGATCCTGCGTTCGGGCGAAGAATCGTTATCCGCGGCGGCCCGAAACGCGTTTCGCGCGCACTCGAAGTCGCTGGCTAACACGCACGCCTGCCCGAGCAAGAAGGCGGTCTCGGCGTGGAGGGGATCGAGCTGGCGCGCGGCTTCGAGCGCTCTGACCGCCTCGTCGAATCGTCCAGCGGTCATTGCCTGCTTCGCGGCCTGACGCTGGGCGCTCCACTCCATCGGGTCGGTGGCCCCGGAGATGGATGCATTCGGGCGCCATTCCGAGAGGTTTGCAGGTACCGTACACACCACGACGTCAACGCCGTTGGCCTTCGCCCGCTGAATCAGAGCCGTCAATTCTCGCTCGAAGGCCTCGACGACCTCCTGCTTTTCTTGGACCGAATAGCGGTGATTGGTGTCGCGTTCGACCGCCAGCGCGTCTCGTTGCGGCGGGGGCCCCCGTTGAATGCGGGCCGCAGCGGCGAAGATGCGAGTGCGGCTCAACTGTTCGAAGACCCAGTGTGCTCGCTCGCTTCTTCCTCTCAGATCGCTGAAAATCCCGCGTTCTACGAACTCGTTGTGACCGCTGTAGACCACGAAAACATCCGGCTGATACTGAACGAGCTTCTTCGACAGGATATGCAATCGGTGCATCGCATAGGACAGGCCACCGAGGTTGACCACTTCGACGGGGACCTCGCGACTGCGGGCCAGGGCCCGTTCGAGATGCCCAGAAAAAGCTTCGTCATCGCTCCAAGGAAAGCCGTACGCGCTCGATCCACCGAGCACGAAGATCCGCAGGCCTTCTTTCGGCTTTTGGGCGCGAAACCGCACTTCGTTGAAGGTCGTCGGCGTCAGCGCCGCTCGGACCCGAAAGTCCGCGCCGTCGCGCTCGAAAACCTTCGTCTGCTCGGAGAAGCCGAGCGAAACGTCGCCCTGCGACGACAGCGGCTCGACGCCGAATATGAACAGTCCCAACTCGATCAATAGCGCCAACAGAACGGTGTTCAGGACGATGATCAGGAAGGATAGAACGGGTCTCCGCCGCGAGCTGGCCATTGATCGGTGTCCGAGACGCTAACAGTGGCTTTCGCGGGTCGCAATGCCGTTCGAGGCTGGCACCGCGAGCTTAATCCATATAGCCGCAACGGCGCGAGAGCGCGCATTATCGACCAGTCGCTCGGGTAGGGTATTAACGCACGGTCGAGCGGCCGAGTCGTTTCGGTGCTCGACCGCCGACGACACGGTTGTGGCTCAGTCGTCGTCTCACCTCAGCGGCTCGCTGATTTATGCAGCATCGCCCGCAGCAGCACGAAGCCAGGATAGAAATTCTCGGCGGCGCATTGCTCCTGGGCCACCGGCTTGTCGTTGCTCTTCGAGAACAAGATGAATGTGCCTTGTTGAACGTCGTAGCCCGCATAGTCCTCGTATCGGAGAACGGCGGGCTCCTTTCGGCTGATGAAACCCATGGGCCGGTACCAGAGCCCCTCCTGGTGGAACGCTAAGTTCGGCGTCCACGGCACCGGTTCACCGGCCGCAAACCGGGCTGCCATACGCGCCGCGACGGCACCGCTGATGAAGTCGCGGAGCTCGTCTAGGTCTTCGTCTCCACCCTTGACTCGGCAGCCATACATCAACGGATTTCCGGTACGGGGCCGGAAGGTCATCGATAAGTGGGTTCCGGTGTATACCCCGTTCGTGTAATGGCGAACGGCGCTGTAGGTGAAAGCGTCGACATCGGCGTATCGAAGGCTGCGCTCTGCGGTCATCGTACGGCGGGCAACACCCTTTTCGTGGCAGCGAAAGAGGAAGTACGAGCTCCAGATTGCCCAAAAAAGAAAGAGAAGACCAACCCCAGCCGCAAGGAGCCACCACAGACCCTCGGGCTCATTGTAGACGACCAGAGTGTAAGCAGAAACGCCAACGCCGAGTATTATGCCCGCCGCGGCGAGGAAATAGGCGACCCCGATACCCGATTGTTTTCGCTCGAAAAGAATTCGGCCGAGCCCAGGGCCGGACTCTTCTGTCTCCCCGGCTTGCTGGGTTAGCATCGGCTTTAGCAAGGTTGGGAGGAGGTGGACGTTGCGGCCACCCAGCGGGAGCTTCGCGATGGCCTCATCGGCCCCGCGCCGCCAGATGCACATATGGCGGTCGTAGATCTCGCATGCGACAATATCGTGAAGCGTCAGCCGTTGCTCGTGCGGTCGGTGGCCGACGGACAGCTCGCTTTGGTTGAGCCGAAAGCCGTCCCCCTCCACGGCGCCGCCGACTTCTAGATTGCGTCGCAGACGACGCTCGAGATTGGCCAGGATTCGCTCCATGAACTCGGCGAGCGGGTCTCGTTGCTGGGCGCCGAGGCGATTCTCCATGAGCATCGGCTCCCGGCGGTCGTCGGCCCACAATGCCAAGCGCCGAACGACGGAAGTGCCATCACCGGCGTCACCTCGGCGTTCCAGGCCAAGACCGGTGACCTGATCATCGTGGAGCATCCGTTGGCCGCTTCGGTCTTGGAAGACGAACCCGTCCGTGTTGATCCGAAGCCACGCTCGGCGGAGGCGAATCCGCAGGGCCACGAATTCAGTGGGTAACAAGATAAGTATGCTCAGGATCACGAAGGCATATCCGGAGGGAGCACCGCCGAAAAAGATCATTAAGAGCCCCCCGATCAGCACCAATACGCCGACGATTCGGAGTAGTTGGATGCCTCGGGGGACTTCACCACGCACGAGGATCCGTTCGTTCATCCCTGGCTGAACGTTCATGGTGCAACGATAGCAGACCGGCCGCACCGCGACGCGCAGTTTCGTTAACCGGGCGTCAGCGGCCAACCCGTCCGCCGCCGCCGACCATGCCCGCCGTCCATGGGCCTGGCGACGGCGGTCAGTCGCTTTGCGGAGGTTCGCCTTTCGCTGGCGGTCGTTCCGGATTCTCGAGCGCGATCTGGCGGACCAACAAGGTCAACCGCCGGGATTCGGACCGCATTCGCAGATGCAGGTTGAGCCCCAACAAGCCGCTGATCAGGATCCATCCGTACAGCATGAGGTCCGCGCCATGCCCCCCAACCAGGTGACCAATACCGTCGTATGGTCTAAGTTCCATAAGCTGCAGATACTCACGACGACAACCGTACTTATGAGTCGAGCGAGCGGTCGACTGTGATCGCCGTGGATGCTGAGGAGCGCCCGACCCGCCACCGTCTGGGACCTCGCATCGACGGATGAGGGTTCGGTTCTGTTCTTTGCGACCACCCATGGGCCGATAACCCATACCGGTGATCACGACCCGACGCTCAACTTCAACGAGGGGCGACTGGGGGTCCTGACGCTGCGTCCCGAGCTTGCATCCGTCGAGGGATTGCCGGAGCAAGGAACAGTGAGCCAGAAGTCTGATGAGCACTCGCTGATCGCCCGGGCCGACACGCCCACGCGCCCGGGGGGTCGCGGTCTGGGCAGCGTTCAGGACGCTGGGCCGCCACGGCGTCGATGAATGGTCACTCGCCACTGTCGGCAGGCGAACCGGCTTGCCGATGGGTTGCGGCGACTCGGCATCGAAGTGGTCGACCGAGTCGTCCGCAACCAGGCTTGGTCGCCGGCGTGAGCAGTGCCGAAGACGCAGCTTCGGTCAGTCCGGTTAGGCAAACGCTGCGTCTCCCGTCGCCGCGACCGCTCGCTCGCTCGCTCACTCCATTTCCGCCCGACGAAAGATTTGAAGGCGTTCACGAGCGGGTAACCGTTGGCATCGAGCCTTGGGGTGCGGTGTAAACCCGACGATCGCGGGTGTTCGGTCCCGCGGATCGCCAAATCGCAAAGCTAGCTCGGTCTTTGCAGTCGCGCCGAGCGTGAAGTTCAACCGGCAGGCATTTCTTGATGCAGCGAACCGTGCGTTCAGGGATCCCGCGCAACGGGTTCAGGTCGAAGCGTTCAAGAACTCTTGGATGGAGAAGGCGGCGGAGTTCGCCGACCTCGACGATGACGGACAGATCCACGACGCGGAATGGGGGCGGTTCTTCGACTACGTCGACTGGAACGAGAATGCCGGGGGCCGCCTACAGGCGGATGGGGAGCTGGACGCCGCCACCGTTGGGGAGCTGCTCAAGGCACCGGCCCTCGCCCCGTTGTTGAGCCCTCTCAGCGAGAACTTCCAAGGAGGGGCCGATGCTTTGCTGGGCGGGGCCCGTCGGCCCCATCTGTTCCAGATCGGCGCCCCAGTGGAGCCAGGGCAGCAACGGGTCGGGGACTCACTGACGAGAGACGACTTCGTCGATCTCGTGGGCGACGGGGCCATCAGTGTCGAGGCGGCTCGTCGCGACGAACGCTTGGCCGGCGTGAGTGTCGGCGTACTGGACACGGATCAAAGCGGCGCGATCGAGGGCGATGAGGTTGCCGAGCTGTTCGCCGCCATCGACGAGTTCGATCGGGACACCCGGCGCACTTCGATCGCCGCGCGTGACCGCGAGGGTCGCTTTTCTCGCCCCGGCGCGGCGGCGGCGGCGGCGCTGGAGCTGGCCGGTGTCGAGCTCGAAGGAGACCCGGTTCTTGAAAGAGAGACCTTCCTCGGCACTCTTCGAGGCAAGGCGTTCGGCGTCGCCGAAGCCGAACAGAATCCCGCGCTGGCTCAGATCGGCGTTCGTCGGGCCGACCGCAACGGCGACGGGGTCATTCAAGGGCCGGAGCATAGGCTGCTGTTTGGACTCCTCGACCGCGCGGATCGCAATGGGGATGAGGAGAGCATCCGTATGCGGACCGACGAAGGCGCGACGGTGCCGGGCCCGGCCGCAAAGGCGGCTCTCTCGATGGCGCGGCCCGATGGGCAAGACCACCGGAGCACGTTTCTCGGGGACATGGAGGGCCATACCGTCGAACTCACGCCGGAGCTTCGTGCTCGACCGGAGCTCGCGGGCGTCAATCTGGATCGCGCGCTTGGCGAAGGCGATCAGCTGGACATGGACAAGCTGTTCACGGAAGTCGATCGACTCGACGGGAACGGGGATCCTGACTCGATCGCTCCCACCGACGAAGAAGGCGGACGGACCCCCGCTGCGATAGCCCTCAACTACATCCGAGGACTCGCGCCGGGACGTGATGGCCCAAATCCGGTGGACGTGCCATCGGATGGCGCGACCCCGGTGGACGTGCAAGCGGACGGCGCAACCCCGGTGGACGTGCCATCGGATGGCGCGACCCCGGTGGACGCGCAAGCGGATGGTGTGACTCCGGCAGACGCGCAAGTGAATGGCGCAACGCCGGTTGATCCGCGTTCGATCGAACCCGCGCAACGCGCGATGACCAACTTCCTGGACACCTGGACGAACGAATACGACAGCACGACCCCGATCGGCTCCTTTCGGGTCGACGCTGAAGATATCTCCGAGGCCCACCAGGAACTCACCGACGAGATGAGCAAGTTGAGCCCTGAACAGTTCCGACTGTTTTTCGGGTCGCTGCCCGAGGGAGATCTTCGGAGGCTCGCCATCGCAAGCTCGACGCCTCCTACGTCTTGGTACGAGGATACATGGAGGCCCGACCCCAACGGCCCGACGGCCTACACCACAATGATGGACAAAGCAGCGGCGCTCGGCGACCCCGTCCTAGCGGCGACCCTGTTCCGGACCTGGCGGGACCACGCGAACCGAGCCGACCGCTCGTGGGCGCCGACGATGGGTCAAACATTCCTGGCGGCACAGTCGGATCCAGGGGTGGTTGCCACCTTGACCAAGGACCTGGGTGGCGACTTGGGATCGCCCGAGGCCATCGAGGGGACCGATTTCGTGGTCGCAGCGGGGTTGGCCCGCCTGTCGGAGCTAGAGGCCACCCCTGCGGGTCGGGCCTCGGCCGAATGGGTGGACGAGGTCATCGATCATCTGGCCGCAGTTCCTGGGCGTGATGGCAATGGACTTGTTCGAGCGATCCAAGGGGCGGCCCGAGACCCAACGGTGATGTCGGGCGTGCTGCAGGCGCTGTCGAGAGCGGATGCTGATACGCGAAAGCGTGCTGATGCGGTGCTGGCAGCCATACCGGTGCCGTCCGAGACGGCGGCCGAGACGGCGGCCGAAGGCCGTCCTCCCGTGGACAGAGTAGCCCTACAAAGGCTTCGAACCGCGCAGCAGGCGGCTCAGGAGCGCCTGGGCGCCGGTCTTCGTGAGGATATTCGGGCCGGTCGTCTGGACGCCGCAAAGGCGACCATCCGGTTGTTTGAAGAAACGGCGGACCAGTTCGAGGGCCTCAACCGCCAGGAAGCCTTCAGAGGCATTCGACGGGTCGTTCGGTCGAGTCTGGCGGGCACGTCGGCGAGCGACAAGGAGGCGCTGATTCAAGCCCTGGCGGAAGACCTACCGACCGGACGCGCGGTCGTCGATGGGCGCGACACGATCGCCTACGACTTCCGAGGCGTGGTGATCGCCGAAGCGACCGCCGAGCTCCGAGGAAATGACGCGGCGATTCGTCGAGTCGTCACCGGCCTCGGTCAAGACAAGCTCAATGCGGTCGCGGCATCCGCGGCCCAGCTCGCGGGTCATCGGCATGATATCGCGCCCGAGCAAGCCGATGCTGAGTCCCTGGTGGAGATGATCAAGACCGTCGGTGGGATGGACGGACACGAGGACCGAGGCCACACCAAAGCGATGATGCTCATCGCCGCCACCGAGGGCCTCAACAACTACGCCGCGACCCACCTGCTCGCCGCTTGGCGGGTTGGCCGCGAGCAGCCGGCGATCGACGTCACCAGCGCCGTCGCCGAGCTTCTGGGTACCGAAACCGGGCTGATCATCGGTTCGTTGCGCGGGGAAGACCCGACCGGAAAGTACTTGAGCTTGCTGTTCGCGTACTCCTTCGGACCCGAAGAGCATCGACGGCTCATGGCCGGTGATGATCAGCCCCTGACCGGCGAGAACGGTCGTTACCACACGGCTTTCCGGAAGCTACTCGAGGGCGACCGACCCGGCCGAAGCCACGCCGAGTATTTCGCACGGGGAACCGCCGCCGACAACTCGCCTTTCCTTGAACCTCCCGGCATCACCGCCCGGAGTGCCCGCGCTTCGTTGGGCTATTTCGTGGGCAGCTACCAGGACGGTATTACGATTCTGGACAAGAGTTTTGCTCAGACCCGGCGGGTCTATACGTCGGTCGCGACGACCGCGATTGCCCTGGCGAGAGAGGGTGGCGCAAGGGTCGTGCGTCGGGTTCCGGGGCTCGGAGAGTTTATCTCTTTGGTTGGTCGATACGAGGAGGGCGATGAGGCCAACGGTATCAATCAAGGATATGCGAGGATCGCGGCTCGATTTACGGCGGCCGGCGAAGCGATCCAGCGCGCCGCTATTCCCGACCGAGAAGCGCTCAGAGGTGCTGTTGATCCTCGAGGGTTCCTGTTCCCTGAGAACCTGGCGGCTTCGCAGATCCCACTGCTGACGGCGCTCGTCGACGAATTCCATGCGGCCCGACGCGCACCTGACTATTCCGACCGATTCAAGCTAGAGCCCTGGTTTGCGGACGCTCCCTATGCTTCGCTCGTGGAGCTGGCCAGGGCAGGGGGAGATATCCCCCCCGAGCTGCTCGACGGACGCTGGCTCGAGCCGTTCGTGGATGTCGCCGAGTTCTTGGAAGTCGAATAGTCTCTCAACGGAAGCTCGGAGGCTTCAATTGGCAATGTATTGGACCTCGAGCTTGACGATAATGCGGTGCGGCGTAGCCGCCGACCGGACCCAACCCGCCCATCTCGTCAAACAACTTGCTAAGCTGGTCTCTGGGAGACCTAGTGAACGATCTCGACTTTGCCATCCAGACCGTCAATGAGGGCCCTGATGGTCCGAATGTCGGCGCTTTCTTCGACCTTGACGGCACGCTCGTCAAAGGTTTCACGGTGCTCGCGTTCGTACGAGAAGACCTGGGGCGCATCGGCTTTCAGCGGTTGTACGACCTTGTCCGTGACGTGATCGCGCTCCGTGACGATCCCGACCGCGACTTGAAGACCATCGAGCGAGCCGCCGAGCTCCTTGGGGGGCGGTCCCTCGAGGAGCTCGAGACGGCCGCCCAAAAGATCTTCGCCCGTCGCATCGCGCCTACGATTCGGCCGGGCGTGCGCGACCTCATTCGCGCCCACTTGCGCAAGCGCCACACGGTGGTCATGGCCACCGCCGCCACGCCCTTTCAAGCGAAGCCGGTCGCCGCCGACCTCGACATTCCCCACCTGATCTCGACCGAGGTCGAGGTCGTCGATGGGCGTCTGACGGGGCGTCTCAAGGGTCCGCCGCTCTGGGGTGCCGAAAAAGCCAAGGGCATACGGGCGTTCGCTGCTGCGCAAGGCATCGATCTGGCTCAGAGCTACGGATACGGCAACGGCCATGAAGACGAAGACTTCCTGCGGTCGGTGGGTCGCCCGTTCGCAACATGCCCTGACCATCGACTGGCCGCCTTCGCCCAAGCAGCGGGCGTTCCGATTCTGCGTTTGCCCGACCCGAATCCCGTCGACGTGAGGGGGATCTCCGGAACCATCGGGGCGCTGTGGGTTTTCAACGCAGGCATCGTGACGGCGTTGCTCGCCAAAATCCTGAGTGGGGGTCGATGGCGGGCCATCAATCCGACGGTCGGTTACACTACGGACCTCTGCCTGTGGGTGGCGGGGATCGAAGTGCGGGTGCAGGGTCGTGAGAACATCGAGGCGGGTAGGCCCGGGGTTTACATCTTCAATCACCAGTCGAACCTCGACCCGGCGGTGATCGGTAAGCTGTTGCGATACGATTTCACAGGGGTCGGTAAGCGCGAGGTGGCGAACGATCCGCGAACCTGGGCGTTGCGCTACCTCGACATCGCTCTTATCGACCGGAGCGACTCGACGTCGGCGCAGGCGAGCATCAACGCGCTCATCTGCCGCATTCATGACGGGGAATCGGTGCTGATCGCACCCGAGGGCACGCGGATGCCCACCGCGAAACTGGGCCGATTCAAAAAGGGCGCCTTTCATCTCGCCTTCGACGCGAAGGCTCCCCTGATTCCGATCGTCATTCGGAACAGCGGCGAACTGTGGCCACGAACGTCGGTCGTCATGCGGCCCGGGACGGTCGACGTCTGCGTGCTGCCTCCGATACCCACGCAGGACTGGAAGCTCGACGAGCTGAATGACCGAGTGGACGAAATCCGGGCCCTCTTTGAACGAACCCTCAATGACTGGCCAAAGGGAGCCTGAACATGTCCGAGATGACTACAGCGAACAATGGGCCCCTTCAATGGGGCGAAGCGCGGGAGCTCAACCCGCTCGAAACGTTGATGTGGCGGGTCGAGGCCGATCCGCGGCTCCGCTCGCCGATGATTCTGATCGAGCTGCTCGACCGAACGCCCGAGTGGGAGCGCCTGCGGTCGGCCTGCGAATGGGGCACGCGGATGGCGCCCCGATTTCGGCAAAAGGTCCTCGAGCCGGCGCTCGGACTCGGTACCCCAACCTGGGTTACGGATCCCGATTTCGATCTCGACTACCACGTCCGGCGGGTCGCGCTCCCCAGTGGGAGTGACTTCACGACCTTCTTGAGGACGGCCGAGCAGGTCTCGATGACCCCGCTCGACCGCGCTCGCGCGCCGTGGGAGGTCGTCTTGTTCGAGGGCTTGCCCGACGGCAAGGCGGCCTTCATGCTCAAGATGCACCACGTGGCCACCGACGGCCTCGGCGGCGTGCAGCTGCTCGGTCAACTCCACTCCCGACAACGCGAATCCAACCCCGACAAGCCGCAACCAAGCGCGCCGCCGCCTGAGCGCGCTACGGCGGGAGCGCTGCTGCGGCAGCAGCTCGGCCGCGATCTGTCCGCGCTGCCCAGCTTGGTTCGGCAAGGCGTATCGACCCTTCGGCAGGTCTCGGATCCGGTCGGCTGGGTTCGCAACGCCGCGACCTATTCAGCCTCATTCCGACGTGTCCTCGCCGACCCGCCGGTCGACAACTCGGCGCTGCTGGCAGGGCGCAGCTTGAGCTTTCGTTTCTGCGCCCTCGACGTGCGCTTCGCGGACCTGCGCGCAGCCGCGAAAGCCGGGGGCGGTTCGCTCAATGCCGCCTACATTGCGGCTCTGCTGGGGGCGTTTCGGCGCTACCACGAGGCCCATGACCGTCCGGTCGACGCCATTCCGATGGCCATGCCGGTCTCGGTGCGGCGTAACGACGACGCGCAGGGAGGCAACCGTTTCGTGGGGATTCGGTTCGCCGGGCCGGTGGCCGTCGCCGACCCCAAGGCACGAATGATCGCCATTCACGATCGGGTTCGGCAAATCTTGGACGAGCCGGCGGTCGACGCCGTAAGCGTGTTGGCGCCCGCGTTGAGCTGGGTCCCCGCGACCTTCTTGCCGGCATTGACCGGGAGCTTGACCAAGAACAACGACCTGCAGGCCACGAACGTCCCCGGCCTTCGGGAACCTCGGTACCTTGCGGGGGCCCGCATCGATCGCGCGTATGGGTTTGGGCCGCTGCCGGGCTGCGCGTCCATGATCTCGTTGATCACCCACCTCGACCAGTGCTGCATCGCGGTCAATGTCGACCCCGCCGCGGTCACCGACGTTCCGCTCTTCGGCCGGTGCCTCGTTGAAGGATTCGAAGAAGTCTTATCGCTGGCCCCGGGCGCCGAAGCACCCGTGCTGCGTATCTGAAGATACGACCCAGCGATTGTCTGCCGATGTTGCAGTCACCCAACGTTCCTAATCTACGTTCTCGACGAGCCACACGTTACGACCGACGGCCTTCTTGAGTGCTGCAATCTGTGCAGCGCTCGCGGTATTCGTCTCCGTGCACAAGAGATGATCGACGACCGCCGGGTGCTGGCGAAGGTAGTGATAGTAGTCGGCGCCAAATGAAGTCCAACTGGACGTATCGATCGAAATTTCGCCTGCCGTCGCCGTTGTGCTCGCCGCCGGGTTGCCCGCGAAAGAACGGAGGGTATCCGACTCCGGGCCCTCTTCGAACAGGAAGCTCGCAGCGATCCGACGGTTTTGTTCATCGTCTGCTTCGCAGGTTGCGAGCACGATCATCTCCAGGGGGAACTCCGTGCCCATGACTCGGTGGTGTGATGGAGCTCGGAACAGGACCTGGTGAAGAGTGCAGTCTTCACCCTCGTGCTCAACTCGGTTGCCGCCCTTATAAACAAACGACACGATCCGGGCCGCGTCGAGAGGACGCTCTTCCGGCGTGCCGGGATCCAAGAACACCATGTGACCCTGCGTCTGGCCTTCCTGCGGTCGAACGTCCACCGCGCTCTCGAAAGACGTCATCGGAAGGGTCCAAAGGTCGAGTACTGTCAGCTGCGGCAGCAAATTGTCTTGAACGTCCAGCAAGAGCTTCGCCACCAGCCGCCTATTCAGGTCGCTGGAGGCCGTGCAAGCCCACGTACTCGAGACGACAACCAAACTGACCAACAAAGCGCTGGCCGTCCACCCTCTCATCCTCGCCATCGCTATTTTCCTATCTCGCCTGCCGCGACCTTTCCATCATTGGAAACCCCTCCTGCCATTTGTACCCATCTTTCGCCAAATGATATCCGAGTTGATAGAGCCGGTTCATTTCGTCGCGGTCAAACTGCCCCTCCGATCGAGGCGTGAAGTCATGCGGAATATACGCGAGACGATAGTTGAGCTGGTCCTTCGTAAAGTGATAGATCCTCAGCAGGTCTCCCAGTCCTTGCGCCCGAATCATAGTGGAGACCGTCGTGGCGGCGATCGGCCCGATAGATGGCTTCTCGACTGGTTGATAGTGATGTCTTAGTTGTCCGTTGCGGACGATATAGAGGTTGAGCGGCGGCGTTCTCTTGCCGTCGAGGCCCGCCAGTACTTGTGGGATACTGTATAGGAGGCCGGTGAAGAAGACATGGGTCACGACCCCGCCGTCTGCGTGCATCTCGTCGTACGTCTCGTTGTTCGCGGTTACGTCAAAGTAGACGGGCGGAAACATGATGGGGATCGAGGCCGATGCTAGCAGGATTTTGCGAATAAGAACCAGGCGGTCAGGATGGTCGGTGTTGGCGATCGCGCCGATATTCCAAACCATGAAGCGGCGGGCGTCCATGTTGGTCGTACCGATGTAGAGCCGGCGTCCGCGCCGATGCTCGGCCGCGATGGCATCGATCTCCTTTTGGCCGATCTGCTTTTCGAGGATGCGCTGTAGCGGCGTGGAGTCAGCGACCGCATCCGACCCCGTGACGACCTCCAGGGCCGAACGCTTCTCGAAGACATCCTCGGACGTGATGTTCGTGTACCCGTCCTTCAGAACATCATCGTACTCTTCGCCAAGGAACGCGAGAGGCGCGATCAACGCTCCGGTGCTGATCCCCGTGACTTGCAGGAAGACCGGTCGTGTTCCGGACGCCGTCCAGCCATTGAGAAGACCGGCGCTGAACGCGCCGTCGGAGCCACCGCCGGAGAGGGCAAGCACGCTGATCTCCCCGTTTGCATCGAGGTAGCGCGTCCGTTCCTGCCGCAGCGCGTTGCCCGCCGTGATCATGTCTTCAAGGAACTCCTGGCTCGGCTCTTCGCCGAAAGCGCGGATCGCCTTGCCCTTGAGCCACTCGACCTGGCCATACAGTTCGGGTGGCACCGGCCTTCGCGTAGGCGTGCTGGAGCACGCCGTGAGCAGTACAGAGACTACGAGCGCCGCTCGCAGACTCGACCATCGATCCCTACCGCAAATCATACGAAGGTTTCCTACCGGGTCTGCGTCACGGATGCTAGTGAGTCGACCCGCGGATTTCCTAGCCGGCTGGGATGACGTTACGCCGGCGACCACCAGGCCCTAAACGCACTCCTCGGAGGTCTCGCTGGCTGCGGGTTTACTCTAGTACCCCTAAACGCCCTTTTTGAAGGGCTCGAATGGGGAGCCGCGATGGGTTCCTGCTGTGCTTGGCGGAACTCGTACAGAATGCAAAACGGCTTGCACATGGGCGCCTTCGCAAGACCGGCACGAACCCGCGTTGGAGCATTCTGATCTTTAGAATAGATTCTTACGAAACGTGTATACGATGAGTCTCTTTGCGAGTAACAGATGAACCTACGTTGGTCACGGTCTCGATACTTAAGTGTCGGTCGCAACAGATTGGCATCGTGGTGTACAGATTGCATGTTACCCAGTGCAGCGAGCCCGTCCGGCGGGGGGACGAACGCGCACGGATAAGGTGGGCCCGTCGCAGGAGGCGAAGATGATCTTGACACGCGGTCGTTCGAACCTGATGTGGTCGTGCGGCGGGTTTACGACCGCCGTGTTCTTGGGGGTTTTCGGATGGGGCTGCTCCGACGCCCCATCAGCCTCCTGCGTGCCTGGTGAGACCGTTTCCTGCGCCTGTCCGGGCGGACTCGATGGGACCCGAGTGTGCTCGCCCAATCGTATATTCCTCGATTGTGACTGCGGAACGGATGCCGGTCAGCCGGACGTAAAGCCGGATACCGGTGTGCCACCGGATAGTGGAGCTCCGGATGCAGGACCGCCAACGCAACGAGTACACAATGTCTCCGGCGGTCCATTCATAAGAGGGTGCGATGAAGCCTACGACCCGGAGTGCGGTCCGAGCGAGCCGCCGCGCACGACCGAAACGATTTCGTCGTTCGGTGTCGATGAATTCGAGGTTACGGTCGCGGACTACGAGGCGTGTGTTCTCGACGGCGCGTGCTCGAGCGCCAACCTCACGTCGAGCGAGGGATGCAATTGGGCGATCGAGGGGCACGGGTCACATCCGATCAACTGCGTGACGTGGAGCGAAGCTAAGACGTATTGTCAATGGGCTGGCAAACGACTACTCCGGGACGTCGAGTGGGAGAAGGCTGCCCGCGGACCGGACGGCCGTCGCTACCCGTGGGGTGATGAGCCCGCGACCTGTGATTTGACGAATTCTTCCACCTGCTCGGGGTCGACGCTGATGGTGGGAAGCCATCCGCTTGGCGCAAGTCCCTACGGCGCTCATGACATGGCCGGCAACGTTGCGGAGTGGGTCATGGATTCGGATGCACAGGGCCAGACCCGGCGGGTTCGAGGCGGAGGGTTTGCTGATCCACCGGTCGAGCATCGAACGACCTATGGTGTTTACCGGAGTCCAGACGAGCGATCGCCATCTCTGGGATTCCGATGCGGGGACGACTTTGCCGATCGCCGCCTCTTGGCTCAAATGTTCATCAAGGCCAGCGTCTGCGCCGATGAATCTATCACCGCACGAACCTACGGCGACTTCGTGGTCGGCTATTCCGGAGGTCTCGGCGGGATGCTGCTGCCACTGCGGCACTGGTTGGCCTGCGCCGAGGGGGTCAGCGCCTGCGACCAGGACCTCGTGAATTGCGAACTCGCTTTCAGCGGCTCGTGTTTCGGTCTCCCCGGTCGCTGCTCGGGCACCCTCCTCGAATGCCCGCACCCCGACTTTCCGGATACGGTCCACGATTGCGGTGACCGGATCGATGGGAATGTGATGTGCGCGATGGTGAACGGTGTCGCGTCGTGTGTGGCTGGGCCCTGTGACCGTGAAGGAGGCCGCTGCGAAGGGGATGTCGCGGTCGAATGCCGGGACGGCGCTCTTATCAAGACACCCTGCGCCGACTTTGCGGCCACGTGTGTTGCGACGGCCGAAGGTGCGACGTGCGTACATGAGGCGCTCTCTTGCCAACGCGACACGGTGGGTTGTGTCGGCGGCAATACGGTGACTCGCTGCGTGGGTGCGGGAAGCGATGGTCCCGGGGTTGGGGTATTGCTTCAGGACTGCCGGGCCGCTGTTCCCGGAGGGGCCTGCGTTCCTCAGCCTAACAATAGATTCGCTTGTGCGGTTCCCGAGGCGAAGGCCGAGTGCGACGAAGAAGCGGTGCGATGCCAAGGGGCCGTCGCGAGGGTCTGCACCCGAGGGGCATGGCTTGAATTTGACTGCGCTTCGTTTGAAAATCGCCGTTGCCGCGTGACATCGACCACCGAGGTTCGGTGCATTCCGCGTTGACACCCGACGCGTTGGCTGAAGACCTTCGTCATCGCTACCATTCGGCTCTCTCGAGCGAGCCAAGTTGCTTCATCTTATACATGAAGCGACCGAATTCGGACTCTTGTTCGACGACTTCGATGGTCCCGGTCAACCAGAGGCCGGATTCCAGTGACCGCCAATGTAGCGGTCTTTCGACCTCGACGAGGATGAGCTGATTGGGTGGAGGCGGTGGAACGTGCACGCAGTAGCTGCTGTCGGGCACGAGCAGAAAGCTCGTAACCCCGGCTTCGCCAGCCTCGAGCGGCATCGCATAACCGTGAATTCGGATCGGATGGGCGAGTGTCTGAGTGAGCGACGCCGGTTTCGCTCCGGATTCGACATCGAGCTCCGACAGGACCGTCCATCCGATTTCCGATTCAACGGTGGGCGCTTCGAGGTCCTCATTCACACAGCCGACGAGGAACACGAAGATAAGGCTCAGCATCCGGATCGATGGAGTCATGTACGTACCAAGAGACCGTCCGAGAGGGTGCGGCGGTAGCTTACCGCGGCTGGAATGAGCGAGACCACGGCCGCGGTCGCGACGAAGGCGACGACCCAAGGGACATCGCCGACGGTCACTGCCGCTAAAGAGAGTCGGAGCCCCAGATGCGACAAAAACAATGCCTGACCGATCCGGCCAGCGGCGTACACGGCCGCAAAGGCCACCGCCACACTCGCCAGCGCAATCAAGACGGCTTCGCCGACGACCAGCGCCGCGACCTCAGCCGGTGATGCGCCCACCGATCGGAGGAGGGCCATTTCCCGACGGCGTTCGTTCGCGGTCGCCAGAAGAGTTGCGGCAAGCGCCAGGACCCCCGCGAGGGACACGAGGATACCCATCAGGCGAAGCGTTCGTTCCGCCACGCTCACCGTCGACCAAAGCTGCTGGAACGCGCGGGCGGGCATGACCGCCATGATCGCTTCGCGGGGAAAGTCATTGAGCCAGACACGCATTTGAAGAATGCCCATCTTCGAGCGGAGGCCGATCATCACCGCGCTGACGCTTTTCAGCTCAGCAGCGGCTTCTTCATCATCCTCGTGCGCTTCGTGGTCCCCGTGCGCTTCGTGGTCCTCGTGCGCCTCGTGGTCCTCGTGCGCTTCGTGGTCCCCGTGCGCTTCGTGGTCCCCGTGCGCTTCGTGGTTCTCTTGCGCTTCGTGGTCCTCGTGCGCTTCGTGGTCCCCGTGCGCTTCGTGGTTCTCGTGCGCTTCGTGGTCCCCGTGCGCCTCGTGGTCCTCATGGGGGCTATCGTGCCCAGCGTGGTCGCCAGGTTCATGGTGAGCCAGCGCGAGGCCGCGCAAGGGGACAATCACGGTACGGTCGACGGGGGTTCCAGTCGGCGCGAGCACGCCGACGACTTCGAACTCGTAATCCTCGTGGGTGTCCGCGTTCTCGTCGACGCCATGCTGAATCGGAAACCGGTCGCCGACCGTCCACCCGAGTTGTCGAGCGACCTCACTGCCCAACACGGCGTCGAAATCGGCTTCGAAACTCCGTCCGGTTCGTATCCGCAACGGAAGCTGGCCGCCGTAACGATAGTATTCGAAGTACGCTCGGGTCGTGCCCAACACGCGAAATCCTTGGACCGAATCGCCGAGCGACAAAGGTACGCTCCACGCGACCTCGGGATGGGCGGCGATCGCTTCGTAGCTTTGCCACGACAGCTCTCGCACCGGCTCGCCCAGTCGAAACACAGAATACAGGAGGAGCTGAACGCTGCTGCCACGAGCGCCGATGAGTAGATCGGTGCCGGAAATCGTGCCCTCGAAGCTGTCTCGGGCACTCGAGCGCAACCGCTCCACCGATATGAGCAGCGCAAAGCTCGTGGCCACCGACAAGACCGTGAGGGCGACGGTCGATCGGCGGCTCCATAGGCTAGCTCGCGCGAGCATCAAGAGGGTGGGCATGCGACGCTCCTCAACCTCGTCGATTCGTCGGCTCGCGCGAGATCGTAGCTCGCCTGGAACGCGTCTCGAATGGCAGGGTCGTGGCTGACCACCATGGCCGTGGAATTCGCAGCCGCGCATTCGGCAAGGAGAAGCCTGACGAAGCGGTCGCGGGACATGGGGTCGAGCGCTGATGTGGGCTCGTCGCACACGATGAGCGGGGGACGTCCGATGAGCGCTCGCGCTACGGCGACCCGTTGCTGTTGACCGACACTCAGTTCATTCGGTTTGCGGGTCCACAGCGACGAAGCGATCCCGAGCGAGTCGAGGAGACGGCCGGCCTCGTCGCGAAGCGACCGACCGTCGGCGGCCGCTCGTTCGCGACGGCCGCGAGCAAACCGACAGGGCAGCAGCACGTTTTCAATCGCGCTCAAATAGGCGACGAGGTTGAAGCTCTGAAACACGAATCCCATCCGCTCAGCGCGCCGTCGGTCGCGGCGAGGACCTCGACTCAAGTCTTCGCCGAGTACCGTCATAGAGCCGCCGACCGGGGTCAGGACACCCGCGATGAGCTGGAGCAGGGTCGTCTTTCCGCAGCCGCTCGGACCAAAGATGTACGTATGCTCGCCGGGTGCGACCTGCATCGCTTCGACCTCGAGCTGCCAGGACTCGCCCGACGCGTAACGGAATACGAGGTCTCGCGCATCGACCACCTTGCGCGATTGGCCGGTGGTCGGCGTATCGCTCGATGCTGGCATTCCCCACTTCGGGATAGCGTAGGTGCGGAGCAAATGCAATTTCGTTGCATTAGATAGCCGGCCTGCTTCGAGCCCCAGAGGCAACGGACTTGTTTTGGTCGCGCCGCCCTGGCACAGCCGCTGCTGTGCGTGCGCGTTTTTTCATTTCAACCCTCCTGACCCTGACCTTCATTTCGTCGGGCGGTTGCCGACACCATCAGGCCTCGTCGGTTTCGGTGTCGGGTTCGAGCGCGGCGGGTGGCGCCCTCGAATCCGGCGCGCTGATCGACAAACTAGCGCGGCCTTCGCCCTTGGATCAGGCAGGCGAGATCCGAGTCCAAAATGCTGTGCTCGATGGGCTCGAGCTCTCCACGATTCCCGTGGAGCCCGCGATCGGCCAGCCGCGGCCACCTCTGGCCGAGCGTCCGCGGGTGGAGGTCGGCAAGGCCCAGCTCTACGCGATGGTCTCGCACAAGCTTCTCAAGAATGGTGAGGCCCCAAAAGGCGATACGAGCGAGCGCCTCCTGCGCCTCGAACCGGTGCTGACGATGGACGAGGACGGTTCGGCGGCCCTCTCGTTCGAGACGCTTCATCCGATCCCCGCGGCCAGTGTCTATATCGGGCATCGGATGCCCGAAGATCCGCTCGGGCTTCCGCGCTACCGTGGGCGCTCCGCGAAGCTCGAGGGCCCCGTCGAGACTCCGACGGGCCACCGCTACGTGCTGCGGGTCGATGTCAAAGGTCTGCTTCGAGACAAGTACGACGTAGGTCGCATCCTCGAGCGGAAGGGCGGCGTTGTCGTCTGGAGGTTGGAGCTCCTCGACGATCGCCTCGGAACAAGTCGGGTCGTCGACGGCGAGACGGCGTTTCGGTGCGACCCGTGTCAGGGATCGGAACCAGCGTTCGTGCAGCGCCCATCGGTGCGCCTAGGGCCGTTCGTCGATCGCGTAGGCACGGACCGGACGACCATCAGCTTCTCGACGGATGCGGCGACCGCAGCGTGGGTCGCGGTGTTCGAATCGGGTCAGCCACCGCGGCTCGTTCGATCGGCGGTGGCCGGCACGGATCATGAGATCGCGGTGAGCGACCTCGAGCCCGGCACCCAGTACCGGTATCAGCCGGTCGTCGTCGACGCGCGCGGAGAGGTCCATGTCCATCGAGGCGGGACCTTCGAGACCGAACCCGAAACGATGACCCGGTTTGAGCTCGTGGCTCTCAGCGACAGCCGCAGCGGCTTCGGAGCTGCCGATGAGCAATATGGCGGGACGAACGCACGAGTACTCCGCGACCTGCTCGAGATGTCGATCGTTCGCGGGCGACCCCGCGCGATCGTGTTCGTCGGTGACCTCGTCGACGGCTACACGACCTGGCCGAAGTCTTTCGTCTTCCAGCTCGAGATGTGGAAACGAGCCGTTCAGCCCGTGCATGCCCATGTTCCCATCTACGAGGTGATGGGGAACCACGAAACGCTCCTCGATGTCTGGACCAACGGGTGGGCCGCCGATCGGAAGACGCCGTCCGCCGAAGAGGTCTTTGCGGCCCAGTTCGTCAACCCCCCCGGGGCGCCCCCGGCCGCCGACGGCGCGCCGCCTTACGACGAAAACACGTATTCGGTCGATATCGGGACGGCGCATCTGGCCATGATCAACTCCAACTATCACTATCGCTCGCACCCTGGGAACCCGGACCACCCTGCCGGTCCGGCGGGTAACCGCGAGGGGTGGCTCGACGATACGACCCTCGAGTGGCTCGACGCTGACCTCGCGGCCGCTCGCCAGGCCGGGCAGAAGCATCTATTCGTGTTCACGCACGAGCCGGGCTTTCCGAATGGCGGCCATGTTCACGATGGCCTGTACTGGAACGGTGAAGTGCCGGAGGTATTGCGGCAACGGGCGAAGCTCTACGCGATCCTCGGTCGCCATGCCGTGACCGCCATCGTTCACGGCGACGAGCATAACTACAGCCGGGTCCTGGTCGACGCCGAGACTCTGGGCGCGCCCCTCGAACGGCCCGTGTGGCACCTGGTCAGTGGCGGTGCCGGCGCACCCTTTTACGCCCAGGACCAGAGCGTCCCCTGGTCGAAGCAAGTGGCGGCCTTCGACGCTCGGCAGCACTACCTGAGGTTCCTCATCGACGGCGATGACTGCACGATCGAGGCGGTCAGCAGGGAAGGGGGTCTTATCGACCGCTTCAACGCGAAGGATATTCAAACGAATCGTCCCTAGCCGCTGGGTCTCAAGACCGTTTCCGGGGGGGCGCTTCGGTCAGTCGGGGCCGCTCTACTGCGCCGTAATCTGCATTCTCGTGTCAGGATTCAGATCGTCGCGCGGGTCGGTCAGAAAGCCTGCGGGAAAGAACACGGACTTCGGAGTTCCATCCACGTCAAGACACAGCTTGTGGTTATTGTCTCCATCCACCAGGTCGGCCAGCGCAAAGGGCGTCACTTCCGCTTCGCTGCCATCGGGTTGCAGGACGGTCACTTTGTATTGAACGCGCTCTACATCATCGGCTTCGTCACCGCCGGGTTTGGTCACGCCGCCCACCCACGTTACGTTGACCGCTTGCTTGGTGCCGACTGGGCATCCACTACCGCCTCCAAAGGGTAGCTCGGTCGGTTCCTTGCCCAGCTCAAGTCTGTCTCCAGGAATGACCTCAGCCAGGATGATCGTCGGTCCCTCTTCCAGCGCGATCGGCGTGGTGCTCATCCCCTTGAAGTTGATGGACTTGTCGATCGAGAGGAGGTTGCCGACGATTTCGACCTTGGCCGGAGGGTCATCGATGCTGCCGTAGTGGCCGGCGAGCAAAGCTGTTCTGAGCTCGCCCCGGTCATCCGCTGGAGCGAGCGTTACGCAAGTGATCTCGCCGGTCTTTCCGGAGGCTGTGGTGACCTTGAAGTCGCCGGCCTGCATCGAATCAAGATCGATCTCATGCGAGAAGATGACCGGCATTCCGTCGCTCCCACCAGCGCCTTTGCAGATCGCTCTATCGGAAAAGGATGGCAGTTCATCATCGAGGCCATAAAAGGCCGAGAGAATGCTGGCCTGCCTTCCTCGGGCGTCGACCGTAGCCGTAACGTCCGTGACGGTCGTGTCGTTGGGCAACGAACTCGCCAGAGTGATTTCGTATAAGTTCAGTTGTCGGTTGAGCCTGAGGGCGGTGCAGGCGGTCAGGGACAGGGCAACGAGGGCAATGATCAGGTGACGTTTCGTCATGACGCCGACATCGCTTTTCGGAAACCACGAAGCAACCGCGTCATGAGCCCTGAGGGTCGACACCTAGCTGAGCCATGAAGCCAACGTTGTCGCACTCGACCTAGGATCGCGTATCGCAAGGCGACACGGCTGCTCGCACGCGAGGGGCGGCGCGCTAAGGCGGTGCAGCTGTTCGAACAGTGCCGGGCGGTCCTCGCAGAGGAGCTCGGCGTCGAGCCCGAGTAAGAAACCTGCCCTCGCCCGTTCGCGACGACGCAGCGATCGCACAGGGGTGGCCCGAACGATGGCCCTGGTGGGACTGACCGTCCGCGATCAGGGCGACTTGTCCGCCGCGCCGACGTGGTTCACGACGCTCGGAAAATCTGCGGGGAGGTCGAGGACCTGTACCATGCCGCGGAAGCGAGTATCGCCTTGGCCCACCCGCAGGTCCCCACTGCCCGACTACAGGTCATGGCCCGAAGGGCGAGTATTGGGGCTTACCCGGGCTTCTACTTGCGGTGCACCACAACCATATTCGCCGCGCATGAACAGTCGCCAACACATCTACGGCGCCGCGTTGCTGGGTTGGCTGGTCGCCGCCTGTAGCGGTGAAATCGGAGTGGCACCGGATGCGGGTCCTTCACCGGATGGCAGCAGTGATGCCGGCATGATGGACACCGCAAGCGATGCTGGTTTTCAGGACACAGGTGGCGAGCCGGATGTCATCACCGTCTCGCTCGCCAACGCACAATCGGTCGACGAAGGGGCTGCAGACGCAGCCCTCCGATTCCCTCTCTCCTTGTCCCGCGCGAGCGACGTTGACGTCGACATCGAGTACGAGTTTGCGGATGGGACGGCCACGCCCGGCGACGACTTTGTAGACCTGACGACATCGCTCGTGATTCCGGCGGGCACCACGACGGCTACCATCTCCGTGCCGATCGTCGATGATGCGCTGAATGAACCGGACGAAACCGTTCAACTGGAGATCGTCTCCGTCTCGATAGGCCGTTTGGTCGGTGCAACGGCGACCGGCGTCATTCGCGATGACGATGCGTCGCCGGTGATCTCGGTTGCGAATGCATCCGTCGGCGAAGGCGACGACGGTCAGACCAACCTGCGCTTCGCGATCGCGGTCAGCACCGGCTCCGGTTTGGCCATCCAGGTGGACTACGCGACGGCCGACGGGAGTGCGCTCGACGGCGCCGACTACGAGGCCGTATCGGGCTCCTTGACAATACCGCCTGGTCAAACCTCGGCGTTCGTCGATGTCGCGGTCCTCGGAGATACGGTCGACGAGGGAAACGAGGTCTTCACCCTTGTGCTCAGCAACCCGGTCAACGCCTCCATGGGCACCGACATCGGCACCGGGACCATCGTCGATGACGATGCCATCCTCATCCCACCAAACCTCACGGTCTCCATCGGGGATGCGGAAGACGTCGCCGAAGACACGAACGATGGGGCGCTCGCGTTCGACCTCATGTTGTCGGAAGCAATCGGGGTAGACGTTGCCGTTCAGTACCGGACCAACGGCGGCTCTGCTTTACCGGGGGTCGACTACATCGCTCAATCCGCCACCGCAACTATCCTCGCAGGAACGCTCAGTGCTCGCATCGAGGTGCCGATTACAGACGACAGCCTGGACGAGCTCAACGAAACTCTGGTTGTCGAGCTCGTCACGTCTTCATGGGGCTCGATTGTCGACGGAAACGGCACGGGGGTCATCGTGGACGATGACCCATCACCGTCACTCATGCTGGCCAACGCCTCGACTCCGGAAGGCAACGACGACTCGGGCGCCGTAGGTCTTGTCGCTTCCCTGACCGCGGTCTCCGGTCTTGACGTGACCTTCGAGTACACGACCACCGACGCATCCGCGGTAGCGGGCGCGGACTACGTGGCGACATCCGGTCAGGCCACCATCCCCGCCGGTTCTACCCAAGCGGCGATCTCGGTACCGATTCTCGGCGACACGACCGACGAACCCGATGAGACCTTCACGGTGACCATCAGCAACCCAGTAAACGCAACGTTGTCGCAGGCCGACGCTACGGGAACGCTCGTTGACGACGATGTCGCCCCCACCCTGTCGGTGGCCGATGCCACGCAGACGGAAGGCGATACGGGCTCCAGATCGATGGAATTCATCGTAACCCTCAGTGCGACCTCTGGGTTCGATATCACTGTCGACTACGCCACCAGCGACGACTCAGCAACGGCAGGGACGGACTATACTGCAGCCACTGGGCAGTTGACGATTCCCGCGGGCAGCACCCTGGGCACAGTCGCCGTCGGGATTATTGGCGATTCTACTGACGAGCCCAACGAAACCCTGACTCTAACCCTCAGCGCTGCGGTCAACGCGACCCTCGCCGACGCCGAAGCGACCGGCCAAATCACCGACGACGATGCCCCGCCCGCCGTGTCGATCGCCGACGCTTCACTCGTCGAAGGCAATGGCGGCGCGGCGGTCATGCAGTTCATCGTCACTATCAGCGAGGCCTCCGCGTTCGACGTGAGCGTCGACTACGGCACTGCGAACGGCACGGCCACCGCCGGGTCGGACTACACCGCGACCTCAGGTCGGCTGACGATTCCTGCGGGCAGCACTCAGGGCACGATCAGCGTCTCGATTCTGGGTGATACTACCCAAGAGCCCGACGAGGCCTTCACTCTGATTCTCAGCAACCCGGCCAACGCAACCGTCGCCGACGGGACCGCCGTCGGCCAGATCACTAACGACGATGCCGCCCCGTCGATATCCGTGGCCGACGCTTCACGCCCGGAAGGCAACAGCGGCTCCGCAACCCTGGAGTTCGACGTCACCTTGAGTGAACCCTCCGCGTTCGACGTCCGTGTTGACTACGCCACCAGCGACAGTACGGCCACCGCCGGGTCGGACTACACCGCGACCTCAGGTCGACTGACGATTCCTGCCGGCGACACTCAAAGGACGGTCAGTGTCGTGATTGTCGCCGATACGACTTACGAACCGGATGAAGCCTTCACGGTGACGCTCACCAACCCGACCGGCGCCGCTTTGCTGCGCTCCGAGGCCACGGGCACGATCATCAATGACGACGACCCGCCGACGATTTCAGTGGCCGACGCGACGGTCGTCGAGGGCGACCGCGGCAGTACGGATTTGACCTTCGAAGTCACTTTGAGTGCGGTCTCGGCGATCGACGCGGCGGTCAGCTATACCACCAATGATGGCTCGGCCGTGTCCGGCATCGACTTCGCCGCGTCTTCGGGGCGCATCACGGTCGTTGCGGGCACGACCGAAGCGACGATCGTCGTCCCTGTCTTTGGCGATACCACGCCAGAGGCAGAAGAGACGTTAACGCTAGTCCTTAGCAACCCTTCGAACGCATCGCTCGAGCGGTCCAGCGCGACCGGCACCATCGTCGACGACGACACTGCGGTCACGGTCGGCCTTGATCGTCGTCCGTCGAACCTCACCTGCGTCGCGCCGCCTCGGCCGACCGGCGACGCCAGCGTCTCCGTCGTCGATGCGTTCCCTGCGCTGCCCGATGTATTTCTGCCCACCAAGATGCTGCTTGAGCCCACGGATAATCCTCGCTGGTTCGTCCTACAGAAGCTGGGTCAGCTCGTCGTGTTTGACCCAAATCAAGCGACTTCCCTGACGCAGTTCCTCGAAGTATCCGTCAACGCCGCTTCGGAGGGCGGGCTTCTCGGCATGGCATTCCATCCGAATTATCCGGCCACGCCGGAAGTATTCTTGTCGTACACGAACGGGACTCCGATGCGCACGGTAATCTCTCGTTTCATTTTGGATAACACCCGTAGTCCCGGAGACGGGACGGTGGAACAAGTCATCCTCGAACTCGACCAGGACTTCGACAATCACAACGGCGGAGACATCGCCTTCGGCCCCGACGGTTACTTGTACATCGGCCTGGGCGATGGAGGTGACGGCGGTGATCCATTGAACCGAGCGCAGGACACGACTCGACTCTTGGGGTCGATGCTTCGGATCGATGTGCTCGGCCGTTTGGTCTCTTTCCCTGATAATCCGTACGAGATTCCTAGCACCAACCCATTCGCCGGCAATCCAAAATGTGGGCCACGAGGCAACGACGACGATTGCCCCGAGATCTACGCCTGGGGCCTACGCAACCCGTGGCGATGGAGTTTCGATCCTCCATCCGGCGTTTTGTGGCTGGCCGATGTCGGCCAGGACGCCTGGGAAGAAGTCAACATTATCGAGTTGGGCGGGAACTATGGCTGGCGCTGCCGTGAGGGTGCGAACGACTTCGACACCCGCAACTGCGGCCCCGGGCTCACCGACCCCATCACCCAATACCCGCACTCTTTAGGTCGGTCGATCACTGGCGGATATGTGTATCGTGGGCAGGCGATTCCGGAACTGGTCGGACGTTACGTCTTTGCGGACTTCGCGACGGGCCGCTTCTGGGCCCTACGACCGGACGGGCAGGGCGGTTATATCAACGATCAGCTGATCGACACGAACTTCGGCCCCACATCGTTCGGCGTCGGCCCCGAGGGCGAACTCTACTTCTCGGACATCAACACCGGTCGTCTGCGCAAGCTGGAGCCCGCCGGCGCGGGCACACCGGACACGATCGCCACTTTGCTGTCGAACACCGGCTGTACCGACCCCGACGACGTCACGCGGGTCTACTCGGGCTTGGTCCCCTACGACCTGAACGCGCGATTCTGGTCCGACAACGCCATCAAAGACCGACATATCGGCCTTCCCAATGGAACGACGATCACTCGTCAACCTGATGGCGACTGGGAGTTCCCTCCAGGGACCATTCTGGTCAAGAACTTCCGGCTGGGTGGACGCCTGATCGAGACTCGGCACCTGATGCGACACCCGGATGGCATTTGGGCGGGGTACACGTACGAGTGGAATGTTGAGCAGACCGAAGCCACCCGCGTTCGAGGGGGTAAGTCGGCTTTGATTAATGGGCAAACTTGGATTTACCCCACGGAGGGGCAGTGCATGGAGTGCCACACGATCGCTGCCGGCGTGGCCTTGGGCGCCGAGGACGGTCAGCTCAACCGAGCCTTTACCTATCCGCAGACTTCACGCACCGCTAACCAGCTGGCCACGCTGGATCACATCATGATGTTTGCGTCGCCTCTGCCCGGGCCCCCGAGCACCTTGCCCCGGATCGCAGACCTCCAAGACACCAGCGCTCCTCTCACGGACCGGGCGCGGGCGTATCTGCACACGAACTGCGCGCAATGCCATCGTTCCGGCGGGCCGACGCCGTCGTCGATGGACCTGCGCTACTTCACCCCGCTGCAAAGTACCAACGCCTGTGACGAACCGCCCCTGCTCGGCGACCTGGGTGTGGCCAACGCTCGCCTGATTGCTCCGTCCGCTCCGAATCGGTCGATGATCGTCAATCGAACGACCCGGCGCGACAACTTCGGAATGCCGCCCTTCGGGAGCACCGTCGTGGATACGGTCGGAACCGACCTCCTCACCGACTGGATCAACACGCTGACAAGCTGTCCGTAGTTTGAAGCACTGCGTGCGAACGAAGCCGGCAAGGGTGTCGTCGACGGCCCAGGGCCGAGGCTCTAGGAGACTTGCTCCGAGCGAAGCGTGACAAAGAAGCGGACTTTGGGCGCT
>CAZFIV010000053.1:0-46968 GCA_964519665.1 uncultured Myxococcales bacterium
GTTGCGTATTCCCGATACGCGCCCTCCTCACGCGACGACCCGACGGGCCGACTCCGGCGCGACAACAGCACGCTCCAAGTGAATCGGCGCTCTAGTGTCCCGGTTGGGAAGTACGGGTCATTTTCGCCGGCCCTCTCCGCCGACGTTCGTCGCGCGGCCTTCGGCCGCCCTCAAGGGGCTCCTCGGTTTCAGGGGGCGACCCTGCGCCCTGCGGAGCGCAACGAACGTCGCCGAAGATGACTCGACGAATTCTGACCCGTACTTCCCAACCGGGACACTAGATCATCGCCGCGTGCACGTAGAAGCACAGTTCAGTCTTGGTCGACCCGCCGGTTCGTGATCACGCCGAGCCACCTGGCGGCTTCGTGCTCCGATCGGGCCTGCTCGTCGAGCATCCAGCTTTTGAATGGAACGCAGACTCGCAATCGGCGGCGGGAGGGGTCAGCAGAGTTCGAGCGCCGGAAGCAACCTATGTTGGCACCGGGCGGCGGAGCCCACCGTGACCCCGCACCAGGTGAACCGTTGGCACCCGTCGCCTCGCTGACATCCTGGAGGTTGCGCGTGCGTCCAGGTGACGCTAGCCTCGCGCCGCCGAGGAACCGGGCATGCGAACAGGGATACCGACGTCGGAACCGATGCACACCAAGACACTCGTTGGACTGCCATGCTGAACCCGGGCGTTGACGGCGACAAACCGTCCTGGAAGCGGTGGATCCTGGGCCCGAGCAGCACCGTGACGGCCGTTGTCGGGCTCGCGTTGATCGTGGCGCTCAATGCCGGCTTGCTCTCGATTCTCTTGCCGACCGTGGCGCCCGGGTTTGTGCATCACCATGTCCGCAGCCGGGCGCTGCACCTGATCATCGACCCTTCACATGACAACTGCGACTCGTGGAGTGCGATGCAGGACGCCGAACGACAACACCGGGTCCACGGCGGCGACATCTATCGAACCATTTTTTTCGAACGCCGGGTGAAGTTCCAATACCCACCGACCGCCCTGCTTCTGTTCAAGCCGGCCTGGGACGTGCGGGGTCTCGAGGTCAAGGCACCGACCTACCGGGTCCTCAACTGGATCCTCTTCGTCTTTTTCTGGTCCACGATGGCGGGGGCGGTCACCATTTTTGCCATCTCCTGGCGAAGGTCTCTCGGCGGACCCGCACCCGGTCTCGCCTTGGGCGCAGCGGCGGTGGTGGCGCTTTTTCAGTTTCCACTCTTGTGGGCGTACTGGCTGGGCCAGACCCAGGCGGTGATCAACGCTTGTATGGTCCTTGCGCTTCTCGCATGGATGTTCCAGCGAGGGTGGACCGCGGGAGTGCTGGTCAGCATCGCCACCCTGATCAAGCCACAGCTCGGTTTTCTGTTTCTTTGGGGGGCGCTCCGGCGTCGCTGGTCATTCGTAATTTCGGGGAGCGTAGTGCTCGCGATCGGTCTAATCGCCTCGGTCTTGGTCTACGGCATCGAGGACCACCTGAGTTATGTCGACGTGGTCCGGTTCCTGGGCAAGCGAGGCGAAGCGCCCTACATGAACCAGTCGATCAACGGGATGCTCAATCGACTCCTGGGCACGGCAGACCCGGTGGAGTTCGACTTTCGCGGTTTCCCTGAGTACCATCCGGTTGTTTATTTCGGCACGCTGGGGACTTCGCTCGCCTTCATTTTGCTGTGCCTATTCCTCCCCATGGGCCGCGGCCAAAAGGCCTCCCCGCTCGACTTCGCGACCGCCCTGGTCACCGCGATCATCGCCTCCCCGATCGCTTGGGAGCACCACCACGGGCCGGTGGTGGCCGTTCATCTTCTGCTCTTTCCGATGCTCATCGCGCGGTTCGGGGCCCGGCTCGCCGTGCTCGTGCCGGCGGGCATCGTGCTGGTGTTTACGAGCCAAAAACTCATTGGGTTCGAGTGGCTCGGTAAGAACGTCTCCGTCCTGTTCTTCGATTACCTGCTCGTGGCCACACTGACGACGCTCGTCACTCTCCTGTGGCTTCGAACGCAGCCTGCCGTGGCCTTCGAGCCGTCCGAAGAGGCGAAGGCCGAGACCGCCACGCCGGAAGGACCGCCCCATCTCTCCACCGAACCGGTTGCGAACCCGTGAGACAGCTCAAAGCCTTCATCCTGTACTTCATCGTCTTTGCCGTCGCCGCCTATTTGGCCCGCCGATGGCCTCGAGGACCGCGTGGACGGCTGGCCTGGCTCGCCGTGGGGGTGGCCGCCGCGGTCGGAGCAGTGGTCGTGCTGAAAGCGACCGATACGCCGTGGTACGGCGATTACGAGTCGGCGTACTACCCGGGCGGGCAAATGATCATTTCCGCTCCCGACGATCTCTATAAGCGGGACATCTGTGTTTTCGGATACGTCAACCTGCCGTTGCTGGCCTTGCCGCTGGCCCCGATATCTGCGCTCGAGTACGGCGTCGCCGTTCGGCTGTTCACCTTGATCGGCGTGGTACTGATCGCCGCCGCCGCGCGAGCCACCTGGCGAACGCCAGGGCTCGGGCGCGTGGAAGCGGCGGGGGTCATCATCGCGCTCTACGTCGTCAACGGCCCCCTCTGGTACAGCGTCCGGGAAGGCAATCTCACCCACTTTCTGCTCCTCCCGCTGATCATCGCGCTCGGATTGCTCGGCACCCGCCGGGGTTGGCTCGCAGGTGCGCTGCTTGGCTTGGCGGCGGTCATCAAGCTCCCGCTCCTGCTGTTCTTCGCCTACCTCGTCGGTCGCTTGCGAATACGCGCAGCGGGGGGATTCTTGCTCGCGGTCGGGCTCATCGTTGGAGGCTCGGTGATCGCCTACGGCCCGGAGCTGCACCAAGAGTGGCTCGAGCAGTGCATCTTCAAGTTCTCCGGAAAGCCCCTCGCCGCGTTCAACGTGCAGTCGTTGCCCGGTTTCCTGGCCCGCCTGTACGGGGGCAATACCTACGAGTGGCTTCCCAAGCCGATCGGTGGATCGTTTCCGTTGGTTCAGCGTGCGCTCTCGCTGGCGCTGGCGGCCGGGGTGGCGGTGGTGCTCTTGAAGGCCGGCCGGCCCCAAACCCGTCGGGAGTACGCGATCGAGTTCTCGATCGTGCTCATGCTCATTTTGCTGGTGTCGCCGCTTTCGTGGACCCACTACTTCCTGTTCGCCCTGATGCCGCTCGCGATGCTGATGAGCGGCGAGCTCGCGACGGGGCCCCAGCGCATCCGAGCGATCCTGGCCGTGGTCGCGGTCGTACTGCTGTCGCTACCGCTTCAAGGATTCGACCAAGACTGGCCCGCCTTCCGGTTCGTCTACGACCGCTTTTTTGCCTCTCCGCACTTCTTTGGATCGATCGCGCTCCTCATTCTTCTCATCGTAGCGAGGCTCGAATCCCGGGCCTCGCAGGGCCACGACCGACCCTGACCCTGTCGTGCAGTGAATAGCGAACATCGCCGTCCACTCACCTACTTCGAGAAATCGGAAGCGGGAGAAGTCGACCGCCGGCAAGACCGAGCCCGGTCTGCCGGCGGCCTACGGCCTACGTGAAGAGAAATGGTGGGCGCGAATCCGAACCGCGGCGTTCGGGCCCGCGACTATGGCCGCTCGAGGCAGAAAGTATAATCGCCCGAGCCGGAGGCCGACTCGATGCGCCACACGTAGTAGGCCCTTGACCCATTGTACGTGACCACCTCATTTGGGGTCGGACCGGTGCCTTGGGCGACGGTGACCCATTGGCCCTGCCACTGCCACAGCTTGAGGTCGAAGTCGGCGCCGGCGGGGCCGATCAAAGTACCGGTATGGGAGCCGCTGTTGGAGAAGTAGTAAGTACCGCCCGGATGATACTCATAGTCGCCGGTGCCGGTGAGGGTACCGGTGAAGATCTCGGAGCCCGCCGGGCAGGTCGGTTGCGAGCCCGGATCGGTATACGTGCCGACGAGGCTCACGCCACTGTACGACGAATAGCCGCGCACCATCACGTGATAGGTGCCAGCCTGCGGGTTGGCAAAGTCGCACGTCTCGTCGTTGCCCCAGCGGAACGGACGGCAGTCATACGTAGAGGTTGTGGGCGGAGAACCGAAACGAACGTAGAGATCCGCATCGCCGGTTCCTCCCGACATCACGAAGGAAAGGTCGCTCGCGCCCGCCGGCACGTCCAAAGTGAAGAAAGTCTGCGAGCCGGTGGCCCCACTCAGGTTCGACTCGTTGAGTTCCGTCGCCGGCGGCGGCGGCGGCCCCCCCCCACCGGTGATGGCCGCGATCGCGGCCGTGGCATCCGCGATACCGCTGCCGCAGCCGCTGCAGGAGGCGGGGAAGCTTCGCGCGGTGCTGACGATCGCGTCTTCGACTTCCGTCGGGGTGACGGTTGCGTCGACGCTGTAGAGCAGCGCGGCGATGCCCGCAATGTGGGGTGCGGCCATGCTGGTGCCCTGGTAGTACTCGTACGTGTCAGAGCCGGGTCCCGTAGTGCCGCTGTTGAGCGTAGAGAGAACGCCGTTCGTCGAGCTCGCCCGGATGTCGCCGCCAGGAGCGGCCACATCGACCACACTGCCGAAGTTCGAGTAGTAGGACCGGCCGCCATCTCGGTTCGTCGCGGCCACACTGATGACCCCGTTGCAGCTCGCGGGGGTGTAGTTGCTGGCGTTGGCGTTGCTGTTGCCGGCGGCGACGACCACTGTCGACCCGTTGCCGCGCGCAACGTTGATCGCCGATTGCGTCACCGGGGAGCAGGAGCCGCCGCCTCCGAGGCTCAGGTTGATCACGTCGGCCGGGTTGGGATTCGCCGGCACGCCCGACACGGAGCCGCCCGAAGCCCAGATGATCGAGTCCGCGATATCGGAAGTGTACCCGCCGCATTTTCCGAGGGCGCGAATCGGGACGACCTGGGCGCCGAAGGCCACCCCGGTGATCCCGACACCATTGTCGCCGACTGCAGCCACCGTGCCCGCCACGTGGGTGCCGTGCCAGCTGGATGATTGGAACTGGCTGGGCTGTCCGAACCCACACTCGCCGGCGTTGACCCAGTCGCCGGGGTCCAGGGCGCTGCTGTCGCGGCCGTCGCCGTCATTGCCAACAACGCTGTCGGAGATCATGTCGTAGCCGGGAAGCAGGTTGCCCACGAGGTCGGCGTGGGGCCGATAGCCGGTATCGATCACCGCGACCACTGCCCCGGCGCCGTCCGTGCTGTCCCAGGCGGTCGGCAGGCGAACGCCTCCGGTCGATTCAAAGTAGTGCCACATGCTCGAGTAGCTCGGATCGTTCGGCGTAAACACCGGTTGCAGCATACGGTCGACTTCGACCGCCTCAACGTTGGGATCGCTCGCGAGCTCGGCGGCGAGCGCTTCGAGCTCGCTCAGCCCCATGTTGCGGTCGACCGATACGAGCTCGGTACGAGCCAGCGCGAGTGCTCTCAGGCGGCGTAGTCCGACCCCCCGGCGCTGGGCGACGCGGTCGAGCGCGCGTTGCATTCGACTTCGCAGTAGGGTTCGCGCGCTGGATCCGGTGACTCCGTTCGGCGCTCGCAATGTCATGATCAGCCGCTTCGGCGGCCCGTCCCCAAACCCCTGGGCGGACGCGACGCTGGGCAGAAGCGCCAGGGCTCCGGCCGTGAGTGCGGCCAGCGCCCAATTCCTACAGACCCATCCGGACACCTTCGTGCGTACGTTCATTCATTGACCCCCTCTCACACCGCCAACACCATCTCAGCGGTGCGTCATGATTCTTTTCGGAAGAACGGCATTCGCCGAAGGCCGCAACACAACACGAATCGGCGGGAGAAAAAAGGTGCGCTCGCCGTGGGCGGCCTACGCACGTGTGTGACAACGGAGCCGTTCCGACGTTATTTCGAAAATATACGATGGTCGACCGCGCCGGCCCGTTCGACTCCCGGGGACCGCCGACTTGAAACAGAGCCAATTGATTTCAGTCACATACGGGATTCCTCATGCCGGCTCAGCCGCCGAACACCGACCACCCCGTTTTTGCCCGCCAAGGTGATGACCCGATCATTTCGCGACTAATAGTTCTGTTCAGTATTTCTTCAGGCAAGATCCCGGTCCGCGGACAATATCGCGGTCGATGAGTTCAGGACTCGACACCATCTTCATTCTCGACGGCGCTCTAGGACCAACCAAGCAAACTGACATGGGAGTCCAGACAGTTGCCGACACAGAAATGAGCTCGTTGACGGAGAAGGTTTGAACAAGGTCTGAATGCCAACGGGTAGGGAACCGATAGTTCTCGAGTTTGTCCCAGCCCTCACAGACTGAGCCCTAAACCCACCTCGAGGCTCGCCTCGGGACGCGCTCGCCACGCGTCGCCCTCCTGGCGAAAGAAGAGCGACCCTAAAGTCGTCACTCGCAAGAACCACGCCGGCGACAGGGGCCATTGGGCCGAGGTCGCGATCGTCGGCCCGACCGCAAACCCGACGAACCGCTCTTCACTCGACAGGCCCGCCGCCTCCAGCGCCTCCGCGTCGAGACGAACCAATCGCTGATCGATCACCCGCCATGCCCCGCCTACGCTCAATTGAAGGGGCCCGAGGAGGCGGCGTCGAGTCACCAGCACGTCGCCGCCAAACCACTGCTCGGTCCGGTCGTTGAACGCATCCTGGTCCTCGAACCGACCGAGATCCAGGCTCAGCTCGCCCGCCCAGTCACCGCGCACGACCCCATATCGAAGGCGTACGCGGGGGCCCGCCGACGCTGCGTGCGATACCAAACCCCCGCCCGACAGGGCGAGCTCGTGCCCCCAGAGTTGAAGATAGCCTCCCTTCGCGGCCAGCACTTCGAGCGGAACCGGAGTGAAACCGTCGGCGTCGAGTTCGATTTGCGCCCCCTCGCCGACCGATAACTGCTGTGCCCCACCTCTCGCGATTCGGTCGTCGGGGCTCGCGGGCCGGCGCTGGATCAGATACTTGCCGGGCGCCACCGCGACCGCCGTTGCGCGCTGAGCGTCGGTCCTCACCTCGGCCAGGAGCCGGCCGGAAGGCTGTCTATATACTAAATAGAGGGCTGCCCGATCGGACGGCAAAACCAGGGTCGCATTTCGATCGAGGGTCTCGGTCAGGACCAAGGCCCCCGCCCCTCGCAACTCGATTTGCACGCTCGGGTGCATGACCGTGCCCGGACCGGCCGCCGATCGACGAACCGACTGCTGGTAGGCGTACAGATACGCCTCCTCGAGGGTCACCCGACGGTCGCGGTCTTCATCGGCCGCGCCCCGAAGACCGGTGAGCAAATAGTGCGTGTAGATCGCGCCCTGGAGCTGTTCGGACTCCTGCGCGGCTTCGCCGGCACTCGACGCCCGAAGGGTAACGCCACCGCGCAGTCCCCCCGGACCGTCGCGGTCGACCGCGAAGCGCGGCACCTTCCGAAAGCCTTTGGTCTTGATGTCGCCCCGACTGCGGCAGGCGTCGACCACCGCGATGCGGAGCTGACCGGGCCACTTCGACAGCTTGCGGGCCAGGCGAGACCTCGCCCAACGTTTATTGCCGAGATGCAGATCTCGTTCGTCGGCGTGTCCGGAGTAGTAGAACAGCAGGATGGCATCGTCCCGCCCTGACCGCTCGACATCGGCCATGAACGCATCGAGCACCGACTCGACCTGCAGCGGGGTCTTCGCTAGGAGCGTTCGGCTCCGCTTGGGCGAGACGCCGCCGTAGGCCAACATGACGTCGGCGAAGTTCTCGGCGTCGCGCTCCGCGTACCGCAATCTGGCCTCCGACGGCAGGCCATCGTTGTTACCCACCGCCACCAGGTAGCGAGGCGGCGCCATCGAAGGGTGCGCGGCGATCGACAGGGCGGCCGACGCAAGAACCGCGATCATGGGCGTCGCTCCGGCTCGATCCGACAGGAGAACACGTCAGGTCCGGGCCGACCGACCCGGCGAAGACGCTCCATCCCATCCCGGGAACCCGCCACGAACCACCCTGCGGTGGGGGCGTGGTCGACCTGCAGCGCAAAGCCGCCCACGTCATGACGGCCCGCCGCCCACCGCCGGCTGGGCGCCAGCAGCGTGAATTCGCCATCGTCGGCCAGGATCCCGACCGACATGGTCATCGGTCGCACGAGGTCGAGCTCGAGCTGAAGCTCGTCACCCGGCCGGATCGACACCTGACCGAAATGGTGGGAGACCGAAGGGCCCCGCTTGCGGGCGACGGTCAGCCGAGCCGCGGGCATCGAGCCCTTGGCCCGGATATCGTCAGCGGGCGGCCGGCTCGATGGCACGATCACCAACCCGGCGAACGCGGCCGCGGCGGCCACCGAAGCGAACGCCAGCCATCGACGCCCGGTTTCCCGCCACGACCCGCGGCGTACGGCTTCGACCGCAGCGGTCAGAGGAGCCGCGGGCTGGTCTTCGGGCCGAGGATCGCTCAGGGCGGCGCGAATCGCCGGTCGCCGCAGAAACGCCTCCGCGGGCTCGGCGGCCAAGAATCGCGCCTTCGCCTCGGCGAGGGAAGCGTGGTATCGCTGGCAGCGATCGCATTGCTTTACGTGCTCGGCGACCTCGGGCTCGGCGTCGCCGGCCGCGTGGGCCTCGAGCAGAGTGACCGATGGATGGGTCATTACGCCGGTTCCTCCATGAGCTGGGCCTTGTCGCGGATGGCTTTGAGCTTCTTGTTGATCGTCTGGCGCGACCAGCCCGTTTCGTTACCGATCTCGCCCTGACTGAATTCGTCGACGTAGGCCAGCACGGCCAGCTTCTGTTCCATCTCGGTCAGCCTCCCTAGGATCCGCATGACCCGGTCGCGCGCTTCGAGCGGTGCGGGCTGCCCGGAGACTTCGGGCAGCTCTCCTCCGAGCTCCCGCTCCGCGACCTTCTTTCGCCGGTTGAGCTGACCGAAACAACACCGGTCGCTAAGTCGATACAGCCACCGAAGTTTGGCTTCCGCCGCGCGGAACTGCGCCCCGTACCGAATCAGGTTCACGAACGCTTCCTGGAGCGCGTCGTCGGCCAACGCGTCATCGCGCAGGATTCGTCGACAGCGCCGGTGCATGAATGCACCGTACTGCTCGTAGATCGCCGCCACCTCCTCGGGCGTGAGCCGGCTCTCCACTCGACTCAACCGGCGGCCCCCATGCGGGCCCATTGTCCTCGATCATTCAGAGCAAACCTTGGCCGAAAACTGTCAACGGCTGCCGAACATCGCCGGTTAGTCACATTCTCCCCCGCAGCAGCCGACCTGACGCCATTCACTTTGCGCACAGCGATACAGTGCCTCGTCGAGCCCACAGAATTCAGCGTGCTCGGTATCGCAGGAGCGGCCGTCAGGCGCGCACGGCCAGCCATCGAAGCTCGCGGCGATGACTCGGACCGGCTCGCAAGGCTCGCACAACACGTCGAACACCCTTGGGCAGCGGGTTACGTAGGACGCTGGATCCTCGAACTCGCAGTCCACCGTGCCCGGCTCGGGCAGAGCCTCGAGATCGTCCGAAAACACGGTCTCGGTGGGCGTGGTCGGTCGACAGAACTCCCACGCGGGTTCCGACCCGCCGGCGAAGATGACGGCGTCGTCGAGGCCCCGCTCGAGAAATTGAGGCCCGAACGGCCCCGGCTTGAGCGGCTCGAACCGACTGATCCCTCGAGGCACCACCAAGTCGCCGAAATCGTCCTCGAGCGTAACGAACGGCTCCGGACCAGCCCAGTACACCACCAACGCGGCAGGCTCCTGCCCGAGGGCGACCGACCGCGGAGCCTCGTCCCGAGCCGTCCCCCAGTCGAACGGTCCTACGGTCAGGCCGAATGAGAGCACCCCCAGGCCCACCCGGCCGTCTTGAAGGCCCGTCTGGCTCGCTCGTTCAACCTCGAAAACGTCCCACAACCCGTCGGCCGGGGGCGGCGACAAGACATCGAGGGAGAATCGACCTTGGTCGTCGACCGGGGCCGTCTCCGCAGCCAGCCACGGGGCCTCGCCCTGGGTCGTATTGCGGAACTGGAACCAAGACAGCACGACCACTGACTCGACCGGTTCGCCGTAGTCGGCCTCCAATCGGTCGCGGACGTCGCCCATAAAGGCCGTGTCGATGGCCTCCACGTACCCGTTGATGGTCGCCAAAGGGGGCGGGACGGGCGACGTCGGCGCCAATCCACACGACGCGATCGCCAACCACCCCCAGCAAGGAAGCCTGCGCACTCCTGCAATTTTAGTGGAGAAGGTCGGTCACCGACCAGCACGACGAAGAAAAAGCGGGTCGAGTTGACAGCTCTGGGACCCGTTGCACTCTTCCCCCATAGCGCCTCTCTGCGGCGAGCTGCGGCCTCGGTGCGCCGACGTGGGCGGCGCCCTCGAGCGGCCTGCCCACCGCGGACCCGCCGGGTGCGAAACCGCCTCAGATGACCTTGACGCGAGTCTGCTCGGACATCTGGGCCTCGGTTAACCCGCCGGATTCCCGAAACGCGAGATACTCCTCCCACTTGCGGACGGTCAGCTCGTTGAAGCGCCGGACGGCCGGATTGAGCTCGGGCAGCGGCCGCTCCGGCTGCGCGTGGTACGCGCGGTGCTCTTCTTCGACGGTAAAGCCGTCCTGCCGGAAGATTTCTTTGGTGATCGGCCGGATGAACGGGATCGCCATCGACTGAAAAACCGCCGTCGGCACGCGGACCCCGAACCGCGGAGGCGCCCAAAACTGAACCGTGAACACCTGAGTGCGCGCCTCGTCGAGCGGCAGCATGAAGTTGGTCGAGCGGATCCGTCCGTTCGACAGGGCCGATTGGTACGGATAGTCGTAGGTCATCACCGTGTCGGAGCGGTAGGCGTCCGCCCCATGGCCAATCACCCGGGTCGTTACTGGCGCGAAGATATCTCGCCGGAGCGTGTGCCCCCACACCAGGTGGATGCGGTCGCCGACCAGCCCGTAGTCGTCCAGCGTGGTCTCGTCGTAGGGCACCCAGCGGCCGTGGACCCACAGGTGGGTCAAATTGCAGAGGTTGTCGATGACCATCGAGTGGTGAGCTTTCCAGGTGTAGGAAAACGACAGCGAAGCCCACGGGTCGTCCCCGTCCCCGTGCGGAATCTCGACCAGCGGAGTGGACTCGGCCAGCTTCGGGTCGCCGGGGAAGAACCACACCAGCCCGTACCGCTCCCGGGTGGGATACGTGCGGTTCTGGATGACGGGCAGTTTTTTGCCGAATAGCTCGTGCTTGGTGCCCACCAGCGTGCCGGAAGGGTCGAACGTCCAGCCGTGGTAGAGGCAAATCAAGTTGCAGCCGTCGACGGTTCCGTGGCTCAACGGAATCCCCCGGTGCGGGCACCGGTCCTCCATGGCGCGAACGACGCCATCGTCGCCGCGGTACAGGGCGATATCGGTTCCCCAGAACTGCGTCGAGGTCACCTTCTGCCGAGCGATGTCTCGGCTGAAAGCGGCGGGGTACCAATGGTTGGGATTCATGCCCACAATCCGCGCGCGCCGGGCGATGTTTTGGGGCCGCTTATCCGCAGCCGGACGGGAGGGCGATAGGGCAACGCTCACCGCCCTAGCTTGACGCGGACCGTCACTCGGGTCCATCCCGACTTGACCGTCCGCGACTGGAATTGTGCGGGTTTTTCGCCCGCCGTCCCACAGTGGCTGGCTGCACTGACGCAGTCTTCAACCTCGCGGAGGCCGAGCCGGACTTTGGAACCCTCCGCAACCGGCGGCACGGGTACGAGCGCGCGCCCCGACTTTCCGCCGGAGAACCTCGCGACAAGCGCGCCAACGCCCAGGCCTTCGTCGAGCACAGCCGGGTTCGGCGTCAGGTGCTCGATGATCTCGAGGTCGCTGCGCACCATGCATATGGCCTGTCGCCGAACACGTACGGCGACAAATCATATACGTGAGATCTCGGCCCGGAACCGCTCGGAGAGCGCCGATGCCCGCCGAACCGCCCCGTCGATGTGCCCGGTACTCTCCGGCGCCGTCTCCCCCCCACGGGCATCGTCCTTGGCACGAACCCGAACAAGGCCACCCCGTCCGCATCCGAAGGTCACGACGAGTCATGGAGCTCGACGATGGGCCCCCGCCGAGATATCGCTCGCCCCGACAGACCGCGGTCGCGCCAGAACGGCGTCTGTAACACGAGCACCACTATTGCGATGTCGCCGGGACTATACGTCCGACCTCCGATTCGGACGCGCCTCGAAGACCCGAAACCGTAGGTCGGTCTTTCGGAGCGACCACGCGAGGGTCAATCCCGAAACGCCCGCCCCCAAGATCGCGACGTCGAGCATACGGTGGGCTTATCAGAGTGTTTCGGACCGGGCACTGCCGAATCGTAACGTCGACCGGTCCCCCGACGTGTACAGACCGACCATCCTTTTACCGGCGTTCGATTCGTGGCATCGTTATCGGACGCCAATGAGTTTCGAGACCCTTCAATTCGACCTGGCCGACGCCGTCGCCACGATCACCCTCAACCGGCCCAACGACGCCAACGCCCTCAACCTGCAGATGGCCACCGAGCTGCACGAGTGCAGCGTTCGTTGCGCGTACGACGCCAAGGTTCGGGCGGTGATCATCACCGGGACGGGCAAGATGTTCTGCGCCGGGGGCGATATCAACGATATGCATGCGCAGGGCGACCAGATGCCCGCGCACCTCACGCGCATGGCCACCCAGCTGCACGCGGCCATCGCCCGGTTCACGCACATGAACGCTCCGGTGATCATGGCCCTCAACGGCACCGCGGCAGGCGGCGGCTTTTCGTTCGCGATCTCCGGCGACTACGTGATGGCGTCCGAAAAGGCGAAGTTGGTCTCGGCCTACACTGCTTCCGCCTTTACCCCCGACGGCTCCGCGACCTATTTTCTGGCCAAGCACGTCGGCCTGTTGAGAGCGAAGGAGCTCCTGCTGACCAACCGCGTGTTGACCGCCCAAGAAGCGCTCGAGTGGGGCCTGGTCAACCGGGTGGTGTCGCCCGAAGAGCTGATGCCCGAAGCTCAAAAACTCGCCAAGACCTTCGCCGAGGGCCCCACCAAGGCCTACGGCGGTGTGAAAGCACTGTTGACCTCGGCCTACGCGGCCGAAATCGAAACGCAGCTCGAGCGCGAGAGCCGGTCCATCTCGAACATGGTCGGTACGCGCGACGGCCGGCATGGCGTCGAGTCTTTCCTCAACAAGGTCAAGCCAACTTTCACCGGGGAATAGCTTTCATGCTCAATCCATTCGACACTCCCGAACGGATCGCTTTTCGAACGAACGTCCAGAATTTCGTCGCCACCGAGGTCATGCCGTACGCGGATCAGTGGGACGAGATCGGCGACATCCCGTGGGAGCTGCACGAGAAGGTGGGCGCCTTGGGCGTGTGGGGCCTCGGTATCGAAGAAAAGTACGGCGGTCTCGGCATGGACGACTGCTTCATGCGGGCGATCTTCGGCGAGGAGTTCGGCAAGTGTGGAGCAGGCGGTGTCTCCGCCGCCCTCGGTGGGCGGACGATCTCCCTCGACCCCATCCAGCGCCTGGCGAACGACCACATCCGAACGAACCTCCTGCCCGAGATCGTCGCCGGTCGGATCGGCTCCAGCCTCGCCATCACCGAGCCCGGCGGCGGCTCGGACGTCGCCAACCTTCAGACGACCGCCGTCAAGGCCGGCGACCAGTACGTGATCAACGGCAGCAAGACGTTCATCACCGGCGGCATGAAGTCGGATTACTTCGTCGTCGGCGCCCGAACCGGCGAGCCGGGGGTCGGGGGCATTTCGCTCTTCTTCGTCGAGCACGACCGGCCCGGCTTCACCCGCACCGAACTCGAGCGAAAGATGGGCTGGTGGGCGTCCGATACCGCTACCCTGTATTTCGACGACCTGCGGGTTCCCGTCGAGAATCTCATGGGGGCCGAAAACGCGGGCTTTCTCGCGATTATGGAGAACTTCAACCTGGAGCGGGTCAACCTGGTCGCGGGATCGCTGGGCATGATGAAGGCGTGTTTCGAAGACGCGGTCGCGTGGGCTAAAGAGCGCCGCACGTTCGGTAAGCCCCTCATCAAGCATCAGGTCATCCGGCACAAGATCGCCGACATGTCGGCCAAGACGGACGCGGTCGAGTGCTACCTCAACCACATCTGTGCGGCGGTCAACGCCGGGCATATGCCGGTCGCCGAGGTCTGCAAGGCCAAGTTCTTCGCCACCAAGGCCCTCGAGTTCGTGGCCTCCGAAGCCATGCAAATCATGGGCGGTGCCGGGTACCTGCGCGGCAACCGCATCGAGCGCGCGTACCGAGAGGTCAAGGTCATGGCCATCGGCGGGGGCAGCGAAGAGATCATGCGCGACCTCGCGGTGCGCCAGATGGGCCTGTAGGCCCGCGCACCGGCCGCGTCGACTCGTCGAGCGCGAGCTGTTAAAGGGCGACCGCATGAATGCGGCGCTCAACCTCGGGCCCCTCATCGGCGTGACATTGGGTGTTTACGTCTTGGTCATTTTCGGGCTGGCGTACTTCGCCCAAGGCAAGATCTCCGGCGCCGAAGACTTCCTGGTGGCCGGACGCCGCCTGCCCCTGTCGCTGGCCTGGGCGACCTTGTTGGCCACTTGGTTCGGCGCGGGCACGTTGTTGACCTCGGCGGACGAGGTACGGTCCGAGGGCGTGCGGGCGGCGGCCCTCGAGCCATTCGGAGCCGGCGCCTGCCTGATCATCGCCGGCCTGTTCTTCGCGGCGCCCCTGTGGCGGATGAACCTGTTGACGCTGGCCGACTTTTTCCGGCTGCGGTTCGGCCGGCGGGCCGAGGTCATCGCAGCCCTCGCCATGATCCCCAGTTACTTTGGCTGGACCGCTGCCCAGTTTCTGGCCCTCGCGAACATGCTCGAGTTGTTCATGGGCCTCGACCCCGCGTGGGGCGTGCTCGTGGTCGCGGTGGTCGGCACCGGCTACACGGTCATGGGTGGCATGTGGTCGGTGACCCTCACTGACGCGCTGCAAGTCGGCCTGCTGCTGCTGGGGTTGCTCGTTCTCGGTGCCGTGTGCCTGACGCAGGCCCCGCTCGATGAAGTCGCGACGAAGACCGATGCCGAGATGTTGGTGGTGATTCCCACCGAGTCGTACGAGAAGTTCATGGGCTGGCTCGGCGTCTTCGTGGTCGCGGCTCTCGGTAACCTTCCCGGGCAAGAGTTGATGCAGCGGGTGTTCTCGTCGAAGTCGGCCACCGTCGCGCGGAACGCCTGCCTGCTGGCCGGCGCCGCGTACCTTATCTTCGGCCTGGTCCCGGTTTATCTCGCCCTCGCCTCCCGCTTGCTTCTGCCCGACTACGACGGATCTTCGAGCCTGCCGGCGCTGGCCAGCATCTTTCTGTCGCCTCCTCTCGCGGTCATCTTCACGGTGATGTTGGCGTCCGCCGTCCTGTCGACCATCGACAGCTCGATGCTGGCGCCGTCGTCGCTGATGGCCCAAAACGTGGTTCCGGCGAGCGTTCGCCGCCGGGTCTCACCGCTGGCGCTGAACCGACTCGCCCTTCTGTTGTCCGCCGGGATCAGCCTCAGCCTCGCGTACGGCAGCCAGAGCGCGTACGAACTGCTCGAAGAGTCCTACTCGATGGGCCTGGTGGGCCTCTTGGTCCCGCTGTCGATGGGTCTATGGCGGACACCGCGATCCGAGATGTCGTCGATCGTATCCACCGTCGTCGGCAGCACGGTGTGGCTGGTTCACCTCGGGATGGGCTGGGAGCTCTTCCTCGAGCCGTGGCTGGCCGCCGCCGCGCTTCCCAACGCCCTCACGTGCGCGTTTCTCGCCCTGATCGCGTATCTGATCGTCGACCGGGGGGGCGCCGCGGGCTCGGCCCTGGGGGGCGATCATCTCCAGTCGCCGACGAGCCCCACCGACGCCGCGGCCTCGGCGACCTCTTCGGGCCACGGCAACAGCGCCGAGGCCCTCCAGGCCTGACCGCGGCTGGCGCCGTCGTGATACCACCTCGCGTAGAAGTCGCCGACGAGCCGGGCCAGCCCGACCCGGTCGTTTCCTCCGTAGGTCACGAGCAGACTCGCTGCGCCGCACTCGAGGAGCGCCCAATCGAGGCCGAGGGCGAGCGCTCGGGCCCCGTCGGGCGCGCGCCCGAGCACACCGGCGGCGAGCGACACGTGGGCGCCGGTGAGGTCCGGCGCCGCGTCCAACAGCCGCTCCGGCGTCAGGAGCGGCTCGGGCGGAGCCCCCGGGCCGACGCGATCGTCGACGCCGGGTATCGGCCCTTCCGCCGCCAACCACACGCCCGAGTGCCGATACGGGACTCGGCCGCCCTCGCCGGTGGTGGCCACCGCCGGCGCGGCGAAATGCAGCAAAGCTCCGGTCAGGGGGAGAGCGGTGAGCTGCTCCCATCGCGCCTCGGTCCCCGCCAACCGATGCGCCGACGCAAGTACGTTCGCCGGTCGCGCGGCCAGCCACTCGACGACGTCGGCATGAGAACCGAACGGCGAACCATCGTCGGCCGCGGGGGTGGACGCCTCCATCGGAGCCACGATGCCGACGGCAGCGGAGGGCCTTCGGGCCGGGCGCCGGAGAATGGAGACCAACGATGCGGCCCCCGGAATCGTCGACACTGAAAAAGTACGAACCAGCGGAGCCCCTCGAAACGGGAGCCGGTGGGCGGGCAGACCACGAGTGACTCCGTCGGCCGAAACGCAGAGGTGGTCACCCTCCGAAAGCGTGCCTGCTTCGACCAATGGCTCGAGCCACGCGACCAGCCCGCCCACCGAATCGACGACCGTCGAGCCGTCACCCTCGTAGAAGGAGCGCGGATGATCGATCGGTCCGGAGGTGAACACCTGGCCGGCGGCGGTCATCAGCGCACCGTAGGTCGCCTTCTCACCGGCGTAGTACGTCAGATAGTGGCCCTGGGCCGACTTCAACAGCTCGGGCAGCGCGGCGACGGCTTCCACCGGCTCGCCTTCGTCCGCCGGAACCCCCGAGCGGTAGGTCCGAAGCTCGTTCGCGGGGCGTGCGTTCGCCCGCTCGATGACCTCGAGCAGCGCCGCCGGGCGGTCGAGCCGCGACAGGTCCTCGCACAGGCAGTCGAACAAGGTCGGATATAGATCCAGATAGCCGGCGCGCTCGCCCGGGTCGGCGGTGTGGGACCTCAGGCCCTCGAGCATGGTCCGCAGGGTCTCGAACATCTCGACGCTCTCTTCGAAGCGCTCCAGGCGACGGCAGCAAAGCGCGCCGATCCAGAGGCTACCGTGGCGAAGCTCGACGTGGTGGTGGACGTCGGCCCAGGCGAACACCTCACGGGCCGCGGCCAACGACCGCTCGACACCTTCGGGGTCGTACCGCTGGTCCGACGCCAACATCGTTTGGGTGGCCGACTGCAGCTTCATCATCATGGCGAAGGGCTGGTTTTCCGCCACCGCCGCCGGCATTGCGCTGGCGAGCATGTCGGACAGCGCCCCGATCCGCCCCAGCGCCGTCGAAGGCTCCGCTGAACCCGGCTCCGCCAGATCGTCCACCACGCTCTCGACGGCCGCCTTCAGCGCGTCGCGGTGCTCGGTCAGCCGGGCGGCCACCCGCTCGAAGTGCTCGGACCCCTCGGCGTGCTCCAGGTAGCCAGCCGCCCGTTCCACTTCACCGAGCTCGAGGGCAGCCTCCGCGGCGTGGGCCGCCAGGTCTGCCGAGTGACGGGCCTCGCCCGCTGCCCGCAGCTCCGGACCCGCTCGGTCCGCAAAGTCGACGGTCTCCCCGAAGGCTCCACACGCATTGAAGCCGGTCGCGGCCAGCGAAGCGAGCCCGCTGACGGTCGTCAGTTGCAGACCCTCCGTACCCTCTCCTTCCGACCAGATCTCGAGGGCCCAGTCGTACAGGACCACCGCCAGTTCGGCTCCGAACCTGGGCGCGACACCGTCGACGTAAGGAATCAAGAGGGTGTTCCAGCCCACAATTTGGAGACCGGCGTTGGCCGACTCGATGCTGATCCGCGCAAACGACTTGGCCGGCACGGCCGGCGCGTCTTCGAGGAACGCGAGGCGTTCCGCCGGATCCCGGCTTCGGATCTTCCGGGCGATATCTTGTCTGTTCATGGGGCGTCGCTCACTCGCTCGCCGACCGCTCGACCATGTCGAACGCCGCTTGCGCGACCCGGGGAACGCGTCGGAGGTCCATCACGTTGAAGCCCATGGCCGCCGAAACGCGGCGACAGGGCTCGAAGCATCGCACCCGGCGCCCCGTGGCCCGCAGGCGGGCCGCTGTCCGGCGAACGGCGCCCCGGAGCCCCAAGAACTTCGACAGGGGCGAGCTGATCCAAACCTCGTCGACATCGGCGTTCATGAGGGCGTCGGCGTGGATCGACGACAGCATCCCGCCGTCGACGTAGCGGTGTCCGTTGACCTGCACCGGCCGGCACATGCCGGGGACCGATGACGAGGCTGCCACCGCGGTTCCAACGTCGGTCGGCGGGGCGTCGGGCCGGCCGAACAGCACTCGACGCCCGGTGTCGAGGTTCGCCGCGCAGACCCACAGCCCGTCGGCCGGCCATCCATCCTCGAACTGCAGACGAAAACCGGCCGCAAAGGTCGTCAAGTCGACCTGCCCTTCGGGCAGCGTCGCGGCGGCGACCATGCCGACCCGAAACCGCCAGGGCTGTGCGAGCGTGGTCACCAAATACCGGGGGGAAGCTGGCCATCCCCACCGGCGAGGGGAGCCGAACGGAGGGCGGCGAAAACAGGCGACGATCTCTGCCCCTTCCTTCGATAGGCCGGCTCCGCGCGAGCGAGCGAAAAGGTCGGAGGCCGACAGCCCCGCTCGCATCAGAGCGCCAACCTGGGCCCCGGCGGAGGTACCGACGATCAGCCGCGCTCTTCGAGGGTCAAATCCCGTCGTCACCTCGAGAGCTCGCAGGATACCCGAATGAAAGGCCATCCCTACGGGTCCTCCCGCTCCCAAAGCGATGGCGACCCGCTTGACACGATCAATGGCGAGATCCATGCGCGGCCCGTTTTATAGTCGAATCGAGAGCCGCTGTGCCCTCGATGTCACAAAATTCGGCCTTGGCAGGCATATCATTGCCCAGATGTCTCGGCGCGAAGTGTGCACATGAAACGAATCGTTCTCAGGATTTGTAATTCGTTCGGCGAACATCTTTAACGTTCGCCGAGAACGTCGGGAGGTTTTTGATGCGTATTTCAATCCGATCCTGGGCCGCCGCCGCCACCGCCTTCATCGCGCTCGCCAGCCCCCCGGCCATCGCCGAGACCAAAGCCGAGGAAGGGGTTCGGTTTCAGCCTCCGGACCACGAATTCAGCGTGAACCTGCCCACCACCCCGGTTCACAGCGTCCGCACCACCGAGACGGTCATCGGCGACATCGATACGGACATCTGGGCGACGACATTCGAGGGTGGCGACTACTCGATCGCCATCACCGACCTACCGTCGGTCGCCCTTTGGTTCAACGACGCCGAAGACCTCATCGAAAAGGCGCGGACCGAGATGCTCGAAACCCTCGGTGCCAAGCAGGCCGACTTGCGAAATCTCAAGCAGGGTCACTTCAGCGAGCAGCTCGACTACGTCATCCCGGCCCAAGCCGACAAGCCGGCGCAGCGCGGGCGGGCGTGGTTCGCCTTGATCGACGACAAGTTGGTCGTCGTGAGTGCCCAAGTGCCCCAGGCCTCGGCGTCGGTGCTCGATCGCCACTTTTCGCTGATCGATACGGGCGCGGATGCGCTCGCTCGACGATAGAGCGCCGAACCGCCGCCCCAAGGACAACGTCCGGATATGCGTAAGCTCTTTCCGTTTTCCGTCACCCTGTGCGCACTGCTCGGCTGCACCTGGCCCCGCGCGGCCCCCAGTGAGCTCGAACACCCCCACAGGGGATCGACGCGGGGCGAGACCGCGAGCCCGCCGCTCATCGAGGTCCAGGCCGAGACGGACCGGAAGCCCGACGACCGCAACTCGGCGTCGGACGCGACGACCACGAGCTCGGCCAGCCACCCCCTCGTGGACGCGGCACGGCGTCAGATCGGGGTCACCGTAGCGTACGACCCGGCCTACGTCGGTCTGAAATACCCCAATGGGGACGTACCGTCCGACCGCGGAGTTTGCACGGACGTCGTGATCCGAGCCCTGCGCGCCGCCCACGGATACGACCTCCAAGCGAAAGTTCACGAAGACATGAAGGCCGCCTTCTCAGCCTACCCCACGACCTGGGGAGCCAAACGGCCGGACCGGAACATCGACCATCGTCGCGTCCTCAATCTCGAGCGCTTCTTCGAGCGCGAGGGGTGGTCGGTGCCCATAACGAATCAACCCGAGGACTACCTACCGGGTGATATCGTCGCTTGTGTGGTCGGCGGCCGGCTGCCCCACATCATGGTCGTCAGTGATCGGCGGTCGCCAAAGGGCGTGCCATTGGTGATTCACAATATCGGCGCCGGTACCCAAGAAGAGGATCTGTTGTTCACATATCCTCACACCGGCCACTATCGCCCGAAACTGAGAAGATCCAGCGCCGGCCAGGAATGACGATTCAGGGGCCGTTCATGACCGACGCGGCGACCAACGCCATGACGATCGCCGCAATCACGGCGAGAATCTTGGTGGTCAACGAAATTTCGAGACCCGGGCCGGCGGGCCCCGCCGGGGGCGCCCCCCGTAGATTCTGGTCGGAAGTGGACGCCCGCAGCTCGTCGGCGAGCGAGGGGCCCGACCTGGGCTTCGAGTCCGCACCTGCCGGCCTCGGCGGACCGACGTCCAGGCGTCCGAGAATCACCGGGGTCGCTTTAGGCCCAGTCGTTCCAGCGGGCGCATCGGGCTTGGGTGGACCGAACGGCGGCGGGGCCGCCTTCATGCCGGTCTCCAGCGACCTCGAAACGGCTCGATCGATCGCGGCCGCCTCCGCGTCGGTGACGTCGGTCCGACTCTCTTGAGCCGTCGGAAAGAAAAATCGCAGCGGCTGAGCAAACGAGCCGTCGTCGCTTTCCGGTGGCCGAACCGGAGCCCGTTTGGGCTCTTCGAGCACGAGATCGGCGGCCAGATCCGAGGCCGGAGAAACGGGCGTCGCAGCGGGCTCGGCAGAGGCGGAAACCGGACGGTCGCGCTCGACCTCGTCGATCACTTCGTTCAACAGGCTCTCGACCTCGTCCGGGGTCGGCACGAACGCCTTCGGGTCGAGGGGTTCGGCCCCATCGAGCAAGGCGGAATCATCGATCAGCGCCCCGTCGGCTGAGGTCGGCGGCAGGGGCACGGTCTCTTCCTCGTCGCTGAGATCGGGCGGAACCTTCGCCCACACCGACGAATAGGACCGCGGCGGCGCACGCCGCAGGTCGTTCTGGGCGCCCGACCCCCGCCCCGTTCCGACGGCGAGCTCCGTGTGCCGTTCGGAAGCCGGCGCCCGCCCTTCATCGAGAAGGGCGCTATCACCAACGTCGAACATCGGCGAATCGGACGGATCAGACCCCGTCGGCGATTTTGGCCTGCTCACGGCCTCATCAAACTACCGGATCGGAGCGCAGAGGGCTACGTGGCCGGTCAGCGGACGATCCTCGTTACGTCAGGGGGGACTTTTTCGGCTCGATTCTGGGAACCGAACAGCGGGAGGAAGCGGCTACTTGATGGGCCGTAGCTGCGTAGTGATCGGAATCGTGCGCAGTCGCTTGCTGCCGATCGGGACCGAGAACGGGTCGCGTTCGGCCCGCTTCTTCTGTGACCACTCGGTCAACCTCGCCTGCCGCTCGGCGTTCTCGGGGTGCGTCGATCCTTCCGCTGGGATCTTAGCCAAGAACTTCTTGAACTCTTCCGGGTCGTAGCCGGCGTTCCGCATCAGCTCGAACGCCTTGGCGTCGGCGGCGTACTCATCGTCGGCCGCGAAGCCCCGGGTGGTTAGAGAGTCGACGAGCTCGTCGACCAGTTTGCCCAGGATGTCGAGGTTGGCTACCGAGTCCAGGTCGAGGAAGCCGATGTCGCTGTCGAGCACCCCTGTGAAGCCGGTCGCCGCCGCTGCTTCTTCAGCGCCGACTTCCGCCGCAAGCGCGGTCTGGCACTGGTTGGCCTTGATCGCCGAGTAAAGGTCGAGCGCATGACGCTCGGTGACGTGCGCAATCTCGTGGGCCAGAACGCCGGCGAGCTGGGCTTCGTTGTCGACCTTTTCGAGCAGCCCGCGCGAGACGAAGACATACCCGCCGGGGGTCGAGTAGGCGTTAAACTCGTCGGTGTCGAGCACCCCGAACGTCCACTCGAGGTGAGGTCGCTCCGACTGCGCCCCGAGGTTGCGACCGACTTTGTTCAGGTATTCGTTCAGCTTGTGTCGCGAACTCCGGGGATCTTTGGAGAAGTACAGGCCGCCATTGTTGCCGACGATATTGACGGCGATGGCGCCGCCGATGGCCCGCTCTTCGGGGAACGCGACGATCATGTCTCGGAGCTTCTCGCACTCCCGCGCGCGCCCGACCTTGTCGCCGACGTCTTCGGCCACGTCGCGAATGTCCGCGGCCTTCGACTCGAGGCTGCCCCCCCGAGTCAGTTTGTTCATCTGCGAGCAACCCGTGAGCGTCGCAGCGCCCACGAACACAACAAAGATAGAGCGTTTCATCGGCCGGCCCCCACATTCGGCGAAAGCTTGTACTTACGGACGTGCTTGGCGATCTTGTCGGTCTTGACCGACTTCGCGAGCGCTTCGAGCGCCTCGATCGACTCGGCGGCTTCCCCTAGATTGTTCTTTTCGCCGTAGGCCTTCGCCCCCGAACCGAGCGCCTTGGTGGCCGCTCCGGAGCTGGCGAAGGCTTGCGCATTGACCATCTGGCCGCTTTGCATCCGCTCCTCGCTCGGCGGTTGGGTGCTCAGCGCCGTCCGATAGACGATGCCCCGCTTGCCACCGAAAGCAACCTTGTGGAAGCTTCGGCGCTTCTTGACCGGTCCGCGCCAGACCACCTGTTGGCCCGGCTGCAGAATGCCGACGGCCTTGGACGTCAACTTGGGCTTACTTAGGACTTTCGTGTTCTTCGCTTTGATATACAGCTTGTCGCCCACCTTCGCCGCATGGGCCGTGCTCACCACGGCACCGACCAGCGCGACGAAGAGCGCAGCTACTATGCTTCGCTTCATCATTTCATCCCCTCAAGCTCGAACAGCGAAACATCGGGCCGGCCCGGGACCAGCTCGAGGCTCGCCACTTCGCGTACTCTGATTCTGTCTTGGGCCTCGTCCACGGTTTGAGGCCCCAAGAGGATTCGGGTTTTGAGCCGATCATTGGCCGCGGTGATCGCCACCGCCATCCGCATGATCGGCCCCAAGACGGTGTACTCCGGCGCTTGGTCGCTCCCGAAATTGCCGACGAAGCTCCGGGCGGTGGTCAGGCCAACGCGGGTGTGGAAGATGTCGCGCTCTTCGGGCGCGACACCGAAATCGATCCGGTCCCCAGCCTTGACCGCCGCCAGCGCTGCTCGGCAAGCCCGAACCGCGTGATCCGGATGGTCGAGGGGGGCCCCGAAGATGCACTCCACCGAGTCCCCGACGTATTTCACGACGTGGCCCCCGTGCGACATCAACACGTCGCTGAGGGCCGTCATGTAACGGTTCAGATTCCGGGCCATCACCTCCGGCTTCTCTTCGAAGCGGGCCACCAACTTCGAGAAGTCGTTGATGTCGGTTCGAACGACGGTGATCACCCGGTACTCGCCATCGAGGTTGGGCACCTGCTTCTCTTCGACCATCTCTTCGAGCATCTTCTCGTCGACCCGACCGGCGAACGCGGTCTTCAGGCGCTCTCGCTCCCTCGAAACGAAGACATGGTTGTAGATGGCGACGACCGTCCCGCAGAAGGCCGCCGCCCATGACGGCATCGCGGACAAGATGTGAAGCTGCTGGTGAACCAGAAAGACTCCGGTCACGACAAAGAAGCCGTAGAACAGCACCAGCGGGTACGACACCTCGAGCAGCACCTTCTGAAAGACCAAGACGATCGCCACCGAGAAGAATGCGATGACGAAGGTCAGCAACACCGACAGCCAAAACGGCGCTTCGACGATGAAGCGACCGTCCAGGAGGTTCTGGATCTCCGCCGCCTGCTTGATCACCCCCGGGGTTTGGGCCTCGAACGGCGTCGTCTTGACGTCGGCGGTCCCGAGCGCAAAGCCCGCGATGACCACCACTTTGTCTTTGAAGGTCCCATCTGGAATCCGTTTTTGCGCCTTCGCTGGGTCGCCGGCTTCCCGAGCCTGATCGACCGCCAGCCAGTCATCGAGGACGTTGATCAAGCTGATGGACCGGAATCGGTCCGCCAACTCTCCGCCATAGCTGATCTCGGCGTCACCGGTCGGGTTGATCGGGATCGTCCGGTCGCCGATCTGCAGCTGTCCGGGCGAAATGCGGACTTCCTTTGCGTCGAGCAGGTCGGCGACGACGGCGACGCTGAGCGTGACGTACGTGTTGACGCCATCCTGGTAGGCGAAGCGGGTTCGGCGCATCGTCCCGTCTTCGTCTTCCTCGGTCAGCACGAGCCCGAACCCGGAGACCGTCGATAGCAACGGTCCGATCGGCGGGATCGGAAAGCGCATCTGCCCATTCTCGTCGGCCAAGCTCGGCAGCTCGAGGCCTTCCGCGACGACGGGAAAAGCGAGCCGACTCGCGGCCAGCGCCTTGTCGATGGGCGCAGGGGCCGGCCCGTCTTCGAAGCTCTCGCCGTCGTCAAACGTCTCGTCGTCCTCGAACGTCTCTTCGTCTTCGAACGTCTCTTCGTCTTCGAAAGTCTCTTCGTCTTCGAAGGACTCTTCGTCTTCGAAGGCCTCGTCGTCGGCCGACCCCACTTGGTCTCCGTCACTCGACGAGCCTTCCGACAACCGGTGGTTCTTGAGCGGACTCGCTTTCGGCAACGGCGACGCGGTTTGGCTGACGTTCAACCCGATGAACACGGGAATACCGAGCTCCCCCACCGTTTCCCCCATCGCGACGTCGCCCAGAGGGTCGGTGTGGGGCTCGTCGATGACCGCGTCGAACACGATGGCCCGCGCCCCCTCGTACTCGAGGTGCTGAAAAACGCGGGCCCAGACGTTCCGAGAGTAGGGCCAGTTGCCGAACGTGAGCTTGTACCCGTCGTTCGCCGCGACGGCCTGCAGAGATAGGTCGTCAATGGCCACGATCATCACGTCGTCGGAGGTTTCGGGCTCCTTCGTCCAATCGGTGAGGGTCGTGATCCCGTCGTCGAACGCCCCCCGTTCAGCAGCGCCGATATCCAGCCAGTCGAATTGCGCGCAAAGAACCGCAGCGGCCGTGGCGAAGATCGAAGTCCCCCACAAAATGCCGCCATTTCGCGCCAGGCGGAGCCACCAGACTCGAATCGTGTGCATCATCGGTCGTGCGTGCTGCCTTACCACGCTCCCGAGCCGACCAAAATCGCGACCATCGAATATTATCTAGTAAACCCTAAACGCACGAGGCGGTGCGGAGGCGCGTCCATCACAAACGGGCAAACAGATCACTTTGGCGGGGCCAATCGGTCAGCTGACCGGCCGGATGGGGGCGGTTCTCATAGGCGTATTCTTGATCGTCCCTTCGAGGGAGATCTCGGGAGCTCATGTCGACTCGACACCCCAAGACGTCGGCCGGAGGATGGCGGCCGCCACAAACCGACCGATATGTGAACTGATTCACGCTTCGACAATCCAAGTTGCGCTGAGGAATATCGCTTCGGCGGAGGTCCCGTTCGAAAACCGGGCGGTCGAATCAAGACCCGCGAGGAGAACTTGACACCCTACGTGTGGTGCCTCTATGTACCCGCATCGCCGTTGTAGCCGCAGCCTGTAGCTTGTCCACCTTCGCCTTCGCGAGCGTGATCTCGCTCCGCGCGGTGGCCACTTGAACGGGCTCGAATCCTCACGACGGCCGGCTTCTGTACGAGTTTTCCTGCGATCCCGTGGATTCCCTCGATTCCACGCACGCTCCCTTGAGCCTTCGACGGCACTCACACGTCGACCGGTCTCTGGGCGACGACCTGCCGTCCTCGATTCGCACTTCTTGAGCGCGGCAACCCTTCTCGCGATTTCATGTTCAAGGGTGGCTCGAAGCGCCGAACCGTCCTTGTCCGCAACCGCTCTTTGTTTGGCCCAGGAAGCGATGGTCCCCGTTGACCGTTGGGCATGAGCCGCACCGCTCGGGTGCGTGCCCGCTTCCCCAATAATTCAGCGCTTTGGTCTGGGGCTTCCCGGATTGAGCCCAACGCGTCGCAAGACGCATTTGAGGAGACTTTACATGGCACGTAAGCGAAGTGGCGGCCGAGGTGGCCGCTCGAGAGCATATCGAACCCCCGCCTTCCGAGTGACGTGTAAGGGCTGCGGACAGCAGCAGACCATCCCGGTGCGCCCTGAGCCCGGAATCGACCTTTACTGCGTCGAGTGCACGACCCGCGCCAACGCAACCAACCAGCCTGGCCGCTGATCCCTGACCGAATCGTATCGCCAGGCGCAGCCGACCGGAGCGGATGCTGGCAAGCCAGTGACCGACGTGGGTCGCGGGTGAGCCGCGGTTGATCGTACGTGTCCTGCCCCACGGCCGCGAACAAACGCCCCGCCCGCGGCAGCGCACGAGGGTCGACCCACTCATGTTTAGCGAGGCTGCGCCTCAAACGCTCGAGTTCATTCGCGATTCCGTGCTGGCGCAGCCTCGCGTCGACAGTTCTCAGCTCGCAGCCGACAGTCTCGGATCGCCCGTGCCACGGCCGTGCTACGGCTCGCGCTCGACCCACCCATGGCAGTCAAGTTCTACGGCTACAAGAATTGCGACACGTGTCGGAAAGCCAAGAAATGGCTGACCGAGCGCGGGCTCGAGTTCGAGGAGATCGCGATTCGAGATACCCCGCCCGGCCCCGACGAGCTCCGCCGGATGCTGACCTTCCTCGACGGCGATGTGAAGAAGCTGTTCAACACTTCGAGCAAAGACTACCGCGAGCTCGGCGGAAAGGCGCGGGTGGAAGCCATGTCGATCGACGAGGCCTTCGCCGCCCTGACCGAGAACGGCAACCTGGTCAAGCGACCTTTCGTCCTGACACCCTCGGTCGGCCTCGTCGGCTTCAAGCCCGACGCGTGGTCGTCCAAGCTCGGGGCCGACCGACTCGGGTGAAGCCGTCCCGCGTCCGAGACCTTCCGAATCGGCTGCGATCGGCCGCCTCTGTCGGCTCCAGGCAAGTCACTGGCTTTTTCGGACCACATTGGCGACACCCGCCACGTGACCTCGTCGGACCGTCAGATCCTGGAGGCCTTCATGATGGCGCTCGGGGGGGCCCTGCAGCGATGGGGTATTCCGGCCCATCGTCTCGAAGCCCGGATGAGCGAAGTCGCGGAGCGGGTCGGCATCGAGGCGCAGTTCTTCTCGACACCGACTTCGCTCACCGCCGGGTTTGGGCCCCTGCCGGCCCAGTCGGTCCGGCTGGTGCGGATCCATCCCGGCAACGTCAATCTATCCAAGATCCTGGACCTCGACCGGATCGCCGACGAGGTCGCGCACGGTCAACTCACGCCCGAAGACGGGCTTCGTCAGGTTCGGGCGGTCGACGAACGTCCACCGCTGCACTCGAGCCCTGTCGTGGTGGTCTCGTTCGTACTGGTTGCGGCCGGCGCATGTCGCCTGGCCGGCGGCGGTCTCACCGAGGTCCTGTCGGCGCTCGGGGCTGGTTCGGTCGCGGGTCTCCTCGCCGTGGTTCTGCCCCGCTCGACGGGGGCGGTTCGATTGTTCGAGGTGCTGGCGGCGTTCTCCGTCACGATGTGGGTAGCCAGCCTGCAGCGGCTCGGCATCGAGGTCTCGCCTTACCTGGTCGTTCTCGCGGGCCTCATCGTTCTCGTCCCGGGCCTCACGCTGACCACCGCCGCGTCGGAGCTCGCGACCACCAATCTGGTGTCGGGCGCGGCGCGACTGACCTGGGCCGGGATGACCTTTCTGCAGATTGCCGTCGGCGTCGCACTCGCTCAGCAGCTGGTCCGAAACGGCCTCGGCACGACGCTCGTGACCCACAAACCCGAAGCCTTGCCCGGATATACCGAGCTGATCGCCCTGGCGGTCATCGCGGTGGCTCTGACCGCCCTGTTTCAGGCACCCGCCCGACTCTTTCCCGGCATCCTCTTGGTGACCAGCATCGCGGTTGGGGGCGCTCGGCTGGGGAGCTTCGTATTGTCACCCGAGCTCGGCGCGTCGGTCGGAGCCCTGTGCGTCACGCTCGTCGGCAACGGATACTCGCGCTGGTTCAACCGCCCGGCTCTGGTTCTGGTGGTGCCGGGCCTTCTGGTTCTGGTGCCGGGCAGCCTGGGTTTCGAGTCCGTCAACAACCTGCTGGCCCACAACCCCGACGTGGGGGTCTCCGGTTTGTTCAACACCGCCTTCGTGGCCGTCTCGCTGGTGGCCGGGCTCCTGGTCGCGAACCTGCTCCTGCCACCCCGTACCGGCCGCACTTCGGACGCTCCTCTTTAGCGAAGACTCGCCAAGAGACGACACCGGACAGCTGACGGCCTATCTCGGAGCGGCCGATCACTCTCAGGGGCTCGGTGTTGCGCCTGGCGTCTTCGATGCCGAAGAGAGCTCCAACGAGGCGTCGGCGCGCAGCGCTGGGTCGAACACTACACGGTCAGCCGTCGTCGAGATTTCGTTTCGACGGTCTTGTTGGCCCCCGAACCACACGGCCGTTATCGCGCCAAAGAAGCGAGTTAAATCGTCGATGATCAAGTACAGCGCCGGCACGAATAGCAGAATCACGAAGGTCGCGAACAGAACCCCGAACGCCAGGCTGATCGCCATCGGCACCAGGAATCGAGCCTGCACCGACGTCTCGAGAATCATCGGCATCAACCCGAAGAAGGTGGTGAGTGACGTCAGAATAATCGGACGGAACCGACGCTGCCCGGCCCACTGGATCGCCTCGAAGATCTCGTGGCCCTCCGACCGGCGTTGATTCGCCGCGTGCACCAGAACCAGCGAGTCATTCACTACGATACCCGAGACCGCGATGACTCCGAAGTACGAGATCAGACTGGTCTCGTACCCCATGATAAGGTGGCCGTAAACCGCCCCTACGATGCCGAAGGGAATCGCGCTCATGACAACGGCCGGTTGGACGTAACTCTTGAACGGGATGGCGAGGAGCGCGTAGATCACGAACAGTGCGAGCAAGGCACCGCTCAGCAAGGCGTCCAGCGACTCGTCGCTGCGCGCTCGATTCCCTTCGAAAGAGTACGACAAGCCCGGATACCGTCGGAGTACGTCGGGCAGCACTTCTTCGGTCACCGCGGCCAGAACTTTATTCGGATTGGCTACCCCTGGTACGACGTCGGCGGTCACCGAGACTTTGCGCCGGCCATCGGCGCGCTGGATGTCGGTGTACGACGTGCCTTCCTCCACCGTAGCCACCTGGTTGAGCGGCACCTGGCCCCCGTTCGGAAGCTGAATCAACAGAGACTCGATCGCGTACCGGGACTCACGCTCCGTCTTGGGAAGCCGAACCAAGACCTTGACTTCATCGCGGCCCCGCTGCTGGCGCAACGCCTCCGCGCCGTAGAACGCCGACCGGACCTGCCGACCGATTTCGAGCGCGGTCAAGCCGAGGCTTCGGCCTTCGGGGGTGAGCCGGAAGTTAAGTTGCGGCTTGCCACCCGAAAAACCGTCGTCGATATCCTTGACGCCGGCGTAGTTCTTCAGGCTCTCCGCCAATTCGCTCGCTGCCGCCTCCAGCTGGTCGAGGTCGTCGTGGATAAGCTGGATTTCGATCGATGCACCCGCGCTCGGGCCCGTCGAATAGCGGAAGGCCAGGGATTCAAGACCGACGACGTCCGACAATTTTTCGCGCCATCGGCGAGCGAACTCGCCGGCGGTGATCTCTCGTTCGTCACTCGGAACCAAAAACACCTGGGCATTGGCCAGGTGGGTTCCGCCACCGACTCCCAACTGAAGACTTGGTCCCATGTCGGTGTTCAAGGATGAGCCGATCTGCGTATAAAGGCCCAAAGCGATGTTTTCTTCGCCCGACTCGGCGAGAACTTCTTCGGCGGCCTGCTGCATGCGGGCCTGCACCGCGCGCGTATCTTCGATGGCCACGCCGAAGGGGAGCGTCGCCTTGGCGGCCACCGAGTCGGTCTCGACTTTGGGCAAGAAAGAAAAGTTGAGCCGACCACTTCGCATGAAACCGAAGGTCGCCGCCAAGACCGCGACCCCCACGCACAAAGTCAGCAGTCGATACTTGATCGCCCCTCGCAGCACCGACGCATACGGGACACTGATGAACCACATCAGCCACGCGCTGAACCGCCGCCCCGGATACTCGATGAGGGCGGTGACGGAGTTGAGGCCGCGGCCCAGGATGCCTCCCCAAGGCTGATTGCCGTGACTCAGGTGAGCGGGCAGGATCAGAAGTGACTCCACCAGAGAAATCAACAGGACGCAGATGACGATCGCCGGCAACACCCGGAAGAACTTCCCGGAAGCTCCGGGCACCAAGAACAACGGCATGAACGCAGCGACGGTCGTCAGCACCGAGAAGATCACCGGCATCGCGATCATTCGGGCCCCCTTGATGGCGGCCTCTAAGGGTGGCAGGCCGCGTTGCCGCATCTCGTAGATATTCTCACCGACCACGATGGCGTCGTCGACCACGATGCCTAGGGTGATGATGAAAGCGAACAACGAGATCATATTCACCGAAACGTCCATCGCGGGCATCAGCATGATCGAGCCCAGGAACGAAATCGGGATGCCGAGGGTCACCCAGAACGAGAGGCGGGCATCGAGGAACAGGCCCAAGATGATCAAGACCAGTACCAGGCCGTAAAAGCCGTTGCGTAGCAGCAGCTCCAGGCGATCCTGATACATGACCGAACGGTCGTTGAGGATCGCCACTCCGATCGCCTCCGGCAACTTGCCCTTCAGATCCTCGGCTACCCCCCTCACCGCGCTGGCAACTTGCAGCGGGGTCTCCGCGCCGCTGCGGAACACGTTGAGCTGAACCGCTCGATCGCCGTTGAACGTCGACAGCTGGTCGTTGTCTTCGAACCCGTCGGTGATGGTGGCGAGCTGTTTGAGGGTGACGGACGAGCCGTCCTCCGCCGTCACGATGGCCAGGTCTTCGAACTCTGGCCCTAGGTCTCGGCGGTCAGCGGTCCGCAACAGAATCTCGCCCCCGCGGGTCTTGATACCTCCACCCGGCAGCTCGACGGCCAGCGCCGACACCGCCTGCGCGACCTGGTCAAGGGTCAGCTCGTATTTGCGGAGGGTGGCCTCCGGGATCTCGATGGCGATCTCCCGGTTCCGAATCCCGCTCAACTCCACGAACGTGATGTTCGGGTTCAGTAGAAGGGCCGTCCGGGCTTCCTCGGCCAGCTGCCGCATCGCTTCCTCGCTCGCATCGCCGTACAAGATCAGCTGGATGACCTGCTTACGATTCGACAACAGCGAGATGACCGGCTCTTCGGCTTCTTCCGGAAACGACGTGATCTGGTCGACCGCGCTCTTCACGTCCTGAAGCGCTTTCGCTCGGTCGGTGCCCAGCTCGAGCTCGACAAATACCGCCGCCGAGCCCTCCACCGCGGTCGAGGTGACCTTCTTGATGCCGTCGAGCGACCGCACTTCCTCTTCGATAGCCAGGATGATGCCCTGTTCCACTTCGGCGGGGCTCGCACCGGGGTAGGGTACGCCGACCGTGACCACGTCGAGGTCGAACTCCGGAAACACCTCTTGCTTGACGTTGAGCCACGCGGACAGACCGCCGGCGATCAACACCGCCATCAGCAGGTTGGCGGCCACCCGGTTGCGAGCCATCCACGAGATCGGCCCCGTGGTTTCGATCGAACTCGATTGATCGCTCATTGCCCGCCTCTCTCTGTCTTGCCGTCACTCATGGATGGGAGCGCTTCCAGGGCCTCCGGAGACGACGAATTCTCATTCGCCTCGGGTGCGTCGGGCACGCGAAGCGGCATGCCGCGAACCGGACTGGAGATCCGAGAAACCACGACCTGGTCACCGGGAAGCACACCGCCGTCGATGAACACCTGGTCGCGCCCGCGATGTACGACCCTCGCCCGACGAAATCCGAGTGTACCATCGGGCTGCATGATCCAGACCCGGTCGTCGGCGCGGACCGCTCGGCGGGGTAGCGCGATGATGCTCTCGAGCGTCAGACCGTGAATGTCCGCTTCGACGTAGGCCCCGAGGAGCAGGGGCGCCTTTCCGTCGCCGACGTCCATGGGGTTCTTGACCGAAATGATCACCCGCGCCATTCGACCGCGAGGGTCGAGGTCGCCCGCGAGCCGCACGAGCTGACCTTCGACCGTCAGCGGGTCACCGCCGGCCAACCGCTGCCGAATCGTGGCCGTCGAACCGCCCTCACCCTCGGCGTCGGCCTGCACGATCCAGCGAAGGTCAGCGACGGGAATGCTCGCCTGCACCCAGAACTCATCGGTGCCAACCAGCGTCGCCAGCACGGTCTGACGGTCGACGAGCTGCCCGATCTCGATCTGCTCCGATTGCACGAACGCTGCGAACGACGCCCGGACCCGAGTGCGCTCCACGTTCAGCTTTGCGAGCTCGAGACCGCTTTCGGCCGACGCCAACGCCGCTTGCGCCGATTTCAATTGCGGCAGTCGTAGCGCGAGCGCCTTACCCTCGGGGGTCGACGGGGCTGAATCGCCCATCACCTTCCACTCCCGCTCGGCGACCCGCACTCGACCGCGCTCCTGCGCGAGTTCGAAGCGGGCCCGCTGCAAGGCCGAGGTCTGCTGGTCGACGGCCAGCTTGTAGTCGCGGTCGTCGATCCGGAACAACAGCTCGCCTTTCTCGACCCGCCCCCCTTGCACGAGATTGGGATTGACCCAGACCACGCGGCCGACAACCTCGGACTTCAGCTGAACGACTCGGGCCGCGACGACGTTGCCCATCCCTTCGACGTCGACGGTCGCGGTCGTCTGTTCGGCGACCACCACGTCGACGAGGGTGACCTCGCGCGTGGCTGCGGCCTTCGGCGTCTCCGGCGCCGTCGTGATAAACCAGCCGGCCAGGGCGAAGCCCCCAGCCAGCACCACAATCGGGAGAACGATGGCCAATGGCTTGTTCATTGGTGCTCCTCGCCACCTTCGGCGGTGGCCACTTCAGACACGATCTCCGCGGGCCAATCGCCCCCGAGCGCGCGGTATAGCTGAATACGAAACGAAAGGAGGTTCCGCTGGGCGGACACCTGGGACTGCTCGAGCTGCTGGAGCCCGGTCAGCGCCGTCAAGACCGGAAGATAGTCGCTAAGCCCATTCGCATAGCGCAAGCGGGCTTGGACGAGGGTCTGCCGGGCGACGTCGACCTGCTCGTCGAGCGCTCTGACCCGGGCCCGCTGCTTCTGCTCCTGTACGAGCGCGTCCTCGACCTCTTGAAAAGCGGTCAAGACAACCTGCGCGTAGGCCAGCATCTGGTCTTTGAGGACGGCCTTGGTTCGATCGACCTCGGCCCGCCGCCGAAGTCCATCGAATAGCGGCGCGGTGAGGCCTGCCGTTAGGTTCCAGAAGTAGTTCTGGAAGAAGTCGCTGAGATCATCGAACCCCCGCCAGCCGCCGGTGGCCGACAGCCGAATGGTCGGGAACTGGTCGGCGATCGCGGCCCCGATCCGATTATCGGCGGCCACGACGCGGGCCTGCGCGGCACGAACGTCGGGTCGCTGCTGAACCAGGCGAGACGGTACGCCGACGTCGGGCGGAGGCGAGAGCGTCGGAAGCCTCGCGGTCTTGGGAAGGGCCGGCTGACTCGGCGATCGCGCCAACAGAACGGCGAGCCGATGCTCGAGGACAGCGACCTGCGCTTCGACCAGCGGGCGCTGAGCGATGGAGCCGGCCAGCTGCTGGCGCTGCTGAAGTACGTCGAGACTGTTCGCCTGCCCTTGGCCATACCGAAGCTCGACGAGCTCGAGATAGGTCCGGTTGGTCTCGATCTGATGGTCGAGCAGCGCCAGGATGGCTCGCTGCTCGATTAGCTGAAACCATGTCTCGGCGACCTGCGCGGACACCGACATGGCCACCGTTTCCAGATCATACTCCGTGGCCTCGAACTCCAGCGCCGCGGCAGTGGTGGTGAAGTCGATCCGTCCCCAAAAATCGATCTCATAGGACGCCACCCCGGACAGCGAGTACTGGGTGTTCAGGAACGAACCGAAAGGGAAGACGTCCTGATTTCGACTCACGCTGCCCGACGCGTCGACCTGCGGATACCAAGCCGAGTTGGCGCCCTGCCGAACGGCCTTCGCCTGTTCGAGCCGCGCGACCGCCCGGCGAAGGTCGAGGTTTTCTGCAAAGGCGGCCTTCATGACCGTCTCGAGGCCGCCGTCATCGAACGTGGTCCACCATCGGCCATGGCCCACGCTGCTGGTCGCGATGCCGAGCTGGTGACGAAACTGGTCGGCCACCGTCACGGGCGGCGAAGGAGCCTCCTCGACCGAATGCAGCCACGAGCCGCACCCCCACGATGTGATCAACAAGGCGATCAGCCCAACGCGCGCGCTTCGACTCACGAATCCTCCGACGGCGCAACGCCGCGCCATAACGTGTTGACCAAGCGCCGCGCGTAGTCCTCGGGCGGCGTCGGTTCCTGCAGGCCGACTTGGTCCAAAAAGGCGTAGTGATGGGTTGACCCAACCAGGACGCGGGCCAACACCCACGGATCCGCCGGGCCCATTCGTCCCAGCTTCACCTCCGCTTCGATATACTCCGCGAGGTCGCGAAGGATACGGAGCGGTTGCGGGTCTTCTTGGCCCCGCCACAGGGCCTTCATGTCGGGCGCATGCTTGCGCCACAACGTCATGACCGTCGGCATGAGCCGCTGGAAGAAGGCCATCAAGCTCAGAGCGGCGACCTCGAGGTTGGTGCGCACGTCGCCCGTCCCGACCCTCGCTTGCAGCAGGGCAGCGAGATCGAGCCGAGGGATCTTGAGGGCCGCGTGGAACAGATCATCTTTCGACCCAAAGCGCTTGAACAGGCTGCCCTCGGAAACGTCGGCAGCACGGGCAATCACTGAAGTGGAAGCCCCATAACCTTCCCGAAGGAACACCTCTCGCGCCGCCTCGAGAATCCGGTCGTTCGAGATGCTCACTGGACGCGCCATGTGAGTGAGTCCTTACTCATTAAAATCGAGGGTTCAATCGTTTTCTGCCCGTCTTTTTGTAAAGGACGGCAACGAACGGTGATGTGGCGGCGCCCCGGTTGGCGCTCAGCGGCCGAGGCCGCCCTCGAGAACCTCGTCGGCAAGGGACGCTCTTCGCTCCGCCACGACCTCGAGGCCGGTCTGCCGAGACGTCGGACACCGCGTCCGACGGTTGCGTCGACGGGATGCGGAGCCCTCGGTTGCCGAGCGCGGTTGGGTCTTCGGTCACCGTCACGATGCACCGTCGACCGTGGGCCCCGCATGCCCAAAACGGCACGAAACGCAGCCTTCTGATGGCAGTGGCGCCGGTGCGAGTCCGTCGATATGTTCCGAACAATGGACACGACCCTTGCCCTGAGCGTCTTCATCGCTGTGACCGCAGCGCCGTTTGACCTCCAACAGCAGTCACTCGACGCTTCTCAGCTCCGATCGCTTCGAGTCATCAACACCTCCGGCGCGGTCGTCGTCCGGGGCACGAAAGACCAGGGGCAGGCGATCGTCGCGGTCGACAAGGAGGAGTTCGAAGCCCACTGCGTCTTGACCATCGAGCCGAGAGGCGAGCATTTGATGGTCGCAGCCCGCTCCCAGAAGAAGGGCAGCAACGACGGATGCAAGGTAAATTTCGAGATCACGGTGCCCGAGCGGTTCGACATCGAGATTACCGCCGGATCCAGCCGCGTCGATGTCGACGACACGATCGGCCGCGTCGAGCTGCGGCTCGGCAGCGGTAAGGCCACAATCCAAGGAGAGGTGACCGACCTCCAGGCGCGCGCCGGTACCGGATTCATCAAGGTCGAAGGCCTCACGGGTCCGGCGCGAGTCAGGACCGGCAGCGGCGACATCGAGCTGACCTACGCGCGCATCCCGACCGGCAAAGTGATCGACATCCGGACCGGAAGCGGAGACGCCACCGTCGCGCTCCCGTCCGCGGCGCGCGTCCGGGCCCGGCTCCGCGCTGGCAGCGGCGACCTGAAAAATGACTTTCCGATCGTAGATAAGCCCGACGTGCAGATCACCATGCGCGCCGGCAGCGGCGACCTCACCATCGAGCGACGATAACCGCTCTCGTTCCATAGGCTTCGTTCCCGTTCTGTGGCAAACGCCAGGTATGCACCCGCCGCCGACGAACTCCAAAGCAACCGCCAGCCTCGTGCTCGGCATCCTGTCTTTCGTAGCCTTTCCGCTGGTCGCCGCAGTGGCGGCGATCGTCCTCGGGCACATGGCCCGAGGCGAAATCAAGACCAACCCATATCAGCAGGGTGGCGGCAGCGCCGTTGCGGGCCTGGTGCTCGGGTACGTCAACCTGGTCGGCAGCCTCCTCACCATCGGGTTCGTCGTTCTGTTCATGTTTGGCGCGGCCGTCGCCGTGCAGTCGCAGTTGAGTGATGCGATGAACGACACCGCCCAGCTACAGGTCCGAGAGCTGACGAACGCCCTCGAGCTCTACAAAATCAAGACTGGCCAGTTTCCGTCGACCGACGAAGGGCTCGAGGTGCTGGCCAATCCCGAGGGCTCGCGACGCCCGATCATGGACCTCATCCCGACTGACCCGTGGAACCAAGAGTACGAGTATCGCTCGCCCGGAGTCCACCATCCGAACCGGTTCGACCTGTGGTCACGCGGTCCGGATGGCGTCACCGCCACCGACGACGACATCACCAACTGGTAGGCACCGGTCCGAAGCCCGCCCTACGGTGAGGTGATCGGCGCGAGCCACGCTAACGGCTCGTAGGGCACGTTGCGAAGAATCCAGAAGGCCACCACCATCAGATAGAGCGTTATGATCAACGCTCGGCTCACCTTCGGTCTACTTTGGATTGCGCACCGGTCGTTGGCGCTTGGCCCACGGCAGATCTGGGCGATGGTCGACCCTAGGTTATAGACGACCAACGGAAGACCGACGAGCACCAAAAGGACGTTGTTCGAAAGGGCCAGCAGCCAGCGCCCGTGCACCAGGTCGTGCAGCGCTCGGGTAACGCCGCAGCCTGGGCAGTGAAGCCCAGTGGTCGAGTAAAAGAGGCACCGGGGAAGAATGGCAGCGTGAGCCGGGTCGTACGGGTCGACCAAGTAAGCCACTGCCATCAGGGCCGCGAGCGCGCCGACCCACAGCGCAACCCGGAGCCACGGAGTCCGCCGGAGCACGTCTCCTCGACGAGTCATTGATCTCGGGCGGGGGTGGGGCTGGGGCGACACCTCGGCGGGGGGCCTGGGGCGGCCTCAGGCCCCATCAGCGATCGCGGCCAAAATGACGACCGCGAAGACCACCAGCATCGTCCCGATGCTGATGTTCGACCACATCCGCGCGTTCGACGACGCGGTCATGGCGCCGTAGTAGTCGCCCATCTGCCATTTGCTGTTGACCTGGCTCGCGTAGATGATCGCCACCAGCCCCGCGGGCCAACAGCAGAAGAGAAAGCTGAGGATGGCCGACGTCAGATGGGTCGGCGGCGGAGGCTGGCTCATCATCGGCGGCGGCTGATGCATCATCGCCGGCGTTTGGTAGGGGTTCGGATACTGCGGATACGGCGCGGAGGTGTGAGGAGGATAGGGAGGCGGCGTGTTGGGGGGCTGGACCATCTGCGTCTTTCCTAGCTGTCCTGCCCAAAAGGTATGCTGTTTGCTCAGTGGGTGCAACCCTGCGAAAGGTGGTCAGCTCGCGCCGACGCCGTCCACGATGCCCGCGAGCAGGCTCCGAACCACCTCCGTCTCGAACGGTTTGTCGCACAATGCGTTTACCCCCAGCTGACTAACGGCGCCCAACCGCGCTTCACAGGACTCACTCGTCACCATCAGGACGGGTAGTTGTCGTTGACAAGACTCGTTGCGAATGTAGCGAAGCAAGCCTTGTCCATCGAGCCTCGGCATATTGTAGTCGGTCACCACTAAGTCGAAGGGTGAGCGTTGAAGCGCCGCTACCGCGGCCAATCCATCCTCGGCCTCGGTAAAGTGCTGCAGACCCAGGTTCGACAAAACTCGAATCACGAACCGACGGGCGGCTCGACTGTCATCGACGACCAGGATCTGCAAGCTGGTCAGCACCTGTGGCTTGACGTCGATGGTGCGCGGTCCGATGAGATCCAAGGTCCGTTGCAATGCTCGGTAGAGGTCTCGTTCGTTGCAGGGCTTCTTGATGATCGCAGTGACCCCGCCTTGCTTTACCGGCTCGAGATACTGTTCGTTGCGTTCGCTCGAAACGAGGATGAAGGGCAGGTCAGCGTGGCTTTCCATGCCGCGGATGGCCATCAACATGTCCGCGCCCGTCGTGTCCGACAGGTGCATCGCACTCAACACGACGTGAGGCTCGTGGGTCCGCAACGCAACATAGGCTTCGACCGAAGAAGAAACCGTCGTCAGGTGCCGCACGCCGATGTTCTCGAGCTGCCCGCTTATGATGCGCCGTTGAACGTAAGACGGTTCCACGAGCAGCAGGCTCAACTCCTGCACTTCCATCGACATTCGAATCGACGGCGGGATCCCAAAAGAGAGCGGGTCGATATCGATCGGTCAGAAAAGCCCTCCCCGTCCGGGAAAAACTCTCATTCTGACTCAGCTTTCTGCTCGCGGTGGGCCGCAAGGGGCGGGGATGCGACGCACACGAACCGACCGGCTCTTCTAGCTGAGCAACTCGATCGCCTCCATTGCAATCGGTCCTGCGAACCAGGCGGGTCGATGAAGCGTCGCTGTCGGGCCGAGCTCGGCGGGACCGAAGGACGCGCATCGGGCCCGGCGTCAAAGGGTCACCGTGGATCTAGCGATTCGACCCTGATCGACAGCTCGTACCTGAAATCCGCCTTGCGGTCCTCGGCCGTGAAGGGGTGCGGCAGGCAATCGGCGGAGCCACTTGCGAAAGAACGTCTCGATGTGCCCGGCGCTGAAACCATCGCCGATCGTCTGAAGCGTCTCCGCGTCGTCGCAGGCGAGGGCTCGCTGAGCGAGACCGACGACCTGCTCCTGTGCAGCAAGGGTCTCGGCTACCTGTCGGCCGCGCATGAGTTCTTCGGCATCGCCATGGTCGAGGCCAGCCACTTCGGCGCGTTCCCCTTGGTTCCGGACCGGCTGGTTTATCCCGAGGTATTCCCGGTCGACCACCGATATCGAGACGGCGATGAGCTCGTCGACCGCCTCGCCCGCTTGGTGGATCAGTGGATGAGCGGCATGACCCTCCGGGCCGATCGGCGACACATCAGCGCCCGGTTCGGGCGCCCTGCCCTGGCGGTGTAGGCCGAACGCCTCTCGACCCTGTCGGGGCGAACCGTTGCCCTCACTGAGGAACCCTGAACTGTACTATTCGGATCGCTGGCACTAGCCTCCGCGGACATGTTCGCGCAGCTGGTCCCCGGACCATTGGTCCGCTTCTTCGCCCGCCCCTATGTCGCCGGTGGAGACACCGCTTCGGCCCTCAAGTCCGCCGCCCTCAACCTCGAAAGCGGACTTTACACCACGCTCGACCTCCTCGGAGAGGACGTGACCTCCGACGAACAGGTTCAGCAGAGCAAGAAGGTCTACAGCGATCTGATCCGGCGGATCGCCAGCGACGCCCGATTCAAGGATTCTGGATTCCGCCCGACGGTGAGCCTCAAGCCATCAGCTTTTACGACCGGCGGCCCGGAAGCGGCTTTCGACGAAATCGACCATATCGTCGACCTCGCCCGAGAGAAGTCGGTAGCCCTGACCATCGACATGGAGCACCGCGGGTGGACCGACGTCACCCTCGAACGGTCGGTCGGATACTTCGAGCAAGGTTACGACGTCGGTACCGTCGTTCAAACCCGGTTGAACCGAACCGAGGCCGATCTGGAGCGTATTCCGGCTGGAATGAGAGTCCGGCTGGTCATCGGCATCTATCCCGAACCCCGGACGGTCGCGACCACCAGCAAGCGCGAAATGAAAGAGCGCATGCTGACTTTCGGCGAGCGGTTGCTCGCCCGAGGGGTCAAGGTCGAGTTCGCCACCCACGACGACGCTTACATCGAAAAGTTCGCCCGGGAGCTCGCACCCCAGTACCCCGAGCACTGCGAGGTCCAGATGCTGCTCGGCGTTCCGAAAGCCCACCTACAAACGCGTCTGATCGACGGAGACTTCGGATGCCGGCTTCCGGTTCGACTGTATGTTCCGTTCGCGCTGAGCTGGTCGGATGCGACAGCGTACTTGCGCCGCCGGATGGCCGAGAGTCCCAGCATGGTGTGGCTGGTCCTCCGCAACCTCCTCGATCGACAGGCGTCGCGTCCGCCGGCACGGCGAGCGTTGCCCCCGAGTACCGACTGAACCTGCGACTGTACCGGCCGGCCCACCACACGCCGGACCGTTGAGTCCTCGGTTCGTCGCTTCGCACTCGCGCGCATGCTCAGGGCAAGGGTCTTCGCCGCCGCTGGATACCCGCGCCCAGTGCTTCGACCCACGTCGGGAACCCAACCTCGGGTTGAGGACGAGCGTGCTCACGGGGCGGTCGGACGGCGCCACCGCACGTCGATCGCGATGTGAGCCCGCCCTTCTTCAAGCGCTCAGAGGCGTGTGGCGCTTCAACGTTTCAGTCCGGCCGCGTTGCTTGCGATAGGGGCGCTTCGCGTTAATAACGTCGTGAGAGGCATCGATGGGATCCGATAACCAACCCGACCCTCATATTTACCGGATCGGTGCCGTCTCCCGACTCACTTCGATTCCCACCGGGACCATCCGCGTCTGGGAACGGCGCTACGGGGTCGTCGAGCCCGGCCGCTCCGAGGGTGGGTTTCGTTTGTATTCTCATCGCGACGTCGAGCGCCTCAGGGTGATCAAGTCGTTGATCGAAAACGGCGAGACCATCAGTGGTCTCGCGAACCTCAGTCTCGACCAGCTCAAGCAGCGGCTACGCGCACACGGAATCGCGCTCCCCGAGCCTCTGCAGCACCCGCTGGACGTCGAGCTGCCCAACTACGTCAACGGGTCACCTCTCCCAGGAGCAGGATCCACGGCGGAAATCGCGACCGACAGTGGCAGGTCCTCGGGAAGAGCCGTCGACGAGCCACCGACCGAGCTTTACGTCGATGCAGCCCGCGGGGCTTCGAGCGCTGATGCGACCGCGATGGGCGTTGAAGCGGTCCGGAATGAGTCTTCGGGCCTTACCAACCGGAATAGCCCTGAGCAAAACTTCGGTCGCACGAGGATCGTGGTCGCCGGGGAAAGCGTCGCCGTCGCCATGAGGCTGGCCCTGACCGCCATCGATGGCGTTCAGCTCGTCGGCACCCGACCCAGCTGGCGCGAAGAGGCAGAACTGGCGCGCTTTCGGCCCGACCTCGTCGTGCTCGAACAGCCGTCGATCCACGTGGAGACCGCCGACGAGCTCAACCGGGTTGTCCGGGGCTTGGGTACCCGCCACGCCCTCGTGGTTTACCAGTTTGGCAGCGAAGCCGCGCTGCGGTCCTTGGAATCGGAGCGCATCACCCCGATCAAGGGCCCGCTGACCCCCACGCAGCTTCAGCTCGCTCTTCGGTTGGCCCTCGAGCGGAGCGACAACCCTCCGCCTGGTCAGCAGGCGCAGCGGTTCATCGAATCGGTCGATCAACGCCCGCCCCCGGCGCGCTTCGACCCGGCCACCATCGCCCGCATCGCCGCCCAGTCGCGGGTCGTGCATTGCGAGTGCCCTCAGCACCTCGCGACCTTGATCTCCAGTCTGATGGCCTTCGAGTCGTATTGCCGAGAGTGCGAGCACCGCAGCGAAGACGACGCGGCCCTGCACTCGGCTCTTGAGCGCTCTACCGGGCAGGCCCGAGCCACCCTCGAAGACGCGCTCGACTACCTTCTGCAGGTCGAGAACATCGTCCCCTAGGCCGTCGCCAGCCGTTGCGTTTCCGTTGCCTTTGCGTTGCTTTTGCGTTGCTTTTCGGACGGCGCGGACCAGCCAGACTCAGTCGAGTTTACTGGTCGGGAGATCGACCGGCCGGGTCAAGCAAGGACACCTCGCCGGAGGGCTTTTCAGCCAGCGACACGGCGCCCTGCCCGCTCCAAGGGTCATCGGGAAACCTAACCCGCAACATCTGAAGGGCCGCGCGGGCGGCGCGATGCTCCGGACCGGGCTGGAGGCGTCCCGCGAGATCCGCCAAGAGCGGCGCCACCGCCGGTCGGCCAACCCGCCCCAAGGCCGACAGGCCCGCGACCCTCACCTGCTCGGTGACCCGCGCAGTGAGCCCGATCAACCCCGAGGTCGCGTCGGGGTGACCCAGTTGGGCCAGTCGTTCGGCCAAAATCACCGCCGTGGTGTCGTCGACACGTCCCAAGGCGGCTCCGACCGCACCCGCCGCGTCCGGGCAGACCTGTAGTAGGCCGTGCGCCGCAACCAGGACGACGCCCGGATGGTCGGCGAACAGCAGCTTCGCGAGCGCGTCTCGACTTCCATCGATCCGAGCCAGGAGCATGGCCGCTTCCTCACGAAGCGAACCCGGTATGGCCGAACCGCGAGCCAAAGCATCCAACCGAACGGCGTCCTCGGGGCCGAGCCGAGTCGACTTGAGGTAGTGGCGGGCGTTGAGGGCCCGGACCCGTCGGTCGGTGTCGGTCAGCGCGAACGAGGTCCACCGGGCGTATAGGTCGGCCACCGGCGCCCACAGCGGCCAGGCGGCGAGCAAGCCCCGAACTCTGACGACCAGCAAAGACTCGATCGCCGGTGTCATGGGGACTTCGACCGCGATCAATGCCACCAGTCCGCCGGGCCCGGTGCTCAGAGCCGTTCCTCCGGCTTCGATCCACTCGAGGACCGCGGACCGTGTTTGATGGCCGAAAACGGCAGCCACGAGGTCCGGCGGCCCCGAGACCAGCACTCGACCGTCGAACCGGAGGTCCCCGGTCAATACGCGGCCCCAGCGCCGCGGGCGCGGCCACGGCCGGCTCGGCTCGACCCGCAGGGGCGCGGCTCGCGGCTCACCTTGAAGCCAAACCCTGAGCTGGCGGCGACCATCCCGGCCGCGCAACGCTAACTGAACGAGAAGGCCGTCGACCTGCCCTACAGCGGTGCCCGGCACTCGGGGCGTCGATCGACCGTGCTCGCCGACCAGCTGGCCCATAAGCCGGTCGACCGAGTCGATAGACTCGTTTTTGTCGGCCGATATGCGAATCGTTCGTCCCACCCCGAAAGGCTCTTGACCTCTACCGCCACCTGAACTTAACCGCCTGCTATTCTCGAGGAGACGTGGCCGAGTCCGGCTGAAGGCGCTTGATTCGAAATCAAGTATACGGGCAACCGTATCGGGGGTTCGAATCCCTCCGTCTCCGTGAAGGGTAATGTGGGCCATAAAGGTACACATATGACCGGGCACAGGGCGACGTCTGGTACCGGCACTCCGCGTGCGATGCACTGCGGGCAGCGAAAGGACTCGTAAAAAGTGAATCCGTCAAACGCGGTGCAGGTTCTCAACATGGACATCCAAGAATGCCTAAGCCGGTTCATCGATAGCGCGGTTTCCGACACGATGGGCCAGGCGGCCTCCCAGCTCCTGGAGCTTCTGGAAGAGGACGAAGTCGAACCCATCGGCACGCCCGGCGATGCGATTTCGTCCGACGTGCTGGCTGAGCAGCTCGACGGAAAGCTCTCGAAGCTGCGCAAGCGAAGCGATGACCTACCCGAGGGCATCGAACTCATCGAAGACGCGGTGGCGACCCTTCGAACGAACGATGGCCTAACCCTCTATCCGTGGAGCTTCGAAGACAGCGACGGCATTCGCTGGTTCGTCCTCGCCGACGAGGACGAAGAAGCGATCGTCTGCTACACGAGCGCTCCATTTATTGTAGCGGACGTTTGAGGGCTCGCCCGCGGCCTCGAACCCGAGCGAGCCCTCGGTCGCGCGCTGGCCGAATCAAGGGACCTTGAGCGCGCCCACCGAAGAAGCCACGCCCGCCGGTCAAGCGCCCCGGCGCCGGCCCTGCCGGCGAGAAGCCTTCGTCTTCGCTTTCTTCTTCGCTACGATCGGGGCCGTCGACTCTACGACCGGCGCCGGTTCCTCTTCGACGACCGGTTCCGGTTCCTCTTCGACGACCGGCGCCGGTTTCTCCACCACGATCGATGCCGGTTCCTCGCCCCGCTTCATGCGATGCCGGGTCTGGTAACCGGATTCCACGTCGGTAATGGTGACATCGATCACGCCGTGGCCATCGACCGAGTAACGCTCTTCGATCAACGGACCATCGCTTCCTTCGTATCGCTCGATGGGCTGCTGGGCGAGCTCATCGGGTTTGCGGTTCCGCAAGGCGGGATCGAACGGGATCAGCAGGTCGGCGAACGGGGTGATGTCTCCATCGGGGCTACCCTGGTTGTCGAGCCAGCCACATTCAACATATCGAAAATGGCCAATATTATGGACCGGTCGATAGGTTCGGATCTCCTCGAAGCGCTCGGTCTCAGCCTCGGGCACCTTCGTGCGGCCGTCGAAGATCGGGTCGAAAGCGACCTCCATTCCGTCGCGCGCTTCCCTGAAGACCCCGAACGAGCGGGCCAGGCGCTCGCGGACCGTCGTGCGGTCGTCCGCGAATCCCATGGCCAGCCCCATCGCGGTCGACGCGGCCGGGTACGGCGACCGGCGTACTCGTCGGCCGAAGGCGTTTCGGAGGGCGCGTCCGACGATCGGCAGCGCGGAGGCCCCGCCGACCACGTAGACCGCGGCCAGGTCGTCGTCGCCCCCACCCTCCTCGACCACCCGCTGGGTCACCTCGAGGGTCCGGTCGACCAAGTGCTGGCATCCCGAGTAGAAGTCCTTAGTCCATAGGGTGACCGTGGCATCGGCCGGCAAAGCGGCGATCGTCCGGTCGACTTGGTCGAGATGGGGTCCGATCTCCACCAGCACCTTGTGCGAGTTGGGGTTCAGGCCTTCCTTCTGGGCTCGGCAGTGCATCATGAGCCGGAGCCTGGAGGCCGAAGACAGCTGGCGGGGATCGAGACCCGCCGCGTCGAGCGCCAAGCTCATCAGGACGCTGTCGAAGTCGTCGCCCCCGAGCTGGCTGATGCCGGCGCTGGCCACGACCTCGTGGAACTCGGCGCCGAGATCCACCACCGAAGCATCGAACGTGCCACCGCCGAGGTCGTAGACCGCAATCCGGGTGCGTTTCTTGGTGAGGGCATTCTGATGTCGCTTCGCGAATTCCACGCCCGCCGCCGACGGCTCATTCATCATCCCGCTGACGATGAAGCCGGCCCGTCGAAACGCCTCGAGCGTCATTAGGCGCTGGGTCGAGTGCGCGTGGGCCGGAACGGCAACGTTCACTTCGACCGGAGTGTCCTCGTCGAGAGGGATGGGCAGATTCGCGCGCTGGGACAGATCTTTACGGAGGGCCTGCAGAAAGCCGGTCATCAGATCGAGGAGCGGCACCATTTCATGGCCGACCATGATCGGGGCGGTCATCGCGGCGTCGGGCCGGCTGAGCAAGCGCTTGAAGGAACGCAAAGATGACCAACCGGGCCGCATCTCGCACGCCAGGGCATCGATCCCGTATCGACGCTCCTCGCCCTTGACTGCCACCACCGATGGATACCATTCGAGCGCTCGCCCCTCGGCGCCCTGGAACGTAACGATGGGGTAGTTGCCGGCCTCTTGGACCGCGACCCCGGTTCGGGTCGTGCCAAAGTCGATTCCGAATTTCATCTCTGTCTTTTCCTACCTCCACTTCCGCATCCAATCAAAAAGCGAAACACGCCAGAGAAGTTGCAATCTCGATTGAAGCACTGCAGCATGATCGGTGCACCTTGCTCGCGTCCCTCCCGGACCGGCGACCACCAGGTGCCGAACCGTAGCGAACCGGCACGCTTTCTGCTCCGGGGCAGATCGTGAACCGCGAAGTACCCGCCGAGTTACCGGCCGGACTGAATGGGCCCGGGGGGGAGTATCCGTACGGGCAGTCGTGGGACGGCTTCGATGAGCTGAAGGACGAACTCGAAGAGCCCGAGGGCGAGCGTGAGTCCGAACCGGCCTCCGCTCATCCCCTCGACGACGAGCTCTTTTTTGGCTTCGACGACGATGGCCCCGACGACGAGGAACTGCTGGCTGCTCTCGACGAAGCGCTCGACGAGGTCGAAGCGGAAGCTCGCGTCGAATACGCCCGAAGTCTGGCTTGCCCGGAGGATGACGCCCTCGAGCTGACTCCGATGGCCGACACCGCCTATCGATCGGCGATCTCGGCCTTCCTGGGCGAGCGGGAGCCACCTCGAGCGCCCCGATATACCCAGCTGGTGCGCACTTACGCGGTTCGCGATCCGGAGCTCGGAACGCTGCTGCAGGTTAACCTGCATCGGTCCCGGGCCAATGTCGAAAGAAGGAGAGCTGACATATGTTGGGTGGCGTAATCGGAAAAGGGCTCGCAGGCGGGCTCGGCAAGAACCTATTGAAAGGCGGGCTCGGTAAGAACCTGCTCTCAGGGGGACCTGGAGGCGGCCTCAAGAACCTGCTCGGCGGCGCAGGCGGGGGCGGTCTGCTCGGCAAGGCCCTCGAGGCGGTCGGTGGCCCTCAGGGCATCATGGACATGGTTCAGCAGATCATCGAAGCCGCCAAGAACGGCGATGCACAACAAGAAGGCGCCGCGCCGCAGGCGGCGGCGGGCCTGAACCCGGGCGCGGGTGCACCCGCCCCGCGAGGCGCCGCCGCGGCAGCGCCCGTCCCGGTAGACGCCGTCCTCTACAAGAACGTGCTCACGCGCGGCGAACTGCGGGGGCTGAAGGTGGGCCAGGTGCTGGAGATCCCGCGATTGGCGACCGAGGACATCCACCTCACGATTCCGCAACCCTCGGGTCGCAGCACCCTCCTCGCGACCGGCCGGCTCGGCGCGTTCCAGGAGCGCAAGGTCGTGAAGATCAGCGGCGATCCCGCCCCGCGGGTCCGCACCCATATCGAGCGCGCCCTGCGAAGCGCGATCGCGCCGCGCGGCACCGCTCCCGAGCAGGGCCCGGCGGTCGCGCCGGCCGTGTCGGAGACCGCCGCGCCGGCCTTGCCGGACATGGAGCCGGGCGACACGGGCGACCTCGCCGTCGATCTCGGCGACGTCGAGGCCGC
>CAZFIV010000054.1:0-46575 GCA_964519665.1 uncultured Myxococcales bacterium
GTCGCCGAAGATGACTCGACGAATTCTGACCCGTACTTCCCAACCGGGACACTAGCCTGATACGGGGTGACCCATTGTCAATACTCGTGTCGGTCTTTCGGAGCGCCTCCCTCTGATCTCTCGGGTGTGGATAGGGGCCCCGAAGGACGGATGAACGAAGGGCCCTTCGACGACGAGTCACTCTGATATCCGCGGATTACTCCGGCATGGCCGGAGTAGAGCCTTGCATGACCGTGCTTCGTCGGGAGGGGCCGCTGTCTAGCGTCGCGGGTCCGGCGCAGCGCTAGCTGAGCCTGTCGCACGGCTAGGTCGCGTATCTTCCTGTTCGTGCCTACGTTCTTCCGTCCTCGGGGCCTCCGTCGTGTTTGTTGGTTCCGTTGATTCGTTCTACGCTGCTGTCGCTGTCGCCAGCGGATGTAGTGCTGCCCAAATGAATCCGGCAAGCTCGCGGGCAACTGCGGTGACCGCTTTCGTTTTCACCATTCCGCGGCCTTCGGTCAGGCGCCAGTACCGTTTGTGCAACCTTAATTGCGCGCGATCGGCGATCGTGATGACCGATGCGGGCTGGCCTTCTCGTCGGACCCTGAGGCCCACGCCCACAGCTGGTTTGTGCCGGTAGTGCCCCGCAGCCTCCACCAAGACGCACCGCACGGGCCGTTGCCCGTCTTCGTGATGGACGCTCGGCGCGTACGGTCGCCAGATGAGTGCTCGCGTGGCACGAGGCCCAGTTAGGACATCAAGGCTCGGGGCGATTCGAACCGACTGAAGTCGTGAAGCTCGGCGACGAACGTCAGCGCCGTATTCTTGTCGATCCCACGGAAGCAGCGCAGCCAAGCGACCGGCTTGGCGTATGGCTCCTTGGTCGCGGCGCAGTCGTTCTTCGACAAGCTCGATCGCCTGGCAGTAATCGTCGAAGACGACGCGATCAGCGGGGTGCTCGAATTTGAGGCTCTTCAACCATTGCTTGTGCCTGAGGCTCCAGTTCTTTCCTCCGTAGCTCAATCCCCGCCGTAGGAGGAGTTTGCCCAGCCGATGGCGGGCACTCATGAAGTCCTCCTTCGCGTCTTCTCGGCACCGACAGAGGTCGCGAAGACGCTCGGCAACGGCTTGCTCGAGCTCATGGAGTCATTCCTGGTCGGCCGAGGTCGGCATCGCTTAGCCCTAGCCGGTGCTGCATGCGTTCCAATCGAACACCCTTCGTTTCGGGAACACCACGACGCCGTACTCGAGGTTTGTTAGGCCCCAGACGGATTCGATTGCTTCTTCGGCCCCAGAAATCACGATTGTGTCGAAGGCGAAAAGAAGGCCGGCAGATGCCGCGATAGGTTGCGTTTCGTAGAAGCGCCTCAGGCTGCCGCACCTCGACTTCAAGGGCCGGAGTCGACCATCGCCCTTTCTCGACGCTCGCCGAGTGTTTGATTTAGTTGAGCCTGGCCACGAACCGGGGACGGAGTACACTGTTCACAGCCATGCAGGGTACTCCGATGAACATCCCCCCGGTGTCGATCGCCGCGGCAAAGGATGCGTTGATCGCCCAATTCGCCGACCCGGTTCTGCGCCGCCGTGCCTCGATGCTGTGGGGAACCCGCGGGGTCGGCAAATCGTCGATCGTGCATCAGGTCGCACAGCATTGCGGCGTACCGCTGGTCGACTTGCGATTAACCACCATCGAACCTGTCGACATCCGGGGCGCCATCTACGCCGACGACGAGCAACACAAGACGGTCTGGTTCCCACCGGAGTTCCTGCCAACCGAAGACGAGCCCGAGGGTGTACTGTTTCTCGACGAGCTGACCGCGGCCGACCAGCGGCTGCAGATTTCGGCGTATTCGTTGATCCTCGATCGACGGGTCGGCCAATATCAGCTTCCGGACGGTTGGCTCGTGGTCGCGGCCGGCAACGCGGCCTACCACGGAGCGGTCAGCCACGACATGGGGACAGCGCTGGCCGACCGCATGTTCCATTTTAACGTGCAGGCCGTGATCGGCGCTTTCTTGGACTATGCCATCGCTCGCGAGTTCGCACCGGAGGTCATGGCCTACCTCAAAGTACGACCCGACAAGCTCGACGACACTCAGGCACAGCTCGCGAATGACCACCTGGTCGGGGCCAGTCCACGCGGCTGGGAAGACGTCTCGAACGTCATCAAGTCCAACCTACCCGAGGAGGCTAAACGGACCTTTGTGCACGGCCGCCTGGGGGCGGCTAACGCCGCCGAGTTCTTCGGCGTGTTACGTGAGCTGCGGGCTGGTGCCGACGTAGTCCGCCTTCTCGAGGCCCCAAGCGGTCCGAGCACCGCCGCATTGCTGCCCACAACCCTCGATGGCCTGTACGGCATGACCTACGCGCTTCTGGCCGCCGCCACCGAGCCGCACACTCTGTCGCGGACGCTGGAGATCATCGAGCAGCTGCCCGATATCAAGAGTCAGGTGCCGCTTCCCATTCGGGAGGTTCAGACGTTGGCGATGGAGCTCCTGTTCCAAAAGGCCCTCGAGCGTGGACTCGAAGCGACGGTGCTCGAGAGCCCGGCCTACGACCGGTACCTTGCCCGACGGGAGGCTTCCGGTGCTACCTAACGAAACTGCGGCGACAAGCGGCGTTTACACGCACCGCGGAACCCTGGCCATCCAACGCATGGTCGAGTACGCACCGGCCACCGGCGGCCTCTCCTTGTGGATGCACCACTGCGACGACAACCGTGTCGACGGCAAGATCATCGCGAGCACTGACGGAGCGACCATCCGCTATGGTCCTGCCTTCGAGAAGTTGTCGCTGTCGCATCAGACCGCGGTCGTGGCCCACGAGGTGCTTCATGTCGCGCTCAGGCACGTCCCGCGCTACACGGAGCTGCAACGCCAGCTTGGCGACGTCGACCTTCAGCTGTTCAACATCTGCGCCGATGCCATCGTCAACAGTGCGCTGAGCCACCTTTCATGGCTCACGGTCGAGCCCCGGGCGGTTCTTCTGGAAGACCTCTTGAGCAAGGCGCTGGACACCGAGGTCGACCCGACTCGCGCTCTGCTCGAGTGGGATGTCGAACGTCTCTACCGGGCGGTCGACGATCGGCATCGGAGGCCGAGCGGGGGACTGCTACGCGACCAACCGAAACACAACGGCCATCGTGAAGCGCGGTCGCCGACTCGCACCTCGCAGTGGCGATCGCTCAGCGAGCAAGCCGACGGGCCCCGGGCGAGTAGGGCGCGACTGTTGGGCAATAACAGTCGCCGGGATCTGGTTCCCAGCGACAACTCGGGAACGCCCGAGGCGGAAGCGGAACTCGCCCGCGAGTGGCGCGAACGCGTTTTGCGGGGACATGCGGGTGACGGCAGCCACTCTATGCTGCGGGCGCTGCTCGCCGACCTGCCCCAGCTCAAGACCCCCTGGGAGCAGCTGCTACGCACGCAGCTTGCGCGGGGACTCTCTCTGCGCCGGGCGCGCTCTTGGTCCCGTCCGGCGCGCTCCTACATCGCGAATCAGGGTCGCATGGGCCCCAACCGACGCATGCCCTGGGAGCCCGGCTGGTCGTACGGCGAAGCGGTGGCGCGCCTCGCGGTGATGGTCGACGTATCGGGCTCCATCGACACTCGTCTTCTCCAACGCTTCTCGAGCGAAATCGCTGCCATCACCCGGCGCCACGAGGCGCGTACGGTCGTCGTCGTCGGCGACTATCGAGTTCGGTCAGTAATGCACTTCGAACCAGGGCGCACTGCTCTAAACAATCTCGAGTTTCAAGGCGGCGGAGATACGGACTTCTCGCCGCTTCTGGAGGAGGCCGAACGCTATCGACCCGACATCGGCGTCTTTCTCACCGATTTGAAGGGACCCGCGAATCACCGTCCGGGGTTTCCGGTGCTGTGGGCCGTGCCCACGGAGTACGCCGAGCTCGAACCCCCATTCGGGCGCAAGCTGGTACTGGACTAAAGGGGTACTTCGCTGAGCCCACCATCCGAGGCGGAGTCCCATTTCGTCTGCTTTAATGGGCCCGGACATGGCGGAATCTCTACCCGGTAGGCCTTGTCCATCATCACGAAGGCCGCGACCGCCACGATCGTCAAGTTGTTCAATGCGATATGCAGACCCGGGATTTTCGGCAGGTACATCACGGCCAGGACGAGCGCGACGACACACCCGCCGATGAACAGCAAAGGCACCAGTCTTTGGAACGCCGCTCGCCATCGAGCCCCGCGATGGCGAGGGTGAAAGCTTGACGGCGGTACGGCGAGCGTCTCGACGACGTGCTCCACGGCCCGGTCTAACTGAGCCTCGAGCGCAGCGGTCCGTCGGCGCCCCCGCAGAGCGATGCTGACTCGACCTTGCCAGGTCGTTGAGGCGGCCGGACGGAGCGGGCGCCAGCCCCAGCCGAGAACGGCGAGGAAATCGGTCGGGAGCTCGATCGAGGCGCCATCGTTCGCGGTCAGCGTGACCTCGCATCCCCAGCCGTCGCCATCGGTGGCCACCAACTCAAGTGGACCCAGGCGGGCGTTGGCGTTGGTCAGCCGAGGCAAAGGGGTATCGGAGAGTCGTCGACCACGACGGGGTGTGTCGGCGACCCACAACTCAGCCTTGTAACTGCGGGTGATCAGCGGCTGGGGACCCTTGGGTCGCCCATCTGAGGGGTTTTCAGGGATGCGAGACGTGTTCGGCTCGGAACCGACGACGTGGAACTGGCGCTCGGTATCGACCTGTTCGACCACTTCGAGGAGAGCCTCGGGGTCGTCCCCTTCAGCGGTCATCGTCGCCACCTGGCCGTCGTTCGCCTCCAAGGTGCGAATAACCCGAAACTTGGCCCGGTGAGGCCGCTCGAGCCTCAGCACGCTCCGCAGGGCTGGGAGTCGGGGCTCGGCCGGCAGATCGACAGGGCGAAAGACGAGCACTCCGTGGGCCCGATCGCTGGCCGCCAAATCGAGTGAGTAGCCTCGACGGCTGAACGGCCCGACCAGCGACATGATCGCGTGGTGCGACAACGGGACGCCATTGGCCGCCGAAGTACCCTGCCGACGGCTCTTTGCGTAGTTTGAGACCGGCATCATCGTCGCGGCGAAGAAACGACCGCCGCCGTTTTGGGTATGGAACACAGGTTGGCAGAGCCTGGCAATGCAGCGGGACCCCCTAGAGCGACGGATAGATGGGCTCTCCCCAACCCAAGGTGTTTCTGAAAGCGACCACGGAGATGTCGTCGTGATTCGCGCGACCGCACTCGCAAACTCAGACCACCAGGCCGCGCGCTGGCCTCGGCACGAGCTCGACACTACGGCTGGGTCCGAGCTTTCGCCCGCCAGCGGGCGCCTAGGTCCGGTTTGCCCCAGTTATCGTAGAGCGACCCGAGCCACTCCGTAGATGACGCAGTTCTGCGGCGAAAGAAGAAATCGGAGGACGAAGCGAGCCCGTCATGGCCTTCGAGCAGAAGAGCCTCGGCTTCTTCGTAGCGCTCTTGACCGGCGAGCGCCGCGCCCAACAAGCATCTTGCCCATGCCGTACGCTCGTCTTCACGGGCGAAAACTTGGACATGAACCGGTAGCTGCTCCCGTAGCAAGTGCTCCGCTTCAGCGTAGCGACGCTGCGCGATGAGCAGCTCGCTCCAAAAGCCGACGCTGATCAACGTCTCGCGGTGCTGAGGGCCCCGCAACCGGCGGAAGCCGTCGAGCGCCAATCGTAAATACGACTCAGCCTCCTGCGGTTGACCTCGAAGCAGAAGGGCGTAGCCAAGCCGGCGGATGGTGAGGAGCGTCTTGGGATGATCTTCGCCCAACTGACGACGTTGAACTTGCAAAACCTTACGATATCCCGACTCGGCCTCCACCAGCTTACCTTGCAGGAGGTGCAGATAGGCCATCGCCCCGACAGACCCCAGCGTATCCCAACTATCTTCGCCCAACGCGAGACGTCGGATCTCGAGCGCCTCTCCGAGATGAGGCTCGGCCTCCACGAGCTTGCCTTGGTCCAGAAGGTTGAAACCGAGGTTGTGCAACGAGTTGGCTGTGTGAGGATGTGCGTCGCCGAGAACCCGGCGCCGCGCTTGCAACGAGCGCCGATAGAAAGACTCAGCCTCAGCGAACTTTCTTTGGTGGGCCAGGACAAATCCCACGTCGGAAAGCGCATTCAGCGTCGTCGGGTGATCATTGCCGAGCAATCGGGCCGCACCCTCGAGAACCGCGCGGAAATAGGGCTCCGCGTCAGCGGCTCGGCCCAGATCGACCAGCGCATAACCGAGCTCGGCCTGAGCTTCGAGGGTGTCGGGATGGTCGGCACCAAGCACTCGGATTCGTCCTTCCAGCGCCTGGCGAGCGTATGCTTCGGATTCGACGTAGTTGCCGGCAGAGCAGGCGGTTCGCGACAAATAAATGTATGAAGACAGGGTATCGGGATGGACGTTTCCCAAGACCCGTTGCCGGACCTCCAACGCTTCACGGTGAAGCGCTGCAGCCTCATCGAGCTTGCCTATCCATTCGAAAAGATCACCGAGCTCATGAAGGGAGGTCAAAGTATCCGGATGCTCGTCGCCGAGCGCGCGCCGGCGAATCTGAACGACCTCTTGCTGGAGTGAAAGCGCCGACTCGACCAGGCCGGCCTCACGCATCTCGGACGTCAACGACTGGAGCAATCGCGCTTTAACGCGCGGCTGATCGTCGAACCCCTCGTTGATCGCGTCGAGCGCCGGCCGGAATATCGTGTCTTCGAGGGTCATCGAGGCCAAATTCGTGAAGTTCGCCCCCTCGAGCAGCCCCTCGAGGGCCGCCGCTCGCCGGCTCATGTCCGCTGCGTCGCGCCCGCTTCTCTTCATCGCGGTTCGGACCTCCACCAACAGCTGATGGCGTATCCGCTGGCCCATCCGTTGCGCGTCGACCCGCTTCAGCCGATTTGCCTGGAACTCCACGACCCGGGCCAACTCGGCCCGGGCTCGGCGCTCGCGGTCGGCCTGCACGGCCATGGCGACGGCAAACACCGTCAAGAACAGCACAGCTGCCACCACCGCCATGACCGCGCTGAAGTGGCGGCGCACGAACTTCCGGGCCCGATAAACCACCGACGGCGGGCTGGCGAGTACCGGCTTGCTGCCCAAGTAGCGCTCGATGTCTTCGGCGAGACGCTTGCACGAATCATATCGCCGGTCGCGATCCTTCTCCAGGGCCTTGAGCGCAATCCAGTCGAGGTCGCCCGAGAGTGTGCGCCGCAGCGCGTTCGGCTGGGTCCGTCGACAGCGCGCCATTTCGAAGGATTCTTCGGTCTCGGGTTCAATGAGGGTCGAGGGTCGAGGCGGTTCATCTTCCCGGATCGCGCGCACGAGCTCCGATAGTTCCGCTCTCTCGTAGGGCGGCAGTCCGAAGGGCAGCCTTCCAACGAGCAACTGAAACAGGATGACGCCCAGAGCATAGACATCGACCCGAGTGTCGATGCCCCCATTGTTGCTGACCTGCTCGGGGCTCATATAAGCGGGTGTACCGACCAGCGACCCGTGCACCGTGTGGATCGTGTCCGGCGTCAGCTTATGCTCGATGGCTTTGGCCACCCCGAAGTCGATGACCTTGGGCACCGGCCGGTGGTCAATCAGCGTAACGAGAACGTTGGATGGCTTCAGGTCACGGTGAATGACCGCCTTCACGTGGGCATGCTGGACCGCCTCGCAGAGCTGCACGAACAGCCCGAGGCGGTCTTCAATGCTGAAGCCATTCGAGTCGCAATGGTCGGTGATCGGCGTCCCCTCGACGTACTCCATTACGAAGTACGGGTGGCCGCGGTCGGTTGCTCCGGCCTCGAACACCTTGGCGATGTGAGGGTGGTCCATCATCGCGAGCGCCTGCCGCTCCGCCTCGAAGCGGGCAAGAACAAGCTTCGTGTCCATTCCGGGCTTGATGGTCTTGAGGGCGACCTGCCGACGGACGGGCTCATGTTGCTGGGCCAAATAGACGACCGCAAAGCCGCCTTCTCCGATGAGTCTCACGATCTCGTACGGCCCGATCGTGTCGCCCGCACGAAAGCAGGCCGAACTGCGGAGACCAGACGAGTCAGTGGTGTCCAGTTCCTCGGCCGCGACGACATCGACTACAAGCTTGTCGATGACGGTGCCGGCTCGGACGTCCGCCGCCAACAGGGCGAGCACTTCGCTCCGCAGCGTTTCGTCGTCTCCGCAGCGCTGTCGGAGAAAAGCCTCCCGCTCCACCGGCGAAAGGCTCAGCGCGGCTTCGAATAGGTCTTGAGCCTCATCAAACGAGTCCGCCATGGCCGGCCCTCTATCCCCGTCCATTGTCGAGCGCTCGGGGGCTGACAGCAAGCGCCGGTCATCATCCCGAAGCGACAACGATCACGAACCGCAGCGTGCCGCAGCGTGCGGGTTCCAAGCGGAGCGTCGCTGGTGGCGCGCCAAGCCTGGAGCACGCGATGACAAGGACATCGGCGAGGACCGCGACGGTCCGCACCTCAGGCCCCATCGGCCATGAACGTGCGTCATCGCGAGGACTGGCTGGGCGGCCATATAGGGTAAAAACCACGATCGCTCGACCGCTCCGTCAAACCGGGGCATAAATTCGCGACCTCGGGTCCGCATTTCGGCGAGACATGATGCTCGCGCTGGCTCCGGCATTCGCTGTGCCCAGCCGCTTCGACCCGCGTATCATCATGTCCATCCGTCGGCCCACAAGATGACCAACACGCTTGACCGCATCGAAGCCCTCTTCGAGGCCGCCTTAAGCCAACCCCCAGAGGAGCGGAAGGCCTTTCTTCGCGAACACTGTGGAGATGATGAAACCCTGTTCGACGAGGTCGTCTCGCTGTTGGCCGCAGATGCTCGCGCCGGCACGAACATCGATCGGCCTATCTTCTACAGTTCGACTGACACCCCGAGCGGATTCGCTGGCTTGTCCTTTGAACCGGGCGACCGAGTCGGACGCTATGAGATTCTGGAGCAGCTTGGCGAAGGCGGCTTTGCCGTCGTCTATCTCGCGCAACAGTCGGAACCCGTCCGCCGCCGGGTTGCCCTCAAGATTCTCAAGCCCGGAATGGACACCAAAGAGGTCCTCGCCCGTTTCGAGGCAGAGCGCCAAGCGCTGGCCATGATGGACCACCCCCACATCGCGAAGGTCTTCGATGCGGGGGCCACGGAGCAAGGGCGCCCCTACTTCGCGATGGAGTATGTCGACGGCACGCCGATCACCGACTACTGCGATGAATACCGGCTCAGCATCAAAGACCGCTTGATGCTGTTCATCCAGCTCTGTGAAGCGGTCCAACATGCTCACACCAAGGCGATCATCCACCGCGACCTGAAACCGTCGAACGTATTGGTCTGCGGCACGGACGAACGGTCGAGCCCCAAGGTCATCGACTTCGGGGTCGCCAAAGCCATAGAGCAGAAACTAACGCCGGACACGATCTACACGCAGCGAGGTGCGTTGATTGGCACGCCGGCGTACATGAGCCCGGAGCAGGTCGGCGATGACCACTTGGACATCGACACCCGGGTCGATGTCTATGCCCTCGGGGTCATCCTGTTTCAATTGCTGGTCGGCAAGCTGCCTTTCTCGCGGAGTCGCTCCGAAGAATCGGAAGTGTCAGAGCTGCTGCGGGCCATCCGCGAGGACGAGCCGCCTCGCCCGTCGGCCCTCGTCGTGCCCGAAGCGCAGGGCGCAATGGAGACGGCGAGGCGCCGACGGACCGAGGCGCCGGCGCTGCGACGGGAAGTCTCGGGCGACCTCGACTGGATCACTCTCATGGCCTTAGCCAAGGAACGTGATCGGCGCTACGACTCTCCGAAGCGACTGGCCGAGGACATCGACCGCTATTTGACGGATCAGCCGGTCCTGGCCAGACCGCCGTCGGTAGCCTACCGGACCGGAAAGTTCGTACGCCGGCACATGGGCGCCGTCATCGCCACCGTGGCCAGCGTCCTTTTCTTGACCATCTTTGCCATCACGATGGCCGTACAGGCGGACCGAGAGCGTCGGGCCCGGGCTGAGCTGGCCCAGGTGGTCGAGTTCCAGGCGGATCGTCTCAGTGCAATCGATGTTCAGCGGATGGGCGTTCGGATGCGGCGCGCGCTCCTCGCCGAGGTACAAACGGCGACGCGGCGTACAGGCTTGACAGCACCGGCGCTCGACCAGCGAATGTCAGCGTTCGAGCGGCAACTCGCGGGTACCAACTTTACCAATCTGGCGCTGCGAACATTGGATGAGAACATCTTCGCGACGGCGATAGAGGCGGCGGAGAAGCGATTCACGGACCAGCCGTTGGTCAAGGCACGATTACTCCAATCCCTCGCCGACGAGATGCGCAAAGCAGGCCTCTTAGAGAAAGCCTCGCCCCCCCAAGCCGAAGCGCTGACCATCCGTCGTCACCTTCTGAGCGCGAACCATCCGGACATCCTGAGTTCTATCAACAGTATGGGCCTCTTGCTTCAAGACCAGGGCAAGCTCGTCGAGGCCGAACGATACCTTCGCGAAGCCCTCGAAGGTCGCCGTCGAGTATTGGGCGACCAGCACCGCGACACGTTGGCATCACTCGATGCGGTTGGCAACCTACTCTTCGTCCAGGGTGAGTTGGCCGAGGCGGAAACATACTTTCGCACGGCACTGGACGGACGGCGCCGCCTTCAGGGCAGCGACCATCCAGACACGCTAACCACCCTCAACGATCTCGGGACCACGGCCATGATGCAAGGGCGACTCGATGAGGCCGAGCGACTGTTCCGCCAGGCGTTGGCGGGTCGACGCCGCGTGCTGGGTTCCGAGCATCTCGGCACCCTGTCTTCCTTGAGCACCATGGGCTACCTCTTCATGACCCAGGACAAGCCTGCAGAGGCTGAGCGGTTCTACAGCGAGGCACTCGCCGGTCGTCGCCGGATTCTTGGTGACGACCACCCTGCGACATTGACGATGAGCGCTAACCTAGCTTTCGTACTCATGAAGCAGGGCAAGCTCGCCGAGGCCGAATCTCACTACCGCATCGCGGTCGAGGGGGTTCGCCGGGTGCTCGGCGCCGAGCACCAAGCGACACTGACTTTCAGCGGCAACATGGGCGCCCTGTTGACCCAACAGAAGCGATACTCGGAGGCCGAGAGCGTTCTGCGCGAGAACGTCGAGGGCCGCGCCAAGTTCTACGGAGAAAACCACTGGAAGACTGCAGATGCTCGCAGCTTACTCGGTGAGGCACTGACGGGCCTCGGCCGCTACGAAGAAGCGGAGACTTCCCTGCTGGAAGGGTACGCGGGCCTGGCCGCGTCTTCACTCCCCGCCGGTCGTCGTAAGCGAAAACTCGGGCTGGCCGCCGAACGGCTCGAAGTACTCTACTCGACCTGGGGCGAGCCTGAACAGGCGGCCGAGTGGCGAGCAAAGCGGCCCACGGAATGATCGCGACGAATACACCGTGACCTATGACTGTGTCGGGGCCGCGTCCACGCCGTCGAGGAATAGGTCGACCAGTACTCTTGGCAGCTCCTCCCACGTGGGTTTCTTCGATCGCCAATGCTCGACGTGGAACATGCTGAGCTGAGCGCAGAACAGGCCGGCCATCCGAGCGACCGGAAGACTCGAAGTATCCGTAGACGGTGCCTTTCGCGTATCCAGCCTCCACGGAGATTCGGTTGATGCTCGCACCGTCGAATCCGTGGATCGCGAAGTGCTCAGCGGCGGTTCGGAGCAGCCGAGCGCGAACTCGCTCCTTTTCTTCTGCGGAGATTCGACCCACTACGGGTCTCGGCCGACGAAGCGTAACAGGTGTTCGGTGACGCGGTCGGGGCCATCCTCTTGAAGGAAATGCCCGAGACCCGGAAGAGCAACCTTCGTTGCGTGCGACCAGATCTGCTGCAGACGGCTCATCGTTTTCGCAACGTCGGGCAGGATCCGATCGTGCGTCCCGTACATTGCAAAAAGACAAGTACGGGTTGCTCACGCGACGCTAGTCTGCCTAGGAAATCACGACCTCGACCGAGTGTAAGACGGCGGCACTGTGCGAATTCTAAGCCCTAACCATATGCGGGTCCTCAAGTTTCCGCGACTGGCGGCGCTGACCCTTCTGCTCGCGATGACGGCAGGACTCTTCGCGGGTCCCAGTGGCAGTGATCTCCGTCGCGCCTTATGGGCAGTTGCGTTGATCGTAGGTATTTTGGCCTGCTGCGACATCGCGACCTGGGCGGAGCAACGCGTCTACAGGGTCCTGGTGGGCTTGAACGGGTTTATCCGGTTTGGCCTCACACTCTTGACGCCCGTGTTCTTCGTCATGGTGTGGCCCTTTTTCATCCTCGGGGGCGCGGCAGCAGGAATACTCGACGACGGGGTGCTCCTCGCCGGGGTCCTGTTTGGTGGTACCTGGTTCCTCAGCGCTTCCCTGGGAACCATCGTCGTCGTAAGCCTCGATGTTCTGATCAGCGCCATCATCCCTGACTTTCGCTCTCGGATTCAAACGGCGGTGTTGGGCTTGCTGGCAGTGGCCCTCGGCGCCACCTGGACGGTCGTATGGCTCGGCGGCATGGTCGGGGCCCAGATTCGCCATGCCGCCATGCACGGCAAATTGCCCCCCGACTTTTCCATCGAGGTCGACAACGAGATTTGGAAGGGCGAAAGAGCGCTCGACCTGATGGCCTCGGCGGAGACCGAGCAGTTCGTCGCCGTCGCCTTCGTGGTCACCGCGGCCGTGCTGGGGCTGCCGGCGATCGTCAGCGCATGCGGAAAGCTCGCCGATGCCGTGATGGAGCGTCTCGACCCGCTTCGGGAGGCCATGGGCATGATCGGCCGAGGAGAGCTGGACGTGCGGGTGGAGGTCCGCGGATCGAAAGACGTTCGACAGATCAGCGAAGGGTTCAACTCAATGGCTGAATCCCTTACAACCACGTTGCGGGACCTCGACGTGCGCAACCGCGAGCTGATCGAGACCAACCAGGCCACCAGCCGCTTCGTGCCGTTTCAGTTCTTGGATTTGTTGGATCGGAAGACCATCCGTGACCTCCATCGAGGCGATCAGACCCAGCTGAACATGTCGGTGATGTTCTGCGACATTCGGAGCTTCACGACCATGGCCGAGCGCATCGGGCCCCAAGCAACGTTCGACTTCATGAACCGTTACCTGTTGCACATGGAGGCCGAGATTCACCGGGAAGGCGGCTTCATCAACGACTTTGTCGGCGACGGTCTCATGGCGCTCTTTCACACCGGAGCGGACGCTGCCGTTCGAGCCGGGCTGGGGATGCTCATGGCCTTGCACCGCTTCAACCAGGCGCTCACCGAAGAAGGACAAACACCCGTTCGCATCGGTATCGGCATCAACAGTGGCGCCCTGATGCTCGGCACGATCGGAGGCCGGGAGCGGCTCAGCTGCACGGTCATCGGAGATGTCGCCAATACGGCGGCCCGCGTCGAGGGCGTCACCAAGCTCTATCGAGCTTCCCTCCTCATCAGCGATGGCACGTACGAACAACTCGAAGACGCTTCGGCCTATATCATCCGCGAAATCGACTGCGTGCAGGCGAAAGGCAAGATGAAGCCCGCGTCCATCTACGAGGTGCTCGACGCGCTACCGACCGTGGAGCGAAGCACTAAGATGGTCACCCGCCGACCCTTCAGGCAAGCGCTGAGCGCGTACCGGCAGGGCGACTTCGAAGACGCAAAGAGTGCGTTCGAGCGCTGTCTAGAGCAGGCTCCCGACGACGGAGCGGCTGCGCTCTACGTCGAGCGCTGTAAACGGTTCCTAAAGAGCCCACCGACGACCTGGGACGGGGTGACCCGTTTGGACCGAAAGTAGCGCTGATAGTTCGAAAGACGGACGCGTCTGCTTGGTTCTCAGTCGGTGCTCGTCATCCCGCGCCCTCGCGAAGGTGGGCGATAAGGTGGTCGACCAGCCGCACGACTCGGGTCGGAGGCGATGTCGCATCCATCACCGCATAGACGTCGGCCGCCAGCGCCTCGGCGGGAGCGCTCAACGGCTCGAGGGTGCCCTCCGCAACTTCTTTCGCAACGAGAAAGTCCGGCACCATGGTCAGCCCTCGACCAAGGACGGTAAGACGAATGACCGCCTCGGCGTCGTCGCAGAGAAGGGCTGGCCGCACCGACAGCCACCGAAGCTTGCGCCCCCGTCGGACCGGCCACCGATCGCGGAGATGAGACGCGTGCAACACCAGACACGGTTCGCTTTCGAGGGCTGCCTCGAGGCTCTGGCCCCGCAGCGGCCGCACCCGCTCTGGGGCTCCGTAGACGTGGTACGCACCGCGCATGAGGCGACGCGCGCGACGCCAGGTCTCGGCCAGCGGACCGAATCGGATCGCGAGATCGACTTCGCCGGCGATCAAGTCGACCTTCGGCGCACTGAGCGACAGGTGCAGGCGCACTGCCGGATGGGCCGCGCAGAACGACGAGAACGCCGGCAACATGAGTCGCCGGCCCACTGCCGGCGGCACCGACACCGCAAGCGAACCGGACATCTCTTTGGCGTCGAGCAGATCTGATTCCGCCGAGGAGAAGCCAGCCAGCAAACGCTCGACCTCGGCCGCGTAGCGACGGCCGAGCGCCGTGGGCGCCACGCTCCTTGGGCTCCGGCGAATGAGTGTCCGGCCCAGGCGCGCCTCCAACCGTTGGATCGCGCGGCTCACGCGAGGCTGAGTCGTACCCAAATGCGCGGCGGCGGCCCGATAGCTGCGGCGTTGAACAACTGCGCAGAGAATCCGGAGGTCGTCGATCTGCGGCCATCCATCCACAGGGCGAGTATACATCAGCGCATGACAGAGATGCGTTCGTAGGCCTACCGAGCACCGCGTTCCGGTGCCTTAATGGCCGTGTGAAGGCAACCAACCCCCACCCGAGTGAGCGCCGGGCTCCGATCAACGCTGACGACTGGCGCACCCAGGGCGCGTTTCACGAAGTCTATGGCCGGACGCTGTTCGTGGTCGACCGCGGGGCCGAGGCCGAAGACAAGCCGACTCTGGTACTGTTGCATGGCTACCCTACCTCGTCCCACGACTTCTACCGGGTGCTTCCGGACCTCGCTCTGCACTATCGGGTCATCGTGCACGATCACCTAGGCTTCGGCTTATCCGACAAGCCGCATGACTACTCCTATGCGATTCACGAGCAGGCCGACTTCGCCCTGATGCTGTGGCAGCAGCTCGGCGTAAGGTCCGCTCATCTGTTCGCCCATGACTACGGCACCAGCGTGGCCACGGAGTTGCTTGCTCGCTGGAACCGAGGCTTCCGCTCAGTGCGCCTGGAGTCGATCACTCTGTGCAACGGCAGTATGCACATCGAGCTGGCCCGACTCCGCCTCATCCAGAAATTGCTCCGAAACCGGACCCTCGGCCCGCTGGTCGCCCGTCTGTCCAGCCAGGGGGTCTTCAACCGGAATATGCGGCAGCTCTGGCACGATCCTGGTACCCTTCCTCGAGCCGACCTGGACACGATGTGGGAGTTACTCACCCGCGCCGACGGCCGCACCGTGTTACCCCACATCAGTCAATATCTGCGCGACCGCGTCCTGTACTGGCACCGTTGGATCGGCGCCCTGCAGCAGAGTCGATTGCCACTCGCCTTTCTGTGGGGGGCCGAAGATCCGATCATCGGTCGCGACGTTGCCGAGGCGCACCACGCGGAGGCTCCGGGAAGCAGGCTCACCGTGCTCGACGAGGTCGGTCACTACCCGATGCTCGAAGCCCCACAACGCTGGACCGACGAGCTGCTCGCGCTGCTCGCCCATTGAGTGGTCCGCGTTCGCTCGTGAAGCCGTCCGCTCGCGACACTTCGCTGGTCGCGGGGATTGATGGATCAGCGGCGGCCCGTGGTATGTCTCGCACGGTCAGCGGACCGACTTGTGAGCGTGAACCGACATGAGTGAGTGGGAAACAACGATTCGTCCACTGGCCGTACTGCGCGCGCTGATCGATGCGGTGGATCGGGACATCCTGCACCTGCTCTCGCGCCGGATGGGAATCGTGGCCGAAGTTGCGGCCTACAAGCGCGGCCATCGCCGCAAGATTCGTGACTTCGACCGTGAACGAAGTGTGCTCGACGACCGCCGGACCCGAGCCGCTCGCCTCGGTCTCCGCGAGGGGGCGATCGAATCGATCTGGCGGCTGTTGATGATGGCGAGCCGCGAACATCAAGCGTCGCTTCGGGCCGAAGTACCGGTTCACATCGATCCGGTTACGGTCGCGATCATCGGCGGTCGGGGCGGAATGGGCCGGATGATGGCCCGGCTCTTCGAAGACCTCGGCCACGCCGTTTTGATCGCCGACCTCGACACGGAGCTATCGGCGACCGAAGCGGCCCGTCTGGCTGATGTCACGGTCATCAGTGTACCGATCGACGTGACCGAAGCCGTGATCCGCGAAGTGGGACCGCACGTACCCAAGTCATCGCTAATGATGGATGTCACGTCGTTGAAGACTGCGCCTGTCGCCGCGATGATGGCTTCGACGGAAGCTTCGGTCCTCGGCACGCATCCTATGTTCGGGCCCAACGTACACTCGCTTCTGGGGCAACGGGTGGTCCTGTGCCCGGGCCGCGGTGATGCATGGGAGGCGTGGTTGGCCCAGATGTTCGCAGCCCGCGGCCTCGAGACCACTCGAACCGATGCCGAGGCGCATGATCAGGCGATGGCGGTCGTACAGGTCCTCAACCACTTCCAGACCCAGGTTTTCGGTCTTGCGCTTGCCCGCTGCGGTATCCCCGTCGAGGAGACTCTGCGCTTCGCATCGCCCGCGTATTTGATGGAGCTCTACGTTGCGGGCCGCCACTTCGAGCAATCCCCCGACCTTTACAGCGCCATCGAGATGAACAACCCCCGCGTCGAGGAAGTGCTGCAAACGTTCCAACAGGCGGCCGCAGAAATGGCGCAAACCATCCGTACCCAGGATCGGCCGAGGTTTCGGGCGATCTTCGACGAGGTTCGAAGGTACTACGGCAAGAAGTTCGGTCGGGAAGCGACGGAGCAATCGAGCTTCCTCATCGATCGCCTGGTAGAACGCAGTTAAGCCACCTCCGATCGGCAGCGGTGGGTGCTGCCCAGTCATGGATGAGAGGTCACCTCCAGACCCGCTTCGGCGCCACGCGTCACAAGCTTCGGGCTCAGCCGACGACGACCGTCGACGCGAAGAGGGGGCCAAATCGGCGAACGTGAAGCCCGGTTGGACACCGAGAGCGCTCTCGATTAAGGCGACCGTAACGGGTGATCGGAATCCCGCGTGTTACCTCGTTGGTCCGCCCCGATTGTCGCTGCGGTCACCCTGCTCGCTCCGCCCACAGCGTTGGCTCGCGGGGTTGCCAGACCGGCAGGTGCCAGCTGGGCATCCCGGTTAACCTCATTGGAGAGTCTATGAACTGGACAAAGTCTACATTGCAACTGGCCGCACTCGCCATGGTGGCGGCGTGCGCTACCCCTGGTCCCAAGCCACCGGCCTCTCAGCCCGCTTCCCAGCCCGCCACGCAGGCCGTCGCGCCTCCGCCGGCGCCGCCGCCGCTAATTCCGCGGGAAGACCTGTTCGGAAATCCGGAGCGAGCTCAGGGGCGCTTCTCGCCGGACGGCAACTACATGAGCTGGCTCGCCCCGCGCGACGGCGTCCTCAATGTGTGGGTGCAGAAGGTCGGCGACGGCGAGGAGGCCCGCCCCATCACCCACGACAAAAGCCGAGGCATTCGACAGCATTTCTGGGCCTACGACGGCCGAACGGTGCTCTACATCCAAGACCGCGGCGGTGATGAAAACTTTCGACTCTATGCCGTCAACGTCGAAACCAACGAGGAGAAAGACCTCACGCCGCTCGAAGGCGTCCGCGCGATCGTCATGGGCTTGTCCGAAGAGCGACCGGGCGTAGTCCTGGTCGGCCTCAACGACCGAAAGCCCGAGTGGCACGACGTCTACGAAGTCGATCTCGCCACGGCCAAGCGCAAGCTGGTCTACAAGAACACCAACGAATTCGGGTCTTTTGTCGCCGATGACAACTTACGCCTTGTTCTGGCCACCAAGGAACGAGCCGACGGCTCCAGCGTGGTGGTGCGCCGCTTGGGCGGCCGTCGGTGGCGACGGGTTCTGGTCATCCCGTACGAAGACGGCCTGACCTCTTACCCGCTGTCTCTTACCGACAAGGGCGACCTCCTCATGATCGACAGCCGAGCCCGCGACAAGTCCGGCCTCTTTCGAGTCGACGTCCGGACCGGTCGATCGACGCTCATCGCGGAGAATGACAAAGCGGATCTCTCGACCGTCCTCACCCATCCCGTGACCGACGAACCTCTCGCCGTCTCCGTCGACTACCTCCGGTCCGAGTGGACCATTCTCGATGAGAGCGTCCGGGAAGACTTCGAGGTCATCGGCCGCGAGCTCGAGGGTGACTTCGCGATCACTTCCGTTACGCAGGATATGAAGCGCTGGATGTTGATCGAGATCCGCTCCGATGCGCCCTCGCGGTACTTGACCTACGACCGAGAGTCCAAAGCCGTGAGCCCGCTCTTCACGACCCGCCCAGCCTTGGCCGATGCCCCCCTGGTACCGATGCAGCCGGTGATCATCGAGTCCCGCGACGGTCTCGAGCTGGTGTCGTACCTGACCCTCCCCCGCGGTTCGGATGCCGATGGCGACGGCAAGCCCGAGACGCCGGTGCCGATGGTCCTCGACGTGCACGGAGGGCCGTGGGCTCGAGACCAGTACAGGCTCGACGTCGAGGCGCAGTGGTTCGCGGATCGCGGATACGCGACGCTTCAGGTGAACTTTCGCGGCTCGACCGGGTTCGGCAAGACGTTCACCAACGCCGGCGATAGGCAGTGGGGCCGGACCATGCACAACGACCTGATCGACGCGGTCGAGTCGGCGGTCAATGAAGGCATCACCGAGAAGGATACCGTCGCCATCTACGGCGGCTCCTACGGCGGCTACGCAACCCTGGCCGGCCTGACGTTCACGCCGGATACGTTCGCGTGCGGCGTCGATATTGTCGGACCTTCGAACCTGATTACCCTGCTTTCCACGATTCCGCCCTACTGGAAGAGCTTCTTCGAGCAGTTGGCTCGGCGAGTGGGCGATCCTCGCACCGAGGAGGGTCTGGCCCTGCTCAAGGAACGGTCGCCGCTGACCCATGCCGACAAGATCGTGCGCCCTCTATTGATCGCCCAAGGGGCGAACGACCCGCGGGTCAAGAAGGCGGAGAGCGACCAGATCGTGACGGCCATGAAGGAGAAGGGCATCCCGGTAACGTACGCGCTGTTTCCCGACGAAGGTCACGGCTTCGCCCGTCCGGAGAATCGACTCGCCTTTTACGGCGTGACCGAGTCGTTCCTTGCGAAGTGCCTCCGAGGACGTGCGCAACCCATCGGCGACGACTTCACGGGCTCCTCGATTACGTTTCCCTCCGGGATCGACGCGATCCCGGGCCTGGAGCAAGCGTACCAAGCGCACACCGCCGCCGGGGCGGGATCCGTCAAGAACTAGCTCTTTCGCCTTCTGAAGGCGGGGCGCCCACCGGTACTTTGCAGCTGCTGAGAAGACGGAGCGGTCGCCGCAGGATGGGTGCCCGACACCGCTCTGACGCTCATCTCCGGGTTCGGCACGCGGTGTGCTCGTCGATCCGGCGATGGATATCGTCGCCAACCAAAACTCCCAGCAGCCGGTCGCGCTCCACGACCGGCTGACGACGGCCGGGCCTCAGCTCGGCGGCTCCGGCGGGACGCGCCGAGATCTTGTCGATCAGCTCAAGCAAGACATCCGCCGAGCGGTCGATGGGGAGCCGGCCGCGCTGCGTCGGCTACAGACGTTCGCCCAACAGAACCCCCGTGCCCTCGAGCGGCTACAGAACCTGGTGGGCGAGGGCGCTCCACCCGTCAACAACGCCGGTGCGATGCGACCGGGACCTCAACCCGCTCCGCCGGGAAATCAAGCCCGCGACGTGGGAGCCCCGAAGGACCAACTGCCGCCGCAGCTCCTCGAGCTACTCAAGATGCTCGTGCAGCTGCTCGCTGGGCCGCGCCAGCCACCCGGCGAATCACAGGCGACTCCCGCCGGCGGTCCAGCGACGGCGGGTCCGCGGGCCGCCCCAACGGCCGGCCCGGTTGCTGCGAAACCGAGGGCCGCACCGACCGGCGCAGCTACCCAAGCTCCCCCGACCACGTCATCAGGGGCTACCGCGGCGTCCGGCGGGCCGGCTAGGGTTCCCTCAGCTGTGCCCACGGGCAGGAGCAGTTCCGGAGACTTCTTGAGAGCGGCGCTCGCGCAAAAAGGCGACCGCTACGTGTTCGGGGCCGAAACCCGTCTCAACGACCCAAACCCGAATACGTTCGACTGCTCGGAGCTGGTTCAGTGGGCCGCCCACCAAGCCGGCGTGACCGTGCCGGACGGTTCGGCCAATCAGCTCGCACACGTTCGCAAGCACGGTAGCGAGATCTCCGTCGCCCAAGCGCTCAAAACCCCTGGGGCGCTGCTCTTCAGACCAGGCCACGTGGCCATCAGCCTGGGCGACGGTCGAACGATAGAGGCTCGCGGCAGGAAGCACGGGGTCGGCGTTTTCAACGCGAACGGTCGCTTCACCCACGCCGGCCTCATCCCCGGTATGCGCCACTAGATGCGCTCGGGCCGGAGACCTCGCTGCGGAGAGAGGGCGGATTCCACAAGGGTCTGAAGGTCGAGTCGCTATGTCGGGCCAGTCGTTCACGAAGATTCGCAGGTAGTGCCTCGGCGAGCGTCTGAATTACCGTCTGGACAATCTCGCCGGCTTGCCCCGACGAGAGCCCGCACAACGCGGCCACCTCGGCATAGACCGTCTCCGCCGGCGCAGGCCCGCGATAGACAGGGTCAAGCAAAGCGTCCCCGATCGGCAATGGCAGCTCGGCCGCCATGGACCGGCGGTCATCGATCTGAAGTTGAGCACCAACCGCCGCCAGGGACGCGAAAAAGGCCTGCTCCGCAGCTTCGTAGCTGCCGAGAGCATCCGGTAGCCGAGCTACGTCCAGGATCGCTCGCACAGTCATGTGCGGTACCGGAGCATCTCTCATGCCAAGGTATCGCCCAACCCCTCACTGCCCATCACGTCACCGCCAGCGGGCTAATAGTACCGATCGGCACCATTAGCAGTGTTTATCGAGCTACGAACGCGGCCCCGGACCGCTGTCCGTCGTGAGCGCAACCTGATCCCTGTTCTGCGCAAAGGCGGGACGCGTTTAAGGGTTAGACCGATATATTTCTCGAAACCTCCCCTATCGCTCGCGCTCGGAGCGTTATGGAAGAAAGCTCAGTGAGCGTCCTGGTCCTTTTTGCACACCCGACCTACGAGCGGTCTCGCGTTAACCGCCACCTGGTCGAGGCCATCGCCGACCTCTCCGAGGTCGAGATCCGAGACCTTTACGAACTCTACCCGGAATTCGACGTAGACGTCGATTCCGAGCAAGAGGCGCTGCTGCGCCACGAGACCGTGGTCTTTCACCATCCGCTGTACTGGTACAGCGTTCCGCCGCTCCTGAAGCAGTGGATCGATCTTGTCCTCGAGCATGGGTGGGCATACGGCGCGAAAGGCAACCGCCTGCGAGGCAAGACGGCTTTTCACGTCTTCACGGCTGGCGGCGGCGAAGCCGCCTATCGACAGGACGGCTACAACCGATTCCCGATTCGAGCCCTGACGCTCGCCTTCGAGCAGACCGCGTATCTATGCGGGATGCGCTACCTGCCGCCCTTTGTGGTTCACGCGACCCATGGAATGTCCCCCGAGACCGCACGGGGGCACGCCGCGGACTACGCCCGTCTGTTGACAGCATTCGTGCGCAACCAGGTCGACCTCGAGCGCGCAGCGACGATGCCGCGCCTCAACCAAGATCTCGACAGCGTCATCAACGGATCAATGATCGAGGTGGCGCAGTAATGGCCGGCGGTTTCCTACAGCAAGCCTTTATCTTCCTCGCCGCGGCCGTCCTTTCGGTCCCGATCGCCAAGCGAATGGGCCTGGGGTCCGTCCTCGGCTACTTGATCGCGGGCATCATCATCGGACCGTTCGGCCTCGGTCTGCTCGTCGAAGAGGGGGAGGACGTCATGCATTTCGCCGAGTTTGGCGTGGTGCTGATGCTGTTTCTCGTCGGGCTCGAACTCGAGCCGTCGTTGTTGTGGCGCATGCGCGGATCGGTTCTCGGCCTCGGAGGGCTCCAGGTCGCCCTGACTTCGATATTGGGTGCCGCTGTGGCGTTGGCGGTCGGCGACTTCGGGTGGACGGAGGCGCTCGCCATCGGCATGGTCTTCGCGCTCTCTTCGACCGCGATCGTCCTACAGACCATGCAAGAGAAGGGTCTGACCCGGACGTCGGGCGGTCAAAGCGCATTCTCCGTCCTCCTCTTTCAGGACATCGCGGTGATTCCGATGCTGGCCTTGTTCCCCCTGCTGGCCACGCATGCACCGCACAGCGCCGACGACGGACACCACACCTCTACTTGGGTCGAGCACCTTTCACCGTCACTCCAGACGCTGGTCGTACTCGGCGCAGTCGTGGCCATCGTCGTCGGCGGACGTTTTGCGGTCCGACCCGCGTTTCGCTTCATCGCCCGCACCCGACTACGCGAAGTCTTCGTGGCCGCTGCCCTCCTCTTAGTCATTGGCATCGCCCTGTTGATGAGCCAGGTAGGGCTGAGCCCCGCCCTCGGAACCTTCCTGGCCGGCGTGGTCATGTCGGGGAGCGAGTACCGCCACGAACTCGAAAGCGACATCGATCCATTCAAGGGTCTTCTGCTCGGCCTCTTCTTCATCGCGGTCGGCGCTTCGATCGATTTCGATGTGTTTGCCGCAGCGCCGCTCGCGGTGAGCGGGCTGGTCGTGGTCATCGTCGTGGGCAAGGCGGTGTTACTCATCGGACTCGGTCGAGGGTTCGGACTCGGCGTCGATCAAGCGCTGTTCTTCGGTCTGGCGCTCGCACAAGGCGGTGAGTTTGCGTTCGTGTTGTTTTCTTACGCCGAACAGACGGGCGTGCTCACCGACGACACGACCGCTTTCCTCATGGTGGTGGTCGCCATGACGATGGCCCTTACCCCACTCGTGCTTGTGTTCTACGAGCGGCTCCTCCAGCCGCGAGTGGGCACGACGGAGTCTTCGGCCGACTATGATGACGTGTCGGGCGAGGCGCCGGTGATTATCGCAGGCTTCGGCCGCTTCGGCCAAATCGCGGCCCGGCTGCTCGACGCCGAGGGAATCGGGGCCACCGTGCTCGAGTACGACTCCGATCAAGTGGAGCTCCTGCGCCGCTTCGGTCGCAAAGTGTATTACGGTGACGCCGGACGGTACGATCTCCTCAAGAGCGCTGGTGCCTCGGAAGCGAAGCTGCTGATCCTGGCCATCGACCAACCAGACAAAGCGCTGGAGCTGGTCGAGACGGTCCGTAAACACTTCCCCAACCTGCAGATCGTCGCCCGCGCCAGGGACCGAGTGAACGCCTACGAGCTCCTGGATGCAGGGGTCGATCACGTCTTCCGCGAGACGTTCGACGCCGCGCTCGCGGCCGGCGTGCGCTCCTTGGAGCTGCTCGGCTTTCGCCGGTACCGAGTCCACCGAGCCGCGCAGCGCTTCCGTCGGCACGATGAGTCCCTCATGCGCCGCCTCGCGAGCCAGCGAAACGTCGATGACTTCATCGACCGCGTCAAGGCGGCGACCGCCGAGGCCGAGAGCATCCTGCAGCAAGACATGGAGCGCAGCGTGAACACGGTCGACCACGGGTGGGACACCGAGTCCCTCCGCGATGACTTTGGTCGCACCAGCGACCGACTCCCGCCGAACGCGCCGTAAGCGTACTCCCAACCACTGGCGCCAACTTACCTCCACCAGTGGTGTGTGGTCCTCAGTGCCTTGGTGATTTCTACCGCCGATTGAAGGAGGCATGACACTTGCTGAGTTCCGCCCCATGCGGACGATCTCTAGACAGACGGCCATCGATGATCTCAGGCAGACGCTGATCGGCCTGACAGACGAACACACCAGCGTATGTGAGATCGCCGGACGACTGGGGGTGTTCTGCTGCGGCCATCGACGTTTGAGCGACGAAGAGCTCCGAGAAACCTACGACTGGATCGTCGAGCGTCAAAAGCCCCGCGACCGCAACCATCTCGAAGACCTCGCCAATCGATGGCAGCTGTCTCAGCAATCGGTGCTAGAAAAAGACATCGCTTGCGATGTCCAGACCGACGAGCGCGAGACTTGTCTGGGATGGGGTGAGTTCACCAATGAACAGCTCGAGGGGCACTACCTGGCTCTCAGGAACGAACCCGTCCGAATCATCGAGCCGGTGACCTGAACGACCAGGCGCGACCGACCGGCCCGAGGTCGTCACCTGGTCGCCGGTCGACTGAGAGCGCGAACAGTGACGGTATTTGTGGGTCAATGTACGAACCTGTCTGAACGTTACGACAACGACTTCGGGTCCTTCAAGGTCCACAGGTGCGCTTCTTGGCTGGACCGGCAGCGAAGATGCTGTTCTTCTCGAGTATACGGACAGGGCGACGGGCCCGCCGTCTTGGGCCTCGCGCGTCGCGTCCAGCTGACCGCCTATGGACCAGAAATCAGACACGACGCCTCCTCCCACCCTTCCGCGGGGTGTGATGTTCAACGCTTATCCCGACAGCATCGGGTCGACCTTGGCCGATACGGTCAAGGTGCTGCAGCATCCAGAGCTGCGCGACGCTTTTTCGCTGTTCTACGTTTTGCCAACCTTCTTCAACAGCGACCTCGATCGCGGCTTCTCGGTCATCGACTATGATCGCAACGAAGCGCTCGTCAGCGAGGCTGATCTCGAGGCGATCAAGACGCTGGGTATCGGCCTCAAGTTCGACTTGGTCGTCAATCACTTGTCGGTGGGCTCTCCGCAGTTCCGCGACTTGCTGCTGCGTGGCGACACGTCCGACTACCGCGACTTCTTCATCGATTGGAACGAGTTCTGGCAAGGGCACGGAGAGATGGGTTCGGACGGGCACGTGGTGCCCCAGCCGCAGCACCTCGACAAACTGTTCATGCGAAAGCCGGAGCTGCCCATTCTCGATGTCCGTTTTCCCGACGGGAAGGACCGACCGTACTGGAACACCTTTTATCAGCAGGTCACCTATGACCAACTGAACGCCTCCGACTTCAAGAGCCTTCAGGGCGTGTCAGATGCGCTGGCCAACGAGGTTGCCGACGCCCTCAATCGAAGCTTGGCCGAGGGGCGCGACTGGCGAGAAGTCCCGTTGGGCGCCCTGAATCACCGTCGTTCCGAGATTCACGAGATCGTCGAGAGCAAGCGGCGTTACCTAGGACAGATGGACCTCAACGCCCGGTCAGAGAAGGTTTGGCAGTTTTATGACGAGACCTTGGCCAAACTTGCCGCATTCGGCGCCCGGCTCATTCGGCTGGATGCCTTCGCTTATCTCCACAAAGAGCCGGGTGAATCCAACTTCTTCAACAAGCCGGGCACTTGGGATTACCTGCATCGTATCCGGCAGCTCGCACACAAGCGCGGTCTCGTCCTCCTTCCCGAGATTCACGGCGAGTATGGTCGAAAGCTCCACGAAGAGGTCGCGGGCGAGGGCTATCCCATCTATGACTTCTTCTTTCCTGGACTGATCATCGACGCCCTTGACCGCGCGACCAACGGGCCGCTCCTACGGTGGGTGCGGGAGATGCTCGCCAAGAATATGCGGACCATCAATATGCTCGGTTGTCACGATGGGATCCCGGTCTTGGATCTCAACGGTAAGACCATTGACGGCCAGTGGCGAGAAGGATTGCTCGGCGCCGAAGAGCTCGAAGCGGTCGTCCAGCGGATCATCGACCGGGGAGGCCGGGTAAAGAATTTGTACGGAGCCGACGGCAAGAAAATCTCTTATTATCAAGTCAACGCGACCTTCTTCAGCGCCCTTGGCGAAGACCAGCGGTCCATGCGACTCGCCCGAGCGATTCAGCTGTTCATGCCTGGCATCCCGCAGGTCTGGTACCTCGACCTCTTCATGGGGACCAACGACTATGCGGCCGCCGATCGCGGGGGAGCCGGAGGCCACAAAGAGATCAATCGAACCACTCTCAGCATTGAAGCCGTGCAGGAGAGGCTGCAGTGGCCGATCGTGCGGGACCAGCTCGACCTCATTCGGCTCCGCAATACATGCTCGGCATTCGACGGTGAGCTCGAGATCGGCGAGACCGCGGGCCACGAGCTCGACCTGACTTGGCGTCACGGAGACGCGGTCGCGACGCTCCGTGCGGACCTCCAATCGGGTCGACTCGACGTGGCTGCACGAGACGGCGGAGCCGAGATTCGGCTCTCGTACGACTAGAAGGGACAACCATGACCAAGATACTCGCCACCGACCTCGACCGAACTCTACTCCCCAACGGGCGCTGGGCGCCCGACCCCGAAGCGATACCCCAGTTCAATACCCTCACCGAGCAGTTCGGCGTCGTGGTGGTCTATGTCACGGGTCGGAGCTTGACGCTGACCCAACGGGCGATCGAGGAGTTTGGGGTCCGGCTTCCGAACGTACTGTGCGGCGACGTCGGTACCACGATCCATCGCTATCAAGACGGCCATTGGGTGCCCGACGATGGGTGGGTCATTCACGTCAAACGAGCGAGCCCACGGTGGGACGCCACGGCCGTTCGGGAGGCCGTCGCTGACGTCGTGGGGATCCGGGAACAGGAACCGGAGCACCAGAACCAGTTCAAGCAGAGCTATTACGCGGACCACAGCCGGCAAGAAGCGATCCTCGCTGACGTCAAGGCTCGGGTCGAAGGCAAGTATGACGAGGTGATTGTCTACAGCTACGACTCGCAGGATGACAAAGGTCTGATCGACTTCTTGCCCGCAAGCGCGACCAAACAGACGGCCCTCGAGTTCGTAGCCGAATCGTTCGACGTGCCCAAGGGCGAGGTCGTGTTCTGCGGAGACAGCGGCAACGATATCTTTCCGCTTACCGCGGGCTTCCGAGGCGTTCTGGTCCGAAACGCCGACGAACAACTGGTGGCCAACGTCAGGGCAGCGGCAGAGAAAGACCCGAACCTTCAAGCGTACTTCGCGCAGGGCAACTTTCGTGGCCTCAACGGCTATTATACGAGCGGAGTGATCGAGGGCGCCTACCACTACGGACTGTTCGAGTAGACCTCGGCCGGCAACCGACTCCCGCCGCTACGACGACCCAGATCAAATCCCAGTCGCTTATCGCTCGAGGGCGGTCCTTTGGAAGGAGTATCCGTTCGACCAGGTGCCACTCACCCACTCGCCGGCTTCGTCGAGCTTTCCGATGATCACCCGGTCGCCTACCTTGACCCGATAGGATCGATCAGCCTGCTCGACCAAACTCGAGATCGGAGCGTCAGTACTGAGTTCGGGCACGAAACGTGTGAAGGTCTTCTCCTGCAGGCGATACGATGCTGACAGCAACAGGTCAGGAAGGCCTTCGGGGGCCGAGAACCGCCCCTCGGCGGGCTTTTCATTGATCTGGCCCGACACCTCGTAGTCGGTCATGGGTTTCTCCTCGAGACTTAGCTCGACGAGTGTCTTGCCGCCTTCGCGCGCTTGATAAGTCTGCGTGATGACCCGTCCGTCGGGGTCGGAGTCGTAGATCTCGACGACATCGCGCGCGTACAGCTCTTGCGGCCCCCTCACCGCCAGGAATGCAGTTCTGACCCAGCTTCGCCGAAAGTCCTCCTCATCAGCGCGTATGACGACCTCACGAGAGCCGGCCGCTTGGCCGTCCTTGCGCAGAGCGTAAACCGAACGGCGGACAAGGGGCTGAAGTGGTTTCGTACGGGTCCAGCGGAGCTGGTCGACGAGTGACAAGGCGACCCGCTCGACCGTCTCCCGATATCCGAACTGATCATGGAAACAGGCGACCGTCAGTTCCGCTCGACCAGCGACGACCAGCTTGAGAAAGCCTGTGCGGCGGGAGGTCCCCTCTCGGCCGCGGTCGATGTACTGGCCGTGCACGACGAGGTACGGCAAGCTACCGTGGGTCCCGGCGTAGGCGTACTTGAGCTCGTGCGCGTCGTAAGAAGCGAGATACGCGTCGGTCAGCGCTCGCGCGAATGCACTGAGCCCGAGCACGCCCTCCTGCACCGTGCAACGCAGCGGCTGAGCATCGCCGATGCCCACCGTCACCATGTAGCCCCGCACGGCCTTTCGCACCTCGACGGGGCCGCCGGCGAGGACGGTCCCTAGGATCACACCGTCATCGGTGCGAAACTCGGCGGACTTGAGGTGCGGCCATTCATCGGCCAGCCGCGCCATCAGCGCGGGGGCGGTTTTCTCCCCCAAAACGGCCAGGTCGACGGCCGGGTAGCGGCCGGACGGCGCGCCGCTGGGCGAGGCGCACCCCGTAGGTAGCACTATGAGCAAGCATAACGTGGCGATTCTCATACGCATCTCTAGGCCCTCTCAAAAATCCACGGTGGAGCGGCTGCCCGGTGGTAGCCCACCTTGCGCGGCCGCTCTGGCGAGCTCGTCGGCATCGACGAAGAACGGGCTCGTGTACCGAACCGGAATCTCGGGCAGGGGTGACTCCCGATTCAGGAGCTCGGCGAAGCGTTCGTCGCGACGCATCGATTTGAAGTCTTGGTCTTTGCGGAAAAGCTCGGGCGCCTTGAAGCCGGCATCAATGGCATTGGCCAGGTCAGCGAACGCCTCATCGAGCTTGTTCTGGCGCGCATGCAGCTTGGCGAGGTCGTAGTGCGCTCGACCTCGGGTCCGCCATTCCTGCGGCGCGGTGGCCTTGTCGAGGGCACGGCGGAAAGCCTCTTCAGCATCGCCCAGACGGTCAGCCTCCAGCTGTGCGTATCCGAGGCGTAGATGGATCTCACCCCGCGCGTCGATGTCGTTGACAAGACCGGAGAGCACATCGATCGCGGCCGCAAACCGCCCGGCATCGATCAGCCGGCTCCCATACTGAAGACGGGTCTCCGCGTTGTCGGGGTCGGCGTCGAGCGCCTTTTGAGTCACCTTAAGCGCCGCTTTGTGCCTCTTGAGTCTCGAGAGCTCATGACCCAACCGCTGCAATACGTACGGCTGGTCAGGGATACGTTTCAAGTACGCTTTGTATACCTCTAGTGCGGCTTCGTGCCGACCCATGACCGAGAGCGCCTCGCCGAGATAGCTTCGCCCCAGCATGAAACTTGGATTGCGATCGATGGCCTCCCTCAGAGCCTCGATCGCTTGTTCAGGGCTGTAGAATTTGGCGAGCACCCAGAACTTCGCGATCCAGTAGTAAGCCAGAAAGCTCGGATGGTCCTTGATGCTAGCCAACCTCGCTTTGGCCTCCTCGGCGCGCCCCTCGAGCGCATCGACCATCGCCAGCCCAGCCTCGGCCTCGACGAGGTCGGGAGCCAGTCGCAGCGCGGCCCGGCACCGGTTACCGGCCTGCGCGACTCGAACGTCGTTGAGCAGCGCCGGCCGCCGAATGCCCACGCTCTGGTCGTTGAGAATTCGGTAGCAGGTCCCTAAGCGAGCGAGAGCATCGGGATTGTCGGTCCTCGGCGTCACCACCGATCCATAGGAGCGGTTTCCGCTGTCGGCACCATTGACTAGCCGCAGCATGGCGTCAGGGATGGCCCTGATGGCTTCGGCCAAAGTGGCGGCAGTCACCTCTTCTTGTTGGGGTTGGCCTCCATTGGCCGGGCTCAACCGCATGACGATCCTCGGCTGAGGCGTCTCAGCGACGGTTCCTTCGAGAATCCAATTGGCGCCGACGTACCGGGCGAATGCCTCACGGCGCCGCTCCGGGTTCAAACCGGCGGCTCGGGTGTGCCGTCGTACGACAGAGTCCCGAATCTTCGGATGGACGACGTTCAGCTCCCCCATCGCGCGCAGAGCCCCCATGACCTTGAGCTCGATCCCGAATCCGAGGTCGCGATGGGCCTCGGCGGGCTGAGCGAACGGTAGGATGAGCACCGTCGGCTCCGCAGCATAGGTGAGTGGGCTCGCCGCCACGACCGCGACCGAAGTGACGTACGCTATCGTTCGAAACACACCGTTTGGTTGCCAGACATCGCACCGGGGGGCTAGTCCAAGGAGCGCGGTGGGCGTACGGCGAGCGTACGTCGGGAGCGCCTGGTCGAGCCTGAAGCGGTCCAAAAACCTTCCGACGTGGTCCTGGTCATCCGCTGGCCGATTCGGGCATCTCCAGACAACGGTCGCGGCTCCCAGGACGTGTTGACGTCTCTTTTCGCCATGCCCCGCGAGGCCCTGCTGCCAGCGCTCGTGCGCGCTGACCGTACCGGCCCTCGGGTCTTCGGGAGCGCTGCATTCCTACCGCACGGTCAGCGACCGGTCAGCGGCGGGGCGCCCAGGGGTCGTCCCGGTCGGGCATTCCTAACCCGTGCATCGTGTGCTGTTGTCGGCCCTTGCCCTCGGACACCGACAAGGGTTCTTCCGGAGCCCGGCCCGGGCGGCTGGCGTCAGCTTCAGGCTCGCACGGTCTATATTTTGAATGGACGATACTCCGAACGCACCGACCCGGCTGCGGACGACCGTCGCCGAAAGCCATGAGTTTACGTTCTGAAAAGCCCGATACTCATTCCGAAGTCCCCGGCAATGGTTGGGATATTCCGTAGAGAGTCGAATCCGGGCCCATTGCAATCCGTTTCAATTGAGACTCGCGGCAGAGAATTTTCTCCAGCCGCGAGTCGCCAATCCGAGACTGTCGAGCCCCGGTCGATCGGGCAAAATTACTCACGGACATTCAACGCAATGATAGTATCGATTGGCGACTGAATGTAAGCGGCTATTGAACCCAAATGCGCGGCCGGCGAGACTCAAATGCGCTTGGATATGACAGAGACCCTAGCACAGTGGTTGCTGCCAAATGAACAAGTTGACCTCAACAATTGCGACCGTGAGCCTATCCACATGCCCGGCGCGATCCAGCCGCACGGCTACCTCATGGCCGTCGACGCCGAGGGGCGACCTCAATTCGCCAGCCAGAATCTCGACCAGCTACCGGCATCGACCATCGATGCATTGAACGATCGGCTGCTGCTCGCCAGAGAACGGCCCGCAGCGCAGAGCTGTCGATGGTCGACCGAGCTCATCGATGCCGATCAGCGGGTCGGAAATCTGATTCTACATCGATTCGAGAACAGCTTCATCGCCGAGCTTGAACCCGGACCACGGAGCCCACCAGGCTTTTCGATGCTCACCGACATCGGCGAGCAACTGAACGACGCCAGCAATCTGGGCGAGGTATTTGAGATTGCGGTCCAAGCGGTACGAAAGCTGACCGGATTCAGCCGAACGATGGCCTACCTTTTTGACCATGAGGGGCATGGCGCGGTGATCGCCGAAGCCAAGACCGACGACTTTGAATCCTACCTCGGCCTTCGATTTCCGGCGACCGATATCCCGAAGCAAGCTCGACGGTTGTACACGATGCAGCCGTCTCGACTCATCGTCGACGTCGACGCGGCTCCCGTTCCGCTTCGCGCATTGAACACCGGCGAGCAAACAGAACCGATCAACATGGCGTTCTGCCAGCTGCGTAGCGTTTCGCCCATCCATCTCGAATACCTTCGCAATATGGAGGTTCGAGCGTCGTGTTCCTTCTCCATCATCGTAGAAGGCAAGTTGGTCGCATTGATCGCCTGTCACCACCATGAGCCCCGCTTTATCTGTTTCGATACGCGTTCGGCGTGCGAGCTGGTTGCCCAGCAAGCCTCGAGCCAGCTGCAGCGTCTGAGCGATGAAGACCAACGACAGGTCAAGAACCGACATCTCCGAGCGCAGGTCGACCTGCTTGCCGAGCTGGCCCAAGATGAGCAACTTCGCGCAAAAAGCGTAGTTTGGAAGAATGTAGCATCGTTCATAGACGCCGATGCATTTCTGATCAGCGTCCATCGCGAGCGGGCGTCCGTCACAATCCATCCCGAATGCACCGTACACGACGAGATTTGGGCCATCGCAGAACAGATGGTGGTCCGCTCTCCCGATCGTAGTTCCTCTGAAATCGAGCTATCGTCATCGAATCCAGAGGCTGAGGGGGGCCTCCTGGTCGTCCCCATTGGAAGCGCGGGCTGGATTGCGTGGTATCGGCGCCCTGTCCAGAAAACGGTCGTTTGGGCCGGCCGGCCCGACCTGAATACCGTCAGCAAGCTCCTCACGCCGCGCGCGTCGTTCGCGGCGTGGACGCAGCTGATCAACACTCAGTGCAAGGTTTGGACGACCTACGAGCTCGACCTCGCTAAAACCCTTCGACGCGGTTTGACCGTCCGTTTCGAGACCACCGAACCTGGTGAAGACGGCTTTTCTCGAACCCTTCATCGGCTCCGAGAATATCTGGTCGTGCTGGAAGAGGCGAATCAGTCTCTTCGAGCGAGTAATGAAGACCTCCGGCAGTTTACCTACGTGGCGTCGCATGACCTGAAGAGCCCTCTTCGCACCATTCGAACCTTCCTGCCGATCCTCGAGGAGGAACTCGGCAGCATTCCCCCCAACGCTGAGCCATGGTTCAACTACATTCGCGATGCTGCCGATTCGTTGTTCCGAGTCCAGCAAGGTCTCCTGAGCTTTTCTCGGGTGACCCGGGACAACCAGTTCGGATGGGTCGATCTCGACTCTTTGGTTAGGAACGTTCGGTCCTCTCTTGCCGCCGATCTCGCTGATGCCGAGGTGAACGTCGACCCACTTCCAAAGGTGTGGGGGGTAGGGAGCCAGCTCTCGACTCTATTCGAAAATCTCTTCCAGAATTGTGCCAAGTATGAATCCGCAGAGCGAAGACTCCGGATCGCGGTCGCCGTACGCGCACGAACGAACGATGTCGTGATTGCGGTCAGCGACAACGGGATTGGATTCCCAGCCGAAGCCAATGAGCGAGTATTCGAGCTATTCACTCGCCTCAACCACAAGAAAAGGGACGGCGAAGGGCTTGGACTCGCCATATGCCGACGGATCGTCAATCATCACCACGGCTGGATTCGAGCTGAAGGCCGAGTGGGGCAAGGGGCAACGTTCGAGTTTCTGCTCAAACGCAGGCCGTTCCGAGGTCCTGATGTCAGCTGACCCGCTCGTTTGGATCGTAGACGATGATCCAGCCGAACACGCCATGTTCGGTCGCGCCTTTAAGAAGCTTCATCTCGAACTGGAAGGTTTCTTTTCGGCCGAAGATGCTCTCGACCGGATGCAACGAGGAGGCCGGCCAAGCCTGATTCTTCTCGACCTCCGAATGCCAGGCATTGGAGGCCTCTCCTTTCTCGAACATCGGCGAAGCCTCGGATTCGACGACTTCCCCATTGTCGTTCTAACCTCTTCGTCGAATCCAAGCGACATCGAAGAAGCGTATCGCCGAGGAGCGAATGCGTATCTTCAGAAACCAACTGACTACGAGGCCCTCAAGCAGTTCGTCGAGGTTGTTTTCTCATTTTGGTTTCAGTGGGCGCATTTACCGCGTCGGGATGTTCTTGATTCGGAATGATTGGAGTCGAGTATATGGAAGACGTCACAGTCGAAGATCCGAGCCTATCCACGCGCCTGCGAGACGAGACCCTGCCGAACCATCGCCAGGCGGAGAGACATGTGTTCGTTCGCCGCCTGATGCAGCAAAGGCTCTCGATCGGAGACTACGTCCGATATTTGAGAGAGCTTCAACCGGTCTATCGGAGCTTGGAATCCGGGCTCCGAAAGGTTCATCGCCACCCAAAATTCGCCGGATATCCGTGGCCCGAGCTCTTCCGTAGCCCCCGAATCACAAGCGATCTTGGCGAACTCGTCCCCGCCGGGACGGGTTTGACCAATGATGAGTCGCCCTATGCCCTTCATATCGACCGGCTGACCGCCCGGGCCCCACTGGGGCTATTGGGTCACGCATATTGTCGGTACATGGGCGACCTCTCCGGCGGCGCGATTCTCGCGCGACGTCTTCGATTGCTCGGAATCCCCGCGGCAGGCCTATCATTCTACAACTTCGGAGAAGACTCGTCCGAACTGGTCACCGCTTTTCGTCGCCATGTAGACCGCCTGACGCTTACCCCCGAAGCGGTTTCAGTTATCGTCGGTGAAGCAAAGCTCGGTTTTGGACTGACCGTCGACATTTTTACTCGTGTCCTTCGTTACACCGAGAGGTCCGGGAGGCGGCGTGCGACGGCAGCTTCATCTTGCTTTCCCGGATTGAGACCGTAAGTGAGCATTCATCGCCACGACACGTCGGCACTTGTCGAGAGGCTCCGAACACCGTGTGGTTGTCACAATTCTTGGTCGTATCACTGCGAAACGGAGGCCGATGGCGGTCCCGAGAGTGCTTTATTGCGAAGACATCTGTCCGAACGCGCATGATGTGGATCTTTATAGCCAGTCAACGGAAACGGGAGCCGACGACAAGGCGAAGGCCGGCGTCAGATCGGCAGCCCGGCACGCTCTTCCCTGTGAGAGAGCTTCGGATCCAATCCGCATCCTTTTAATCGAGGACAGTGAAGCTGAAGCTCATCTCGCTCAGTATAATCTCACCAAGGCAAGCATCAGGAACTACCGAGTGGATTGGGCTCCCTCGGCCGAGGAAGCACTGGAGCGGATTCAAGCCGAATCTTATGACGTGGCCCTCGTCGATCAGCGCTTGGATGGAATCACTGGTTTGGAATTCCTCGCCATCGTCCAAAAGATGGATCACGAGCTCCCCTGCATCGTACTGACGGGGGATCCCGACCCCAATACGGACCTGAAAGCTATGGAGTTGGGCGCCGTCGACTATCTTACGAAAGACGATCTCACTCCCGCCCTCTTGGAACGCTCAATTCGATACGCGATTTCACGTGCTGACTCGGAGCGACGCCTGAAGCGAGCGATTCGGCGGGACGCCCTTACGGGCGTACATAATCGAACGAGTCTTTTCGAACAACTAGAGAGCTCGATTGAACGATATCAGCGCACCGAGCGCGCGTTGGCGCTCCTCGTTCTCGATCTGAACGGCTTTAAGAATGTCAACGATACGATGGGCCACCAAGCCGGAGACCAACTACTCAAGGCCGTAGCTGAAAGGATCGTCGACGCCGTCCGCCCATACGATGGCGTCGCTCGAATCGGCGGAGACGAGTTCGTGGTCCTGGTAGACGACTTACCCATTCATGATCCAAGCGGTGCGGACGAGAGCTCCGTTGCAAGCATGCTGCTGGACCTCGCCAAACGCATCCAGGGTCGTATCGCTATTCCAATCAATATCCAGGCACAGAGTCTGGTGATCTCCGGAAGCATCGGCATCGCTTACTGCCCGCGACATGGGGTGACCGCCCAGAGCCTTCTCAATGCCGCCGACCAGGCCATGTACCGTTCGAAACGCTCGGGCGGCCTACCTGTCTTGTACGACCCTTCGATCGACGACACTCACTTCTTCGCCGCCAAGAAGTCGTTTGGGATGCCAGACGGCTTCCTCGAGCTCGCGTTTCAGCCACAAGTCGACATGACGAGCGACGTGATTCGAGGATGTGAGGCGTTGCTTCGCTGGACCAAAGCCAACGGACAAACGCTGATGCCAAGCGACTGCTTACCTGCGTTCCGGCGCTCAGGGACGATTTCCGAGGTTGGTGACAGCGTTCGTGAACTCGCTTCTTCGCAGGCATCCGCGTGGCTGAAAGAGGGTCTCGCCCTCCCATGGATCTCCGTCAATTTGTCGGTCGCAGAGCTGTTTCATTCTACGCTAGTCGGTAAAGTAGAAAACCTACTCTCCCGCTTCAGCGTGCCACTGGAGATCGAAGTGTCGGACAAAGAGATCTTCCCTGACGACCTACGCGCTCGATCGGTGCTCGCCCGACTACGGGGCCTCGGCGTTCACATCGCCATCGACGACTTCGGGGCCGGAGCGTCTTCGCTACAGCGCCTACGGACCGTGGCCTGCGACGTTCTTAAATTGGACGGGTCGTTCATCAGTAATATCGCTTACTCGAGCCGAGACCGAAAAATCGTCAAGTCGATCGTCGATATGGCTAACGATCTCGACATCGAAATCATCGCCAAGGGCGTTGAAAACGATGCTCAACGAGACGCGCTCGTCGAACTTGGCATCAGATACGGCCAGGGATTTGGGTTCTGTAGTCCTATGAATGCAAGTGCGTTCCGCGACTGGTACGCGCGCCGAGGTCATGGCCCGCACGTCAAGCCGGCATTAATCGCGGCCGTACCTCGCCTGTGCACCCCCACGCTTGATCAGGGCGAGAACCAACTACGGGACTGCGGCTGACCCAGACCCGCCCAATCGTTTTACTTCAGTGCCTCGCCGGGAACGTACAGACCAGAATTCCTCGGGTCGTCTTCAACGGAGTACCTTCCAGGCGGGACCGTAAGCCACTGACCTCGGAGCGACCTGACGAAGTCGATACCCTAGGCCGGTTGTGAGTCCGCAAGGATATGTTCGGCGATTTCGGCAAAGTTCGTCGACGCCCGCAGCTCGCTCCAAAGGCTGGCGAGGCCGAAGAGCGTGCGGACGATAAACATGATCCCTTCCCGCGCGCCATTAAAGCGTCCTCGACGCGTGAGATATTTGATAGACAGGTCGGCCTTGGCTTCCACAGCGTCCCGGCTGATGTTGTTTGCGAACTCCGGGCTGAAACGGAACGGCTGCGGCTCGCGCACCGGCGAAAGTATCTCCGTTGCGATCCGCACGATGACCTCTTCCGCATCGGGGTCGACGTCATGGATACCAAGAGCGCGCAGGGATGGGCCACGAAGGTCCGCCCCATCTACAGCCGCCTGCAGGAGCGCGCGCAGGTCGCGCCTCGTCTCCTCATCGATCGACTGGACACACCCGAAATCTACGAGTCCAAGGCGTCCGTCGCAGTCTGCACGAAACAGCAGATTGCCCGGATGTGGGTCGGCATGGAATAGCCGATGCGATAATAGCGTCCCGAACGCGAGGCGAAACAGCGCTTCACTCACAGTCGCGCGTTCTTGCTCATCGGCTTCAGAGACGAAAGTCTCCAGCTGAACCCCTTTGATGCGCTCGGTCGTTAATACTCTGGCGCTACTTCGTTCTCTAATGACGCGAGGAACCTTGAGCAGCGGGTCGTCAGAGTAGATGGCGGCGAACCGCGCTTGGTACAGAGCTTCCTGGCCATAGTCGCACTCTTCGCGGAGCCGCGCACGAAAGTCTTCGATGATTTGTGAGGAATCGACATTGGGCACCAGCCATCGCATAATCCCAACGATCGCTTCAATGTTCCGGATATCACTCTCAGTGGCCTCCGCTATGCCTGGATATTGTACCTTGACGCAAACATCTCGCCCGTTGAGGCGAGCCCCATAAACTTGTCCTATGGAAGCCGCCGCAATCGGCGCCCAGTCAAACTCATCGAACAGTTCCTTCACGCCAACGCCAAAGTCCTCGACCAGCACGGCTTCGATCGCGGCCCGATCAACCACCGGGGAAGAGGTGCGCAGCTGCGCCAGAGCCTTTCGATAGATGTCGCGGTAGTCGTCCGGAACAAAGCCGGCCATGTACGATAGAATCTGGCCGAGCTTCATGGGCAGACCTTTCATCCGTCCCAGCTCTTCGACCAAGAGCCGCGCGATTTCCTCGTGCGCCGCAGCCTGCTCGTGGCGAAGTAATCGCCGACCGTGGCCGGTGGCAAAACGAGCCCCGAGCCGCCCGAGATCCAGCGCTCGACGAATCCGGCTTCGATGTAAGGCCGCCACAGCGATAGTTTACGCTACCGACGGTAGAATCGGAGGATTCTTTCCGACGGCTTAGTCGTATTCGAGGTGGAACAAAGGCGATAACCCGACGACGACCACTGCTCAGGTCGTCCCCAAAGCCGGTCCCGACGTTACCGTCGTAGCCGCCTCGGCCTCAGCCTGCGGTTTCTGCTTCTTCCTTGCATCAAGCTGAGCACGGACCTCGTTCGACCGTTGCTCGACCAGCTCGTAGTCGCGCATGACGTACATGGCAATCAGCGTGCCAAGCACGGGAAGACCGGAATAGAATAGGCGCAGTCCAGTCATAGCCCCCTCCGGTTGCGCCCCGGTCGCAGTCGCATCGAAGCCCACTGCGGCCATAATCACGCCACTCAAGAGGCCGGCGATAGCGAAGCCGAACTTGACCATCCACCAATAGATCGCGCCGAAGAGTGCCTCTCGCCGCTCGCCATTTTGCAGTTCATCGAGGTCGCAAACGTCGGCGGTCATCGACATCATCAACGTAAAGAGAGCCCCGATTCCGAACGAGAAGAAGGGAAGGGCGACGATAAACAGGTACGGCTTCCCCGGAACGAAAAGGAACCAGAACAGCACGTAACCCAATATCGAAATCCCTTGCGATAACAAGAAGGTATTCCGCTTTCCGAGAATCCGCGACATCTTGGCGACGATAGGAATGACCACAAATGTGGTGGCGAGGGCGCCGAGGCTGCCATGAAGCGGCGGCCAGTATCCCGCGGCTTCAGCGTCCCCGTCGAACATATAGAAAACGATTATAAAGAAGGAAAACGCCGCGATCGTGTTGAAGGAATTGAAGACAAAAAACGTGGCGATGCAGAGCTTTCGGAAGGGGCGATTCTTGAAAGCTTCTTTGAAACCACGCAAAATGCCCGCGAGGCTGCTGCGAATGCTCTTGAAGTCGAGCGGCGCCAAATTTTCAGCGTTGAGGGTCGACCGGCTGTTCAAGAAGATCGCCGGCACCATGGCCAACGCCATACAACCAAGACCGATATAATATGCCAGCTGGCGACATCCAGCCTCCGGAGTCTCGAACCACGCCGGGTCGTACAAGATGACCCAGAACCAGGGGGCGATCACCCATGCCCACTGCCCGATCCACTGAGCGACGGCCATGACCTGGGTTCGTTCGTGGAAGTCGCTGCTCAGTTCGTATCCCATCGCGACGTATGGAACGCTAAAGATGGTTAGCCCCAGATAAAAAGTGAAGGACCAAAGAAGAAAGTAAACGAAGTTAAAGACCCATCCACTTTCTCGATACAATTGCCACATGAAAATGAAAGATACGCCCAGGATAATGGCGCCGATAAATACGTAGTGGCGTCGCCGGCCCCATCGAGACCGTGTGTTGTCGGAGATGAAACCCATTATGGGATCGGAGATGGAGTCAAAGATCCGCGGCAAAAAGAATAAGATGCCCCAGGCAATGGATGGAAAGCCCAGGTCCTTGACGAGAACGACCATCAGGATACTCAAGGCGGCCGGAAACATTTGGTTCGCCAACATCCCTGCACCGAAGGCGACCTTGTCGCCGAAGGGCACCGGTTGTTCTTTTGTAATCGCTGTGCTTTCCATTGTGTCATTAAAAAGGCGAGCAAGAGGACTCCACCAGATTTCAGTAAGGCAAACAACCCGACGTCAGATCTGTCGCCGTCGGACAAGACAGCAGGGGTTTTCGCAGTGCCGCAAGGTCCGCTGCATCATTCGAAGCGAAGATTCGTTGCGGCTCCATACACCGAACGGACTTAGTCCGCGGTCTACAGGAGAGGTCCGGCAGGGAAATCGATGCGTGAACGAGGTGTCAACGCGAATCAGTTCGCAGCGCCGACCGGCTCTGTCTGCGTGTACATATCTTCGATCTGGGCGGCGTACTTCTTCGTCACCACGTTCCGCTTGATCTTCATCGTCGGAGTGAGCTCGCCCCCCTCTATCGAGAAGGGCGTCGGAAGAACCTCGAAATATTTGATCTGCTGATAACGAGCGACCTTCGCGTTACACTTCTCTTCGACCTGCGCCTTCAGGTACGCGAGTACACGGGCGTTCTTAGCCGCCTGGTCGGGGGTCAAGGATTCGCCGACCCCTGCCGCCCGAAGGAGAGTCGGCAGAGTCTCGTGCTCCAGGACCAGGAGCGCAGTGATATACGGTTTGCGGTCGCCGACAGCGACCGCTTGACCGATTCCCGGGATGCTGAGGAGATGATTCTCCATTTCGCCGGGCCCTACGTTCTTCCCGCCAGCAGTGATGATAAGGTCCTTGACGCGACCGGTGATCTTTATGAAGCCGTCCGCATCTATCTCGGCCATGTCGCCCGTGCGCATCCAATCACCATCATAGAGCTCGGCTGTCTTCTCGGGGAGCTTGTGGTAGCCGCGAACCATATTGCGGCCACGAAGCAGCAGCTCTCCCTCATCGGAGATTCGAGCCTCCACGCCGGGAATCACCTTACCCACTGTGCCGAATCTCGGTCGGCCGGCCGGCTGCGACGTTGCCACACCGGTCGTCTCGGTCATTCCAAATCCTTCGTGGATCGGAATTCCAATGGAGGCGAAGAACTCGAGGGTAGACTTCGAGATCGGAGCGGCGCCGCTCACGGCGAACTCGAGTTCGTCGAGACCCAACGCCGTGTGAATCTTGTCGATCACCAGCCGGCGAGCCAGGCGACGCTGGAGACCGCCCTGGGGTTTGCCGGTCTCGATTTCCTTCAACACGGCCTTCTTCTCGGTGGCGAGTGCCCAGTCGGCGAGACTCTTCTTGATGCCCGTGGCCCGTCCAAGCTGACCTCGCAGCGCCGCTTCGAATTTCTCCCACACCCGAGGCACGGCCAATAAGTAGGTTGGACGGGACTTGACCAAATGGTCTTTCAGCTGATCGAGTTTTGGGCAGAAGTAATACTCACAACCAAGGGATAGACCGATAAAGTTGGTGAAGATCTGCTCGGCGGCGTGGCATAGCGGCAGGTAGCTAACACTGCGCTGCGAACGCTGTTTTAGAATACTATCGGTCGCACCCATGACGCCGTCGGTCGTTGCCTGAATACCATCATGGGTAAGCTCGGCGCCCTTAGGCACACCCGTTGTCCCGGATGTATAGACTCGAAGCGCAACGTCGGATAGTTTGACTGCGTCGAGGCGAGCATCGAGGTCGGCCTCGGCCGTCTCTTTGAGTCCTTTGGCTTCCACATCGGCAAGGGTCATCACGTCCGGTGCATCGACCCCCAAATCCATGATGGTGATGATATGTTCCACTCTGGCCCGACCCTCGGCTTGAGCCTGACGGATCTTGTCGAGTTGCTCGGCCTCGTCGAGAATGACGATCTTGGACTCCGAGTGATCGACGATGTACGCCACCTGAAGCGGTAGATTCGTCGTGTAGATAGGGCAAGGAATGCCCGCCGCCGCCGTAATCCCATGTTGGCAGATAACCCAGTCGGGAATATTGTTCGCGATCAAGGAAACGCTGTCGCCCGGCTGCAGGCCGAGCGCCATGAGTCCCCGTCCGACGCGCCGAACCCGCTCCCAGTACTGTCGCCAGGAGACGGCGTCCCATTCACCCGAAGCATTCAAGCGATGAAGCGCACCCTGCTTTGGTTTGGTCTGTGCCCAGTGCTGGATGTATCCCATCAAGGTTCCTTCGATGCCCATTTGTTCTCCTTCTACTTCGAACCTCGCGTCGAGAGCGCTCGGCAGGTGGCGGTCGTTCGGTGCACGACCTTCCCGGACTCTTCGCTTCGGTTCCTGGCAGACTAGCGGGCCTGACGGCTGAGAAGCTAGTCACACCCGGAACGATCATCACGAAAGGAAGCTAGAAAGGGGTTTTGAGGGCACGTGCTACCCCCAGTCCGTCGCTGGATGGTAGTTGCACATGCGCAGCGGCAGGTGTCTTGCGGTGCAGCAACCTGAGTATGCGTGCACTAGATGACCACTTCGCGTCCCGATGCGTCATCTCAGACCAACTATTTCTTCAGGTCCAACGAGGCCTCCACTGGCCGGAAGAAGTCGTTTGCGATCAACCGTCCATTTACATCAGTCGCCCGCAACCCTCATAGCGGAACGGCATCCCGTAGGCGTTCGGCGAACGAAGGACCTTGCGCATTCGAAACTCGAGAGACTGAGGCACGTGATCGCGTTATGCAGCCGAGGTCACCGCTACTGGCCCGGCCCTCGCGGTGTTCAGCGCAGTGCACCTGTTCAAACCCGTATTGCTAGCAGCCGGCGGCGCCTGCGATCATGAGTCCGCCAACGCGAATTCGGCCGGCGATCATGAATATGGCCCCAGAGGAGGATCACGCCGTCGACCCGGCGGTCCGGTCGGACCGGCGCAACGCGACCAGATGATGACATTCCGCCGCCCACGCTGAACCCATGGACAATAGGTGGCGGTAAGGCGCGAGATTTTACGCTCCAAGCCGCTTGATGCGACCTGAGCCGGCGCAGCCATACGGCAACGAGACTCCCTCAATCGGAGGGTGATTTGAGACCGTCGACGCACCGCTCTGCGGCGGCACGACCGACGAAACCTTCGAGAGAATCGGGCCGAGACCAAGTTGTTCTGGACGCCTGCGCGGAACCTGACCTGGGTCTGACCCCCTGCCTGCAAAGGTCGGCTAGGATGGCGGACTGGTGGGGATGCAAGAAACAGCGGCGCGACTGCGGCGATGGCCCAAGAACAAGATCTCGATCTGCGATCGAATCCTATGGACCTTTTCCTGATTTTGTTGATCGATCCGCGTCCGCGTCAGCGAATAAGGCCTGACGGCAACAATCACCCGAAAAAAGGTACAAAACTCGATCTTGATGCTTGACTCTGCTTGACGAACGATCGGTCGTGTGATCATTTACCCTAGACTCAGGCCGATCCTGGATCTCAGAGCAACGCGCTGGGAAAAGCAACCTGGTCGGGAGTGACAATTTTATGAAGTTCGACGTCATCGTCACCACAATCCTCGTATTCTTCGTTCCTGGCGCCATAGTGCTCTTTGGTGCACCCATTTCCTTCGGCGAAGCGGTTGACGCACTGCGCAGCGGCGCAGTGTGGCACGCGACGACCACCACGGTCGGGGCTTTCTTCACGATCTTCGTCCTTGGAGCGTTCATCGACTCACTCAGGGCTCACTTCGTCCAACCGTTTATCAAAATGTGGGCAGAGAACGGCAAGGGCGCCGTCGGGGTCCCCTCGGGGTACCTCAAGGACGTCGTCAAGGACGCCAAAGGCGAGGCTTACGAGGCGGTCTGCCATCGAGCCTTTCAGTACTACCGACTGAACGCTAATATTCTCACCGCGCTGCTTTTGGTCTGTGGCTTGTTCTTGCTTGGTACGGCTGCGACAGCTCTTCAGGTTCCCGCGTTCTCCGTTCCCGACAAGAGCGCGGACTTCAACAACAGCGCACTGGCGGTCGCCGGACTCGTCGCGTGGATCCCGATTTCTATTCGATCGCTTCGACAGAGCAACTCTGCATTGTCGGAGACGGTCAACGCGACCGCCGCCAAGGCCGCCGGTTGAGGCGTCGAATCAAACACAGCGAGCAAAGAGGTTCATTGAATGTGTCAGGACAGAGCTTGCGTAGGCTGCATCGTCGAGTTGACGAGGCCCGTTCGCAAAAAAGACGAGACTCGGATCTTTAAATCGGGTCTGGTCGGTTTCATTCGTCAGGTCACCACCGAAAACCGGCGCTTTTATGTCACCTTCGACGATAACAGCCATGGCTACGTGAAGCTGGCTGATCTTCGCATACTTCAGGCCGGCCCGGGCAAACCGCGCATCACCCAGCAGGAGTTCGACCAGGGCAGCCAGCAGGTCCTGCAGAAAGCGTCGAGCATATCCAAATCCGGTCGGTTCAAAACGCACCTAGAACGGGTTCTTCAGCGAGAGGGCGAACGGCTCGCCAAGCAGTACCCAGCAGCTGCGTAACGACTTACGGTCCGGTGGCGCTGGTCATAGAGTCCCGGATCCGACGTATCGGGCCCTTGTCGGCGGCTCCTTCCTCGCCTGCCTGCTGGCCGGAACGCCTTCGGCCTGCTGGCCGAGCCGCCTTCGGCTCGCTCAGCGCTTCTTACCGGTCACTCAAGAAGACTCTGTATCGAGTGGGAGGTCACGCGAGGGCTCAAGCGTATCGAGGCAGACCCGGAATCCAATGTCGTGGTGGCGAAAGTCGACCGGTTTCCGGCCTCGACAAGCCGCTCGCGAATACTCGATGGGTCCCGTCCAGGATCCTCCTTTTGCGACTCGGCGAATCTCTCCGGGCGCGGGCCCGGAGTGGTCTGGGCTCCAGACGGACGATGTCCATTCCCAAACATTGCCGCTCATGTCCATCAACCCGTCGGCCGTCGCACCATCGAGGAATACGCCGACGGGGCTCGGACGGCCTAAACGTACTTCGAATGTGTTGGCGGCGAGAATGTTGGGCGAGTCACCGTAGCTCCAGATGCTCCGACCGTAACCGCGGGCCGCTGCCTCCCACTCGGACTCGGATAAGAGTCGAACTCGGCGACCACAAATATCGCTGAGCCACCGAGTAAATGCTTCGGCTTCGAATGCACAGACTCCGACGACCGGTTGAAGGAGTCGATTGTACGCCTCATCCCGCCAAAAGTGCGGGCGCTTCATATTCGCCGCGTGCTTGCTAGGCCGGAGGGCTTCAATCACCTCTTCGAGCGGTCGGGAACGCAGGAACTCCAGTTCATCCCGAACCTCTTTGGGCGACCCGTGACGATTCATGATATCTCGGAAGTAGTCCGCTGACCACGAATGCAGCTCTCTAGCCCGGTGCTCGGCTTGCGTGTCGGGTCGCTCGCCTTTCCACCAGGTCCGCGACTCTCCTTCTGGCCACCAACGCTCGTTCTCGTAGCCGCCACTCGCAATGAACAGCTGGTACTCGGCATTCGTGACTGGGTACTGACTCACTTCTAGGTCTCGTTCAACCGAACAAAAGTACTTGGGAGTCTCGTCATCGAAGGCTCGAAAGTCATCGCTGAAACTACCAACCAGATACTCTCCGGCCGGAAGTACGATCGTCGGCGGAAGGAGACATTCTGCCCCCTCAGAGCGATGCACTTCGAATCCGACAACGGTTGGGTCATCGAGGACCATGCCCGCAGCAATCCGCGCTCTAAGCTCGACATTCGGATCTTGAACATACGCGCCTAGTCGCTCCCTCAAGTCATCCTTCGTCGGTTGGGGCACGGGGCTGTCATACTTGAGGGCGGCGCGCGCCGTCGTGACCAGATCAGCATGCGCAAGCCGAGCAACGAAACCTGGGTCCGCCTCCGAGGTCAATGAAACGCTGATGATCGCGGTCTCTTCCCAACCAGTGGCGGGACGAGGCGGCAGATGCTCCGTCGGTTGCAGCCGCTCAACGATGTCGATCAGCGGCTCGACAAACTTGGGATCGTCAACTCGTTCCGCCTTTTGTGCCTGCTGAAATGCCCGATCCTCCGAAGTGAACACCCAGTGCCGAGCCGCGAAGTACTCCTGGAGCTGGGCATGTGTGAAGCGTACCTCCCCCGCTGCCGTACGCTCCTCAAGAACCAGGATTGATCGCGCCGCGCGCAGAAGCGCTTCCGCGCGAACCGCATTACGGGGATTGAGGATTTCGAGAGCGTCTTGTAGAGGCCACCAGTTACGTTGACCGGGCCCTTCGCAATTCCATTGAAATGCGAGTCTTGATACCGCAATCAAAAGGTCCCCTTGCACGAGGTCCGGAGCGTAAGGCCTTGGAAGCTCGCCTTGTCGGAGCGTCTCCAGCGTACGAGGGGTCATGAGGGTGTGCAGTTCTAAGCTCTTGACTTCGAGATTCCGAACGACCGCCCGGCGGACCATGCTGGAGAAAAGAGCTGCGCGGTTCGGTGGGATCTCCCCCGTCTCGAGGAGCTCGTCGGCAAGAATTCGAAGCAAATAAGGGCTCTGGTACAATTCGACGAGGTTCTGGCGCTGAAGGTCATCCCAAGCAACTTCGGCCTTTTCGGCCACATGCTTGAACAGGAAGTCGCGCATGGCATCACGAGATAGCGGCATCACCTCGAAGCGCTGGAGCGCTCCCAGACTCCCCGTCATGTCCTGTTCGCGACAGGTCACCACGACCCGGTTGTTGGGCGGCAAGCCCTCGAGCCAGTCGCGAAGGTCCGAGAAACGGTCGTTGGGCGACTCGCCGTACGCCATCTCGTTGATGCCGTCGAGCAGGAGCCAAACGTCGCCCGAAGCGAGCAAACGGGTCAGGGATGGCAGGTCGGGATCGGTGTTGCCAATTCGTTGCTCAAACCACGGACCGAATCCCGGTGCTGCTCGACGGGGGTACTCGTTCAACGGTAGGAAGAAGGCGACTCGCCGACTCGTCGTTCGTAAATTCTCTTTGGCGACAGCGAACGTCAGCTGCTGGAGTAGAGTCGTTTTGCCCGCGCCCGGTGCGCCGACCACCGGAACAACCGGTTGTTGGACCTGCTCCATGAGGGCCGGTAACGAGCGGAAGACTCGCTTCTTCGTGCGCCACTCTTCGCCACGGGGCACCAGGTTGAGCGGAATGAACCGCTCGTGGCGCCTATGGGGCTCGGCGCGCCACTCCGCGATCTGCTTTTCACGAACTCGGTCTAGCGCCGCGACCTCGGAGTCGCTCCAGGTGGTTGCTCGAGGCCTATGCACGGCGCGGAACGCCTCATCGAGGGCTTGGAGGTCTGGTGCACTGGTCGCTTCGTCCCGGGCCGCCGCGATAATCGCGGCCAGGAAACCCTCATCGGCGTTGTGAGCATGCACCACCAACTGCCGAGCAAACTGTGACGGGGATCCGCCATATCTGAGGCTGGTGACGAACTGATCGGCCCTGCTCAGGTGCCTCACGGCACCTGCAACAAAGTCGCGCCGTTCGACGGGCTCGATGAAATCACGTAGACGGGCCAAGACATCGACGAGTTTCTGATGAGCCGAATTCAATGAGGAGATCCTTCTTGGCTAGTGTCCCGGTTGGGAAGTGCGGGTCAGAATTCGTCGAGTCATCTTCGGCGACGTTCGTTGCGCTCCGCAGGGCG
>CAZFIV010000055.1:0-44282 GCA_964519665.1 uncultured Myxococcales bacterium
GCGCCGATTCACTTGGAGCGTGCTGTTGTCGCGCCGGAATCGGCCCGTCGGGTCGTCGCGTGAGGAGGGCGCGTATCGGGAATACGCAACCGACGAAAGCCGAAGGCGGCGCGGCGAGCAGACGGGGTGAGAACCAGCGACAATAGTGCGATCCAAGTGAATCGGCGCTCTAGGACTCGTTGGCTCGGTCCGGGCAATCGCGGCGCAAGCAGCGCCCGTAGAGTTCCATCCGGTGGTTCGTCAAACGAAACCCGGCCCGACTGGCCGCTTCTTCCTGCAACTCCTCGATCCGGTCGTCGACGAATTCGACGATCTTGCCGCAGTCGTCGCAGATGATGTGGTCATGATGTTCTTCATCGCCTTCGGTCGGCTCGTAGACCGTCTGGCGTTCCCCAAACCGGTGTGGATGGGCGAGGCCACAGTCGGTCAGCAACTTCATCGTCCGGTATACGGTGGCTAAGCTCACCTGCGAGTCCTGCTCCCGCACCTTTTCGAGCAACTCTTCGACCTTGAGGTGCCCCTCTGACGAGAAGAACACATCCGCGATCAGCTCGCGCTGCTTGGTGAACTTCAAACCGTTCTTGGCCACGTACTCGCGAAGAACGTCGCGGGGTTCCAGGCGCTCTTCAGCGGTCTTTCGCGGCATCGATATCAACTCCTGCTCCAACGACGAAACCTTACCCTAAGGGCCGCGTGTGTCTAACCCCTGTTCGCGGACCGAACTTCCCCGCACCGCAAGGACGACCACCAAGAAATTTTTCCGCTTTTCAACACTTGTGATGATTCCCGGACTACCCTTGGCGCTCGGATGCGCACGTCAACCAAACTTCAGGCGTTCGGAAACACGATCTTTAGCGAGATGACGGCCCTTGCGCAGAAGCACGAGGCCATCAACCTGGGCCAGGGTTTTCCGGACTTTGAAGGCCCGACGTCGATCATCGAGGCGGCGGTCGATGCGCTGCGTCGTGGGCACAATCAGTACGCCCGCTCGGCGGGCGTTCCTCCTCTCGTGGAGGCGATCGCCGCCCAACGCGAAGAGCTACACGGTCTTTCTTACGACCCCAAGACAGAAGTCGGCGTCTACACCGGCTGCACCGAGGGGTTGATGGCCTCCATGCTCGGTCTTCTCGATCCGGGCGACGAGGTACTGATGTTCGAGCCGGTCTACGACTCGTACCCTGTGTGCGCCGCCATGGCCCACGCGACGGCCCGATATGTCCCGCTCGCCTTTCCTGACTACGAGATCGACTTCGAACGATTGGAAGCCGCGATCACCAAGCGCACCAAGGTGCTGTTGATCAACACCCCCCACAACCCGACCGGCAAGGTGTTGAGTCGAGATGAACTCGAGAGTATCGCATCGATATGCCTGAAGTACGACCTGCTCGCGCTGACCGATGAGGTCTACGAGCACATCACCTTTGACGGCGTCCCGCATATTCCTCTGGCGAGCATTCCGGGTATGCGAGACCGGACGCTCTCACTGTCCAGCACGGGCAAAACCTACTCGCTGACGGGCTGGAAGATCGGGTGGGCGACCGGACCGAAAGACATGGTCGCGGCTGCTCAGGCTGCCCATCAATTTTTGACGTTCGCCGCCGCGACACCGCTGCAGCACGCGACCGCCTTTGCCTTGCGAGAGTACGGCCCAGCCTTTTTCGCGTCGCTTCGGGCCGAGTATTTGGAGCGCCGCGACCGGCTCCTGAGCTGTCTGCGGGACGTCGGGCTCACCGTGCCCACTCCGAAGGGCGCATATTTCCTCCTCGCCGATTTCAGCTCGCGCTTTGAAGGAGACGATGTTGCCTTCGCTCGGCATTTGACCACCGAGATCGGCGTCGCCGCCATTCCCCCGAGCTTCTTCTATCCGGCGCACCCCGAACAAGGGCGCCACCTCATTCGCTTCGCCTTCTGCAAGCAGATGTCGACGCTGGAGGCCGCGATCGAGAGGCTCGGTCAGCTGTAGCCGGTCAGTCGAGGCGAGGCGGGCTCCGGGGCCCCTTTCGAACCTCGTAGTGGCACCGAGCGCAGGTCGCGACCACGTCGCCGAATAGCGCGGCTCGTTGTTCGAAGTCCGACGCCCCCAGGGCGTCGCGTCCGAGACCGAGCACGTCGTCAGCAAACTGCTGAATATGCGGATCGATGACCTCGCCCGGGGTCAGCTGATCGCTGTACAGCGGGTCCTGAATGAGCGCCTGAGCGCCGGCCCGCCATGCCTCGTGGTCAGCTGAAACCAGACCATCCCAAAAGCGCTCGACCCCCCAGAGATGCCGGCGCATGTGCGCTTTGGGGTCGACGGTCGCCCTGGGGAGCTCACTCCAAGTCAGGTTGAGCCTTACTCCAAGGCTGGCGTGGCATTGGCCGCAGGCCGCCCCCATCCTCGCGACCCCCATGGCCATGACCTCGGGATCGCGGGTGTCCGCTACGTCGATCGCCGCTCGATTCATGTCGAGGATGAAAGGCGTCCAGTCGACCGGCATACCGTCCGGCTCCGGCCGCTCGACCAGCCACTTCGCTTCGGCTCGCACCCGGTCGAGGTCACCTGCGATCAGCGCCTTCAGCATGAGGTCGGTCCGAACGAAATGCTCCTGCATATTCTCGTGCAGCGGTAGGATCAGATCATCATCGCGACTCGTCGGGGCCGCGTGCTCCGCCGCCGGTCGAACTTGCGCGCCCGACGAACACCCACCGGCGATCAGCAGCGCCCCGATTTCCAAGACTATTCGAGCAGGCTTCATGCTCGCTGCCCAAGCACTCCTCAGGGGGCGACGTCAACCACCCCGGTGACCGGAGGCCTTTTGAGAAACAGCCGCGGAATCCGGTTACGGATTGGTACCTCCGCCGTTGCCATCTGACTTGCGTCCCGATTGGGTTGAACCATGAGCGACCGATGGCAGTTTTGGATCGACCGAGGAGGCACGTTCACGGACTGCCTGGGCCAGCCCCCCGGCGGAGGTCCTATTCGCGTAGCCAAGGTGCTTTCGTCGGACCGGGCGCCGCTCGTGGGCATTCGAAAGCTGCTCGACCTCGACGACGACGCCCCGATTCCTCCGTCCGACATTCGAATGGGCACTACGGTCGCCACCAACGCGCTTCTGGAACGAAAGGGAGCCCGGGTGGCCCTCGCGATCACTCGCGGCTTCGAAGATCTGCTAACGATCGGCACGCAAGCACGGCCGGACATCTTTGCGCTTGATGTTCGAAAACCGGAGGTTCTCTACGCGCGGGTCCTCCCGATCGACGCGCGTCTGGACCCGGCGGGCCGAGTGCTCGCTCGACCCGCTCCGGGCGAGCTTCGGCGGGACCTCGAAGCGCTCTCGTCGGACGGTATCGACAGCCTCGCCGTGGTGGTCATTCACGCGTACGCCCATCCCGAGCTCGAAGACGAGATCGCCGACGTTGCCCGAAGCGTCGGGTTCAGCCATGTGTCGACGTCCCACGAGGTCGCTGCCGAGATCGGAATGGTGGGGCGAGGCGACACCACGACCGTCGACGCTTATCTCACGCCCCTGATCAGAGACTACGTCGACACGCTCCTGCGCGAGCTTCCGGGCAGCACTCTCAAGATCATGCAGTCCAGCGGCCACCTGACCGACGCCGAGTCGTTCAGCGGTCAGAACGCCATCTTATCGGGCCCGGCGGGTGGGGTCGTCGCTTACGCCCGGGTCGCAGAACAGGCGGGCTTTCCCCGCGCGATCGGCTTCGACATGGGCGGTACGTCGACCGACGTGTCGCGCTACGACGGACATTTTGACCGCACCTACGACTCCGAAGTCGCCGGCGTCCGGCTCCGTTCGCCCATGATGGCCATCCACACCGTCGCCGCGGGCGGCGGCTCGATCTGCCGGTATGACGGCTATCGCCTGACCGTGGGCCCCGACAGCGCCGGCGCGACCCCCGGCCCGCTGTGTTACGGGCATCCCGATGCCCGAGAGCTTACGTTGACCGATATCAACGTGTTCTTGGGACGACTCCCACCGGCCCGCTTTCCGTTCCCGATCGCCCGCGACCGGGTCGAAGCGGCGCTCGACGAGGTTCAAGCTCGGCTCGGCGCGGCCGGCCAAGTCCGGACCCTCGAAGAGCTCGCCGAAGGCTTCCTGGAGGTCGCCAACGTCAATATGGCGGAGGCGATCCGACAGGTCTCGGTCGCTCAAGGCGTCGATGTGCGTGACTACGCGCTTGTGGTGTTCGGCGGAGCCGGTGGTCAGCATGCAACCGAGATCGCCCGGCGGCTCGGGATCCGAACGATCATCGTTCATCCGTACGCCGGCATTCTGTCCGCCTATGGCATGGGATTGGCCGATGTCGGCGTGTTTGAAAGCGCCGACGCCGGGCGCATCGACGTTCGCGAGGCCAACGCCGAACCCTTGCTGGCTCAGCTCGAAGCGCGCGCGCGCACTGCGCTGGTCGAACAGGGCTACCCGGTCGAAATCCACCGGGTTCGACGGTCGCTCGACCTCCGCTACCAAGGCACCGAAACCTCACTTCCGATCCCCTACCTCGAATCGACGGATGCCCTCCGCGCCGAATTCGAGGCGCTTCATGAGAGCCGATTCGGCTACCGACGACCCGGTCATCCGGTGCAGGTCGTCGCGGGCCGGATCGAGGTGTACGCCTCGGCCCCCCGCTCGCCGAGCCGTCCCCGCCCGGCAAGCTCAGGGGCATCCAATGCCCAGAAGAAGACCCGCCTGTACACGGGCGGAGACTGGGTCGAAGTCCCGGTGGTCAACGTCGAAGCGCTCGCTCCCGACCAGCCCCGGTGCGGTCCGCTGGTGATCGTGGACGACACCCAAACCATCGTCGTCGACGGCGGTTTTCGAGTGACCGCCGATCGGCAATGCGTCCTGCATATCGTAGCCACCAGCGATTCAGCCACCCCGGCCAAAGCCTCCGTCGCCCGCGACCCGGTCCGGCTCGAGGTCTTCAACAGCCTGTTCATGTCGGTCGCGGAAGAGATGGGCGTAGTGCTGCAAAGGACGGCCCTATCGACAAATATTCGGGAGCGGCTCGATTTCTCATGCGCGGTCTTCGCTTGTGACGGTCGGCTGGTCGCCAACGCTCCCCACATCCCCGTTCATCTCGGCGCGATGAGTGAGTCGGTGAAAGCTGTGTTGGCAGCGCATCCCGACCCTCGACCGGGGGACGTGTTCGCCACCAACGACCCTGCCCACGGCGGCTCCCATCTGCCCGATGTTACCGTGGTCACGCCGGTGTTCGGCCCCGACGGGGTTCTTCGGTTCTTGACCGCCAGTCGCGGCCACCACGCGGACATCGGCGGCCTGACCCCCGGCTCCATGCCTCCTCACTCTCGCACGTTGGCCGAGGAGGGCGCGGTGTTCCGGGCCCAGCGAATCGTTCACGGCCACACCCTCGACGAGCGAGGAATCCTGCGAACGCTGACCGAAACGCCCTGGCCGGCCCGAGATCCCCGAAGCAACCTCGCCGACCTCGAAGCCCAGGTCGCCGCCAACCACGCCGGCGCTCAGCGGCTGTTGGCCGTCGTCGACGAGTACGGATTGCCGGTGGTCAACGCGTACATGGGGTACGTCATGGACAACGCCCGGCTCCGGGTCGAAGACGCCCTCGAGCGCTTGCCCGACGGCGATCGCGCGTTCGACGACCGAATGGACGACGGCACCGCCATCGCCGTTCGTCTTCGAAAAGAGGGTCGCCGACTCGAAGTCGACTTCACCGGCACCGGCGGCGAGAGCGACGGTAACCTCAATGCTCCCTACGCGGTCACCGTCGCCGCCTTGATCTATGTCCTCCGATGCTTGGTGGGAGAGAAGATCCCACTCAACAGCGGCTGCCTGGATCCGGTTACTCTTCGGGTCCCGCAAGGTACTTTGCTCAATCCGGGGTCGGAGCGGGCGGTGTGCGGCGGCAACGTCGAGACGTCCCAGCGGGTCGTCGATGTTCTCCTGGGCGCCCTCGGTCTGGCCGCTGCGAGCCAGGGCACGATGAACAACGTGACCTTCGGAAACGACCGCTTCGGCTACTACGAGACGGTCGCCGGCGGTGCTGGAGCGACCCCGAACGGCGACGGCGCGTCCGGGGTGCATACACACATGACCAACACCCGGATCACCGACCCCGAGATCCTGGAGGCCCGGTTTCCCGTACGCTTGGTACAGTTCGCCCTTCGGGAACATTCGGGCGGTCGCGGACAGCATCGGGGCGGTGATGGGGTCATTCGGGAGATCGAAGCCCTCGAGCCCCTCGCGGTCTCGCTGCTCACCGAACGTCGGGCCCGTGCTCCGTTCGGCATGGCCGGCGGACAACCTGGTTCCCCCGGTCAGAACCTGCTCAATCGCGCTCCTCAACCGTCCAAGGCCTTCTTCGACGTCCGGCCCGGCGACCGGATCCGGCTCGAGACGCCGGGCGGGGGAGGATACGGGACACCCAGCGATGACGCGCAGTTCTCCTCGGTGCAACCGGGCCACGGAGTTAAGGTCCGATGACAAGTGCGTTACTTCACACTCGCCCCTCTTGAGACCGTCGGACGATGAGACTACCGCCACCCCATGAAGCGACTCGGATTGCTCTTCTTGGCGATGGCCTCGTTCATCGCTTGCTCTGACGACGACCCTGCGCCCACCCCGACCACCGTCGGCTACAGCCACGGGGTGGCCTCCGGCGACCCCGCCACCGACCGCGTGATCATCTGGACTCGAGTCACGCCGCTGAACGACCAGACCAGCATCGATGTCGACTGGACGGTCGCCACCGACGAGGCGTTGACCGACGTCGTGGCCAGTGGCCAGGTCTCGACCGCGGCCGACCGCGACTTCACGGTCAAGGTCGACGCGGCCAACCTGACCGCCGGAACGACCTACTACTATGGATTCGAAGCGGAAAACCAAGCCTCGCCGGTCGGCCGGACCAAGACCCTGCCCACCGGCACGGTCACCGACCTCAAGTTCGCCGTCGTGTCGTGCAGTCACTTCGCGGCCGGGTACTTCAACGTCTACCGGTTCATCGCCGACCGCAACTCGGGCGCCGACGACCTCGATGCGGTCCTGCACCTCGGCGACTACTTCTACGAGTACGGACCGGGTGGCTACGGCGACAACAGCATCGACGGTCGCATCCCCGCCCCCGCCAACGAGACGATCACCCTCGACGACTATCGAGGCCGCCACGCCCAGTACAAGACGGACCCCGACCTGCAGGCGATGCACGCCACCCACCCGATGATCGCGGTTTGGGACGACCACGAGTCGGCCAACAACGCCTGGACCGGCGGCGCCGAAAACCACCAGGCGGACGAGGGCGAATGGGACGTTCGTCGGTCGGCCGCGATCCAAGCGTATTACGAGTGGATGCCCATCCGCGAACCCGCCATGGGCGGCGACATCTTCCGCCAGTTCCAGTACGGCGACCTCTTGACGCTGACCATGCTCGACACCCGCCTCGCGGGCCGAAGCGAGCAGCTCGACATCTCGGGTCTCGATCCCACGAACCCCGTCCCGTTCGTCAGAAGCCTGCTCGACCCCGCTCGGTCGATGCTCGGGGCGGACCAGGAGACTTGGCTCGAGATGGCCCTCGGCCCCGCGAGAGCGACGACCTGGGACCTCATCGGCCAGCAGGTCATGATGGGGCAGCTCTACGTGCCCCAGGTCGACTTGCCGCCGGGCGTCCCGGTGCCCGCGGATATTCAGGCGGTCATCGATGACTCCAACAACCTCGCCCTTCTCGGCGACGCGCTCGTAGCTCAAGGGCTGCTTCCTGGCACTGGCTTTCCGTTTAACCTCGACTCCTGGGACGGTTACATCCCCGCCCGCCAAAACCTCTTCGAGCTGTTCAGCCAGCTCGACAACGTCGTCGTCGTGACCGGTGACTTCCACAACGCGTGGGCCCTCGACCTCGTGCCGGACACCGACTTGGCCAACGGCTGGACTTCGACCAGCAGCGACGCGGTCGCGGTCGAATTCATCACTTCGTCGGTCACCTCGCCCGGCTTCGAAGGTACGATTCCGGAGCCTTTCCTCCCGGCGATCCTCGGTCCGCTTCTCGAGAAGAACCCGCACATCCAGTTTGCCGACCTCAGCCGCCGAGGGTACCTGGTCGTCGAGTTCACCCCCACCGCGGCGTTCGGCCAGTTCTACTTCGCCGACTCGATCTCGGCGCCGACCGCGAACGAAGTCGCCGGCCCGCGCTACCGGGTCGACGAGGGCACGACGACCGGCCTGGTCGAAGTCAACTGAGACTGCGAACCCAGCAGCCGTCAGCTTCGCCGAAAGGTGACGACTCGCCCCAAGCGTTCGGCGTGCTCGCCACCCGTCGAATCCGACGAATCGCTCAGCAGGTCGGACGACTCCTGAATCTCCACCGGAAAATGCGCCCAGAACGTGGACCCCACATCGGGTTTCGACATCACCTCGATGCGCCCCCCGATCTGGTCCATCAGTCGCAAGACCACCGACAGACCGATGCCGCGGCTGTCAGGCCGATCCGTCTCGGCTTTGCCCCGGGCCTCGAAGATCGAGCCGAGTCGGTCGTTAGTGATGCCGCGACCGGTGTCCGATACCTTGATGGTCAAGTACCCGGGGCTGCCGCCCACCTCCACCAGGATCGAGCCCTGAACCGTGTACTTGACCGAGTTGGTGAGCAGGTTATCCAAAACGCGGTCCATGAGCACGCGATCGCAGTGGATCGTCTCGGGGGCTTCCCGATTTCGGAACACACTTATCCGGATGTCGTGCCGATGAACGAGCGCACGCAGCCGTCGTCGCAGCTTCTTGGTCAGGTGCACGATGTCGATGGTCTCGGGTCGCACCCGCATCAGCTGGCCGTCTGATGACGCGACCTCCATCAGCTCGTTGAGTAAGTGTTCCATCTGTTCGACCGCCCGCTCGTGATCGTCGATGCTGATGAGCAAGCGCTGATCGAAACGCTCTTGATGCCGTCTCAACAGCTGATTGACCCCCTTCAAGACGAAAAGGGGATTTCGAAGGTCATGGGAAAAGCCTCGGAGCGTCGTATGCCGTTCTTCGGACACCCGCTGAATCCGTTGCACGACACTCTGCAGCGCGGCGGTGCGCTCGGTGACCCGCTCTTCCATGAGCCGCCCCCAATTGCGCTGCCGCTGGCCGATGGCCATGAGCTCCCGGCGCGCTTCGGAGTCATCCTCCGCGATTTCGCGGAGCGCCTCGTTCGCCTGCTGCAGAACCTGCAGATACTCGCCGTTGCGACGCCACAAGTCGTGGACCGCGCCGGCCAGCATTCCCACCACCGGCCAGGCCAACAGGCTGGGGGCCAGGTCATCACCGACGCCAGCGAGCAGCGCACTGACCCCTGCCCCCGCCAGGCCGCCCAGCATCGGGTGCCACCAGCTGCCCGGAGTCTGCCAAGCGAGATGGTACTCACAACGCCCGTCGCCATGAGCTATACACGCGCCCTCCTGCAGGTGAGCCTTCGGCATGCCCCACAGCGTGGGCACCGCCCGAACGTGGCCTTGGCGAGCCAGACACATGAGGCGACTCTCGTTGCGCTCGCTTCGATAGATTAGGGTCATTCGATCACGGCGGGGATCGCGGGCTTCATACCGGCTGATCTTGGAGACCATGTGCGTGCTGGACGCAAACTTCAGGTACATGGTCAGCGGACTGAGCGCCCAGATGAGCAATCGAAGCGGCCCGTAGCTGTCGGCGAGCCGGTACGCGCAGGCCTCGATGAACGCGTCGTCGCTGTCGAACATCAACCGGGCATCGCGAAGGAAAGCCTCGAATTGCTCGTGCGATGTCCAGCGGCTGCGACCATCGAATTCGGAAGCGAGCAGCCCCGACCGTTCCGCCAAATCGGCCAGGGTCGCCGGGTCGTACCGTTCACGGATCAACTTGGCGAGCGAGCCCAACAACCGAAGGTTGAGCTCCGCCACCTTCGGGTCACCGCCGGCGTCGGGACGGGAGATCGACGCCGGGGTCAAAATGACGCGTGAGCTCGGGGACATGAGTCGCTCAGACCCATGTCAAAATAACACGACCCCGCTGGGCAACACTTCTACTAGTCGCATCATCGAGTCGCAGAAATGCAAGCAACTAGTGGTTTGCTCTAGTATCGTTCTCGGTCTGGGGCAAACAGATGCCGGGTGCCGGCCTCTTTACCTTGTGACGGAGCCGGGTCGTTTCTAAGGTCTTCTCAGGGCGTACATGTAGGAAAGACGTGTGCGCGTCGATTTGGAGTTGAGCTGGGGCGAAAAGCACCCGTAAGAGAAGGGCGCCGATGGATGTTGGTCAGATGCAATCCGGTGAATCGTCGCCGGGCCACAACGGAATAGGAATGAGCATGCACACACCTTCCTCTTCCTGGCGGATCCCGACCACCGACATCGCTCCACCTCGACGCCGTACGTCCGACACGAAGGTCAGCATACTTCCGCTCAACCTGTACGAGCGTCTGAAGAAGCTGGTCGTCCACAATATCCTCCAGCTCGACGGAAGCCCTCACAGCATCGCCCTCGGGGTCTTCATCGGATTCGTTATCGGTATGACGCCGACCATCGGGATCCAGATGGTGACCTACTTCGCGACGGCCGCGCTGACCCGCGCTAACCGGTTCTCGGGGCTCCTGCCGGTCTGGCTGTCAAATCCGTTGACCGCCGTCCCGCTGTACTACTTCAACTGGCGAGTCGGGCTCTTCGTGATGACCGGTCAGGCTTCCGGCGACGGCGAGTCTCAAGCCGAGCTGGCGTCGCTGATCAGCAATGCCCCGGGCGCGGACCTGCCCCTGTGGGAGCGCCTCACCAGCGCGGACTTCTGGAACATGTTATTCGAGCTTTTCGTCGCTCTCGGCGTCGAGTTGTGGGTCGGATGCCTGGTCGTGGGCCTGGTCACGGGCGTCCTGGGTTACTGGGCAACGTACGTCGGCGTCAAAGCCTACCGCCGCCGATTGGCGCAAGCGCCGCGCTGATACCAGCCTGATTCCCGGCTGCGATTTAGTTTCGGACGTCCGAGGCGCACCGAAAGCCGATGTGCGCGCTGCGTGCGCCGGGACGATAAGCCCGGCGGCGCGCCAGCATGAATTCGACCCTCGTCGCGTGCCCAAATGAACTTCCCCGGACCACTCGCGCGTCACCCTTGTTCGGTCCCGTCGGATTCAGCTGGGGCGTGGGCGGATAGGCGGCGTAGAAGTCGGCTGTCCACTCCATGACGTTGCCCGCAATGTCTCGGAGCCCGGACCCAGGCGGCCCGAGAGCTCCGACCGGAGAGGTTTCCGGATAGCCGTCGCGATAGGTCGAATCGGTCAACCACTCGGGATGAACACGCCGAGCCGATGCGTCAGCGAGGTTGACGGCCTTTTCGGGAGGCGGCCAGGACCCACCCCACGGGTACGGTCCTCGGTGATCTCCGCGGGCCGCACGTTCCCATTCGGCTTCCGTTGGCAACCGGCGCCCTACGAACCGACAGTAGGCTTGCGCTTCGGCCCAGGTCACGCAGTTGATCGGATGGCTCGATCGCTCGAGGCGAGCGCCGTTGCACATTCGCCCCGTGCCCGCCGGAGCACACCGCCCGGCCCGAACGCAGAGGTTGTACTCGCCGACCGATACCTCCGTCGCATCGAGCAAAAACGGATCGACGTCGACGATGTGAGGAGGACCAGAATCCGGGTCGCCCGGTAGCCCCTGCATGAATCTTCCCCCGGCCACGAAGATGGGTTTCGCGGCGGGTTGGTCGCGCAGGAGCGCAACGAACTCGGCTCGAACCGGCACTCCGCAACCCGGATTGCGGGCTCGCTGCTCGTCGGCCAAGCGACAATCCGAGCGACGGCCCTGTTTGCGCACCATCTTGCGGCCGAGCTGAGGCACGATCTTGAATAGGTCTTCCTTACGTTCCAACTGCTCGGCATCCACCGCCGAGATCGCGAACGCGCCGAGATCCACCCGGCGGGCGACATGGGTGACCATCGCGCACGAGCCCCCGCGAAGGAGCCCCGGGTCGATCGAGAGCTTCTCCGGCGCCACCAGGCGACCGGCCTGGAGGATCTGTACTTTGAGCCCTCCGTACAGTCCCAAGCTCCGCCGCACCTCGTCGCCGGCGGCCGGCAACGCGTCCGGCAACTCCGCCGGGCGCCGAATCAACAGGGTCGTTTCGTCGGCGTCGACCTGGTAAGTGTACCGCCCCGGAGCCGGGCAATCCGGCAATACGGTCAGATCGACTCGGCAACCTTCGGTTTCGACCCTCGCCATCAGCAGACCGGTTTCGGTAGCCCGGAGCACCCTTTGTAGGGTCGCCTCGTCGAGGCCGACGAGGACCGCAGTCGGTGTTTCGGCGCATTCGTCGGCGCTGCGGTCGCTTCGACCTGAGGACGTGCAGGCGACCGTCAGAGCGGTCAACGCCGTCGCCAACATGGCGCCGTTCGCGGCCCGCACGCCTCCCGTACACCAGCTCTCGGGCCTGGCGACAAGAGGGAATCGGGCAACCGAGCCCTTTCGTACACACAGTTGCGACCGACCACGCGGTCGGATAGGCACGACACCAAACTGAGGCTAGCCTGCTTGCGTGACTTGGTTTGACACCTCAGCGCTCCGTCCGTGGGTCGGTGGAGCGTTTACCGTTGCCCTGCTCGTGGGGGGGATCGCCATCCCAACAGCAGCCAGCGCTGACCCCCTCACGACTTCCACCGCATCGAGCGCCGACGACGGCGTATACGCCGACGGGCGAGATCACTGGGCGCTCCTGCGACTCTCGACGGTCAATCGAAACCTCGATTCGCCCGACAATGCACCCGGCCAATCCGGCCGACTGTTCTTGGACCAAGGGCGATTCTCCGGTCTCGTCGATGGCACCATCGGCTATCAAACCCCGTTTCGAGGTGAACAGACTCGATGGCACGGCTACTTCGTGTTCGACATGTACGTGGGCGTCCAAGTGATCGAGCAGCTCGAGCTGAACCTCAACCTCACGATCTTCAACCCGAGCGCGAGCGACGGCTATCGAACGTCCGCGGACATCCTGCCGGGGTTCACGATCCACCTGCACGAGACGTTCTCGGTGGCTGGCTCGCCGCTGCGGATCGACATCGTCGGCTTCGACCTCGACGTGGTCACCACCGGGGTGGGGCTGTTCTTCGAGCAGCTCCCCGTCGAGGGTTGGATGATCGGCGCGCGCTATCGTGGGTACGAGCTCCGTCTCACGTGGGCCGGGCGGGCGCTCTTCAGCGACGACAACTTCCTGTTCGCCGCCGCCACGATGCTCGACGGGCGCCTTGGCGTGACCTACACCAGCTGGTTTGGCGACCTGTCGACGAGCGAGCTCGACCCGAATGATGTAGCGCTAGACGCCTTTCACGCCGTCTACGTGGGGGCGTTTACCGATATCGAGATCTTCGACGGCGTTCGCCTCGCCGCCGAGTACGCCGCGCGGATCGACCAGGGCGAGGTCCGGTCGGCGGCCATGGCGCGACTCGATTGGCGAGCCACCGGCGACATCGGCGTCCCGATCGACGTTCATATCGGGTACCAAGCCCGTCTGTACTTGAGCCAGTTCGGACCTCGGAGCATTCAGGTCGCTCCCACCCAAGCCCCGAATACTCCGCGGCGTGAGAACATCTACGTGACCAACAGTTTCGAATATTTTGAGTACACGCCGTTCTTCGACCAGTGGTCGCACACCGGTATGTTCGAGGTCAGCGTCCGCCCGCTCCCTCAATGGCGCCTGTACGGACACGCAGAGGTGTGGCATCGGGCGTCCGAAGCCGCCGTCCCCCGAGTCACCTACAACCAGCGCTTCGGCCGTCTGCCCGGAGTCCACAACGAGCTTTTTTATCGAGTAGGCATCGAGTTTTTTCCGTGGTCCCAGTGGCCGCACCGCATGACCGTCTACGCGACCAACAAAGCGGTGGTCGCGGTGACCGACGTTCGGGACGCCCTGCCCAACCGCTTCGACCACCGCGACTTCGTCTATATTGAGGGGATCTTCCAGCTATGAAGTACTGCGGCATCTCGCTCATCGCAGCTTTGGCCGCCGGCGGCGCTACCAGCTGTTCCGTCGAAGACAACGTACCGCTGGCGCCGATCTTCATTCGGGTCGACGCCCGTGACCCGTTCGGCGCCCGCCCGCCAGGACCTCTCGGCGTCGCGCTCCTGTGGACGGGCACCAGTACGATCTACGGAAGCTCGGCGACCCTGCTCGCGGGCGACCAAAACACCGTCGCGGTTCGGATCGAGTTTCCCGAGCCTTTACCGGACGACCTGCTCTCCGCCGAGCTGGGGCTACCCGAGAACAACGTAGTGGTCAGCGTGCCGCGGATCGTGGTCTTCAGCGATGACGACCGTTCGGGTGACTTCACGCCCTGGTTCGTCGACGAGCCACCGACGGACCGCATCTTTGCGGTGAACGGACAAGGCACGACTTCGGTCGCGGCCATCACCGATTTCGAAGCCGCGCTGTCGACACTCTCTCCCGTCGACCTCAACGCGTTCTATAACTTCACCGGCGGACTACATACGCCTTTTCTTCGGTTCAGCGGGCAGACATCGACGCTCACGCCCTCTCAAGTATCCAACGCCCCGGGCCCGCCGATCGTGTCGTTGTACTTCGACGACTCGGAAATCCCGACCCGCGACATCCGCTGCTTGACGACTCAACCCTTCGAGGTCGACCCGGTTCTGGAGCCGATCTCCGCCACCGGCACGTCATCGAGCAGCACCATTGTGCACGTCGACGACCGCATCGACGTCGAAAACGTGTGCGGTCTAACGGTACCCAGCTGCGCGCCGGTCGATATTACGACCGTCACGACGACCGTGCCGACCGACCAACTCACTCCGGGGCGTCGAGTCATCTCGCAGTGCCGCGTCAGCGCGAACCTGGAGAGCCTAGTGACGTTGCAAGCGGACCTCCGCTGCGTGGAATGCGACTGCCGCTGGGTCCAACGCGAGACCGCGATCGTGGTCCGAACCTCATCGACCCCGGAGGGATGGCCCTGTGGCGACACCGTCCTCGTCTGCCCCTCCGAGCTCCCGCTCTTCCGCGTCGATGAGGCCTGTCTCGAAGAAGACGAAGAAGAAGTCTAACCTGGCAACTGCGTGAGCTCGGAGCGGGCCCGCTCGATGATCACCGCCACGTCGGCGGCGTCGGGCACCGCCCCCGGCTTGGCGACCCGGACTTCCACGAACTCAACCATGGTGATCTCCATCAGGATTCGATGCGCAATGTCGGCTGCGATCCGCTCGATGAGATGGTGATGGCCGGACCCCACAACGGACCGACATATCCGGGAAACCCCATCGTAGTCGACGGTGTGAGCGAGGTCGTCGGTCAGCCCCGCCATTCGGAGGTCGCTGTGCACCGTCACGTCGATGACCAGAGTCTGCTGCATCGTTCGCTCGAAGTCGTACACCCCGACCGAACCATCGACCCGAAGCCCCTCAATGCGGGTTTGGTCGAGCTTCACCCCTGGCGGACGAATGGCGTGGGGATCGAACATGAAGGCGGTCCTAACACGCTCCGAGGTCTGCTGTCTGGCCGACCGTCTCAATGAAATGAGCGACGGAGGCCGCGAGGTTCGGCCAATACCGTGCTCGCTGTGGTGCTCGCCGCCCTGACGGCAACCCCCACCCTGGCCGACGATCCCCAGGATCAAGCCAAACTCGAAGCGTTTCTCGAGGATCCGATCAAAGTGTTTCGGGCCGATCGGACGCCGCCCGGGTTCCGCATCATCGCGCTGTCGAACCTGGCCGAGTACTGTGGCCGGCGAGGGCACGATCGATGCCTCCGCCGAACGGCCGAGATCGCCGCTCTGCCCGAGCTGAGCCCGTACCAACAGAAGGACCCGCTGCGCGTCGATCTCGGCCAGCACAACCTCTACCTCGCCCACTGGCTAGTCGTCCTCACCGAGTTTCGAGCTCGCCTCGACGACCCGGGGTACGACCCCTTGATTCATCGGATCGCCGAGCACCTGCGCAAGCAGACGGGACGAGCCGGTGACCACCACATCCCGTCCTACCCCAACGACCCGGCTCGGTATCCCGCCGATCAGTCGGTGGTGCTGTTCAGCTTGCACCGGTACGACCGGATCTTCGGGACCCGAGACTCGGAACCGCTGGTGAAAGCCTGGCTACGCTACATGGCCACCAAGGGGGCGAGCGGCGACGGCCTGCATCGCTCGGAGGTTGCCGGCGCCTATTCGTGGAGCCCGCTCCCGCGCGGTTGCGCCATGTCGTGGACCATCCGCTACATGGCGACCTTCGCCCCCGAGCAAGCGCGGCCGTTGTGGGAACGCTACACCGACCGGTTCGAGATCAATGTCTACTTCCTGGGCGGATTTCGAGAGTGGCCACTCGGCTTCGACGGCCCTGCCGACAACGACTCCGGACCGATCGTGTTGGGAGTGGGCGTCGCGGCCACCGCCTTCGCCGTCGCGGCCAGCCGCGCGGTCGACGATGACATTCGGCATCAACGCCTGGTCCTCACGATGAGGCGCGTATACGCGGCGGTTGATAAAGAAGGACCGGAGGGCCTACATCGCGCCATTCTGGCCCGAACGATCGCGCTCAACGGCGTCGATTAGATGAGATCGGCAACGCCAACAGCCCCGTGTCGATGGTCGCCGAGTCAAGGCGCTGAGCCGATCGCTTTCGCCTGGCGCTTCAGGCGTTCGGCCCATCGCGCTTGGCCTCCCAAATACCGGCGGGCAAATCGGTGATGCTCCCGAGCTTGGTCACGGTTGCCTTTGGCGAGCCACACCGCCGCGAGCCAGTAGTGGCTCTCGCCGCTCCGAGGATAGACGCCGGTCGCCTGGGTCAGCTTGTTGAGCGCCTGGTCGTACTGAGCGTTCCGATAGAGCTTTCGAGCCTGTCGCACCAACGCGGAGGCCGCGTCGGATTGGGGGCTCGGGGGCGGTGGCGGCCGCCGCTTTCGCCCGGCGTCCGCCGCCCCGGTCGAACCGGACTCCGATCTGCGTGTCCGCGAGTCGGCCGTGGTCGAGCAACCAGCCGCGACGGCGACGATCAGCAACGCGAGGCCCAAGGTCCGCCTGGCGACGCCGCGAATGATTGGGGGCGAGGCGGACATCATTTCGACACTATACGGCTCAAAGCCCGATGGACTCCAGGAAACGTCGAAACCGTGACCGATGGACGGGGCATTCGTCGGTCGGCACCCGGTCGGCTTCGAACACCTCGTGAACGTGCGGAAAAGGGCAGCCGCTGGTCGCGAGCAGACCCGTTTCGGAACACACGTCGATCTCGGTCACCCCTCGGGGCGGATCGAACCACTGTTTCGAATGACGCCAGCCGATGTTGCGCATCAAGTCGGCCCAGATGGGTAAGGCCGCTTTCGAGGCGGGCAGCTCGAGGGACCGCTGGTCGTCGAATCCGACCCAAACCAGAGCGACCAAATCTGGGGTGTAGCCGACGAACCAGGCGTCTCGATAGTCGTTGGTGGTCCCGGTCTTGCCCGCGACCGGAAAGTCGATGCCGCGCCATTTCAGGCTCCGGGCGGTGCCCTTATTGACGACGTCCTTCAGAACCGAAGTCATCATATAAGCCCGCGCCGGGGTGGTGACCGTTCGGATCTTGAAGTGGTCGCGCTTGACGACCTCGCCGTCTTCGTCGACCAAGGTGCGCAGGGACAGCGGATAGGGAAGCACCCCTTCGTTCGCAAACCCGGCGTACGCCACCGCCAGCTCGAGCGGGATGACCTCGAACGACCCCAACGACAGGGACAAATGGGGCTCGAGCGGCGTATCGATCCCAAAGCTCTGAGCCGTCTGAATGATCTTGTCGAGCCCCACTTGCGAGGCCAGCTCGACCGTCGGCACGTTGAGGGACCGGGTCAGCGCCTCGCGGAGGGTCACCCTTCCGCCGTAGTCTCGACCGTAGTTCTTGGGCGTCCACGGCTCGCCCTCGACCTCTTCGTACGTCTTCTGTTCGTTGCTGAACCGTTTGGTCAGCGAGAACTTCTCGAGCGCCGTCAGGTAAACGAACGGCTTAAAGGCGCTACCGGGCTGACGTCGGGCTTGAGTGATCCGATTGAACTGGCTCTTGGAATAACGGCGACCGCCGACCATCGCGAGAACGTGGCCGGTGCCCGGGTGCAAAACGACGATCGCGCCTTGAAGGCGGGGCTCGCCGTCAGGGCGTTGAAGGGTCGGGTGCTCTTCCTCGAGCTTTTGGAGCCCCTCGAGGAGGGCCCGCTCGGCCTCGGCCTGCACGCCGACGTCGATCGTCGTGTACAGCGACATTCCGAGGCGGCTCAGCCCATCGTCGGGATATAGCTCCGCTAGCTGCGCGGCGACGTAGTCGAAGAAGTACGGCGCGACCCGCTCGTACCGAGTAAAGGGGACGGTCTCGAGCGGCGACTCCGCCGCCATCTGATACGCTGCCTCCTCGATCGTTTCGGCCCGCCTCATGGCTCCTAAGACTTGGTTTCGCCGACGGAGGGCGGCTTCAGGATGCCGGTGCGGCGAATACCGACTCGGGCTCCGAATCAAGCCAGCGAGCGTCGCGGACTGGGCGGGGGTGAGGCGCTCGACCGGCCTACCGAAGTAGAACTGTGATGCCTCACCGAAGCCGTGGACCGAGACCGATCCGCGCTGACCAAGATATACCTCGTTGAGATAGATCTCGAGGATCGTTTCTTTCTCGTACTTCGACTCGATGACCAGCGCGATCACCAGCTCCTTCATCTTGCGCCAGACGGTGCGCTCCGGGGTCAGAAAGAAGGCCTTCGCCAGCTGCTGAGTGAGGGTCGAACCGCCCTGGCGCACTTCGCCGGCCCGATAGTTGATGTACAGCGCCCTCATCATGCCGAGCAGGTCGATTCCGATGTGGTTAAAGAAATCGGCGTCTTCGGCCGCGAGAACGGCGTCGACGAGGGACCGAGGCACCTCGGAGACCGAGACCAACTGCCGGCTCTGATGCTCGTCGCCGAATACTTGCATGAGCTCTTGCGGCTCGATCTCGAGGATCGGTACGGGGGTGCCGGTCGTCGTATCGATGAGCGAAACGACCTCCTGACCTCGCTCACCTCCGAACTCGAGTCGCACGATCTGCGCGTCGCGGGTGAGCAGGGGCAGCTTCATGGCCCGCAGAAACACGGTCAGCCGAGGACCGAGGAGCTGGTATTCGCCCTCTGCTGCCGGCGCCTTCGACGTCCGCCGGTAGCCCAGGCGGTCGAATCGTTCCGCGAGCTGCCATGCCGATAGCCACTGGCCTCGGTACACCACTAGGCCATCGGAATAGACCCGCGACGGTACACTCCAGCACCGCCCGTCGAACCGCGCCGCAACGCGATCGGACATGCTCGCGCCGTAGAGGAAAGCCATCGCAGTCACGATAAAGACCACGCTCAAGAAGCCCTTGGTGGCCGTCCACACCCACCGCCCGACCAACCCGAGGAGCCGCCCTCGCAGGGTCGCCCCGGGCTTCTTCTTTTTCGGCGGGGTCACAGCCTTCTTCGCCGGTTTCTTCATTGCCCTCGCATCCATCGCTGCTCACCGAACGCGGCGTCGACCCTTCAGGATTGCGAAACCCACGCCCTCGGGCGCGGGTTCCCTTCGCCTCCGCAGATCAACGCACCCGCAGATAGTGGGTCATAAAGCGCCGGACGCCGTCAAAAACATAGCGGCTCCCCGCCGGGGTGCCGGTGGGTTCCACGAAATAGATCGAGTGGTCGGCCTCATCCCGGGACGACCCCGGTCCATACGGTAGAAATCCCAGTCGGCGACAGAACATCTCGAGGGCGCCGAGCAAATGCGGAGGCCCCCTCCGCTCGACCAGCGCGGTCAGCAGCGTCTGATTGCCCGTGATCCACGCCGCTTTGTCTCGGCGGTCGGACTCGATGTACTCCAGCCACTCGACGGAAGGCGCTTCGCCGACCAGGTCCGGGAAGCCAGCCGCCTCCAGTGACCTGACGATGGTCGCCTGATCTCGGCAGTAGAAGTACTTCTTCAGTGAAACGTCGCGACCGCTGAACTCCTCGCAGACGCCATGATGATGATTGCGGTCGGAGAGGCTCAGCATCAACCGCGACGGCTCCCCACCGGGTCGGCCGGGAAGCCGCAGATGATAATAGTGGGTCAGCTCACCGTCGGCACCGACCTTCAGGGCGAAGGTCACGCCGCGGTGGATCATGTTGTAGTTCTTGGTCGGCTGCCACTTCGCGTAAAACGCGTCGAATCGCTGCCGCGCAGCCACCGGGACGGGCAGCACGGTCTCCAGCTCTTTTGGCGATAGTCGTCGAAAAAACGAGAAGTAGAATTTGAAGTTCCTGATCGCGGTCTTGGTGAAGTTGATGCCAACGTACGTAAGAAACGGATAGTCCTGTTGGTCGATCGCGTACACGCCATCGACATAAGCGCGCCAAGCTTGATTCTTGACGAGCCGATCGCGAGCGTCCGAAAGCAGCACGCGACCATCCACCGAGGCTGTTTTGGCTTCCATCATCCTTGCTCCGTTCCTTCCGCCAGCGCCATCCATGGCAGCACGTCATCGGTGGTCGGTTCGCCCGCTCCGCGGCCATCAAACGGCGAGCACCCGGCGTCGGGGCGAGCCTCCCGAACCGCGGCTTCGAGCCCCACCCGAGTCAAGGTTCGCGCGAACCACCGTTCAAATTGTCGGTGCATGCCATGCACGGACTTCTGGGTCTGCGGTGACATATCGCCCCCAATGCTCCATCGACGCTGCCGAAAGCACTCGTCGAAGTCGAGGTTCACCTCGTCGAAGGCCTGACGAAATTCTTCCTGCTGAGTCATGCTCCACAGATTGGCGTCCAGCCACCTCGCGTAGGTCACGACCTCGTCGACCTCGCGAGCGGTCAGCGCCTCGATGCCTTGCTGCAGATACTGGACGCCGAACGCGACGTGATGAGCCTCGTCTCGCTCCACCCTGCTGATGACCTCGCGAAACACCTCGTCGCGCACGAACAGCAGGTGCTGCCGAAACGACAACAGCGCCCGGGCCTCGAGAAAAAGCTGCAGTCCCAGCACTTGCTTGGGCCAGATCGGCGATCCCAAGAGCTGGGTCAGGTTTTGCTCGAGCACCGCACCACAGGGATAGATCGGTCCGATGCGCTCGACCAAGCCGCGGATGGCGACCACATGTCGCGCCTCGTCTTGGGCTTGGTGGGCGGCGAAGATCCGCGCGTCGAGATCGTCGACGCTCCCTGTGAGCTGCCCGGCGAGCATCATCGCCGCCTGCTCCCCGTGTAAGATTTGGGAGAACTCCATCGCCACCATCTGCCGGGCCAAGGCCTCCTGCTTGGCCCGGGGTAGCCGGCGGATGTAGTCAGACCGCCAGATTCCGTGCCACTCGAGCACCCTCTCGTACGGACCGGGCCGGTCCGGGAGCACCTGATCCCAGTCGATCGCCTCGACCGTCCACTGCGCCCGATTGGACAACCGAATGAGGCGTCGAAGGGGAGGCAGCCTCTCATCGTACTCGAACGTCAGCACCGGGTCCGAGTACATCACGTCTCCGTGCGTCCGGCTATTTGTGATCCTGATGCTTCGGCTCGACCGCCACGCCCGTCTGGACTCGATCGCTGGGGTGCAGGATGACCCAGCCTCCTGGCGTCAAACCCTTCGTGATCTCAACCCGGCGTCCGGTTCGCCGTCCCAAGGTCACCTCGGTTCGGTCGGCGAGCCCCGCGACGACGCGATAGACCGCCCAGCGGCCCCGGTGCCGAAAGACGGCGCTGGCAGGAACCGTCACCGTCCGGTCGCTGTGCCACAGCGTCACGCGGGCCTCGATCCGGTATCCATCGTTGAGCGATGTCCATTCGGAGGGAGGCGCGAGCAGATCGATGATCACGTTGACTCGCTGCTCTTCGACCCCGAGCGCACTCAGGCGGGTGAAGGCCGACGGCTCGACCCGGCGGACAACGGCAGCGAGGGGCGGACCGCCCCACCGAATCACGCTGACTTCACTGCCGGGATGAATCTGTACGGCGTCGCGGGTCAGCACATCGACCACGACCTCGAGGGCTGATGGGTCGCCGATCGTCAGCAGCGGCATTCCGGGCTGCACGACACCTTCGCTCTCTTGGTGGACCTCGAGGACGCGGCCTGCCACCGGCGCGGTGACCGCGAATGACTCCGAACGCGAAGCGCCATTGGTCATGCTGACCAACGCCGCCCTCGCCTGTTGGAGCTCGTAGTCGGCGACCCGAAAGGCGAGTTGCGCGGATGCGAGGTCTGCGGCGGCGGTCCGTTCGTCCATCCGAGCTTCGTCAAGCTGGCGCCGACTCGCGAACTCATTCGCGGCGAGGCGGCGAAGACGTTTCGCCTCGGCCCGTGCGAACTCGAGGGCCGCATCCGCCCGGTCGATCTGAGCTTTGGCCCCTTTTTTCGCCGCCTTCGCGGCTGAGACCCGAGCCTGGGCGACGGAACGAGAACGCTCATCGAGCAGGGGAGCGACGTTCGGAATGATGCGGGCGACCGTTTCACCAGCCGTCACGTCTTGCCCCGATTCGAGGGTGATCCGCGCCAATCGGCCTCCGATCGGTGCGCCGACCACGTATCGGTCCTGCACCCGCGCCCGGCCATCCTCGGTCACGGTGACGGTCAGCGGGCCCTCGATCACCTCGGCCACGTCCACCGGAATCGGCCGGGGCCGCAAGCTCATCCCGAGAAAACCAATGCCGACGGCCGCGCCGACGACAACTGATCCGCGCTTGAGCCAGGACCCCCAAACGCGGCGAGAACCGAATGATGACTGACGGGTCGACATGACTTACTCCCGGGTCTTGAGTACGCCGATCAGGTCGAGCTGCTCGAGCTTCCGACGCACCAGAAGGGCGCTGAACAAGGTGGCGATAAGAGTGACGAGGGCGGCGTAGCCGTAGCTCGCCGCAGTGATGACGATCGGGAGACGATAGGTCTCGGGGTCGACGGTCGACGCAATGCCGCGCATCAACAACCACCCGAAGTACATGCCGATCGGCAAGGCGAGGAGCACCTGGATGACCATCTCGCCGAGCAGAATCGCGCTCACCTCGCTTTGGCGAAAGCCGAGGACCCTGAGGCTCGCGAGATCGCGGGCACGAAGGCTGAGGGCGATCCGAGCGTTGTTGTAGACGACGCCAACGGTGATCGTGATGCCGAAGAGGGTGATCAAGACGGTCATCACTCGGATCATCTTCCCGCTTTGCGCTCGGAACTGATCGAGCACTTCATGGCGCCGGTTCACGGACGCCACGTAGGGCAGGTCTTTCAACGCTTCATCGAGTTGGGCTTGATTCTCTGGATTCGTCCTCAACAGGCCGGCGGATACCAGCGGTGGTTGCCGCAAGGTATGATGGAGCACATCGCTGCGCATGTGACCTTGCAGGCCGAAGCCCTCGTCGACCAGGCCAGCCACCACCACTTCGAGGGTCGAACGGTCGCCCTCCCGAATCTCGATGGTGACCCGGTCGCCCGCCTTGACCTGGAGCCTCTCGGCCATCGTCTCGGTGATGACGATGCCCGCCGGGGGCAACGGAACCCGGCGGCCCCATTTGTCGCGGAGCGCGCGCAGGCTTCCGTCGTTGGCGTACCCGAATACGGCGCCGTCGCGCCATCGGTGCCCAAACCGAAAACGGACCGGCACTGATCGAAGACCTTCGGCCGAGAGCACCCCGGGGAGTTGTTCGAGCTCGTGAATGGCTCGGGCGGGTCGAGGGTCGGTAAACGTGACCAGGACGTCTTCGCGCATCACCTCATGGAACTGCGTGTACACCAACGCATCGACCCCGTCGCGATACCAACCGGCAACCACCAGTAGGCCGACCGAGGCTGCGATCGCGAGGGACGAAGCCAGCGTTCGAAGTGGACGGCGCTCCAGCTCGCGAGTGATCATATTCAGCACCGGCCCCAGGGCGCGGGCCAGCCCCAGTTGATCGATCAGCGACCGGCGATAAACCGCGGGTGGAGCCGCGCGCATCGCCTCCGCGGGGGGCAGCGTGACCGCGCCCCGCACCGCCTGAAAGGCGCCCGCGAGCGCCGCGAAAGTGCTGATTCCCACGGCGACCGCGACCGACTCCGCGTCGAGCCGAAAGACCAGGTTCGGGAACTTGAAGAAATGGGTATACATCGCGGTCAAGTTGACGCCGAGCCAGCTCCCGAGTCCCACCCCGATGATCGTGCCGAGGCACGCCACTGCGAGGACGAGCTTGAAGAAGTGGAGCCCAACCTCGAAGTCGCTGTAACCCACCGCTTTGAGCGTCGCGATCTCGGGGCGCTGAAGATGGATCAATCGCGACAGCACTACGTTCAACAGGAAGGCGGCCACCGCCAGAAAGATGGCCGGTACCACGTTCGACATCGCCTGCAGCTGCAGAAGTTCTCCGTCGATGATGAAGTTCGAGAACTGCTTGCTCCGCGGTACCGACCCCAAGCCCCCGTAGGGCTCGACGATGCGGTCGACCTCGCCGAGAACCACGTCGACCGACGCGTCTCGGTGCAGGGTCAAACTCAGATCATTGAACGCCCCTTCCATCTGGAAGGCAGCCGCCAAGGGATCCCGAGCCATCCACAGGACCGCGAAACCCTTGGGGTCTTGAGTGATCGAACCAGGGCTGATGGTCATGACGTACTCAGGCGACAGCGCTACCCCGACGATGGTGAACGCTCGCCACTTACCGTTGATGACCGCCGGAATAATATCGCCGGAACGAAGTCCGTGGGCCTCGACAAATGCGTGCAGAACGACCACCTCGTCATCGCGCTGCGGGTCGGGCACCCGGCCTTCGGTCAGGTGAATCTGATTGAGCCCCGTCCCTTCGACCTCGGGCAAAGACACCACGCGGGCGTTCACCGGCTTGGTCATCGTGGGCAAGAGAACCGTCGCGGCCGAAGAGACCCGCGTGTCGACCAAAGCGACGCCTTCGATCGCTTCGACATCCGACTTCAGTGCTTCGGGGGCCCGCTCGAGACCAACGAAGACATCGCCGAACCGAGTCGATGCGTAATAGTCGCCCCGTGCGGTGCGCAGCGAAATAAAGTTGCCCTTCATCGACACGAAGGCGGCGATGCCCGCGGCGACCACCAACGCAATCGTGATCACCTGGCCCTTCAGGCGCATCAAGTCTCGCCGGAGCTTCTGGTCGAGGGCCTTCACCACCGGATCTCCGCCGCCCGGGTCCGCTCGGGATTGACGTGCACGTCTTCGATTCGGCCATCCCGCAAACTGATCACACGATCCGCCATGTCCGCGATCGGCGCATTGTGAGTGATGAGCGCGGTCGTGGTGCCGAGGTCGGCGTTGATCTGTTCGATCACCTGGAGCACGAGAACGCCGGTTTGATAGTCGAGAGCGCCGGTGGGCTCATCGCAGAGCAGGATATCCGGCTGCTTGGCGATCGCACGCGCGATGGCGACCCGCTGTTGCTCACCACCCGACATCTGAGCCGGGAAGTGGTCGACCCGGTCGCCGAGACCGACGAGTTCGAGCGCATCCTCGGCCGGCAATGGATGGTCCGCGATATCCGTGACCAGCGCGACATTCTCCCGGGCGGTGAGGCTGGGGATGAGATTGTAGAACTGAAAGACGAAACCCACGTGGGTCCGCCGGAACTCGGTCAGCTGCGCCGACGAAGCATGACTGAGCTCATGGTCCCGGTACAGAACCCGGCCTTCGGTCGGTACGTCGAGGCCGCCCAGGATGTTGAGCAACGTCGATTTTCCGCTTCCGGAGGCACCCACCAAGACCACCAACTCCCCTCCGTACAAGGCCGCGTCGACGCCCCGAAGGGCGTGAACATCCACCTCACCCATTCGGTATACTTTCGTGACACCCTTCACTTCGAGAACCGGGGCGATGGACGGTGTCGACTTCATGATCTCCGTCTGAAGTCAGTGCAAACCGGCTGCCGAAGAACGAACTCAAGAATGTCGATTTCCGTTACGAGACTCGCCGACCCCGGTGGCGCGCGTTACGACGAACGGACATCTTGGACCTCGAGTCGCGGCACCCGCTCGTGGCGTCACTTCACCCGCGCACTGTCTCCTAGGGCGTCGAGCTCGGCTTCGGAGTCCAGGGCCTCGAGCTCAAAGGATGAGAATACGCGCGCCAGTGTTAGCCTGAACGGCACCAAGAGCGCGATCACCAGCGGGAAAAGCAAGGCAGCCGGGCTCGCTTTCACTATCCACAGAAGCGTCAAACCCATCAGCTGCAGCGCCGTGAAAAGATGTACGCGTAGCAGCGGGACTCGACGAGCATAGTGCGTGTTGGGAAAGTGGGCTGATTCCATAACCAACAACTTCACCCGCTCCCACAGCTGATTGCCGCCCAGGCTGTTCATTCCCATGTACAGAAACAGGCCCAGCAGCACGGCGGTGGGGATGTGGACGCCATGCCGAGCCGCCCAGGGCAAAACCAGAAGCGATACACCCGTCAGAATGCCGATCACGATGCCGGTCAGCCGTGTCTCGTAGACGTGCACGATGGTCGCTTTCACACGCCCCGACGTAGTGACACTCTCGTCGTGGATCGACAAGGCGTGCACGTGGTTGAGAGACCGTACGGTCGCCGCGACCAGCCATGGCAAGCCGAACAGCGAGCACACCGCAATGAGGACGCCGATGATGAGCAAGTCGAGATGGTATCCCGCGCCCTTTCGCAAACGGTTGTCTTTGCGATTCACGAGGCGGGCCGTGATGTTCTGGTCGAGGTAGACGAGCACCGTGCATAAGACCGCTGGAAGGATCGCCGCCGCTATGACCCACCCAGGCACCGCGAGGATGTCGATCAGCCAGGCTCTCTCGGTGGTCGGTCGCAAGCTGTCGGGCACCGACAACACGGGCAGATCGTCTCGTTCAAAGTAGTCGCCGATGATGACCATGACGCCGATAGCAACGATCGAACCGAAGTCGGCCAGGAACTCCCGCACGGTCGGGTGCAGATATCGGCTTCTACGAAAGTCTCGAAGGGTCGTCGCTATCCGCAGCGTACCAAAGGCTAGGATGACCGAAAGCAGCGCCGAATACTCACCGACGGATTCGCTGGTAAAGAAGTCTTTGAGTTTGGTGACCGCTTCGACGATGAATATCAAAGAGATGAGTACGGCGAAAATCTCGTCGGTGAATCGGGTACAGTATCGGATAAGCGAACTCGCGTCGGTCAAGGCGAGAATCACGGTGAGTACGGCGGTCCACAGCCCCACCCACGCGTAAGTCGGCAAAAACGGGATATCCAGCGTGAGACATAGTTCATACAGGACCGCGGTAAACACCAAGAGTGGACCGGTTCCCCCGATGATGGTCAGCGGCTGCGCCGCCAACAGAGCGTAGATGATGCTGCCGACTGCGGTCGCTACCAACATCTCGATAGGGCCGATCTGATTGCCGGTCAGCACCGCCATCAGCCCTCCGAAGGCTACGGCGGGGGCGACACAGGCGAAAAACAAGAAGATCGACGCCGCGAGCGACTTCGAGTTGAGTCCGTCCGTGAAGTCCGACCCATAGTGGGGCCACCTCCGGGCGACGTCTTTGAAGAGCCCGCCCCCGAGGCGCCCCGTCGCCCTCAGCGCCTCGTCCGGTTCTCGGGTCTTCCTCGGGGGCGTTTCGTGGCGGCGCTCGAAGTAGGCTTGAATCGCCTGGCGAAAAGCGTCTTCGTCCTCCGCCAAGTGCGCCTCCGCGGCGAAGACCGGATCACTCATCATTTGGGCGACCAGCATCAGGAACTCGAGATGCAGTTCGGCGTCCGCCCCGACCAACATAAGGACGACGAAGCGAACCGGTCGGCCGTCGGGAGCGTCCATATTCAGGGACGTGCGCAGACGGCCGATCGCGATCCGGGAGCCGTCGAGGTCGGGCATCCGGGCGTGTGGAACGGCCAGCCCTTGCCCCAACGCGGTCGGGGCTTGTTCCTCGCGCAGCAGCACCGCCTTGATGGCTTCCTTGCTGCGAGCCGCGTCCAGCTGCCCGACCTCAACCAGGCGTCCAACCAGTTGAGTTACGGCCTCCGTCATCGACCTCGCTTCGAAGTCCATGACCACCTGGGCGTTCTCCAGATGGCTTTCGACCACCTCGCGACGAGTGCTTCTCATCGGCCGGGAAGAGCTCAGCGTCGAGTTCGCCATGACCGCCACCTTGTCAGAAGCCCTGGGGATAGTACATCGCGGGCGGCGGCACTCGGTAGAGCCGAATACGGGTCGGCATCGGCGGCTCGCCGATGCTCATCGCCCACACATTTCGGGTTCGGCGGAGGCCGTTAGAGGCCCGAGGTGAATCGACTCGACCGAGTCGATCCAGAGATCTCTGACTCGCGACAAATCGCCCCATAGCCGTCGGCCTCCGGTCAGCCACGCGACCGGTCGAACTCTTCGACGCCACCGATTCTGCTCGATGTCGGTCGCGGCCCGCGATTCGGGCGACGCCCGACCTCGGAGCCGGAACGACGGCCTCCGGACGAACTCGCCGCGCGCGAGTGCCGCCAACCAAAGAAGTTTGCTCGAATCCACGGCCAGTACACTCACGTGCGGATTATGTGCGAGCCGCTCACCGAGTCCCGTAGCAAAAATCTCGAAATAAAAGGCGTGACCAGGTTCAGCCAACAGAAGGGAGCCGATCGGGGTCACGAACGGCTCCCCGGATGGTCCCACGCTGGCGATCGCATAGTGCATGCTGCTTCGAAAGCTGGCGTTCAGTCCATGCTTCAGAGCCCGCCACTGTTGGGTGTCGATCGATCTCGTGCTCATCATCTATCTCCTTCGAGAACGGCGCTCGCCGCCGTTCGCACGCACTCTTCGAGCGCACGGCCTATCGGACGCTCGTCGATAAGGGGTCGGCGCAGTGCCGCCAGCGGGATGTCGACCAGCGCAAAAACGATCCGTTCGACCTCACGGCGGTCGGTACTGTGCAAGAAGCGGGCACTCAGCGCCCGAAGCCGATCGATGCTCAGTCGCTGAACCGATCGTACGGCTTGCATCTGCGAGGTCGGCGTCTGCTCACTCAAGAACTCCGTCGAGCGATATGCACTCAACACCTTCGCCCGAGCCCGTTCTTTTCGCGCCCAGCGCAGGGGCAAGAGGGCCACTGCTTCGGCTGTCGGCGCATCCTCGGCACCGGCCCACCAAGCTGTCTGAAACGAAGTCAGCGCATCGAGCCATACGGCCGCCAACAGGGCTGGACGACCCTGAAAGCGATGGTAGATTGAACCGCTAGGGGCACGGAGGGCGGCAGCCAGCGCCTGCATCGTCAGCCTGGCCGGCCCGCGATCTGCAGCGAGCGTCGTCGCAACCTGAATGAGCGTCGACTCCTCGAACTTCGAAGGCCGCGCCATGTTTTAGAGACTACTCTCTAAAATATGGCCGCGCAAGATACCTTCCGATGGTGTGCGCAAGGTGGCTACACGTGTATGCCACAGTGCGGGAACGATCACCCGGCTCGTTCCGGCATCGCCAGTCACGTCAGAATTCACCCGACACGCAACTTCTCCGAACACGAAGGTCTGCTTCATCGACCGCGTTACGAAACGCAGACATCGAGGGTGAAAGATAGGTAACCAATCGAGCCGCGCAATCTTGATTCCGCCCCCCTGAACCCCCTCCTGGTCGGTCTTTTCGGGCCTCTCGCTCCATACCGATCAGTGGCATATCGATTGCTGTCGGTCACGGCGTGGAGCGTTGTATTCAATGGTTGTCGTAACGGCCGTGGGGGCGCTGGGAGCGTTGACCTTCGTCCTGGCGACCCTGCTTGTTCTGGCCAATCGAAAGCTCCAGGTCGAAGAGGATCCCCGGATCGACGTCGTCGAGGACATGTTGCCTCACGCGAACTGCGGCGCGTGTGGGTATCCCGGGTGCCGGCCTTTTGCCGAGGCGCTGGTCGCATTGAAGGCGACCCCCGGCAAATGCACCGTGAGCAACGACGAAGACCGCAATCGAATTGCCCAGTTCTTGGGCGTCGACGTCGGCACAGAAGAAAAGCGCGTCGCTCGATTGGCGTGTGCGGGCGGGACCAACGTCGCCCGCAACCACGCCCGGTATCTCGGCCTTCAGTCTTGTCGAGCTGCCGCTCAGGTTGCAGGCGGCGGCAAGGGCTGCTTCTGGGGGTGTTTGGGCCTTGGCGACTGCGAGGACGTCTGTGGCTTCGATGCGATCACTCTGAACGCACACGCGTTACCCGTCGTCGACGTCGAGCTCTGCACGGCTTGCGGCGATTGCGTTACCGGTTGCCCCAAAGACCTGTTCTCTATTCACCCCATCAGTCACCAACTGTGGGTACAGTGTCGTTCCCTCGAGCGGGGCGACGAGCTGCTCGAAGACTGCGAGGTTGCATGCACGGCCTGCGGGAAGTGTGCAATGGATGCGCCGGGCCTGGTCACGATGCAAGGCAACCTCCCGGTCATCAACTACTCGCAGCGCCAACTCCAAAAGGCGGTAGACCGCTGCCCGACCGGAGCCATCGTATGGCTCGAAGGCAATCGAGATCCGATCAAAGGTACCGCGGCCAAGAAGATCGTTCGTTTGGGCGTGCGTCCTGACGCGCCGACCTAACTCTAGCGCACAGTTTCAACGGCAACGAGGCGAAGGCTCATGTTCACGAAGAAAGAAAACCCAACCTTCAAGTACCCTGGCACTCGGGCGGCCATGGACGGCAATACCGCCGTCATCATGTGCGAGCGCGAGTCTTCTGACGGCGCGGGGGCGTACCCGATCACTCCGTCGACTCAGATGGGCGAATACTGGGCCGAAGAGGCGGCCCGCGGTCACATCAACATCTCCGGTCGGCCCTTGATCTTCATCGAGCCCGAAGGTGAGCACGCGGCGGCCGGGGTGACGGCCGGCCTATCGATGACCGGATTGCGGTCGGCCAACTTCTCGTCGGGCCAAGGCATCGCGTACATGCACGAATCGCTGTACGCCGCCGTCGGTAAGCGGCTCACCTACGTGTTGAACATCGGCGCCCGAGCGATGACCAAAGCCACGCTCAATGTACACGCCGGACACGACGACTATCACTGCATCGACGATACGGGCTTTTTCCAGCTCTTTGCGAAAAACGCCCAACACGCTGCCGACTTCAACATCATCGCGCACCGAATTGCGGAACTCGCCCTCAACCCGGGCGTCGTTGCACAAGACGGATTCCTGACGACCCACCTCATCGAGTCGCTCCAGGTTCCGGAGCGCGACCTGATCGCCGAGTACCTCGGACGACCCGACGACGTGATCGAATCGCCGACCCCGGCCCAGAAGATCATCTACGGCCCCACCCGGCGACGCATTCCCGAACTGTGGGACGTCGACAACCCGGTGATGGCCGGTTTGGTGCAAAACCAAGACAGCTACATGCAGAGCGTCGCCGCACAGCGACCTTTCTTCTTCGACCACATCGAACAACTCACGAAGCAGGCGTTCGAAGAGTTCTACACCCTGACCGGTCGCCGATACGACCGCGTCATGGGCTACAAGACCGACGACGCCGACTACTTGCTCGTGGGTCAAGGAAGCGTGGTACCGAGCGCCGAAGCGGTCGCCGACTACCTTCGCGCAACTCGGAGACTCCGAATCGGTGTCGTCGACGTAGCCATGTTCCGACCGTTCCCGGCCGACCAATTGGGCAGCGTGCTCAAGGGTCGAAAGGGCGTGGTGGTCCTCGAGCGCCTCGACCAACCGCTCGCAGCGGATCTCCCGATGATCCGCGAAATCCGAGCCACCGTCGGCAAGTGTCTGGAGAACGGCCGCGGCGCCACGAACCTGCCCTACCCAAACCTCGAGGCCTACCGAAATGTGGCTGACGCGCCGCCGCTGTACTCCGCATCGTTCGGCATGGGCAGCCGAGATCTTCAGCCCGAGGGCCTGATCGGCGCCGTCGAGAACATGCTTCCGAGCGGCGACCACAAGAAGCAGTTCTACCTTTCCATCGACTTCCTTCGGGACCAGCCATTCACGCCGAAACAAGCCCTTCATCAGGACACCATTCGTGACGGATATCCGGACGTTAAGGCCCTGGCGGTACGCGGCTCCGAGAACCCGAATCTCATGCCGAAGGGGGCGATCACCGTACGTTTCCATTCGATCGGCGGCTGGGGTGCCATCACCACCGGTAAGAACCTGGCGATGACCTTGTTCGATCTGCTGGGCTACCACATCAAGGCGAACCCAAAGTATGGCTCCGAAAAGAAGGGTCAGCCGACGACCTACTACCTCTCGGCCGCCCCCGAGCCCATCAAGGTCAACTGCGAATACTTCTACGTCGACGTGGTGCTCTCCCCGGATCCCAACGTCTTCTCGCATACCAATGCGTTGGCCGGGCTGAAGGAAGGTGGCACGTTCATCATCCAGAGCGACCAGGGCAAGCCTGAGGACGTCTGGGCCTCGGTTCCGCCCAAGTATCAGCGAGAGATCATCGACCGAAAGATCCGGTTCTTCGCCATCGACGCCTTCAAGATCGCCCGCGAGGAAGCCACCGACTCCGACCTTCAGCTGCGGATGCAGGGCATCGCGTTCCAGGGGTCCTTCTTTAAGGTATCACCGGTCATGAAGGACGCCGGGCTATCCGAGGAGCAGCTTCTCAAGGCCATTCGGGCCCAGATCGAGAGCAAGTTCGGAGCCAAGGGTGCCCGCGTGGTCGAAGACAACATGCGCGTCGTTCGCCGCGGCTTCGATGAAGTGTTCGAGGTGGTCGGGGTCGAGGTGACCGAACCCAAGAAGAAGACGAACGGCAAGGCGACCAATGGCGCCTCCGACGTGCCATTCATGCTTCGGCAAATGCCGGTCAGCGAAGCCGCGACCACGGACATCCATCGCTTCTGGGAGCAAACCGGCGCCTTTTATGCGCGCGGTAATGGCAACGACAACCTGACGGATCCGTTCATCGGCCTCGGGATCATGCCGGCGGTCTCTTCGGTCTTCCGCGACATGACCGGCATCCGCTTTCAACACCCGGAGTGGATCGCGGAGAATTGTACGGCTTGCGGCAACTGCTACACGGTGTGCCCCGACACGGCGATTCCCGGCCTGGTGAGTGAGGTCTCGCAGGTCTTGGACACCGTGGTCACCCGAGTCAAGAAAACCGGAAAGCCGGTCCATCACCTGCCGAAGGCGGTTCGGAGCATGGAAAAGCACCTCCGCACGCTCCTTCAGGAAGGTTCCGAGACGGATCCGGTCGATGAGCTCATCGGTGACGCGATCACCTTGACGGTCAAGAACAGCGACCTCGACCCGCACGCGAAGAAGGAGCTCGAGGCCGAGTTCGGGATCTTTCGTGAGGAGCTCGACGGCTTCCAGTTCGCGCTGTCTCGCCCCTACTTCACGAACGTCGAGAAAAAGGAGCCCGGCGCCGGCGGCCTCCTGAGCATTACTATCAATCCTTACACCTGTAAGGGCTGCATGGAATGCATCGAAGTCTGTGATGACGATGCCCTGCGCGCAGTCATGCAGACCGAAGCGAGCATCGACCGCCTCAAGAGGCACTGGGACTTCTGGCAGGACCTTCCGACGACCAAGGAAAAGTATGTCCGGGTCGATGACCTTGAGCAGGGCATTGGCGCACTCGAGACCATCCTTCTTGACAAGTCGGTGTACCAAGCTTTCGCGAGCGGCGACGGCGCGTGCCTCGGGTGTGCCGAAAAGACAGCCGTTCACCTGTTCACCGCCACCGTCGAGGCTTTGATGCGCGGGCGGGTCAAGAAACACGTCGCCGACCTCGACGACCTCATCAAGCGATTCGAGCAGCACATTCAGTCATCCTTGATGCAAGGCATCGACATCAGCGATTCGACTTCGCTGACCGAGGTGGTGTCGGGCCTCTCCAACACCGACGTCACCCTCTCCAAGCTCGCCACGATGCTCGAGGGCAAGGCCGGCGGAGAACCCATCGACCAACAATGGCTGCGGCGGGTCTCACAGCTGCTCGCCAAGCTCAAGCAGCTGCGTTGGCGCTATACCAAGGGGACGACCGGAAACGGACGCAAGAGCCTCGGCATCATCAATGCGACCGGCTGCACTTCGGTGTGGGGCAGTACGTACCCCTTCAACCCGTACCCGTTCCCGTGGACCAACCACCTGTTCCAAGACACGCCGTCGGTCGCGATGGGCATCTTCGAAGGGCACATGGCGAAGATGGCGGAAGGCTTCAAGGCCATTCGTCTCGCGGAGCTGGAGCTGTCCGGGGAGTATCACCCCGCGAAGCACGACGAGTTCTTCACGTACTTCAACTGGCACCGGTTCACCGACGAAGAGTGGGAGCTCTGCCCGCCGGTCGTAGCCATCGGGGGCGACGGCGCCATGTACGACATCGGCTTCCAGAACCTCTCCCGTCTCATGGCATCGGGCAAGCCGATCAAGGTGCTGGTGGTCGACACCCAGGTCTACTCGAACACCGGCGGTCAGGCCTGTACGTCCGGGTTCATCGGTCAAGTGTCCGACATGGCTCAGTACGGAAAGGCCATCCAGGGCAAGCAAGAGCCGCGTAAAGAGATCGGCCTCATCGGCATGGCGCACCGGACGACCTACGTCCTGCAAAGCACGATCGCTCAACCGAACCATATGATCGAAGGTTTCATCCAGGGTCTCAAGGCTCGGCGCCCGGCGCTGTTCAACCTGTACTCCTCGTGCCAACCCGAACACGGTATCGGCGACGACATGAGCCATGCGCAGGCCAAGCTCGCGGTCGAGTCTCGGGCCTATCCGCTGTTCCGGTACAATCCCGACCTTGGTTCAACACCGGCCGAGTGCTTCGACCTCGACGGCAATCCGCAGATGGCCGAAATCTGGCCGACCTACACCTTGCACTACAAGGAAGGCACCCGCGACAAGTCGATGGACATCCCGATGACCTTCGCCGATTTCGCGGTCACCGAGGCTCGATTCCGGAAACACTTCCGAAAGGCCCCACCCGACACTTGGAGCGACGAGATGGTGCCGATCGCCGAGTTCCTCGAGATGTCGCCCGACGATCGCGAAGGCAAGTATCCCTACGTTTGGAGCGTCGACCGAAAAGGTCACCTGTCTCGCCTGTTGGCCAGCCAGGTCATGGTCGAGTCCTGCGAAGAACGGCGGCAATTCTGGGTGATGCTCCGGGCGATCGCCGGCGCCGATGTCGGACCCAAGCCGGTCGAGGACACCGAGGCCAAGATCCGGCAGGACGTCATCGGCCGGATCGCCTCCGGCTTGATGCAACTCGCCTCGGGCGCTTCCAGCCCGGAGGCCGCGGTGGCAAGCCTGGCTGGCGCCCCATCGGCCGCTCCCCTTCCCGTCGTCAACGGCAACGGCGCCCAGGCCGCTTCGACCGGCGACGACGGTTATGTGGCCCCGTGGATCGATACCGATGAGTGCACCGCCTGCAACGAGTGCATCGACATCAACCCCAATATCTTCAAGTACAACGACCAGAAGAAGGCCTTCATCCAGGACCCGCTCGCTGGGCCCTATCGAGACCTCGTCAAGGCCGCCGAGAAGTGCACAGCCCAGGTCATTCACCCCGGGCTTCCGAAAGACCAAACCGAAAAGGACATCGACAAGTGGATTGCGAGAGGGACCAAGTACAACTGATGAATGAGAAGGGTCCCGCGGACGGACGAGTCGACGATGCTGCAATTGTTTAAGACGAAAACGTTCGGGCACGGCGTTCACCCGCCGGAGTCCAAGGAGGCGACGAGGAAACTGCCGATCCGGCAGTTTCCCTTCGCCCCCCTTCTCCACATTCCCTTAACCCAGCACCTCGGCAAGCCGGCCACGCCGGCGGTGCGCGAAGGCCAGGAGGTCGTTCGAGGGCAACTCCTCGGACAGCCCGACGGATACATGTCCGTGGCCATGCACGCACCGGCGTCCGGCGTCGTCAAAAAGGTCGGCCTGATGCCGAGCATCACCGGGCAGATGGTCGAGGGCGTGTATCTCGAGCCCTACCCGAGCTCGTCGCAGGAGGTTCTGGAGGGGGAACCAACCAAGGTAACGGCCTCGAGAGAGCAGATCGTGGCTGCGGTTCAAGGGGCGGGCATCGTCGGCCTCGGCGGAGCCGCGTTTCCGACTCACGTCAAGCTGAACGTCCCAAATGACAAGCCGGTCGACACCGCGATCATCAACGGCGTCGAATGTGAACCGTACCTCACAACCGATCACCGGGTGATGCTCGAGCAGCAAGACGACATCTTCCTGGGTATCCGTTACGTGCTCCAGGCGACCGGCGCGCAGCGCGCCATCATCGGCATTGAAGCGAACAAGCTCGATGCGGCCGATGCGCTGTCCAAGAACTTGCCCGACGACTTACCGGCCGAAGTGCAGGTGCTGCCCGTCAAGTACCCTCAGGGAGCCGAGAAGATGCTGGTCACGGCCCTTCTCGGCCGGCAGGTGCCGTCTCGAGGCCTTCCTCTCGACGTGGGCGCGATCTGCATCAACGTCGCAACGACGGCGGAGATCGGCCGCCTGCTTCCGCACGGCCGGGGCATTCAGGAACGTGTCATCACCATCACGGGCCCAGGGATCGAGAAGAAGGGTAACTATCGAATTCCGATCGGCACGCCGCTTCGCTTCATCCTCGACTACGTACAAGCCAGTGATGCACTCACTCGAGTCTTCATGGGCGGGCCCATGATGGGTCCGGCGGCATCGAGTCTGGATGTTCCGGTCGTCAAGGGCACCTCCGGCATCGTCGCCTTTACCGAGCACGAGACCGGTAGGCTCCGCGAGCGGCCGACCTATCCCTGCATTCGCTGCGCCCGTTGCGTCGACGCCTGTCCGATGTTCCTGAACCCGTCGGAACTTGGCGTGTTGGCCGCCAACGGCGCGTACCAGCGAATGGCCGATCAGTTCCACTTGATGGACTGCTTCGAGTGCGGCTCGTGCTCGTTCGTCTGTCCGTCCAACATTCCGTTGGTTCAGCACTTCCGGATGGCGAAGACGTCGGTCCGGAAAGCGGCAAAGGCGGCCGCGGCGTCATGAGCTCGATCGCCAAGACTCTCGAACTTCGAACGTCCCCTCACATCGTCGATGGACCGACCGTCGAGGTCATCATGCGCAGCGTGGTTTGGGCTCTGCTGCCCGCGTCCGCGTTCGCCATCTACGCATTTGGGCTTGCTGGACTCGCGACCTTGGTGGTCGCAACCGCTTCCTGCCTCGCGACCGAACACCTCCTTTGCCGAGCATCCGGCAAAGGATCTACCCTCGGCGACTGGTCGGTGGCGATCACCGGGCTTCTGTACGGCTTGACGCTGCCGCCGTCCCTTCCATTGTGGATGACGGCGGTAGGGGGCGTCGTGGCGGTCGCCCTCGGCAAGTTCATCTTCGGTGGCCTGGGCTACAATCCCTTCAACCCGGCGCTCGTCGGTCGCGCGGTCTTGCAAGCCGCGTTTCCAGTCGCCATGACGACCTGGCACCACGCATTCACCGCTGATCGTTTCGTAAGCCTCCCGTCGTCGCTCCTCGCGGTACCGTTCGCCCAACCCGTGTACGACTCGGTGTCCGGTGCCACGCCCTTGTCGGCGTGGAAGTTTGAACACCAGCTTGCCGAGACCTCCGAGCTTGTTTTTGGGCTCATCCCTGGTTCCACGGGCGAAACCAGCTCCGTACTGATCCTGTTGGGGGGACTCTACCTGATCGTTCGCAACATGATGAACTGGCGAATCCCGGCCACGATCCTGCTGACGGTGGTGCTCGTCAGCGGCGGCCTGTATCTGGTGGACTCCACCGCGTATCCGCCTCCCCTGTTCATGCTCTTCTCGGGCGGTCTCATGCTCGGCGCCATCTTCATGGCCACCGACATGGTCGGATCACCCATGACCAACCGAGGGGTGATTCTTCACGGGGTACTGATCGGAACACTGACCGTCGTCATTCGAATATGGGGCGGGATGCCGGAGGGCGTTATGTACGCCATTCTGGTAGCCAATGCGTTCGTTCCCCAGATCGATAGCCTCATTCAGCCCACCACTTACGGGACGGTGAAGGTGCGGTCATGAACGATACATTAGAAGCACCGCTGGCCCCTCAACCCAGTGTGTTCAAGATGTATCGGTCCCTGGTCGGGGTCGGCGTCCTATGCGGCCTGCTGATCGTCAGCGTCTTCGAGCTCACGAAACCGATCATCAAAGAGAATCGCCGCGTGGCGCTTCAACAGGCGGTCTTCAAGGTCATTCCGGACGCGACCGAATCGAAGACCTTTCGCTACACCCGTGATGGCACTTTCGACCCTCTGCCCGAGGGCGAGTCGGCGGACGGGCCTCAGGACAAGCTGGCGTACGCGGGCTACGATGATTCCGGACGACTCGTTGGTTTGGCCCTGGAAGCACAGGGCATGGGTTACCAAGACGTCATCACGATACTTTACGGATACTCCTTCGAGAAGGACGCCATCGTTGGCATCAAGGTACTCGAGAGTAAAGAGACCCCCGGGCTCGGCGACAAGATCGAGACCGATCCGACCTTTCTCGCCAACTTCGAAGCGCTCGACGTATCGCTGAACGCCGCGGGCGACGCTCTCGCCCACCCCATCGAGGCGGTCAAGAGTGGGGAAAAAGAGAATCCCTGGGAGATCGACAGCATTACGGGGGCCACCATTTCATCGAAGGCGATCAGTCAAATGCTTCGGGACAACGCAGCCCAGTGGATTCCGATCATCGAGCGTCGCGAAGCCGATTTCGAGCAAGGAGGCCGTCAAGATGGCTGACACGACCGCCACCCCCACCGACGATTTCATCAAGGGTCTGTGGCGCGACAATCCAGTGTTCGTGCAGGTACTCGGCATGTGTCCGGTGCTCGCCGTTTCGAACTCTGCGATCAACGCGTTGTCGATGGGCCTGGCGACGCTCTTTGTGCTCGTCATGTCCAACACCGTGGTGTCGACGCTCCGCGCTTTCATACCCAAGCAGGTGCGCATCGCGACCTATATCTTGATCATTGCGACCTTCGTGACAGTCGTGGACTACCTGATCCAGGCCATCAGTCTCGACCTCCACAAGGCGCTCGGAGCGTTCATCTCACTCATCGTCGTCAACTGCCTGATTCTCGGTCGCGCGGAAGCCTTCGCATCCAAGAACACCATCGGTCGTTCGATACTGGATGGGGCGGGCATGGGGATAGGATTCACCTTTGCACTGTTCTGCCTGGGCGCGGTGAGAGAGATTCTGGGCAACGGCTCTCTGTTCGGCCTCGCGCTCTTCCCCGACTCATTTCAACCTTGGGTCATCATGATCCTACCCAGCGGGGGCTTCTTCACCCTGGCCATGTGGCTGCTTATCTTCAACGCGGTCAAGGCCGCCCGGGGCTCGACGAGCAAAGGAGACTCGGCATGAACGAGGAATCCTTGTGGTCCATCTTCATCAACGCCACGTTGGTCAACAACTTCGTGCTCGCGTACTTCCTCGGGATCTGCCCATTCTTGGGCGTATCCGGCAAGGTCGAGACGGCCACCCGCATGGGGGGGGCCGTCATGTTCGTGATGCTCGTGAGCTCGGTCTGCGCTTACGGCATCAATGTCTTCCTGACCTTGATCGACGCCCCGTATCTCAAGCTCATCTCGTTCATTGCAGTCATCGCTTCCACGGTTCAACTGGTAGAGATGTTCATCAAGAAAACCAGCCCCGGTCTGTTCCGCGCTCTGGGCATCTTTCTGCCTTTGATCACGACGAACTGCGCGATCTTGGGGCTGGCTCTGTTCCAGACGAACAAAGGGTACGGCTTCGTTCAGTCGATCGTCTACGCCCTCGGGGCCGGCGCTGGCTTTAGCTTGGCGCTGATTCTTCTGGCAGGAATTCGGGAACGCCTCGACCTTGCATCGCTGCCCGACGTCGTCCGAGGCACCGCCTTGACGCTCACCGTGGCCGGCTTACTATCGGTCGCCTTCATGGGCTTCGCCGGACTAGGAGGCTAGCAAGTGCTCAAATCCTATCTGATTGCCGTCGTCGGCATCGCGGGTCTGATGGTCGGTTGGGCCTTTGTGCAGCGCGTATGGGCTCGGGTGTTCCTCCCCGAGTACCCGCGAGTCGATGTGCTCGAGCGTCGGAGCAACTGCGGCAAGTGCGGCTGCGGAACGTCGTGCCGGCGATCCCAAGACGAACCGGACGAGGCCGGCCGCCTGTCGATCGACAACGGACCCGGCCTGTGAAAGGAAACTACTATGCGCCTGAATGAATACGACACGACTTATCGATATGAGGGCATGGTCGTGTCCTCGCAGAGGATCTCTCCTGAGGGAACCGAAGAGGTTCGTGAGCTCGTTCTGGACATCAACAACGGTCCTGGCATCGAAGTCGGCCAAAACATCGGAGTGATCGTGCCTGGCGACCCCGAGTTCGGCGCCCAAGACCATCTGCGCCTGTACAGCATCGCGGACATCCCTGAAGCGAGCGGGACCACCACTCAACGGGTCAAGATCGCTGTTCGACGGGTCACGTACATCGATGACTACAGCGGGGAACGCTACAAGGGTCGAGCGTCGAACTATCTGTGCGACCGGCAAGAGGGTGACCGACTGACCCTGACCGGTCCGTACGGCGCCCCGTTCCAGATCCCGACGGAGAATGACGCCAACCTCATTATGATCGGGATGGGCACGGGAATCGCGCCCTTCAGGGCCTATATCAAGCTGCTGTACGCACAGCGCCCCCATTTCGCGGGTGCTGTTCGACTGTTCTACGGCGGACGCACCGGACTCGAGCTCATCTACATGAACGAAGAGCGCGACGATTTCGCGCAGTACATGGACCGAGACACGTTCCAGGCGTTCAAAGCGTTGAGCCCTCGGCCCCACTGGTCCGACCCCATCGCCTGGGACGAAGCGATCGCGGATCGGGGCACCGAGATTTGGGCGATGATGCTCGACCACAAGACCTATGTGTTTCTCGCCGGGCTCGAAGAGATTCGCGAGCAACTCGATGCGGTGTTCTCCGGACTCGTCGACTCGCCGCAGCAATGGCACCGAAGGAAGGCCGAACTGCAGGCCGGTGGCCGATGGGTCGAGCTTCTCTATTGACGGCATCGACCTCGACTTTCCTGTAATAAGTCGCGCATGGACGCTACGACGCGCGAGTTACTCGACAAGCCCTGGTTTCGCGACGGGCTGTCGGAGCTGCAGCAAGAACTATCCCTACCTTTGGACGAGATCCGCGAGCGGGCCATCGAATGCCTGCAGGAGATGTGGACGACCCATCACCCCGTCGCCGCCAGCGCCTGGCGCCATTTTGGGGATCTTCTGACACAGCGGTACAAGCTGGTCGTCGACGACGCCAGGCTGCGCGAAATCACCGCGCTCGACGGTGAGCACCCCCTGATCTTCCTCTTCTCTCATCGTTCGTACCTCGATATCTGGCTTCTGCGGGAAGCCCTGAGAAGGGGCGGAATCGATCGAGCCCTCGGGCTTGCCGGCTCCAACCTGAACTTTTTTCCCATGGGTCCGGTGCTGCGTCGAACCGGCGCCCTGTTCATCCGGCGAAGCACGAAGGACGACAGCGTTTACCGCTTCGTTTTGCGCGCTTACTTGGCCCATATTCTCGAGTCGCGCGGGAACCTGGGCTGGTCGATCGAGGGCGGCCGTACCCGCACCGGGAAACTCCGTCCGCCCCGCTACGGCGCGTTGCGTTACGTCGTCGACGCCGTGCGCAACGGGCACGGACCCGAGGCCTACATCCTGCCGGTCTCCGTCGTGTACGATCAGCTCGGCGAAGTCGCGTCCATGACCGCCGAGGCCCTCGGCGAGAACAAACGTCCGGAAGACATTGGATGGCTCCTCCGGTTTGCGTTCATGCAACGAAACCAGGGCGGTACCGCTCGCATCGACATTGGGGAACCGATTCCGCTGCGTGAGCGGGTCGCCGCCCTCGACGCGGACCCCCGGGCTCGCGATACCATCGTCGAGCGCATCGCGCTGGCGGTCTGCCACCGGATCAATCAGGTCACGCCGGCCATGCCCACGGCGGTGGTGACGTTGGCCCTATTGGCCGCCGAACGGGCCATCACCCTCAAGGAGACGATCGAGGTACTCGAACCCATCCTGCGCTACATCGTCACCCACCAGCACGTTCCTTCGACCCTGGGCAACGACCTGGAAGACCCCGGCTGGGTCAAGAAGACGCTCGACCAGCTCGTCGAGTCGAAGGTTCTGGAGCGCTTCGACGGGGGAATCGAACCCGTCTACTACATTGCTCCTCAGCAACACCTGGTGGCCGCCTTCTACCGCAACACCCTGATTCACTTCCTGGTGGTCCGCGCCATCGGAGAGTTCGCGATGTTCCTGGAGCAAAACCGCGACGGAGACGTTCGGGCCGCCATCTGGGAGCACGCATTGAACCTTCGCGAGCTGCTGAAGTTCGAGTTCTTCTTCGCCGAGCGACGGGACTTCCAGCGCGAGCTTCTGGCCGAGCTGGCGGTGGTCGACCCCGACTGGGACACCACGCTCGACCCGGACGGCCGCTACACGCGTCCGATCAACCGCGAACAGGTGGACCGGTGGTTCGAGCTGGCGAGGCCATCTCTCGCGCACCTGGTGCTCCGCCCGTTCCTCGACGCCTATGCGCTCTTCGCTTCCGAGCTGGCTCGCTGGCCCGTTGACCGGGAGGTCGACGAGAAGGAGCTCTTGCAGCGGTGCCTCGGGGTTGGCAAGCAGCGGGTCTTGCAGCGCCGCCTCCACAGCGAGGAGTCGGTCACCTTGGAGCTCTTCAAAAACGCCCTGAGTCTGGCCAAACACCGGCGCCTATTGCCGGGTACCGGAGAAACCATTCAGACCGAGCGCCGAACGTTTGCAGCGGAATTGACTCACCTGGCCAACGAACTCGAACGCCTGGCGAGTGGGGGGGCGACATGAAAGATATCGACGACGCGATCGACGCCGTCCGAACAGGCCCCGAGGGCCCCTCCGTCGGGGCCTTCTTCGACCTCGACGGTACCCTTGTCAAAGGCTTCACCGCGCTCGCGTTCATGCGAGAAGAGCTGGTGCGAATCGGGCCTCCGCGACTGCTGAAGCTCATTCAAGATGTGGTTGCCCTGCGCAACGACCCTGAGCGCGACCTCAAGGCGATCGAACGCGCCGCCGAGCTCCTCGGCGGGCGAACCGTTGACGAACTCGAGACGTTTGCTCGAAAAGTCTTCGTCAAACGCATCGCTTCGACCATCCGCCCCGGGGCTCGAGAGCTCGTCCGCGCGCATCTCAAGAAGGGGCATACCGTGGTGATGGCTACGGCCGCGACCCGCTTTCAAGCGGCGCCCGTCGCCCAAGATCTCGAGATACCGCACCTCATCTCGACCGAGGTCGAGGTCATCGACGGCCGCCTCACCGGACGCCTCGAGGGTCGGCCCCGGTGGGGGGTCGAAAAAGCCAAAGGCGTCGTGCATTTCGCACTATCGCACGACGTCGACCTCACTCACAGTTGGGGTTACGGCAACGGCGGCGAGGATCAAGACTTCCTGCAGGCGGTCGGGCGTCCGATCGCGACCAATCCGGACCGCCGGCTGGTTGCCTACGCCCATCAGGAAGGCATCCCCGTGCTCCGGCTGCCCGATCCGCCGGTTGCCGATCTGCGGGGTGTGATCGGGACGCTCGGTGCGTTCGGCGCCTTCAACGCCGGCATCCTGGCCTCGATCGCCGCCAAGCTGCTCAGTGGGGGCCGGTGGAGGGCCATCAATCCGACCGCCGCCGTCGCGGCCGAAATCTGTCTGTGGCTCGCTGGGGTCGAAGTCCGGGCGCAAGGGCACGAGCATCTCGAGGCGACCCGGCCGGCCATCTTCGTCGTCAATCATCAGTCGAACCTCGACCCCCCGATCGTCGCCACCTTGGTGCGACACGACTTTACCGGGGTCGGCAAGCAGGAGGTGGGATCAGATCCGCGTTCGTGGGCTCTCCGTTTCCTCGACGTGGCTTTGATCGACCGAAGCGACTCCGCCTCCGCCCAGGCGAGCGTCAACGCGCTCGTCCAACGAATCCATGACGGCGAGTCGGTGGTGATCTTTCCGGAGGGTACTCGAAGCCCAACCCCGCGCCTTGGCCCGTTCAAGAAAGGTGCCTTTCATCTCGCTCTCGACGCCCAGGTACCTCTCGTTCCGATCGTGGTCCGAAATACCGCTCAGCTGTGGCCCCGAGGTAAGTCGGTCATCCGCCCGGGAATCGCCGAGGTGTGCGTACTGCCGCCCGTCTCGACCACCGGCTGGACTCGCGACAGACTCGACCAGCACGTCGCCGAGGTTCGCGGCCTGTTCGAGCGCACGCTTGAGGATTGGCCAACCGCAGGCTGACCAGGCGAACGCCACCAGCCGTACGCCCTACGACAAGTCAGGCCCAAGCCCTCAACCCCAAGCCGCCGCCTCCTCACGAATCGTTCGACACCGGCTCGGCGTAGTGCGAACATCAAGCCCCGCCCGGCATATCGGTTCCGTGCCTTCGGGGTGCTAGGAGACTTGCTCCGAGCGAAGCGTGACAAAGAAGCGGACTTTGGGCGC
>CAZFIV010000056.1:0-44239 GCA_964519665.1 uncultured Myxococcales bacterium
CGCCAGCACGGAATCGCGAATGAACTCGAGCGTTTGAGGCGCAGCCTCGCTAAAGGCTGGCCACTATAGTCCTGGCAAGAGCCGGGGCGCTCGGCTTATCCACTCGACCGACTCGACGTACATCACTTCGCAAGCATTGTTGCCGACGTCGTCCCGCGACAGGCTGGTCCGCATGATGTGCCGGCCGACTTGAACGTCGACGAGATCGCCCTCCAGGGTCACGAGGTCGCCACGGCGAATGTTGCTCAGCGCCTCTTCGATGTCCGGACCGGCCGGGATCAAATGGTGGTTGGCCAGATGTCGCATCACCTCGCGCGTACCGAACGGGATCTCTCGGAGCCAGTACACCGATACGTACCGCCGCTTCAGGTGAAACTTCAGCCCCCGCAGGATCCCTGGCGAGGCGACGGGCCCCCAGCCGAACGTAATGTCGTGGGAGGCGACGTCGGACCATGGGTCGCGCATCGAGTCATCGGTGATCAGAGCGTAGGCGGTAATCCTGTAGCGAGCGCGAGGGGTCAGAATCGCGCGGGTGCTGCCGAACTGCAGGTCGTTGGGCGCGCCCTGAACCAAGGTCTGTTCGGGGTCGCTCATCGCCGACCCGGCCACGACATGACTGCGCCAGTCGCATCCGGCGGCCCCGGTCATCAGTACGAGGGCGGTCACAAGAGAGGGAAGCGGCCGCATGCGGACGAAACGGTTCGGTCAAGCGTACGAGAAGCTCACCAGCACATCTCCGATGATGTACTCGGAGCCGTTTTCGATCTTTTCGCGCTCGACCTTGTCGGTACCCGCCCAGATGCCGTTCGCCGCGCCCAGGTCGTTGATGTAGAACCCGTCGTCCTCGCGGGTGATCGATGCGTGTTTTCGAGAGACCCGCTGAGACTTGAGGACTATCGAGCACTGCTTCGAGCGCCCCATGTACGTCTCGGCGCCATCGACCTCCCACCGGTCACCGTTGGTCGTGGTGGCGACCAGCATCGAGGGCGGTTGAGCCACGATGGCGGGCGCTGGAATGATGGCCGGCGGCACGGCTTCGGGGGCGGCCGGGCGGCCCGCGCCCATCCGAAGTCCATTGCTCCGCGGTTCGGCCGCCGCCGGCGGAACCGGAGCCATGGCGATCGGCGCGGGCGCTTCGACCGCGCCGTCTTGGTTGGTGGCCTCGAATATCCAGCCCAGCAGGTCGCTGATCCAAGCGCCGCAGACCGTGCTCAGGGCGCTTTCCGGCGCGTACTCGAAGATCTCGGCGTGGCCCGAAGAGAGGGTTTCGAGGTTGTCGGGCGTGATCTGGCCTTCCATCGTACGGGTGATCACGCCGTACAATCCGGTGCGGCTGTGCTCCGACAGCTCGGTCGTTTCCGAGTAGCCGAAGCGGCCGTCGATCTCGACCGTGACCTTCACCTGCAACCGGCTTTGCTCGGGTCGCATCGTGGTGACGACGACCGAGCCCGCCATCGGCTCGTGCCCGAGAAATGCGAACTCGTAGAACGTGGTGCTCTCGTTCGACCACGTACGCATCAAGACCGGTTCACCGCTGACCCGAGTGACCCAGGCCGTTGCGCCCCGAGCGCTGGGAGGCCGCCCGAGATGCTTCCAGTCGATGATTTGAGCGCTTCCGAGAGGAAGCCAAGTCTTGGGTTCGCTCGCCGCCGACATCGACGCTTGCAGTTACCAGACCTCGGTCCTTGACGCGAGACCGCATCGAGGACTGTGCGCGCCGATCTGTTGAAACTTGGGTGCGGGTGACGGCTCGCGACGAACCCGTCACCCGCACCTCACAGCTCGAGACCGAACGCGACCACCGCCTCCGCTCGGAGGCCGGTGGGTCGCCGGCGACCACGAGGTACGGCGGCCCACGCCGAGCCAATCGGATGAAACGGCCCACCGTCGCGGGCCTCCCACCGAAACGAGTGATATTGCATATAGATCGATTACCCGGACTAATATGCCATGCGGGCGAGAAGGCGGCGGCGGGGAATCTAGCTCGCGAGGATGCGGAGCGCGGGATGACCGAGGACTCGAGGCGCGTCGAGACGAGGGTGATCGGGGCGCGAGGGGGCTGGGTGAATGATCTGGGTGATGTGCCCCACGATGTCGTAATCGAAGGTTTCGGTGATTTCGACTTCCGCGATGTCCCCCGCGCGGGCGACGCCGTCGTTGATGTACGTGGTGCCGTCGATCTCGGGCGCCTGGCCGGCGTGGCGCCCGGCCAGCAGCAAGTCGGTCTCTTCGGACGGACCGTCCACCAAAACGGTGAGCTTCCGACCGAGATACCGGGCCATGCGCGACCGTGACTTTTCCTGCAGCAGCGCCATCAGATGGTGATAGCGAGCGTCGATCACGTCGGGAGGAACCTGGTGGGGCAGGTCGTACGAGGGGGTGTTCTCTTCCCGGCTGAACTTGAACACGCCGACCCGCTCGAACGACTCGGACTCGACGTAGTCGCACAGCGTTTGAAAGTCGTCGTCGGTCTCGCCGGGAAAGCCCACGATGAATGAGGTCCGCAGGGTGACTTCGGGAACCGCGGTCCGGATGTCGTCGAGCAGCCGGTCGATAAATCGACGGGGGCGCCCTCGGCGCATCCGCTTGAGGACCGGATCCGAGATGTGCTGAAGCGGCATGTCGATATACGGAACGACCTTTTCTTCCTCAGCGAGGGCGGCGAGGAGCGCCTTCGAAAACGGGCGCGGGTAGGCGTAGTGCAATCGGATCCAGCGCAGGCCATCGACCCGTCCGAGGGCGCGCAGGAGCTCGGCGAGGCTTGCCCGAGGCGTGAGGTCGGTTCCGTAGCCGGTCAGATCTTGGGCCACCAGGTTGATCTCGACGACCCCTCGGGTCGCGAGTGCCGTCGCCTCGCGGACGACGTCTTCGATCGGCCGGCTGGTTTGGGTGCCCCGGAGTTGGGGAATAATGCAGAAGGCGCACTTCTGATCGCACCCTTCGGCCACTTTGACGTAGGCGGAGTGCGGAAGAAAAGTGTTCACGCGCGGGGCCATCGCGTCGTGAATGAACTTGGGTGGGTCCACCTTGACCAAGCGGCCCGACTCGGCGAGCTCGACCACTGCTTTTTGAGCGACCTCGGTGACCGTACGGTAGTGCCCGTTGCCAAGGATCGCGTCGATCTCGGGGATTTCATCTCTCAGCGCGTCCGGGTACCGCTGAGCCAGGCAGCCGGTCACGATCAGTTTTTGGGCGGCGCCATGGGTGCGGTGGTGCGCCATCTCGAGGATCACGTCGACCGACTCCTTTTTGGCGTCTTCGATGAAGCCGCACGTGTTCACGACGATCACGTCGGCCTCCTCGGGATCCATCGTGAAGGTCATCGACGCGTCTTGCAGGTGCCCGAGCATGATCTCGGAGTCGACGCGATTTTTCGGGCAGCCGAGGGTCACAAAGTGGACGCGGGCCGTCTGAGAGGCTTCGGTCACGGGAGCGGGGACCGTAACGACGCCTTGACGAGCCGGTCCAGCGAAAAGTCGGAAGCGAGGCGGGGGCCGCTGGGCGCTGATCCTGGTTCGCGTCGCGGGGCCGGGCCCGTCCGTCAGCGGTCGGGCGGGGCGTTGCGGGACCGGGCGATCGCCTGGGCGTATTGATAGACTTCGTCGGTGGCGCGAACGAAGACCAGCCATCCCTCGTCGGGTGAGGGCGCGTAGGCTGCGGCCAACCCAGGTTCGTTGAGGGTCAGGGTGCCCGGAGGATGGTCGATCGCGGTGACCCAGATCTCGGAGAGCGCATACGCGAACATTCCGGTGCGCGTGGCCTTCGCGGCCGCTTCGCGGGCGGCCCAGGCGAGCGGGGCGACCCTGGGGTTTGTCGTCATCAACGTCTGTTCGGCCGCCTTGAAGTTCCGGGGCGCCACCCTGAGTACCCTTGGGGTATCCTCGGCATCGACCAAGTCGAGCCCGATGTGCGGCGTAGGGCCATCGCGCCGGGCCGCCACCGCACCCGCCCACCTCCGGCCGTGGGTGATCGCTACCGTCGCTCGATCGGCGTGCGGACCTTTCAGCATCGGGGCGCCGTTGGGAGCGCGCAGGATCGATGCGGCGCCCGAGCCGATCGACCGCAGTGCCCCGCGGGCAGCCATTCGACCCGCCCACCACTCGCATCGGCGGCCTGGATTGTTCAGGCCGTCGTACACCTCGCGTTCGGCGGCGGTCAGGGCGCTGGTATCGACCTCGTCCGGCTTCGGGAGTCCGCGAAAGGCGACCCATACGCCGGTGAAGCCAGGCAACGGGCGGGCGTCGGGGACTCCCATGGTTCGGTCGTAGCACGTCGTCCGGCCGAAAACCGTACCCAGTCCGGTTCTCGACGCGGTTCTCGGCGCGGTTCTCGGCGCGGTTCTCGACGCGGTTCTCGACGCGGTTCTCGACGCGGTTCTCGGCGCGGTTCTCGGCGCGGTTCTCGGCGGCGTCCCGCGCGCAGCGGCCTCCGGGGACGGACGGACCGGGAGCATTCGTATGGCACCGGGCCTGCACTGAATCGCCCTATGGACGAAGACATCAATGTGCTCATGCGGGCCTTGGACATCGACCGGAGCGAGCGCGGGCGGGTCTCGTCCCGCCTCGCGATGGTGGGAGGCTTAGTGGGGTTGTGGCGAGCCGGGCCGGAGGCGCTCGACCCGTTGGGCTGCAAGGTCGTCGACCGGTGGTCGGCGGTGTCAGACCTATGGCATCGGGTTCATCGACCGGCGCTCCATCCGGTGACCGTCGATGGCCCAGAGCCTTTGCTCGAGTGCCTCGACCCGTTCTTGCCTCTCGCCCCCGTGGAGTCGTTTCACGCCGTTTTTCTCGACGGGCGGGGCCGGTTCGCCGGCACCCATGAGGTGGCTCGAGGGAGCGTCAATGCTTGCCTCGTCCATCCTCGGGAAGTCTTCGCACCGGCCATCCGGGCTCGGGCGGCCGCGGTGGCGGCCGTTCACAACCACCCGAGCGGAGATCCCGAACCGTCCGGGGCCGACCTCGCGCTCACCGAGCGACTGACGGCGGCGGGGCACTTGGTCGGCATCCCGCTCGTCGACCACCTGATTGTGGGTCGAGGAGCACACCGCTCGCTCGGGCCGGGGCTAGCCACCGAACCGATGGCCATCGCCGACCCCGCGTGAGAGAATTCGTGCCGATGTGCACGATGCGGGTCTTCGCCGTGATGTTGCTGCTCTCGGTGGGCTGCGAAGAGGCCACGCCGCTTCGAAAAGTGTCCGCGAGTGGATTCTTCAACCCACCGGAAGTCAACTTCGGCATCCGGAATACCGGGCTCACCTACGAATTGACGACGGAGCTACGAAACACCAGCGCGCAGTCGATTCAGATTCAACGGGTCCGCTTTTCACCTTCGACCGACGTGTATCTGCCTCGCCGAACCGACGAGATCACGCTGGTGGGCAGCACGCTGCCACCGGGTGCCGGCATCGAGCTGGTCGTCGAGTACTTGCCCCGTGGCGAGGGCTCCGATGATGCGACGATGACGATCGTCTTCGAGGATTTCGAGGTCGACGTGCCCATCATGGCCAACGCCCGCCGGGTGCAGCCGGCCCGGCCTCAGCTGCGACCGGATTCGCTCACCCTGCGCGATGTCTCGGTCGACGGTTTCTCGAGCCAGATCGTCGAAGTCGTGAACGCCGGAGAGACCGACGGGGCCCTCGAGTCGATCCAGGCTCGGCCCCCGTTTTCGGTGCGAGCCCCCGATGGTGGGCCGCTTCCGTTGCCGTCGACGTCCCTGGCGCCGGGCGAATCACTCGAGGTCATGGTGACCTACGCCCCTACGCAAGCGGGCCGAGACGAGGACTCGGTGGTCTTCGAATTCGACACCGAGGCGCGGGCGGTCCTGTCGGTGGTCGGCGAGGCGATGCCCGCGGGGCGGCTGATTTGCACCCCGAGCGAGTTCGACCTCGGCGACGTGCCCTTTGGGCAAGACGTCCTGCAGCAGGTTCAATGTCAGGTATCGGAAGGCCCGTACGAGCTCGCCCGGCTTCGCTTCGCGCCCGGGAGTTCGACGTCGTTCCGGTTGGTGGAGGTGCCGCCGGGGGTCGATGGCGATGGGGGCGTTACGGTATTGATCCGCTTTTTGTCGGACACGCTCCCGAGCGACCAAGCGGCGACGCTCGAGTTCGAAGCGACCCATGGCGCGGTGACCTCGGTTGATTTTACGGCGCGGTCGGTCCTCCCCGACCCGAGCGCGTCGGCGCTGTTCATCGAATTCAGATGGAACACGAGCAGCGACTTCGATCTGCACCTGGTGCGGGCCCCCGGCAGCCCCTTCAGTATCACCGACGACTGCTACTTCGAACGAAAGATCCAAGAGTGGGGCCTTCCGAATGACAGCCTCGACAACCCGGTTTTGTACCCGGATAAAACGAAGGGCTTTGGTCGTCCGGAGACCATCCGCCTGCAGGTTCCCCGCGAAGAACGGTACGACGTCTATGTCCAGTATTTCGCTTATGAGGGCCAGGCTGTCCCCGCGACCGACGCCAGGGTCGAGATCACCCTCAACGGCCGCCCCCCGCTGCGCATCGATCGCCGCATGGTGGATTGCGGTGCCATGTGGCACGTCGGTCGCATCGAGTTCACGGACGGTGAAGGCGAGTTCTTCGCCGAAAATACGGTCACCGACGTCTACCGGCCGTTCGCCCCCTGCGAGTAGTGCGGCTGCGCTAAGAGCCGAGGCGGGCTTCGCGGAAGCTGAGCATGCGGCCCTGCTCTGGGTCCCACAGGTGGCCGCGCAGGCAGGCCATGATATCCGATAGGCTGAGCGACGTGCACGTGGGCGACTGCAGCTCCTCGATTCCCTCCATCGCTTCTCGTAGCCGATAGAACGGAATCTGCGAGTTCACGTGGTGCACGTGGTGATAGCCGATATCGCCGGTGAACCAGCCCACGAGCCGGCTCGTCTTGAGCATGCTCGTCGAGTCGAGGGCCGCCGCCGTGTACTCCCATTCTTGGCGGCCCCGAATCTCGACCCCCGGAAAGTTATGCTGCGCGTAAAAGAGATAAGCCCCGAGCGCGCAGCTGACGGCGAGCGGGAAGAGATAGGCCCGAAAAGCGAGTTCCCATCCTCCCCAGACGATGAGACCGGTCACGAGCCCGAAGTGGACGACGAGGGCGAGCGCTGCCGATCGATTCCGACGGGGGTTGGCGATGAGCGGCCGAACACACATGCCCATCAAAAACACAGTAAAATACCCGAACAGCATCGTCAGCCAGTGGCGGGCCATCCGGTACTGCAATCGCTGCCAGCGACTCGCCGCTCGATACATGCGGACCGTCAAAATCGGGTACGAGCCGATCGAAGCGCCCACGATCTTCGAAGTATGCGCGTGATGATAGTTGTGCGAGTCCTTCCAGACCCGCTCCGGCGTCAAGATAATGAGACCATACACCGACATCACCGCGCGCCCGAGCGGCGACTTTCGAAAGATCGCGTGGTGCATTGCATCGTGATAGAAAACAAAGAGCCGGACGTTCACCCATCCCAACCCGAATGCGGCCGTATACTGGACGAATACAGGGAACGGTCCCACCGCGATCCCTAGAAGCGCGACGGCGACCAGCATCGTGATACCGAACAGCTTCCAGGTCGTGGCCGAACACTCGGTTGAATAGGGTTTGGTAGCGCGTATGAGCTCGGGGCCAGCTCGCATGGCGGCGACGATTGACACGCTGACCATGGCCTGTAAAGCGGGTTGCCGACCCGCGGCTCGAATACCATCAGTGCGGTTCTCGAGTAACTCAGTCCGCCGACCGGCTACCTATCCGACTCGCGGCGCGCTTTGAGATGCTCGAAGACCTCGTTGGCCAGCGCGATGCCACGCGCCTGGAAGTTCTTACCGTTGAGCCAGAATTCACGAAGATCCCCGCGACCTTGGCGTTCGTACAGCAGCGCTTTGGTCATCATTTGAATCTTGTCAGCAGCCTTTACGATGCGGGCTTCGAGAGATTCCTGGTCGCCGCTCCGCTGCCAATCGGTCATCTGCGGTGGCGGGAGAATCTGCGCGGCGATCGTCGATTCGAGCTCCGACAGGGCGGCGGTCATGGCTGGAGTCTTACTCGGCATCGGAATATCACCGGTTCTGGCCTCGGGGGTGTCGTGGAGAAGGGCGATGCGCAAGGCGAGTTCCCCATCCACGGTCTGTCCTTCTTCGCGGAGCGCGTCGACCAACAGCATGGTCGTGAAGGCGACCCCATAGCTGTGGTCGGCGATCGATTCGCAGGGCCGAACGCCCCGCAGGAGCCACCCGGTTCGAGGCAGGTCGGCCATCGGGTCGATATTGATCAGGGTGTCGACGATTCGAGCCGCGCGTGAAGTCACCGGCTGTCGTCATACCACGCGGGTCGGCGTGGTTCGGTTCAAGGTCGCGGGGGCCATCAGGGCGGGCACCCGCGCGTGACGAGGCAGCGCGAAACGTTACCCATCGGCGACCCCGTCAGCCATCGTCGGAGATGGGCCGTTCGGCATAGCTCTTGAAGAGTGCCGGGCATGGTATCGATCGCCCCCCCTGTCCAGCCGGTGAAGGCCATACCGGGGTCTTGGCCTCGTTTGACCGACACCGAGATCGCCAAGCTCGACGTACCGGGCCCTCGTTACACCAGCTACCCGACGGTTCCCGAGTGGACCGAGAACTTCAGCGAGACCGACTTGTACCGGGCGCTCGATGATGCCTCGCGCCTGCCCGCGTCCAAGCCGCTCGGTCTGTACGTGCATCTTCCGTTCTGCGAAGAGCGATGCACGTTCTGCGGCTGCAATGTGGTCGTAGCGAAAGACAAGGCCCGGGCCGACCGATACCTCGACGCTCTGGTCCGTGAACTCGACCTCCTAGTGCCCCATCTCGGCGATCGGCGACGTCTGGGGCAGATTCACTGGGGCGGCGGCACGCCCACGTTTCTGACCGAAGCGCAGCTGACCCGCCTCTGGCACGCCATCACCGCCCGTTTCGATATCGAGCCCGACGCGGAAATCGCGCTCGAGGTCGACCCCGTGGTGACGACGTTCTCGCAGGTCAGCTTGCTTCGATCGTTCGGCTTCAATCGCGTCTCGATGGGCGTTCAAGACTTCGATCCGGACGTTCAAGCCGCCGTTCAGCGAGTGCAGACGGTCGAGCAGACGGCCCGCCTCGTGGAGCACGCTCGGGCCATCGGCTTCGCCGGCGTAAACTTCGACCTCATCTACGGACTGCCCCGGCAAACGCGGACTTCCTGGGCGAAGACCATGGCCGAGGTTCTCGAGATTGGGCCTGATCGGGCTGCGGTGTACTCGTTTGCCTTTCTGCCGGAGCTTCGTCCGCACCAGAAGCGCCTACCCATCGCAGATATTCCGACCGGTTCGACGAAATTATCCCTTTTGGCCCAGGCGTTCGAGTCGTTTGTCGCGGCCGGATATCAGCCTATTGGCATGGACCATTTCGCCAAGCCCACCGACGAGCTGGCCGAGGCGGCATCGGCCCACCGGCTTCGACGCAACTTCCAAGGCTACTCGGCGCGTGCCCTGACGGACACGGTCTCGGTCGGCGTTACAGCGATCAGCGACGTTCAGGGTCGGTATGCCCAAAACGTGCCCCAGCTCAACAAATACTATCGGTTCCTCGACGAAGGGTGCCTCCCGCTGTCTCGGGGCAAGGTGCTCACCGGAGACGACCTTCGACGTCGCGAAATCATCAACGACCTGATGTGCAATGGCCGGGCCGACCTGGGCCCCCGCGAGGCGGCGTTCGCGGATGAGCGACACGCACTGGCGAAGCTGTCGGAAGACGGCTTGGTCCACGTCGACGGACGGCGGGTCGAGGCCACGCCGCTCGGGCGCATCTTCTCCCGCAACGTTGCGATGGTTTTCGACACCTACCTCGAAAGAAACCGCCGGCGCTTCTCCCGCACGATCTGAGCGGGGTCTCCGAGAGCATGCCGACCAAGGAGCCGACTTCGGGGCGCGCTGGTCGACCGCCGGGTGAAAAAAGGAGCCCGGAACCGAGTCGAGTGCGCCTCGCGAGTTGCTTCTGCCTCCTGTAGGCTGCCTACGGTAAGCCGTGCTACCAGGCGATCGTGCGCTACTCTGTTGCCGTCGTCGGCTTGATGCTCTCGGGTTCGATCCCTTCGGCTTTCGCTCAAGACAATCCAGCTTGCACGAGACTCGCTACCTATGGGCTTTTGGTCCACGGAGGAGCCGGAGCCGGCGATTTTCCGGCTCCCGTTCGAGCCCAAAAATACGAAGGCATGTTGGCCGCGCTGGAAGTCGGGGAAAAGGTCCTGGCCGAGGGCGGTACGGCCAAGGACGCCGTGGTCGCCACGATCGTCCACTTGGAGGACTCGGGTCTGTTCAACGCCGGACGAGGCGCGATCGCCAACAACGCGGGCTTCGTCGAGCTCGACGCGTCTTTGATGACCGGCCATGACCGCAACGCTGGCGCGGTCGCAGCGTTGCGTACCATCAAGAACCCCATTTTGGCCGCGGAGGCGGTCCTCGAGCGGTCCGACCACATCATGTTCGTCGACCGGGGCGCGGAGGCCTTCGCTCGTGCGCAGGGGCTCAAGACCGTGAATCCCGACTACTTTTTGGCGACGAAACGGACGCGGAGTCGCAAGCCGGCGAAGAGCGGTACCGTCGGTGCGGTGGCCCGCGATCGCTGTGGAAATCTAGCCGGCGGAACCTCGACCGGGGGCTACACGGCGAAGGCGCCGGGGCGGGTCGGCGACTCGCCGCTCATCGGAGCGGGCACCTACGCCGACAACAAGACCTGCGCCGTATCGGCCACCGGATGGGGCGAATACTTCATCCGGCGTGCCGCGGCCTACGACGTGTCAGCGCTGATGGCCTACCGGGGCACGAAAGTACGGCCCGCCGCGCGGGAGGTGATCGCCAAGATCAAGCGCGACGGCGCGACCGGCGGCCTGATCGCCATCGACCTCGACGGCAACATGGCGTGGCCCTTTTCGTCCAAGGGCATGATGCGTGGCTACGTCACCCATACCGGCGAGATGCGTATCGGCATCTTCGGTCCGATGGACGTCGTTCGAGGCGAAACAGGGAAAGACCCCTGAGTCTACACCCCACGATGGCGTAGGTTCTTCTCCTCGTGGCGCGATACCGGTGTTTCGGCCATACATCAACGTCGTGGTGCAGAGGAACTTCATGACCATGTTCGCCGACGACCTGCCGGCCGCCCGCGACTGGTATATCGATCGGCTTGGCTACACGGTCGCTTTCGACAGCGATTGGTTCGTACAGCTGCGCTCCGCGTCGAACGAGACGGTCGAGCTGGGCATCCTGCTCCGGAACCACGAGATAGTGCCGGAACCATTTCGAGGGGCCCGCGCCGGCTCGATGTTGACCGTGGTCATCGATGATGTCGACCGCGTCCACGCGCGGTGCGTGGCGGCGGGCGACCGGATCGTCGAGCCCCCCCGCGATCTCTTCTACGGACAACGACGCATGCTGGTCCTGGACCCGGAGGGGATGTTGGTCGACGTGTCGAGTGAGTGCGACCCCGACCCCGAGTGGCTGGCGAGTCTGAAGAGGTAGAGGAGACGGGTCAGGGCGTCACCCTCGGAGGGTTTGCGGGGGCAGGGGCGCCGACGCCGAACGAGGCGATCGACCGGGAGACGTAGTAGGGTCGGTCTTCGGTCGGACGGACGGGTCGTCCCAGTCGAGCATGGCGTTAGATACGCCGAGGGAAGTGAATGGTCAGGTCCTGTTTCGTCTTGGCCTGGGGTTCGTCTGCTTTAGCAACTTCCCTTTCGCGACGGTCGTGCTCGCGTTCGCGTTCGAGCCCTGCGAGCCGAACGACCGTCGAGTCCTTCGGCTCGATGTGGCACTCGAACGTCTCGAGGTGCAGGTGCCCGTCTTTGCCGATGGCCGACATCAAAACGGTGAAGTCACCCGGGCTCAGGAACACCAGGTCGTAGTGCCCCGCCGGTTCTCCAGGCTCGAGCAGGTAGCCCGGCTGGGCGCCGTCCTTGAGCGCAAAGCCGCGGATGCGAAGGCCCGGGTCGTACGTGAGGTGAATGACCTCGCCGGCCTTGGCACGATAGCCATCAGGCGTCGATGACGTCAAAAAGGTGCCTCGGCTGATCCGAAGGCAGAAGGTCGGAACGAACTCGAGCAGGTGGTCCATCAGTTCGAGGGGATACAGGTCCAAAATGCCGGTGGCCGGCCCGAACTCTCGCAAGGCCTTGTTGGCATACGCGCGGTCGCCGAGGCGAACGTAGAGGTCGGCCAAGAACGCCAGGGCTTGCTCCCGGCCGGCGCCTTGCTCGAGCTCGTTTTGGGCGAGCAGCATCGCGTGTTGGGCGAATCGGACGCTCGGCCCGAGCTGCCGACGGATCTCGCCGGGATTCGTCAGGCTGAGGTCACCCATCCGATCGGGGGGCAGGTCTTGAAAATACCGTCCGGCCCCTTCGGCGCTCACGAGACCGTGTTCTTTGGCGGCCTGGGCGGCTTCGTTGGCGGCTTCGGCGTCTTCGTCGTCGCGCTGATGGCGACCTCGATGCCTGCGTTCTTCGTCGAATGCGACGCCCCGGATCTTCCGTTTCTGCTTCTCTTCTTCGGTCTCCCGCCGTCGCTCGGTCTCGGCATCGATCGAGGCGTGCCGGCGACCTTCTTCTTCGAGCTCGGCGGCGTGGGCCCGTTCGAACCCGGCCGCGGCTTCCCGTTCTTCGTCGCTGATGAGTTGGCCATCGTCGCGGGCCGTCGCGCGGGCTCCGGCCCTGCTGCCCCTCCCCGATCGAGCAGACCGAGCAGATCGAGCAGCGGCCCCTCGGCCCCCATCTTCGGCCGTGCGCCGAGGGCTCGCTTTCGACGGCGCCACTGGCATTCGGGCACCGGGCGGGACTGGGCCTTTCACGTTCGCCAACGGTCTGCGATGCTATCACAGCCGAAGGGACCACATGACTTCTCCGCCCGATCAGCCCCCGAATGTGTGGTCTCCGCCCATCGGGGCGCCGCGCGGTAAGTACCACCTCGTCAAGCCACTGAAGGTCGGGGGCACGGCGGCCATCTATCTGGCCATCATGCGAGGCGAGAACAACTTCAGCCGCGAAGTGGTGATCAAGCGGCCCCTGCAGCATCTGGTGGCCGAGCCGAGGTCCCGCCACATGTTCATCGACGAGGCCCACATCGCCTCTCGGCTCGCCCATCCCAACATCTGTCAGGTGCTCGACCTCGTGGCCCGCGAAGATGAGCTGTACATCGTGCTCGAGTATCTTCGCGGCGTCGACCTGCGCGAGATCTTGAAGCGGTGTATTCGGCTCGGCCGCCTGTTGCCACCGGAGGTGGCCGTTTGGATGGCGGTCGAAGTGGCGGCCGGCTTGGGGTACGCCCATGACGCGACGGGGCTCGACGGGGGCCCTCTGAACCTGGTGCACCGCGATGTGTCGCCGAAGAATATCCGGATCACGTTCGAGGGTTCAGTGAAACTCCTCGATTTCGGCATCGCTCGGGCGGAGCAGCGCATCACGCAGACCGCGGCGGGCACGATCAAGGGCACGCTCGGCTACATGTCCCCCGAACAGATCCTGGGTGACGACATCGATCGGCGGTCCGATATCTTCGCGTTCGGCATCGTGCTGTTTCAGATGCTGACCCTCCGCAACCCGTTCGATGGCCCGACCCTCAAAGAGCGGGTTCGTCGCCTTACCCAGGCCCCGATTCCGTCGGTTCGCGAGTTCAATCCGGCGCTCGATGATGACATCTCGGCGATCGTCGAGCGCTGTCTCGAGCGCGATATCGACGAGCGTTACGCTCGCCTCGGCCAGGTTCAGGCTCACCTCGAGGAGTATCTGGGGCGGCTGCAGGTCGTTTCGCCTCGACAGCGCCTCATCGGGTTCATACGACAGCTCTTCCCGAGCTTCGACGGGTACGACGACGATCTTCAGCGGGCCCTGGCCGAGATCTCCCGACAGGCGGGGCCCGTCGACGCATCCGTGCGGCTGCAGTTTCCGGGCGAACCCCCGACCGAGAAGATACGCAACGCGCCGACCGGGGGCGCCGGCCCGAATCGCCCCGCCTCGCGGGCGACACCCTCGACGCCGAGCGAAGCGACCCTGCCCGCGACGCCGAGCTCGGACTTGCGGCCGATGGAGTCTCGCCCTGGGTCGACCTTTCCACAGCCTTCGCCGGCCTCGTCCGTCGCCAGCCCGACCGACGGTCACGCTGACGAGGGCCTGGAGCCCGAGACCGAAACGCCGCTTTCGCCATCGTCGCCGCGATCGCCATTGTCGCCGGACTCGCCGCCGTCGTTGTCACCCGAGTCGGCGGCCTTCGACAAAGCGGCCACCCGACCGCCGAGAGGGCCTCCGACCAAGGACCTGCCCGCGGATTTGCTCGCACCTCGTGTGGGCGAACATGAAGCGCCCCCGTCCGCCCCCCGCTCATCCGGTCGGCCATCCTGGAAGACCTACCTCCCGCTGGCCACCGTGGCCGTGCTGATCGCCAGCTGGGTAGGGGTCGTCGCCTGGACGACGCCCGAGGCGCTGCTCGAGCCGTCGACCGAGCCGCGCTCCGGCGCGGGCGAAATCGACGCCGGCGCCCGTGCGGTGGCGGAGCGGCGCGAAGGGGCGAGAAAACGCCCGGCCGACCGAGTGGTGGCCGTCAAAGTCGACCGGCCCCGCGCTCGGTTGTTGTTTCGCACTGGGGTTCGCCTCACCCACCAAGGGGATCGCGAACATGCGTTGCTGATGTATCAGCTCGCGTTCGCGTACTCCGGAGGCTCCCCGGATGCCTCCATCGCCTTGAACCTCGGATTGCTGCACAATCAGCAAGGGCGCGACGCCAAGGCGAAGGCTTGCTTGCAGCGCTACCTGAAGAAGCGGGCGGATGGCCCCGATGCGGCCCGAGCGCGCATGTTGGTGTCTTCGTTCGGGCCGCAGGTCCGGTCGGTTCCGTGCGTCGCTCGTTCCGAAATCAAGCGTGCGCTCCAGACTGAACAACGCATCCAGTCGCAGGTCGACGGCTGGCTCGAGCAGACGCGGTCGAATCGTTATCGGTGATGGGTAGTCAGATATCCGATGGTCTGTTCGCTTGCGGGGCGTCGTGCCTGGGCATAGGGTCGAAGAGCGGTGCGGCGCATCGGTGGTTATTCGTTGTCCACTCGGCTCGCGTCCGGCGATCTCGGGAACGTATTCCTGGGACGTCGGACGCACGAGCCCGACGCGCCGGAGCGTGCGGTCAAGGTCATCCGACCTGAGTTGCTGTCGGACCTGCGGTTCGCTCGACTCTTGATGACCGAAGCGCCGAGCGCCCAGCAGTTTCGGCATCCTGCGGCCGTCGAGGTGCACGAGGTTGCGCGGGTCAACGACGAAGCGTACGTGACGATGCAGCTGCTGGGCGGGCAGCCCTTCGGAGCGGTCGCCCAGAGGGCTCGGATCGAAAACGAGCCTCTTTCGCATCGGTTGATCGCCTGGATCGGTGCCCAGGTCGCATCGGCCCTGGTGGTGGCCCATCGAACGCCGTGGTTTACGGGCGCTCCGGCTCCGTTGGTCCACGGTTCGGTCGCCCCCAAGAGCATCTTCATCACCTACTCAGGGCAAGTTCGCCTGCTCGGGGTTGGTTTTGGGCGGGCTCGGCAAGTCGTCCCCCCGTCGGCCTCGAGGCTGCCGTATCTCCCGCCCGAACTGCTGCAGGGGCGCGACCTCACGCCTCGCGCGGACGTCTACGGGCTGGCGCTCGTTCTTTACGAGGCGTTTACCGGGCGGTCCCTTTTTCGACGCGCTTCCAATGAAGCGACGCGCCTCGCCGTTCAGCAAGCCAACGTGCCGCGGCTGAACGCTCGAAACCTCGACGTCAACCCCGACATCGGAGACCTGTTGGCCGAGATGATGGCTCCGCGCCCGGCAGCTCGACCGGAGTCTCTCGATTTCGCCGAAGCGTCCTTGCGAGCGGCCGCCGACGGGGAAGACGAGGCCTTCGAGCGCTCGCTGGCGGCGGTCATGGGGGCTCGATTCCAGGAGGAGCACGAGGCTTTTCAGAGGCAGGTCGCGGTGGTGCATCGGCAGCCCCCCTCGGCACTCAGCTCGGCTGTGGTGTCCGGAACCGGGCCGGTGGCCGGGGCTTCGAGCCCATCGACCGCGTCGGCGCCGGCGGTGGCGCCCCACCTTCCTTTGCTGACCGACACCGCCGTGCCGTGGGACGAGGAGGATCCGTCGCCGTACGAACCGGAGATGCCTCGGCCCGACCCGTGGGGCGACGATGCGACGATTCCGAGGGGAGCAAGCAGCGGCGAGCCGATCGCCGACGCTCTACCTTCGGGAACCGTGCCCGCGGAAGCTTCTCCGTCGGTGCCCATTCTTCCCCCGGAGTTTCTTCCTCCCGAGGTTCCGCTTGCGGGCCCGGTCGACGAAGACGGGCCCAGGAGCGCTCGTGTCCCGGGGGCTGCCCAGATGGTCGGAGCGGCCGCCGCTGGGAGGGCTGACGGCCCCGGGGAGCGATGGGAGTCGATTTCGCTTCCCGACCCGACATCGCAACCGACACCCGACCCGAGGACTGATTCGACAGCCGATTCGAAGACTCATTCGACAGCGGGTCCGGGGGTCGAATCGGCGACCGCCGGTGGAGGCCAGGCGGCGAGGCCTAACGGCACCGCGCTCGGCGTCCATTCAGCCACCGTTGCGGGGGCCGGCGGGGTCGACCTGTCCGCTGCCGGCGCAGATGTCGGTGGCGGCGTCGGCGCGGATGATGACCCCATGCCCGACTTGCTCCCGGCGTCCGCTGGTCTGTCCGAAGCCTTGGGCTTCAGCGCGCGCACGGCGACCGGGCGACTCTCGGGGAGCTCGGGGCGGTTCCCGGTCGGTGGTCGAAGCACCGGGAACTCCGAGCCGGAGGAGCCCGACGATCACGATGAGCCGTCACTGGAGGCCGAACTGGAGGCCAGTCTCCTCGACGCCGATCCGACGCCCCGCGAAGGCACCCTCGACGCAGACCTCGCCATGACCTCGCCCGACCTGTCGGAGGCCGTCGCGCGGGCACGAAGGGAGGCCGTCGATCAACCGTTGAGCCTAGCGCTCGACGATGCGCCCGATATGGTTGGCGACGACCTCGCGGATGAAGATGTCACCATGCAGTCGGCGGCCGACGTCGGGACTACGGCCCCTTCGTCGTCCGCGGTCAACGGTGACTCGGCGGCCGACGACGACGACGACGGATCCTCCTTTTCGCTTCCCGCGGCGCCGACCCTGCCTCTCGACCGCGGGCAGTCCGCACCCACCACCGAACCCGAAGGGGACGCGGTTCCCCCGTCGAACCAGACGATTCCCGCGCTGCCGCTCGCGGCTTTGCTCGACGACGCTCGGATGCCCTTCGTGGCCCCGCCCCCGCCCGCCGAGCCCCCGGCGAGCGCCGTCGCGGCCGGAACTCTGGCTGCGTCCGACCTCCGGTTGCCCGACGGGCCGACGCCGCGGTCGGGGCTGGGCACGAAGTCACCGTTCGCCGAGTTCGATGACGAGCCGCGGCGCGCCCGCCGACCGAGTCTACCGCGCCCGATGTCGGGCTGGAGCTCCGCGCCCCTGACGGCGGGCATCGACGAGCTCGATGGCATCGACGAGCGCCGAGGCGAAGCCGGTACGGGCGCGAACGCATCGGGGGGCGGCAAAGTCGGGTCGGCCGTCGTCGCCTCGCCGGACCCGGCTTCGCCGCCTCCCGAGTCGACGCTGGAAGCACCGTCTATGCGGGCCCTGGGCTCGACGCCCGAGGCGGCGATCAAAGCCGGTGGGTTCGGAGGCACCGGCGGTAGCGCCATGGCCGGGCCTGAGCCCGCGTCAGGCGCCGATGACGGCGCTGTCCAGTCGTCCGACCGCGACGAAGGGGCCAGCCCCGAGAACAGCCAGTCTGGCCATCGGCCCGGCGAGTGGGGAAGTGACGGACCCGGTCTCTCCGATGGCCCTCCGACCGTCGAGGAGCCATCGCCAGCTTCGCTGCAGGCCGAGCTCGAGGCGCGTAGAGCCCAGGCCGGCATCCCGAGCCGGGTAGGGCGCTACCACATCAAATCCGCCCTGGCCCAGGTCCGGGGCACATGGGTGCTCACCGGCTGGGACCCAAACCTCTCCCGGGCGGTTCGAATTCATCTGCTCGATCCAAGGCGTGGATGGGATCCTCACCAGGGGCCCGATCAACGGGTGGCCCGATTCAAGGTCGCGGCCCGACGATGGTCGACCCTACGGCACTCGACGCTGCCGACCTTGCTCGACGCCGGGCGCGACGGTCAGCTCTACTTTTTGGTCTTCGAGGGCCCGATCGGGGCGCCGCTGACCGAGTTGGTCACCGGCCCGCAGCCGATGCCGGTGGGCCAGGTGCGCTCCTTGATGCTCGAGATGGTCGAGGGGTTGCGCTACCTTCACGGGCGCGGGCTCGTCCTCGGGCACGTGCGCGCGGCGAGCGTCGTCGTGGGCCCGCAGGGGTGTCGCTTCGTCGATCTCACGCATCTCGGTGAATCCGGAGAGGTCGGTGCGCCGCCGCGTCCGCTGCTCGCGCAGGCCCCCGAGAATCTCGCGGGGGCTCCGTACGACCACCGGTCCGAGCAGTTTGCGCTCGGCGCGCTGTTTTATCAGATGCTGGTCGGGCAGCGCCCCTTCGACGGCCTTGACGACCAGGCGCTAGCGGCCGCAATCCGGCATCGAGGGATCCGCACTCCGAAGGAGCGGTCGCCCGACGCCGACAATCGTCTGTCGCGCGCTTGCATGAAGATGCTCGCCGCTCAGCCCGATGAGCGTTACGCCGACCTGGGCGCGGTCTTGTCGGTCCTGAAAGGGCATCGGCCCGCCGATCAAGACACCGAACCCGTCATTTCGACCCCCCGAGCGCCCCCATCGTCCCGCTCGGTGGTGATCATCGAGCCGTCGCTGACCCCGGAGACCACCGAGGCGGTTCTTCGCAACGCGGGTTTGAATGCGGCCGCGTTCCGAACCTGGGCCGAAGCCGAGCGCCACCTCGACGGGCTTCATCCCAACCTCTTGGTTCTTTCGAGCGCGGCCGGCATGACGACCCCGCCCGATCGCACGAATGCCGAGTGGCGGATCGTGCCGCCCGCGGCGGCCCGGCTCATCGGACCTCCTTTGGCCACCGATGGCTTGGTCGAGCGGCTCGCCGCCTTGGCGGGGCGTTCACTGGGGGTCGCACCGGCCCCGTCGGGCCCGCCCGAAGGCTGGGCGAGTCGCCTCGCTCGTCAAGTCTGCCTGCGCTTGGGATTGGGGTACGAGACCGCGCTGAGAGTCTCGGTGGCGATGGCCTTTCGGCAGATGCAGCACCGCTTGCGATTATCGCCGAACGACATCGCCGACCTGGTTCCGGTCGAAGCGCGAAGATTATTCCGGTTCCGTCCCCAGCCGGGATTGCCGGGCCCGCCAGCGGCCCAGATCCTCTGGGCGGTCGAGACTTTCTTCACCGAGATGCAGTCGGGGCCCGCAGGCGGTCGGCGACCGGGCAAAGTTCTGCAAATGCTTCGCACGCGGGTCGGCACGGAACTCGATGGCGCCGTGATGGAGGCGATGGTGGCGCAGCTGCGGGAGCTTTATCCCGAGCTCGATGTGCCCGCTCCAGGGCAGGACACCTCGCGTGTCATGCTGGCCGGTATCGGCGAGCGCCCAGAGCTCGTGGAGGCCTTGGAACGTGAGGGCTTCGACGTCGATTCTGCTGATGACGGCCACGAAGTATGGGCTCATCTGCGGGCGAAGCCCTACCACGTGGTGGTGATGCACGCAGGTTTGGAAGGGCGGGATGCCGCATCCTTGCTCCGCCTCACGCGAAATCACCCTGAAACCCGCGGCGTCGCGTTTCTCGTTTTGGCTGACGAACCGTCGGATGCGCTTCACCGCTCTATAGAGGCGGCGCCACCGGCCGAATGGATGGCGTTGACCAGTCCCCTCGAAGCTCTGCGGGTGAGGATCGTCCGCCTCATGAAGGACGGGGGTACCGACTAGCGTTTGCAATTCTCTGGTTATGCGCCAGAGTCGGCACGCGGAGGAGCGATGGGGGAGCAAGAACGCGAGTGGAAAGGGGTCCCCGACCCCGGCGAAGATCCACCCACCGAAACCGAGGCTGATGCGCTGCCGGCTGAGGAGGACTACCTGCGTCCGCATCTGCCCGAAGATGTCTTCGGCTCACAGGGCGGACCATCGTCCGATGCGACCTCCGAGGAGCAACCGAGCTCTCCGTTCGACGACAGCGACCCCCCTACGGTCGGCTTGGCACGAACGCGAGATCTTCCGCTGCCCGATGAAGCGACGCGCCGGGAGATCGAGTCGGCGATCGTTCAGCTGCAACGGTCCGGACCTTTCGTCAGCGCCGAGCTCCCGCCGGAGCGCATCGAGTCGGACGACCGGTCGTTGCCGCCGCCGTCGTCCTTGGCGTCGCAAGCCGACGTGCTGTCAGAGTGGCGCGAGTGGCGTCCCCCTTCGGGCGTCGAAGAGGTCGAGGGCGCCGATGGCCGCACCACGATCGGACCGGCGGCCACCATGCCCACCGGCCAGCCCCGAACCACCGACTATCTCGTTCTTCATCCGTTTCCGCTCCGGCTGTTGGCCTGCATCCTGAATTTTGGGCTGGTCTTGGCGTCCCCGTGGTTGGCGGCCAGCTTGCTCGACGAGAAAGTCTACTATCCCACCCTCGAGGTCATCGCGGAGGTCTGGTTTCGCGAGTTTGCGGTGTTCCCGGCGACCGCGGCCTTCGTGCTCGCTCTTTGGATCACGATTCGGCGGTGGCGTCACGTTCGCTACGAGGTCGGCTACGCCTTGTTCGCATGGGCGGCCGGGGTCGCGGCGGTGACGGCGGCGCTCGTGGCCCACTACATCGTGTTGTACGACCGCGCCAACTACCTCCTGGTGATCTGGGCGGCCGCGTTGAGCCTGTTGCCGCTTCTATTCAGCCTTCACATCAATATGGACCCAGCGTGGGTCGTGGGGCGTCGCCGCTACTGGACGGGGGTCATCTTCGCTTTCGCTCCGACCCTCATCACCATCGGGGTGCTGGCGGCGGGGGTGAGCACCGTGCATCGCGCCTACGCCGACTGGCAGAAGTTCGTGGGTGATGGTGATGATGACGACCGGTTCTGTCAGTCGATCACCGACAAAGACGGCTTCCGGCCGGGCGCCCTGGCGATGGCGGTCCTGGGCCGCCGCCGCGACAGCAACCTCGAAGTGTACGCGGCCAACTGCGCGCAGTCGCTGATCTCCACGTCGTGGACGGACGGCGGCCGGCGCGGCCAGCCGCTGTCTCGCGTCAGCACGCAGACGTCGGGCGACACGCTGTCGTCTTCGTGGCGCGAAAACCAACCGAACATTCGCCTCGCCGGCGAGTGGAAAGCGCGGCGGGAGCGCCTCGAAGTCATGCGAGACTTCTTTGCCCAGCAACCGGAGGCCGTTCAGGCCGCGTTCAGCGATCGACTGCGGGCCAAGCGCTCGAGCCGGCTCGAATGCAGCAACCCGTTTCGGGCGGCCGAGAACGCGCTGTGGCGGGCGGCGGGTCATCCGGATTGCGGCGAAGATCTACCCGCCGATGAGCGGATCAAGAAAACGATGACCTGGCTCGGCTTCATGGGCTCGGGGGGCGCCTTTTCGGATCCACGATTGTCCGACCTGCGAGGCGACGAAGCGCGAGACTTCCGAAAGCTCCTAACCGAGGTCACCCACAGCTCCGATAGTGGAGAGACCCCGCGGACCAACGACGTGGCCCTGATCGCGCCGGTCGAAGACGGCGACCTGGATCGGCTCATGGTCTTGCGAGTGGCGCCCGAAGAAACCGGACAGCGAATCTATCTGGTCGCCTACACCCGATCACCCCAGGGGCGGCCGATGTTGCACGCCATTCGAGACGACTGGGGAACCGGCACCGTCCTGTCGTGCCGACTCCGTCGACAGCATCGCGAGCGCGTGCGGGGCTTTCACCAGATCTATCCGCTTCGCAACCAGGAAGACGGATACCTGGTGGTGAGCCGTTGGGTCCGAGGGTCGCCGCGGCGCGAGTTCTACATGTTCGGCTTGGTGAAGGATCCCTGCTGATCCCTGCCGACTTCAGGAGTGCAAGGTGCCCATGATGCCCGAAAACGAACCGGAGACCGTGGTCGCGGACAGCGCCGAGGCCGCCGCGAAGCCGGCGCCAGCGAATGGCTCGACGACCGGCGATGTTGCCGACGAGGCGAGCCGATGGCCCGAGTTCTCGTGGCCCACCGAGGGGGGCCACGGCTCCAGTAAGTCCTTTCGGCCTCGGATCGCCCTGGTGGGGCCCAAGGGCTCCGGCAAGACGCTGTACCGGCTTTATCTGAGCCGCGCCGACATGGCCGTGCCGACCCGACTGGCGCGGGCCTTGAGGTGCGACTACCTGCCGTGGAATCGCGACTTGAAGCCGTTCGAGCTGCAGGCGGTCCGCGGTGAACAGCGACAGATCCGGGTCGCTCGCGATATCGACGAATGGCGAATCGAGCACCACCCGTGGCGGGGGTCGGCGTGGCGGTTCTTTCCGAAGATCAAGGCGACCACCAACACGATCATTCACTCGGTGCCGCTGCCCCGCGAGAATGGGTTGGCCGGCGACGACGCGATCTGGGTGATGGACTTCGCGGGCGAGCATTGGCTTCGGCACCGGCGTGACTCGTCGGACTGGGACTGGCAGCGGACTTACGACCATGACCGGCACCTTCTACGAGAGTGCAAGGTGGTGCTCTTGATGGTGCCGTTTTGGCTGCTCATCCCGGCCGGCGCCCGGGCTTGGCCGGCGTTCTTGCCCAACGAAGAGCGCGAGGGGAGCGCGCACCGCGTGAAGTGGCTCCTCGACACTTTCGAGGAGTGGTACAAAATCATCGCGGAGCTTCTTCAAGGGCGTTCGGTCAATCTGGTCATCGCCTTGACGATGTTCGGCCGTGACTGGCACGCGTGGTTCGATTCGAAGCTCGATAAGCGCTATAACGACCTCAAAGAGAGTTTCGCCGAGGTTCGTGCATTGCTGAGAGATCCCGTTCTCAACGGTCGGCTGGAGCCGGGTTGGTTCCGCAGCCAGCTCGACATTTATCGATTTCGAGCGCTGACGGCACGCATTCATGTTGCGTGCCGCGACTTGGTGCGAACGAGTCTGGCGGTGGATTCCGACTCGCTGGAGTCGACGGGCATCGGTATTCGACTGCATGAGATGGCTGAGAGCGCCGGGGCGGCCCGGGCTCGCTACATCGCGATGAACTTGGTCAGCGAACGCGATCGCTTGGTGCGCAGCTTTAGTGGCGGCCAAGAGTACAAGCTCCGCGAAGAGCTGGCCGGGGTTTACTTGCCGAACGTTTACCTATCCAGTTTTCTGGACGAACTCCGCGACTCCGCCGTCTAACGAAACGCCGTGGCCTGGACACACTATACCTTCGGGCGGACACTGAAGAATCCGGCCCCTCGCTTTCATCCGGAGCCTCCGAAGAGCGCCGTCGCGCGTTCGCTGACCGACCTGCTCGAGGAGTCGACCGGCCTCGCGCGGGCCGGCGCCGCGGCCGTCTGCTGGGACGGACAGATTGCGGCCGTCGTTCAGGTGCACATCGCGGGCACCGACCATGAGGGTCGACCGCGCAGCGAGGTGCGCATCCGCGAAAAGGAAGCCGACGCCAACGCGTTCGCCGGCAGCTGCCTGGCCCTGTTCCACACGCGGCCGATCGAATCCGAAGCCGAGTGGGACCACGCGACCCTCGAGATCGCCGACCGCGGTCACCAGCGTCTCGCAGCCCCGACCCTGTCGGCGCTGTCGCAGTTGTGGTCATCGGCACCGGCGCCGCTGGCCGCCGTCAAGGGCCCGGCCCTGGGCGCGCGCGAAGAGGCGGCCGACATCTGCCTCGTGATTCGGGCGGTTTTGGCGCTGTCCGGTCTGCCGCCGCCGGTGGTGGTGGCGAACAGCATGCGCTCCTTTTCGTCGTTATGGGCCAGCGACAAGTGGTGGACGCTGCTGGTCGCTTCCGACGGGCCGACCGACACCGTGCCCGACCGGTACGAAGCGGCGCTGAAGTTCATCCAGGAACATCCGCGTGGCTTTAGCGAGCTCGAGGAGTACGGCGAGAAGCTGCTCGAGCCACCTTCTCTCGATCGGTTGAGCCGGGCCATATTCATCGCGCAGACGGTCGATGACGCGATACGACGCAGCGACGGGGGACCCACGTTCGTCGAACTGCCCCGGCTCATCGATGCCCAACAGCGGACCGAAGGACGCCTTCCACCGCGGGTGTGGGAGGTTATCCGGGGCCGGATGCACATGATCACTGCGTCCGACCGTTACGTCGCCGATCCGGAGCTAGAGAGCCAGGTGCAGGGCTTCGTCGGCGAACGCCACGAGGTGACCCTAGAGATCGGGTCGAGCAGCATCCATGGTCTCTCGCAGGTCCGCGACTTGTTAGGCGACCGGGTCGGCGAGCAAGTCCGCATGGCGATCGAGAAACGGCTTCCGGCCGAGGACGCCATCATGAGCGCGTCGAAGACGGTCGGGCAGCAGTCCAACCACGTTGTGAAGCTCCGGTTGCAGCGCGACCCGGCTCAGGTCATCGCCGAGATTCGTGCCCTGCCGGCCCACGCCCCTCGCCGGGCCGAGCTTTCGGACCTGGCCTGCGAGCTCCTCGAGGGTGAGACCCCGCTCGACCTGTACATCACGGCGAAGCGTCCTCCGTCCGACCGGGTTGCGGGGGGACTCATCAAGCTGGCCCCCCGGTGGAGCGGGCCGCCGGAGGCCCTCGAGCTGCCGGTGAACCGGCTCGATGCGGAGTGGCTGGTCGCGAACGGCGAGACGATCCTGATGACTGCCCGTCGAGTGGGCGCCGACGCGTTCAGCTTCTGGGTGCCGCTGTTGGTCGAAGCCGCGCTCCGCAGCGTCAGCACTTCGCCTCGGCTGATCGAGGCTCTGCTGCGCACCAACCAGGTCGGTCTCGATGACTCGGCGGCGCTCATCCGCCATTCGTCGACGGCCACCGAGTTCGTGCGCAACCGAACCCTCGAGCTGTGGACCTCCGGGCACCGTTTGATCGGCCTCGAGAACTGGCTTCCTCGCCCGACGAAACCGGTTCTCGACGACGTGTGGGAGCGCCTACCCGAACCGATCGACGATAAACCGCCGGCGGCCGCGACCTACATCGACCCGTTGGCATCGCTGCTGTGGGTATATGCGGCGCGGATCCGATACTCCCGGGATGCGCTGCGGTGGGCCGAGGAGATCGGGGCCGCGGTTCAGGGCAGCTCGGATGTGATGTCGGTACGCGCCCTGCTTCACCATCACGCAACCTGGCTTCCGTTCGCCCGCGACCTGTGGTTGGCTGGACATGGCCGGCTCCTCGACGGGGTCCCGTTCGATATCGCGCACCTCGAGTATATCGCCAAAGACGTACAGGCCACCGGCGTGGTCGAAGAGAGCAGGCTCCTGGCGCCCGGAACGCCGGACGCGATGACCGAGCTGGCCGCGGAGCGTTTGATCCCGTGGCTCCGGGCCGCCGGATGGACGAGCGACTTTTCGGACGAAGGCGGATCGGCCATCGAGGCGGTGGTGAGCGCCTGGCAGTCGAACGATGAAGGCAATCGGCGAGCTGTCTCCCGTTTCGCGTGGTCGATGGTGGCCGCCAAATGTCCCCAGCCCCGGCGCGTGTGGCTCGAACGGGCGTGGAACGTGTGGGCGGCGAAGCAGGCCGGCGAAACACCGGTTCAATTCCTGCGGAGCTTTCCCGCTTACCTGCAGGTCGAGCTGGTCGGGCTCGGCCACGTCAGCCTCGCGGAGGTAGAGATCATGGCGAAGACGTCTTTGCCGCTCATCAACGTCTTTCTGGTCCGAAGCTCCGGGAACTTCGAGGCGGCGGTGCTGTACGAGATTCCGGTCGCGTCGACCTGGTCGCTGGTGATCGCGCTGCCGCCGGGCGTAGAGCTGCCGGAAGAGGTCGTGAACGCGGCCGGCGAGCAGACCGAAGTCCTGGCCATGGCGGCCACCGCCCTCGACGAGATGGCGATGCCCTTCTGCCTAGGGTTGTGGAACAACAACACGCTGGCCTGGAAAGAGGGCCGAAACGCGTGGGTTTCGTCGGATGGCTTGGTCGTCTGCCTCAACACCGACCGCGAGCCCGCGTGGTACGAGCCGATGCGGGCCGGCTTTGGCAGCGAGCCGACTCAGCGCATGCTCTCCGTGGCGGCCGCCACCGACGCCCCCGACGAGATGCTATCGGCCGTGCCTCGGGCCCGGGTGTTACGAGGCACGGGGGTCGGCGGGCCGTCTTTCGACCTGCTGGGCGGTCGCCGGTGGGCGCTCGGGGCCATCATCGCTGTCGTCGTGCTGGTCTTCGGCGCCGTCGTATACTCGCAGATGGGCTCATCGTCGGACGAGCCCGTCGAGCCGCCCGAGCGCGAGCGCAACGGTCACCCGAGCGCCGCCGAAGCCTCGCCCGAAGCCGCCGCCCCGTGCCCATTTCAGGTCGATGCCACCTGCGACCTTTTGAAACCAGGCTTCGCGGGCGCTTCCGTCTACTGCGAGCACGCCCTCGCCGAAGCGTCGCCGTACGAACGCCTCCTGGCCGACCCGTCGAAGGGGCCCCGGTGCTTGACGAGGCTCCGCGACCCCAAGGCTCGGCTCCGCGAGTATCAAGACCGGCATCAGGGAGACGCCGCCGACTTTCGGCGGATGGTCGCCGAAGTCAACGCCACCGCCTGCGAAGCGTGGGTCGACCGCGGGTGCACCGAGGACGACTGCGCGAGGCTGACCGAAGACGTGCAGGCTGCGCTGGTCGATGTGCTGGCCAAGCGATTCGCCCGGGAGCTTCATCTCACTTCCGCTGACCGCGCCGTTCCCAGTCTCGGTGAGACGATGCCGTACGACCTTCGCGACCCATCGACCAAGACCGCCCGGGCCTGGATCAAGCAGGCGATGCCGGTCAGCTGCTCATGGCAGATCATCACCGGCGTTCGGCCGCAGCTCAACGAAGCCACCGAAGGCATCGCCGAGGATTTTGACCGCCTCAGCAAGAAACTCCCCGCCCACGACGAGGCGCTGGCCGACTTGCGCACGCCGTAGCGCCTCGCTCGAACGAGCGCCACGACGGGCAGATAGGGACGGTCCGGACGACCGATCCAACCAAAGTGACGCACCTTCTTCGGGGCGACTTGGATTCGATGAGACGATCTGGAGACCCGGCTACCGTGATGTTGCATGAACTCATTTACGAGGCTCGAATCTATCTTTCCGAGCTAGAGGGGTCGGAGCAAGTCTCCTCGTTCTGGCTCTTTGTTGTCTAACGACGCGCGGCTTGGGGACGTATGTCAGCGCGACCCGCCAGCGTCGAGTCAGGTGCGACCTGGTCTCATTCGCGATCAGGCTCGTCGCCGTGCTTGCGCCGGGATGACTTCCGCGCACAATCTTAACCGATGGCCCTCTTCGACCCCGTTCCTGGGTTTCGATTCTCGGCCGTGCCGGCAGGGCTGAAAGCGGATGCGCTCGATTTGGGCTCGATCGTCGCGGATCGGCCGGCCGTCGCCGCGGGCGTGTATACGCAGAATCGCCTTCGGGCGCCGCCGGTCGACGTCGCCGCGGAGCGGATCGGTCGTGGCGAGCTCCGAGCGGTGCTCGTGAACAGCGGCAACGCGAATGCGGGGACCGGTGCGCAAGGGCTGACCGCGGCCTTGGATACGACGTCGGCCTTCGCACAGCGGCTGGGCATTTCGGCTGAGCTCGTCGCGCCGGTCTCGACCGGGGTCATCGGCGTCCCGCTGAGCGTCGACCGGATCGTCGGGGCCCTCGACGGCCTCGTGGCGGGGTTGCGGCCGGACGCCATCGAGCCGTTTGCGCAGGCTATCCTGACGACGGACCAGGGGCCCAAGGTGGCTCGGCGAAGCCTCGTGGTCGACGGGCGACAGGGGTCGGTTCTGGTCATCGCCAAAGGGGCCGGTATGATTCATCCGCAAATGGCCACCACCTTGGCGTTCGTGGTGACCGACGTGCCGTGTCGGCCCGACGTTCTCCGCCGGGCGCTGACATCAGCCACCGACCTGACTTTCAACCGCATCTCGGTGGACGGTGATACGAGCACCAATGACTGCATCATTGCCCTCGCATCCTCGTCCGATCGGCATGCGCCCCTGGATTCGGGGCATCCAGCGGCCGCGGACTTTGTTCAAAGGCTGACCGAGGCCCTGGACGACGTCGCGATCATGGTGGTCGCCGACGGGGAGGGCGCCGAGCACGCGGTTCGTATCATCGTCGAGGAAGCGTCGACCGATGCGGCTGCCGTGCAGGTCGCGATGACCATTGCGACCTCGAACCTGGTCAAGACCGCGCTTCACGGCGGCGATCCCAACTGGGGGCGCGTCCTGGCGGCGGCAGGTCGAAGCGGTGTCGACTTCGATCCCATGCTGGCGAGCATCCATATCGGGCCGGTATCCGTGTATGACCGGGGTACTCCGATGAACCGCGATCAGGAGGCGGAGGCGAGCGAGGTGATGCGCCAGCCGCGGTACGACATCGTCGTTCGGCTGGGCCACGGGGCCGGGCGGGGGTGGTACTGGACCTGCGACCTCGGGCACGCGTACGTGCGGATCAACGCCGACTATCGAACGTAGTGGGCTGCGGACGCGCTAGGTCGCGAGCATGGCGGCGATGAAGAAGCCGAGGTAGTTGCCCAGGGCGTTTCCGACCGCACCGACCAGGATGGCGGGCAGCTCCAAATCTGGTCGTCCGAGACTTCGGGCCAACGCCAAGGCCGACGTGCCGCCGCCGACGTTGGCCTGCGATACGACCGACGCGGTTTCGGGGTCGATGCCCACCAGCCGAGCGGCGCCGAAGACGATGACGCCGTGCACCGCCAGCACGATGCTGACGAACGCCGCGAGAACGGGCGCCAGCGCGCCCATGCGCTGGAGCGCCTCGAGGTCGCAGAGCGTGCCGATCACGGCGAGGAACAGATAGACCGTGAACAGCCCCAGCACCCGCGTGCCGCGGAGGCGCTGGATGACCGGGAGCTGCGCGAGCGCGATGGCGAGCGTGGTCAGAACCAGGGTGGATGGCACGGCGATGGTGGTCGTTCGCTCGAGGGTCAAAGCGAGTTGGTTGGAGACGGGGACGACGGCAAAGCCCAGTCCGAACAGCACCGCGAGGTCGAGGACGCCGGTGGTTTCGCCGTCGTGTGCTTCGACCGAAGCGAGGTCTTCAGCGCCTGAGACGGCGCTCCTGGCCGGCCAGAATCCGGTGAGGACGCGGGGGAGGGCGACGCACGCGATCATCCACGCGGTGGTCATCGCGTTATCGACCGCGGCCGCCCCGCCGTACAGGGCGGGGTTCTCGACCACACCGTACTCCAGCGCGACCGCGTTGAAGTTGACGGCGCCGCCCACGTACGTCCCGGTGAACATGCCGGCGAGCGCCGCGTGCTCAGGTCCGAACGCTGCCGCGCCGCCGACCGTCCAGTGTCCGACCGCCACGCCCAACGCGGTTCCCGCCGCGCCGACCAAGAACAGGCTGAGGATGGGCCCCCCTGCGCGCAGCACGGTCCGGAGGTCGACCAGCAGGAGCAGCCAGAAGATCCCCATGGGCGCCACGAACTCGAAGATCGCGCGATAAACGGGTGTTTCGGGTCCAAACACGGGAACCACGCCCACGTTGGCGGCGACCGCGGTCAATACGATGACCAGGAGCGCCGCGCCGAGGTGGCGCAACCAGGTTCGGCGCGCGAGCCATTCGGACAGCGCGACGATGGCCACGAGGGCACCGAGAATGGGAAGGGGCCCCGTCAGCACGATGCTACATTCTCACACTTCGTATCGACAGCGAAGCGAGTACACAACGGGGCCGTCGAGAACGCCCGCGGCGTGTTGGCTTCAGGATCGGCCGTCGTCTGAGGAAGTGTATATGCGTTAAGCGTCGGTGAAACGTATAAAGGTTCGAGGCGATATCGTCGGCTGCAGCTGCCACAGCTGAATCCCGTCGGACCGCATGATGGCAAGTTGTTCTGCATCGGGCGAGAATGCGGCGGCGTGGGCTATTCCGGGTAGACAGATTCGAGGCGTGTCGGCCTCGACGAGAACGCACTGAACGACCATGCGCCATCGCCCATCGCCATGAAGCGCGACGGTCGGCAGCGCGTCACCGGTTGGCGCTTCGATTCGCCACTCCCAGAACTCGTGGGGCTCATCGTGTAGTCGCCGGGATGTCCCCGCCTCGTCCATGACGTCGGGCACCACATGCGCGAACATCGAGCCTCGGCCGACTTCTTGGGCATCCTCCAGGCGGAAGATCGATACGAGGTCGCCCACGTGGTTCGAAGTTGCGACGAAGCGGCCATCCGGCGAATAGGTGAACTGCGATCCCCCGTCCTCGGGGAGCCGGCGTCCGCTCTGGGATACCGGATCGTACAATAGAAGGCCGTCCGCGTCGTACACGAGCATCGAACGTGACCAGGTTGACGCTTGTACGATCGCGCCCTCGGCGCTGACCACGATGGGCGCGTCATCCACCTGGCCCAACAGGGCTTCGCCGTCGATGGCGTGCAGTCGAAAGCCGGGCAGTCTCGCAACGGATGCTAGGTTTCCGGGCGGCAGCTCGATTCGCCACAATCGATGGTTTCGGGTCGCCCATAACGTGTCGTCACCGGCCCACTGAAGGCTGTCTACGGGCTCCGAAGTCTCGGTCGGAAGAATCGTGGCCCACTCGACGGTCGCCGGCTGCTCCCCCCCGTGATCGGGCCCCACGAGGTCGGTCAGCGCCTGTTGCGCCTCTTGGGCGTGGAGCTGCAAGAGCATGGGCGCGGGCGATGACTCGTGGACCGCATTCCAGACCCGCACTGCGCTGACCAGCGCGTCGAGCCGGTCCATGATGGGGTCCGGCACCGCCATGCCGCCTTCCTGAACGACGGGAGACAAGATGTTGCGCGGGGGAACCGGTAGGTGCGGCAAGCTAGCCTGCGAAGTCCAGGCGGGGTCCGGATCGTACGGATGGATCGCCGTGCTTTCGACCCCGCTGCCCAAGAGCGCCGGATGCCAAAGGGGTTGGGGTAGCGCGATTCGGGTCCAGACGGTGGCATCGGCGCGCCATCGGAACGGCGTGGCCTCCCGGGTGGCTTCGAGCAGTGCTTGAAGACCCTCCGGGCCGGCCCGGCCGAGAAGGGCATCTATGGTCAGCATGGTCATTCCCCGTCACCGAATGTGTACCAGCTCGCGTGGTCAGGACCGCCCAGTGCGCCAAAGTTTTCGTCGGGTAGCGTCCAGTTGTTTTCAAAGTAGATCAAGAACTGGACGGCCCCGCGGTGGCGACGCCTTCGGACGTAAACCATCGGAACGTCGTCGACCGGCACCATCCGGCCGCTGGGGACCTCAACCGATACTCTCACGCGAACGACTTGTCCTTGGCGGTAGCGCTGCCCGGACGACATCCCGGAGAGAATCAAGTAGCTGAAATCCCCAATGGGTGCGCTATCCCAGGACTCGGGCATCGGCGAGGGTCGGCGGACGCGGTCGCCGTCGCCGGCGTCCCCCGACGGTCCTGTCTCGGTCGGCGCGTCAGGCGTCGGCCCCGCCTCGCCCGATTCGTCGCCTTCACTTCTTTCGCCGGCGCCACCAGCCTCACTCGGGCCCGAGCCTTCCTCAGATTCGGTCTGTCCGTCGGCGTCTTCAAAGCTTCGGTCGAGCGAACGCAGGTCTTCGCTCGCGGGAGGCGTCGGATACACGAAGTGCGCCTCGGCTTCGGTGACGTCGAACGTCCCGTCCGAACGCTCGACGCGGGCGAGAGCGTCTTCGAGCTGCTGAGGCGAACGGCCCTGGATGACCGACAGTAGTCGGTCGATCTGCTCGGGGGTCGCGGGAGTGCCATCCGACGATTGGAACTGCTGCTGCAGCACCTGCATGAGCTGACCTCGGTTGGCTTGTTCCCACCGGTCGCGGTGTTGACGCAACGCCGCGCCGTCCAGCCCGGCCGCGATGTCTAGCGACAGACCGCCCAGGCCGCCGCCGCCCGCCGCGGCGGGCATCGGGCAGTGGAAATCGCGGAGATTGGGGCCGAGCGCCGAGTTCACCAACTGCAGCAGAGGCGGGCCTGCGTACCGGTCGACGAGTCGTCGCACGACGGGCTGGACGACCTCGTTCTGGAACCACTGCGTACCCATGACGAGGTCGAGCGCCACCTCGATGCCGATCTGAGCGACCAGCCCCCACAGGCATCCGAGCGCCGGCGGTGTCGCGCAAGAGATGACCTGCACGCCGAGTCGAATCAAATCGATGAGCGACATGGCGGTCGAGATCCAGTACTGGCTGTCGCGAAGCAGGCTGATGACTCCGCTCATCGTTTGGATGGCTTCGCCCCAGTCGCGTTCGAGCCGCAGGCGGAACTCGTCGAACTTCTCCCGCAGCTCGCAGATCTCTTCGGCGAGCTCGTCGTTGATCTCTTCGCGGAACTTGTCGATCGCGGTGTCCATCGCGTGGTCGAAGCACTGCGCGAGCAGGTCGTAAGCCGCTCCGATGAAGGACGCGAACGCCGTCTTGGCCGCCGAAGTGAGCGTTCGGATCAGAGTTCCGCGCCAGCCGACGCCGCCACGAGCCCTGGGAGCATCCGACACGTTTCGTCGCAGCTCGGCCATCCGGCCGGCCATTCGGTCGTACAGGCCCATGATGCGTTCGATGACGTTGCCGAGCCGAAAGCGAATCTGCCCGACGAATCGCCCCTTCGGGCCACTCCAGAAGATGAGCTTCTGAAGGTCCCGGACCTGCTCGTTGCCCTGACGGTCGGCCATGTCGCCGCGGGCACCCAAACGGCGGTCCATCTCGATCTTATCGGCCCACCCCGTCCGGTCGCGTCGCATGTCGCGGCGGATGCCGCGGCCGAAGTTCCCGCGTCGTTGCTCCCACTGCTGGCCCAGCGCGCGCCAGTTGGTTCCTCGTGGTTGTCGGGCCCCCCGCGGGGCTCGTCGCTGGATCAGAAGGTCGCTCGTGCGACCCCCCGGTGCCGAGGGTGTGCTGGTGGTTTCGGGCGCCTGAGGTGAGGCGGTCGTCGATTCGGATGACCGGTGCGCTTCGCGCGACTCGGCTGGGCTGAGCGGTCTTGGGGCTTCGGTTGGGGTGAGGGCGGCGGGTGTTTCGGCGGCGCCGACGGAAGCGCTGGGTGGGGATCGGTCGGCGGGCGCGTACGTCGGTTCGACGGGGCGAGCCTTCGGGTCCCGCTTCGGCAAAGGAAAGCGATTCGCCCGACCATGGGTCCGACGCAGCTCCTCCTGCAGCTCGTTCACGACCTGCATACCATCGCGAACCCACCGCGGCGTCGAGTGGGCGCGGAGGCTGCGGGCGAGGTCGAAGTAGAGATACATGCCGGTGCCACCGCCTTGCCAAAGCCACAGGCGACGGTCGCCGTACGTGATCGCACCGCCCTCATTGGTCGAGGAGGTTCGGAACGTCGAATAGTCGATGCCCGCTGGGATATCGAGACTGTGAATCCGGCCCACGGTCGCCGAGGGAGCGGTGGCTCCGCCCGACAGCGTGTGGACTTGTTGGACGAAGTCCGTGTAGCCCGCTGCGTACCCGGAGATCTGGGCCAGTCCGCCGCGTTGAAGCATGGATGCCGACGCCGGCTTGATCTCCCCGAGCTCGATGTTGGTCGGCAGATGGGGCGGGTCCCATGGATCCGGCGCGCCGCTACCAGGCTTCGTGTTGAGAGGACTGCATGGACGCGTGTGCTCGAGGTGCGACGTGCTGCACCCGGGCATGCTCACGACGTACGGGTCAACGCCCGGCGGGTCGTAGCCGCGAATTCCAGCGATCCGGCCCGGATGACTCGACGACTTATACAGGTCGGCGTAGCCGACCTTGTTGAAACCGAGATTTCGCCGGTTCGAACCGGGGATCGGAGCTTCCGTGACGAGGCCTGGATTGACCGGTCGGAGGGCGTTTTGCAGGGCGTGGTGAATGATGGTGCCCGGCTGGTTCGCGAGACCGTCCCGACGCCACGTGCGGCGGCGATCCTCCCAACTGTCGGCCACGCGTTGGACGGCCATCACCTGCGAAGGCGCACTGGCACCTTGCTGCACGGTGTGCGCGAGCTCGTGGGCCAGCAGGTGATCGCCGGACCAAGTTCCGGGTTGATAGCTGCCGCGGGTGAAGAACACGTCGCGCCCGACCGTGAACGCCGTTGCCGCGAGGCTACGGGCGAGCGTATCGGCTTCGGCGTCGTGGTGGATGCGGACGTCGCCGAGGTCGACGCCCATCCGGGTCTCCATGAATTGTCGGGTATGCGTCGGCAGCGAATGCCCCCCGCCGCTGCGCCTGCGGATCTGCGTCTCGACGTCTACGGAGGGGCGAGCCTCGGCGGTAGGGCTGCCGGCAGCCCGGCGTTGCACCGCCGTCGTGCCCTCCTCATCCTCGAAGTTGAAGATGCCCTCCTCGGGGTCTTGCGGCATGTTGCATTGCCGCTGGACGAGCAGCTCGGACGTGCGGCGCAAGACGTCTTTCTGGGCGCACGCGGCGCACTTTCGCTGGATCTTGGGCGCGGTGGCTCGCTGCAGCACCGCGTCGGGAACATGCCGAGTCTGCATCACGGCGTTGGCGACCCGGTCGGCCTCGCGCTCGAGCGGATCGTTGATGGCGCCGACGGCGAGTCGAGCCGCCGGTCGGTGGGGGGCTGAGCTCAGCATCCGAACCAACGCGGGCCCTGACGGTTCATCCGGCGGGGTTGGTGGAAGCACGCCCTTGCGACGAAGGCCGCTCGAAGGGGGGGCGACCGACATCCCCTCTTCAGGGGAGAGCTGGATCTCGGTGCCGCAGTCGGAGCACGGGATCGTCTCGCTCGTCGGCGAGACGTCGCGGGCCAAGGCGGTGACGACCGGCGGCACGCTGGGCGCCGGGCGCGACACCGCGGGCCCTAAGCCTTCGCGGTCACTCGCTTCTGCGCTTTCGAAGGCCTCCGCTACGTTCGGGGAAGGCAAAAAGGCGGAGGTCGTGCGCGCAGGCAGGGCCGCCCCTGGCTGGTGAACAGTAGCCTTCGAACGAGACGGGTCGGTCTTCGACGACTGCGGTGCGGCGGTGGCTTTACTCCCCACCCGTCCAATCTACCGACTCTCGGCGACGAGGTATACTTGCCGAACAAACCGCTCGTCTACTCGCGGCACTGCGCGGGGGGCGCGGTGGGCTTGGGTTGACCCGCGGCGACCCAGACGACCCCGCCTTCGTGGATGAGCTCGATCTCGTCGCGATTGTAGATCTGCTCAGAGCAGTCGACGCGAAACCACATCGTACTGGTTTCGAGCCGGAGGTCGCGAAGGGTCTTCAGGATGTCGCCGTCCCGCGGGGCGACCGGAATCCATCGGGAGTCGAAGTTCTTCACCCCGACGCCGGGGTGGGGCGTGGCCAGTCGACCAGAGCCGGGTCCGATACCGCGCGGAACGTGGGTCAGCGACGAGATCGCGAGAACGGTCATGCCGAGCGCGAGCACCACGAACGTCCGATTCTGACGACGCGCCCTCACTGGCGGCTCCCCTCGAACTCGACGATCCGGCGCAACAACTCGCGGCCGGCCTTGGAACGCAGCAGGCGGGCGGCGCCGGAGCCGCCTTTGATCTCGGGAACGCCGTCCACCCAGATGTTGACCACATACCCGCGCACGGGTTCGCCGAGGGGCGGTAGCCGGCTGCAGGCGAGGGACTTCTCTTGCAGCGCCGAGTCGCCGCATCGGATGAGCATGAGGGTGTAGTTGGCGACCGGCATCTCTTCGAGCCGGGGCTTGCCGTCGACGGTGGTTTGAAAGCCGATGTCTCGCACGCTCGAGCCGGTCTTGCCGTAGGCGCCCCAGGCCGTGCCTTCGGGGTCGATGGTCTGGAGGGTGTCGAGGACGCCCGGGTATCGCTTGGTGCCTTTCAGCACCCAGCGAAGTGACCGGGACGTCCCGCGCGGGGGGTCGAAGACGCCCGACATGCCTTTCAGCACTCGGGCCCGAACCTCACGGAACCGGGATGGCGACCGGTGCGAGATCGACTCTGTCTGGGCGGTGGGGGCGAACCGGATGTTGCGGGGGTCGGTCTGGCCCTCGGGCGGTCCTTGATAGAGAAAGGTGCCTTCGACCCGGCGGCCGGTCGCCAGGCGCGCAAAGGCCACCCCGATCTGCAGGTTCGACCAGCGGTTGGTGCCGCCACCTTTCAGGAAGCTCTCATAGTCGGGCACGCACTTGGACATGCTGCGGACCTTCAAGTTGACGTAGGCCGGGCTGACCGGGCTCAGGGTCTCGCTGTAGCGGGCTTCGCAACCGAAACCCTTGTCGCCGGCCCGCTCTTCGAGTTGTTCTGACAGGGGGCTCCACCATGAGCGCTCGTAGCGGTAATAGCCTCTGGTCTCGGGGGCCTTGAGGAGGGCTCCAAACATATTGGCGTACTGGGCGATCGCGCCATTCTGGGAGCGTTCGAGCACGTCGTTGAGGCGATTGGGGCACGTATCGGGCTTGTAGCCGGGCTCGCGTTTCAAGGCCCGGGCGCCCATCTCGAACATGAAGTGGTTGCAGCTCTCGCCGAGGAACCGCTCAAAAGTGACGCCGCGCCCGTGCGGTGGCGGGCTCTCTTCGAAGCGGCCGATGCGGACGCCGGCGATCTCGACGACCCGGCCCCGCTTGTAGCCCCGGGTGGTGCCGGTGCAATGGGTGACCTGGTCCATCGGGTCAGCATCGCCGCTGGCGGGACTCCAGCTCATGGCCACCGCGGTCGCGAACAGCGGCTTGACCATGCTGCCGATCTGGTGCGCATCGAGACAGTGATTGGCTTCCAGGCGGTCTCGTCGCCGCTCGGCGGTGATCACGGCCGAACGCATCAGGGCCGACGAGACGCCGTTTCGACGGGTCTTGCGGATGCCTTCGACGTGGTCGTCGAGCGCGCGTCGGGTCGGGTACGTCGCCGCCGCCAACACTTCGCCGGTGGTGACGTCGATGACGCTCACCGCCGCCCGCGGGGGGAGCCGGGGATAACGTCGCCCTCGAAACTCGACCGACCAATAGGAGTGCCGGCCTCTGCACTTGTCTGGCGACTGTTTGCGCTTCGGGCATCGCCGCGGGTGCACGTACCGGTCGAGCGCCTCATGGGCGCTCACCTGGAGCGACTCTTCGATCGATAGGCGGATCGCGTTGCGCTGTAGACCGAGCAGCCACTGGCGGTGCTGCTGAAGCGAAAAGGCCGGGTGCCGCTCGGCCTGGTTGGCATCGAGGCCGACGTGTTGCTTCCAGACGAAGGCGTTGAGCGAGTTGACGAGGGGCGTGGCGATGCTGTCGATGGCGCCGCGGGTCGACATCGTCCGCTGGGTGCCCTGCTGGGCTTGGTCGATCTCCGAAACGACGCCGGAGTTGTTCTGTTCGAGGTGGAAGACCTCTTTGCCCCACCTGCCCTCCACGACCAGCCAGTCGCCGGCCCGGATGAGCCGCTGGGCTCCCGAGCTAGGGAGGGTGTATCCATTGAGGCGAATCCGGGTGCGCGTGTCGGCGGGCTGGGTCAACACCACGTTCACGCCGTCTTCCCCGGGCACCGCGTGGGTGCGAAAGGCCATCCGGCCCCGCTCGTACTCCCAGGTAAAGACGTTGCCGGTCCGGGGAACCGCGCCTTCGACCGACCGCAGCGGCAGCCGAACGATCTCGACCTCGGCGGTTGGAGACGTCGATCTCGGCGGGTCCATGATGAAGATCTGACCGCTCTGGCTCACCAGGCGAGGACGGACCGCGCTCGCCCGAAAGAGCACCGAGCCCAGCCAGCTCTGACGCTCGCTGAAAGGCAGTTTTCGCGAACGAAAGCCCGGCTGCAGTGACGCGCTGTCGTCGCGCTCGCGGCGAAACCGTTCCGGGTGCTCGAGGTCGTCGGACAAAAAGCTTCGCCGCCGAAACAGGCGTTGGCTCGCACTCGCGTCGGCGTCGGTTTGAAAGACCGGGATCGCCTCCGTCTCGGCGGAATCCGACGCCTCGAAAAGGATGACGTCCGAGAGACCTCGGTTGACCAGGTCGTAGTAGCCCACCGGCTCGAAGGTCGGGGGTTGAGGCGCCAACACGATCTTTCGATGCCGGTAAGCGGTCCGAGCGATCAAAAACGCGCAGGCGACGAGCAGCAGGGTCGCATAGTGGCGCGGCTTCATCCGGCGTCCTCCATGGAGGGTAGGCTCAACGCGAAGGCGAAAAGGACAGTCGGCAAGACGGAGTCCATGCCCGACTGCACGACCAGGAACGGCACGTTCTGGCCCGAGAACAAGAGCAGACCAATGTTGCCGGCACACATGAACCAGGTCATCCAGCCGAGCGAGAACACGGCGACCAACCCGGGCCACGCCGGCAAAAATGCGATCCCGTCGCGGTCCGAAAGCATGCCCGCGTGCCGAAGCGCCAACCACAGCAGGACGAGGTACAGACCCATGAGGCCGAGCATCCCCGCGGTGCCGCCTTCGCTCGCCACGAGGACGCTGGATACGCCGTCAGACAAGAGGGCGCGTAGCTCGTGACGCCCGTACTCGCGCACCGGGGCCGACAGGAACCCGCTTCCCCAAAACGAGGTCTCTTTGCCGGCCGCGTATCGTCGCATGATCGCGAGCGACTCGGCGACCCGGGTGCTCTCGCGGGTGCCGATCCGGGTTGCGGCGCCGGGGACCAAAAACTCCCGCAGCCGAACTTCGGTGTTCGACAGGTCGAACAACGGGGCGTACGGCTCGAGGTCGATCGCGCCGTTCTCGGTCCGCGGGTCGGTCGGGCACAGAAGGTTTCGCCCGCCGTCGTTCTGGCTGAGTTTGGTCCAGCCGGTGGGACCGTCGCGCACCGGAGGCAACGACGCTTCAGTGATTCGCGACCACGTCCACAAGCAGCCCACACCGACCCCGGCCAGCACCATCACGATGAAGATCACTCGGGACGCCGGTGTTTCCTGAAGACCGCGAGCCGACAGAAACAAGCCCACCGCCACGATCGGGACGCAGACGATGACCCCGGCGCCCTTGTCCGTCCATTGCGCGATGAAGGCGACGCAAGCGATCGCCACGGTGGCCACCATGGCTCGTCGGGGCGTGTGCTGCAGACGCGCGAGCACGAAGCCGGTCAGCAGGAAGCACAACGGCAGGAACCACAACAGAACCCGGACGCCCCCCAGAGCTTCACGCCCGTAGATCGCCAGCAATCCTCGGACGAGCAGCAAGAGACCGAGAACAGCCCATACGACCCGGTCTGGGACCACGGGCGGGGTGGGCGAGGCCTCCGCTTCGGGCGCTCCTTCGCCAGGTCCGTCCTCCCGTAGCCCGGGAATGGGTAGAGCCCGACGGATCGACGTGAAAAAGGCGCGCAGGTTAGCCCCCGCATCCTTCAGGAGGCCCGACGCGATGATGCTGGTGGCGAGCAAGCCGAGGACCCAACCGATGGTCAACAGGCGCCCCGGAGGCGAGATGATGTTCAGGCGGGCGGCCAACAGAAGGACGACGGCCCCCACCGCGGCGGCTCGGACCCCGGCCAGCCACTCGGCGTCGAGCGGCCACAGGCTCGAGCGATAGGGCGACTCGGTCTTGGTGTGCGCGGGCCACGCGATGGCGGCGAGCAGCCCGGGCACGATGACCAGGGTCGACACTGCGAGGTCCATCGCTTCCTGGTCGTGCGGAAAGAGGGCGACGACCTTGTAGGCGAACAAGAGTCGAATCGTGAGCAGGAGCAGCGCTGCACCCACGATCGCGGCCGGGTACACGGAGGTGCGCCCCGATACGGTCGGGCGAAGGCCAAAGATCAGCAGGATCTGGATCGATGCGGCGACCAGGAAGATCCACAGCCACCGCACGTTGTCGAAGAACGTCGCGTCGACCAGATGGCGTTCGGTGTCGCCGGACCCGAGGGCCGCGATGGCCCCGAGGGGATATGCGCGCTCCTGGGCGCGCCCCTTGGCGACCAGACACGGAGAACCGAGCTCGCCACAATCGCGCCCCTTCTCGACGCGAAGAATCTCGCTGATCGGCTCCCCGGCGACCAATCGCACCGGGAACGACACCTGGGCGACGCCGGGAGGCCGGAAGCGAGTGTTCGAAGCGTAGGCCGCGGCCAGCGGCCCCGCGTCGCATCGCTCGCGGGTCGACGACAGCGGGTCGAGCTCCAGGGGCGGGTTGCTGCAGGACAGACTGACCGCGGGTGCTTCGTCGGACGGCAAGCCGACCCGAATGTTGTCGGAAAGCGAGACCTGCAGCTCGGTCTCGGGCAAGTACACGCGGATGCGCTTACAAAGCTTCTGACCGGAGTAGTCGGTCTCTTTGTCGGTGTCGGCGTAGCCGCACAGAGGCTGGTCGATCGACGGGTCGTCGTAGACGCGGTCCTTCAAGAAGCGCCGGTCGCGCCACATCATTTTGATGCGGACGGGGTCGCCGACGGACTTTCGGACCGCGACCGCCTCGCTCGGCCGGTTGGCGGTGAAGCTCGTTTCGACCATTTCGTCGGGGTCGAGGTGGGCGAAGAACACCCGCCCGCCCTGGTAGAGGAAGAAGCTGGCGACGTCGTCCTCGGTCGGTCGATCGCCGCCGACCTCATGGACCCACAGGGACGTTTCGTCGGTGACCCGGCGCGGCGTGCAGCGGTCGGATTCGTAGTGATAGAGGTCGAGAAGGGCGAACGTGCGAGTGGAATCCTGCATCTCGCCGCCCATCCAGCTCGACAGAGCGCACGGCCCAAGAAACCACCGGCCCCGCCGTTTTTCGATCCGAATCACGCGCTTTTCGCAGCGACTCAATTCCGGACAAACGGTTATCGTATCGCCATGCGCGAGCTCGTAAATCCCGTTGTACGGAAACGGGTGGTTCGGGTGGTCGAGGCCCACGAAGACATCGAGCTCGTCGGGGTAGCTCAGCCGAACCGAGAACGACGGCTGCTCGCCAAGGTCGGTGCTCGTGGTTGCGGTGCGCATCACGATTCGATCGACATGGACGTCGACGGGCTGGTTGAATCCCGACACGCGGTCGATGGCGATCGCGGGCAGGTCCTGGGGAACGTCGGTGTCCGTATCGGCCAAGCGAAAATCGGCGCCTTCGCGGCTGAGTACTTCGAACCCTCGAAGCCGAAGTCGGAGGACTTCGAGTCCGTCGTCAACGGATTGAAGGGCGACCGCCATGAATAGCCACGCCGGACCGAGAGCTATCAGTAGAGCCAGACCGCGCGATACATGGCGGCCTCGCCACCCGAGCAGCGCCATGAGCGCGGTGGACGATAACCAAGCGAGACCCATTCGTTCTCCGTGCCGTTCCTTGCGCCCCTTGGCGGGCTCCTCGTCAGGCCCTGATTCGGGCCCCGCTTCGCGCTCCGCTGCGTGTCTAGCGTCGTGCCCCGAGTCGTGCCCCGAGTCGTGCGGCCGGACGCTAGCACCGGTTCGCAAAAGCGCAAAGCCGACGACGGGTCACGCGTTTCACGGTCGCATCAACTTTGCTCGCATGCGTCGTCGGGTGGGTTACGTTGCCCGGTGCATTGCCGGCGTGGTTGCGGGCATCGCCCTGGGTACGGCCTGCCAAACCCCAGTGGTGGTCAAAGGGCTCGAGGGCGTCAACGGCTTGACGGGCGCGCATTCTCCCGTTCCTGAAGACGAGGTGGAGGGCCTGATTCGATACCACGCGAGAGCCGCCTTGGCCGCGGACGCCGCTGGCAACCTCGCCGACGCCGACGCGCATTTGAAGGCGCATCGGTCATTGGTCGAGTTGACGGAAGGCCGAGCGATCGACCCCGGCGTGGATCCGAAGGCGTTGAAGAGACTCGACGACAAGGTCAAGGCGCGAGAGCCCCCTGTCGCCCCGCCGAGGCGAGGTCCGAAGTCCAGACCCCAGGCTGAACCGAGGCGCGGGTCGTCGGAAGGCTCGGCCGCGGTCGCGGCGGTCGCGGCCCCCCTCTTCAACCAGGCCGGGGAGGCCGACGAAGGCTCGTCAGGGACGCCGGAAATCCCGCGAGTCGTCGCGCGCGCACCGGGTGACGGACCGATCGCCGGTGGGCGGTCGCCGTACGCCGAGTCGGGTACCAGCGACGATCGTGACCCCCGAAATCCGCCGCCCCCCGACGAGCGGACTTCGCAGCCGAGCGATGGCGCCGGCTCGAAGGCCTCGATGGGTAAGGTTCTCAGCTCCGGTCGGGGTGCGGTAGGGCCATCACGAGGCGCCGCAGGGCCGAAGCACGCGGAACCGGCCGCTCCCAAGGGGTGGCTCGAAGACGAGGTCCGGCGGATTCTGGTCGAATTTGGCGAAGATCAGGACGTTCGGCTGCCGCCCACCTTCATGGGGGAGGTCAAGCGAGCGGTCGACGACTTCACGGTCGGCCGAAGACGACAGTGGTTTGCGACCGCCTTGCGGCGGATGGACCGGTACGTTCCCACCATCCACGGCATCTTCTCGGAGCGACGACTGCCGGAGATTTTTTACTATCTGGCCCTGGTCGAGAGCGGCTTCAATCCGGACGCGGAGTCTCGTAAGGGCGCGGTCGGTCTGTGGCAGTTCATGCCGGAGACGGCCCGGTACTACGGGCTCGAGGTCGGTCGCTCCAAAGACCAACGACGCGACCCGAACAAGTCCAGCGAAGCAGCCCGCGAATACCTCCTGGATCTGGTCCTCGAGTTTGGCGATGGACACTCGATGCTCCTCGCGATGGCCGCCTACAACGCGGGCGAGGGCAGGGTGCGCTATCGCTTGCGCAAGCTCGACGACTATCGAAACCGAAGCTTCTGGACGTTGTCCGAGCGACACCTCTTACCCCCCGAGACGCGCCGTTACGTCCCCACGATCATCGCGGCGGCGGTGGTCGGCCGGAACCGAGGCCGGTTTCGATTCCCACCCCCGCTGCCGGCGGGAGGCGTCACGACGGTCGAACTGCGGCGGCCGGTTTCGATTCCCTACCTCCTGCGCGCAGCTCAGATTGCCAAAGCTTACTTGCTCGCCCTCAACCCGACTCTCGACCCCACCTCGAAAGTCACTCCGTCCCGGCGGTTCGCCCTGGTGCTCCCCACGGAAGCGGCGGAGCGACTTCAGCATGACCCCCTCATGCGCCGCGCTATGACCTCGGAGTTCCGTTGAGCAGGGATGGACGCGAACCTCGGACTCCCCGCCCTGAGTGAGGACGATGGTGGTGGTCGTCGCGGCCGCGGCGATGGCCAGCCTGATCAGGGTGATGTCCCGCCAGGTGGCGTGATCGCGCGGTCGGCGGCTCGGGTGGTTCATCGTAGCGACGTCGGCGACGCAGGCGCGAGGAATCGTTGATGCGCTAGCGCCCGCGAATGATCCGGCGCTCGGCGTTGGGCGGCGGCCGATTCATGTCGTGGGCGACGAAGCGCTCGAGGCCCGCCCGCGCGAAGCCGCCGGCGAGCCGGCCCCGCCGAGGGTCGGAGCCGCCGGCGAGCCGGCCCCGCCGAGGGTCGGAGCCGTCGGTCTCGGCGTCCGCTGCGACCGAGACTCCCGGTGAGGGCACCTGGCCGGAGGCGCGGTTGAATACGGCCGTCGCGTCGAGGGCGAGCAACGCGATGGCGGTCGCGATCGGTCGCCCGCCCGGACGGTAGGGGCGCTGGATGAGCGACGTACGGGGGGTCGACGGTGTCGTCTTGCCATGCGGGGGATATCTTGATTCGGTGCCGTCGTGGCCACGCTGGAAGCGCTGACCGGGGACCTCGAACGGGCCCTGGCGCTCCAAGACTTCGATACTGCGGCGGCGGTGCGTCGATCGATCGCCCAACTGTTTCCCGAGACCCCCGCCGGCGCCGAGGCGAACTATAAGCTCGGGCTGGATGCGCTTTTTCGGCATCGGAACCTGGACTCGGCCGCCGAACACTTTCGAGCGGCCACCAAGGCCAAGGCGCCGATGTGGGGCGTGCCCGCGCGGGTCTCGCTGGGGCTGGTGCTGTTGCGGCAGTCCAAACCCCAGCAAGCGATCTTCGAGCTCCGCCGCGTTGCGAGCGTCGAGCCGCCGATTGCCCTGTCCGCCCAGGCCGCCGGGATGGTGGTGGTCGCCCTGCTCGAGCAGGGCAAAGGGCCCGAGGCCGATCGCGCCCGGCAGCAGCACCGACGCATCCTCGAGCGCCTGACCAAACAAGAGCCCGGGGTCGAACGCGCGGTCGGTCAGTTCATGCTCGGCATCGAGAAGAAGTTCGACGGCGATCGGGCGGGCGCGAAAGCGGCATTGCAAGCCGCGCTCGAGTTGGAGCATTTGCCGGATGAGTATCGTACGCAGGCCGAAAAGGCGCTGGCTGAGCTCTAGAGCGCCGATTCACTTGGATCGCACTATTGTCGCTGGTTCTCACCCCGTCTGCTCGCCGCGCCGCCTTCGGCTTTCGTCGGCTGCGTATTCCCGATACGCGCCCTCCTCACGCGACGACCCGACGGGCCGATTCCGG
>CAZFIV010000057.1:0-44073 GCA_964519665.1 uncultured Myxococcales bacterium
GCGCCCAAAGTCCGCTTCTTTGTCACGCTTCGCTCGGAGCAAGTCTCCTAGCACCGAGGGAGATCGAGAGCTGAATGGTTCGAGGCTCGCCTTATCAAGACCGACAAAAAGCTGCGACCGCTTCAACGACGGCGCGATCGCGCAGGATGCGACGGTGGCCGAGCCCCTGCGTTTCAAATAGTCGTCCGCTCGGAAGCGCATTCGCGACGGCGCGACCGTCGGCGATCGGGACCTCTCGATCCCCCTGGTCATGGACGACGAGGGTGAGCGTGTCGACCGTGGCGCCCAACCCTTCGATCGAAACCCCGGTCGCCGGACGGCCGACTTCGCGCTCGACCAAGGTGAAGAAGCGGTCGACGGCCGCGCCCTGAAGACCGACGAACCCGCAGAAACGACGACAGACCCCTTCGATCGAGCTCGGCGACGAGATGAGCACGGCCCGCTCGGCGCGCAGCCCCTCGGTAAGCGCGAGTACGACGGCGCCGGCGCCCATCGAATGGCCGACGGCCACCGCGAACGGTCCGAAGGCCTGATCGACCTCGCTGAGGGCGGCCGCGAACGCCACGGGATTGGCTCGCTGGCCGGGGGAGTCCCCGTGGGCCGGCGCGTGCACGCCGAGCACCTCGAAGTCGACGCCGAGCTCCGCGATGATGGGCCCGAACTGGGTCGGGCGACCTTCCCAGCCGTGCAGGAGAACGGCCCGCGGGCGACCGGCGGCTCCCCACCGTGACACGACGAGGCCTGACGGGAGGGTGAGCGGCTCCGCGATGCCGGCCACGGATTCCTCTCGCCGCGGCGGCGGAATCCGGCGCGGCGTCAGGAACAAATCACGCCCGCGGCGCGCCGCCCACGTCGGCGCGACGACGCTGAGCACGCGATTTTGGGCCCGAAGGAGAGTGAGTGCGTTCATGCAACGGACCTTGGAACGAATCAGTTCGTTAAAGCAACTCTAGATCGAACATGTGCGTTCTTTTGTGCAACCGACGATCTCCCGACGCCGCAGGGGGTTGAGTTCTTTTGTGAAACGGACTAGTGTAGGCCGATGCGACGCACTCGATTCAACGACTGGCCGTGTTCCGTGGCCCGCGCGGTAGACATCCTGGGCGACTGGTGGACGCCGTTGGTCTTGCGCGACGCCTTCTACGGACTGCGCCGCTTCGACGACCTGCAGGCTTCGCTGGGTATCGGCCGCAACGTCTTGGCCGAGCGCCTCCGTCGCCTGGTCGACGAGGGCATCCTCGAACGGAAGATGTACGAGCGGCATCCACCGCGCTTCGAGTACCGGCTCACCGAAATGGGCCGCGACCTCTCCGGAGTCATTTGCGCGCTGATGCGGTGGGGTGACGATTGGCTCGCCGACAAGAAAGGCCCCCCGGTCGAGCTCGTCGATCGCGAAACAGGGCGCCGGGTCAAGCCCGTCATCGTCGACGAAGAAACCGGCGAGCCCATCGACATGCGTCGCATCCGCGCCCAGCCCGGCCCCGGCTTCCCGAAACGCCTCCTCAAGAATCCCGCTGTCGCCCGACTGTTCCCGTCGGCTCGAAGGACCGGTACCGATACATCCGGTTCGTCCGGTCGATGAACGCCAGCGTGTTTCCAGCCGGATGACCAGCTTAGAATCGAGGCATCGACCGGTCAGGGCCTACGTCCATACGAAGCATGGTCCCTCGGATACCTGCGGCGTAAGGCTCAGAATTCCGGATCTGAACCAGCGAGTCCTCAAAGGCAACAGTTCGGCCCGTCGGTTGCACCAGAGGTACGTCATGCGAATGGGAACGGGATTCACGCTTCTGGCGCTCGCTGGTTACGGCGCGGGTTGCGGTGAAGACTCAGGTGCGCAGGGCCGAGCGTGTTGGGACGACGACTGCTTGGAGGCCGCGGCCGCTCATTGCGAAACCGTCCAACGGTTTGGCGATGACCAGTTGGAAGACTGGCCAACCATCGACGGCGAACTGGCCGCGGTTGCGCGTCGACAACCTGGATTCGGCGGGTTTCGAATCGAAGGTGATCAGATCGTGCTCCTGATGGTCAGCCCGACGCAGGTCCGAGCGGAGGCGGTGCGCGACGAGCTCGCCCGTATCTATCCCTCGACGCCAATACGGCAGCTCACGATCGTGCTCGAGTCAACGCCGTACGACTACGACGAGCTGCTCTCGTTCTACGTTCGAGCTCGCAACGTGCTCAGTCTGGATGGAGTTGTTTTCAGCGACATCAACGAATCGCGGGGCCGGATTGAGTACGGAGTCGTCGACGAAGAAGCGGCGGATTGTGTCCGAACGAATCTCCAGCAACTAAGCGTTCCGACGGACGCCGCCGTTACCCAAATCAGCGAACCGATTCGCCGCCTGGGCGACTGAGGCCCGGGCGGATCGGACCGCACTGCAGGCTACTCAGGGGGCAGTGCCGTCGAAGTACGGCTTCAGGAATTCGTAGCTTCGCGCCCCGACCACATCGCCGATGCCTTGACCGGCCGGGATGGAATCGAAGAAGTGCACGCCGCCCCACAACCGCGACAGACCACAGTTCTCACGGAGGTCGTCGAAGGTCTCGTAGGTCAGGACGATGTCCGTCGCGGGCGTGACGCCCGGCTCGACGAAGGAACTGCCCTTGGCGAGCGGGACGGACCAGTTGAGTGTATTGCCCGTCGGATTGAGCGGCGAGTTGCGCGCCTTCAGGTACGCCTTCGACGCTGCCGCGTGCGCGGCGCAGAAGCTTGCCGTCGCCGACGGATACTCGGGGTGATTCGCAACGTTGAGGTAAGAGCGCCATTCGTTGCCGGTGATGTCGCTGACGGTGCCGACGCCCGGGCCGCCCCACGCGGTCACGGTATCGTCGCCGTAGATGAACTGGATGGCGCTGAAGGGGCGAACCGCATTGTAGCGGCGCTTCTCGCGCCAGATGACGATCGCGGTGTCGAACGCAGCCGCATTCACGAGAAAGTCGACCTCGAGAAACTCTTGAAGCGTCAGTCCCTGCTGGAACGAAGCGATGGCGATCGAGAGACCGAGGCTGTCGATCTTGTCTTCGAAGACTTCCGCGTTCATCTTCTGCTCATCGGACAGGTTCGCCGACACCGACAACACCTGGTCCGCCTGCTCGATGTACGGACGACGCGGACGACGGGTAAACGGGGTCACCGCGTAGCTCTTTCGGGGAGGCGGAGCCCGAAGGTCCGGATTTTCCGTGAAGAAGGGCCTGGTGAGCTCCATCTGCGGGGTCACGAACTGCTGAACGAAGAAGAGTCCGTTATCTTCGGTCACGATGGCGGGCTGCCACAAACGCGGGTTTCGAAGGAAGTACGCGCTGTTCGGCGGTGCATAGCCGGTGTAGTCGGCGTACGGCTGGCGGTTGTAAACCGAGCCGTCTTCGTCGCCGAGCTGATTCATGCCATCGTTCAGGCGGGCCGCCATCACGGCTTCGCCAGCTGCAAGACCGATTTCAGCCGCGGTCTTCTGCTCGGGGTCGGTCAGGTCGACGTTGAGCGCCGCCACCATCGCGTCCCAGTCAGCGTTGAAGCTTGGAATAAGGCTCCGAACGACCGGAAGGCTCGAGTAAACAATCGCGATGTCACAATTACGCGAATTTTGCTCGTTCGGCGGACGACGTTCCGTGCGGTAGATGAGCCCCACGGCGTTGTCGTCGTAGGGCGCGCACGCGTCGTACCAGGCGTTCGTAATCGTGGCCGTCAAACGAAGAATCAGAGTAGCGTCGCCCGGCTTCACGACGTTCCGGAATCGCGTGCCCACGACGGGGATCACGAGCGTGAACGGAGTCGTATTGCTCAAAACAGATTCGCCAGGCTGAATCGTTCCGGGAGCAGGAATGGGGAAGATCGGAACGTTTTGCGCAGACGCCGGGGTCGCGGCCACGGTTCCCGCAAACACGAACGCCGCGCAACCCAAGGCGCGGATGAGGGCATTGGTCATTGGTCTCTTCTCCAGGACGCCGCGACCGCTCGTGCCGGACGGACGTCCTATAAGTTGAAAAGATGGCGGGGATTCGCCACGCATTATCGAGTACCAGCCGATTTCTCAGCCGTCGAGACCGGGACCAAACTTACCTCCCTCTCGCCGATTCGCTGATGAGGTTTAACGTGTGACTCTATTCAAGCGCGCTTCACGCGAAGAAGATCACACCTCGGTAATTGCCGCGAACTTTTGGGGACAAGAACGACCTGAACGATACCTTGGATTGCGGCGATGACTTCGCCTTATCGCTTCCGGAGAGATCGGCCCTAATCGACCCGAGGTTGTCCCAACTATAAGTATGCCCGCGAAGTCCGGTCGGCCAGGTCGTCGGTCTTCTACCGCAAGCTTTTCCGCGGTATCCTCAGTACGACCCGCGACTCAGTCGGAAGGGGTCTGAAGAGCCTCGAGCAGGGCCGGTACGTTGACGCGACCGTACCCAAGGCCGTCGTCGTGAGGTTCGTCTTGACCGGTCAGCTTGTCCGAGGTTTCGGAGAGGGCCTGCTTCACGAGAAGAATGTTGTCGCGGGGTGAGGCTGCCGAGGATCGCTCGGGCTGCAGCTCCGGAACCGCCTGAAGGACCAGGGCGAGTGCTGCCGTCACGAATGGGGTCGCCTGGGACGTCCCATTGAGCGCGCAATACTCGACGAGCTGACATCCGGGCTGGCTATTCGCGATCGTCGACCCCGGCGCCATGGCCGCGGTAATCGACACCCCGGGTGCAGTGACCTCGGGCTTTCTATTGGGATCTTCGCGGGCCGGGATGACGAGTCCATCATTCAAGCCGCTCTGGCTGAAGGACGCCTTGGTGTCGAGGTCCGTGTCGAGGGCCCCCACCGCGATGACGCCTTCGACGTTCGCCGGGGTGGCGACATCTCGAGTGACTTCGTCGTTGCCAGCGGCGGCCACCACGTAAATGCCGGCGTCTAGGGCTCGGTCGACGGCTTCCTCGCTAACCGTCGCGTCTTGCTGCAGCAACGCCTGGATCGCCGGTAAGGTCAGTCCGCCGAGCGACATCGAAATGACGTCCGCTCTCTCCGTGCGACACCAGTCTACGGCTCGGGCGATCGTCGCGTTATCCGTGCTGCCGTCGGCGGTAAATACCCGAGCGATCAGGAGGGTGACGTTCGGCGCGCCGCCGGTGAGCACGTCATTCATCGCAATGATCCCGGCGACATGCGTACCGTGACCGTTGGTATCGATCGGATCCGACGACGGGGCGGTCGCGGTTAAGTCGTTCCACTTCAGCCGGCCCCGCTGCACGATGTGGGCGAATGCCGGGTGGTCATCATCGATTCCGGAGTCGATCACACAGACGTCAACGCCGCTCCCGGTCAGTCCCAACGCCAGCACATCGTCGAACCCCATGCCTTCGTAGGCGAAATCGTTCACTCCGTAGGTGGGCGTGATGGGATCATCGGCGACCTCGTCTTGGGTCGTGTCGTCGTCGTCGTCGCCGCAGCTCACAACCAGCGGAAGAGACCCGAGGAGGAGAAGTGCAAGCAAAACAGTAGATAGAGGCGTCGTGTTGGAATACTTCATGCGCAAGACTTCGAAATCGTAAGCGTCCAAGAGAGGTCCGACAAGCAGGATTGGCGCGAACCTGTTATATTCGGCCAAGCTATGGTCGTCTGCCGATGGGCCGTTCCGCGGGAAGGAACTCTGGCCTACCCTCACCAGCATTCGGAAGGGACGAACCTGCCCGTACCGACTGGAACGGCCGTGGCGTGGTGCTCCTCTGTGGTCGACAACCGCAGCGATGACAGGCTGAGGTCGAAGACCTGAAACGGGGGCGACCCGGCAAGCGCCGATTCGTTGTCAACGAGCCGACCCGACTGGCGGCCAACGCGTAGCCCTCTCGCTCTATTCAGACGAAGTCGGACCGCGCACCACAGCGTGCACGTTGGACCATAGCACACGCCCGGTTCAGCGCTCGAACCAGCCCCATGCCGAGAACAACGCCAACATGGCGGTAGCGACGAGGCCGCACACCCCGGCGAAGACCCAGAAGGCGGCCGGAGCCGCCGAGCCGGGGAGTGTGGCGAAGTTCATCCCGTACACGCCCGCCAGGAACGTGAGGGGTATGAACACCGCAGATAGGATGGTCAGCACCTTCATGACCTGGTTCATGCGATGGGACGCGACGGATATGTACAGATCGGTGATCCCTCTTGAGGTGTCCCAGTGGGCGTCGATAAGGTCGACCAGCTGATCGGCGTGGCCGAGGGCGTCCCGAAGGAAAGTGCGGCTCACTTTCTTGAGCGGGACGACCTCGTTGCCGGAGAAGCCTTCGAGCGCCTTCCGAAACGGGCCAAAGGTCCGTCGCAGCATACCCAGCTCACGGCGGATGGCCTGGACCTCCGGCAGGAGAGCGGGCTTCGGATTGTGGAGGATCGAAGCCTCGAGCGACTCGAGGCGAAGACCATAGTCTTCGACGACCGGGAAGACGTTGTCGACGATGGCGTCGAACAGCGCATAGGCAAGGTAGTCCGCTCCGTGCCGCCGAACTCGGGTGCCCGGCCGACCCAGGCGCTCTCGCAGAGGCGACCAGACGTCGCCGACGCGCTCCTGAAAAGTGATGACCTGATCCCGAAAGACGAAGACCGATACCTGCTCCCAGACGACCGTGCCGTCCACGAATCGTACCATCTGAATCGGGATAAACAGGTGATTCTCGTAGATCTCGAGGCGCGGTCGCTGCCCTCCGTGCACGACGTCTTCGGCGGCCAGAGTGTGAATGCCGACATCCTGCTGCATGCGCGCGACGACGTAGGGATGAAGACCGACGACGTCGATCCAGCGAACCGCGACCCACTCGGCGCGCGTCGCAAGGCCGCGGCCCTCCACAGCATCGAACGTCACTTCTTCGAGCTGGTCGGGCCCGTAGTCGTACACCTTGAACGTGACCTCGCCCGGTTCGGGACGGATGGTCACGCTCGGATGCGCCGGATCGAGCCCCGCCGGCGCGCCGGGAAGAGGTCGCGACAGACCGCTGTTCACACTGCGCCGCAAGGCATCCTTCGCGGCCGCGCCCGCCGCGCGGACGCCGCCGAGCAACGCCTTTCCCACGCGAGGTCGCTGTGCCGGGTTCCTCATCGGCAATCACGAGAACATGAACCGGTGGACACGACAACGGGTCGGATCCCACGAGGCGCCGGCTGATAGGTGATCCGCGCCGATGCCCATCTGAAGCGTCGACCCGTCCTCGATGAGGGCCGGGACGCCCGCTTCTGACTGGCTTACGGCTTCGGTGTCGTCGAAACGATACGCATGGCGAACGCGCCGCACGCCTGAGTCACGCCAAGCACGTCGAAGATATTGGCGCCCTCACGCGATCCGCGTAAAGCCCCTGCTCTCGAGGGCGGCGCGGGCTTGTTCTCGCCGCTCCGTGGGCAACAGGAGCGTGAGGCGGTCGTCGGCCTTGAACTCGACGTCAGAATCCACGGGAAGGACGGTTCCGGCGCGATGTCGTACGAGGGCGATGACGAGTCCATCTTCGCCCAACTCGATCAGCGCGCCGGCCGCCAGCTTCGCCGCAGCCGGCGTGACCCCCCAGTACTCCTGACTCACCTTTCGCTGGCGGAGCCGCTGCGACCATTTGGCGACGTCCTGATAAGCGCCGGTCCACAGCTCGACGCCCGCTTTCTCGAACATGCCTTTGGTGATGCCGTCATTCGTCTCTCCGACCGCTGCCGAGAGCCGCTTGGCCCCCCCGATACTCCTCGCCCGCTGGGCAAACAGATAGTTCGCTTCCGCGCTCCGACTGATCGCTATCACCCCGGTTCGGGTTGGCATCTCGGCGCGGTGAAGCGTGCGGGGCTCGAAGGGGTTCGCGAAGATCGTACGAAAGCCCTCTTCCTCGGCTTCACTAGCGAGTTGAGCGTCGGACTCGATGAACACCACCAGCTCTCCACCACCTCGTAGCGCTTTCGCGAGTGCCATCGCCAGGTCGTTGGCGCCAAAGATCACCCAGCCCGTATTCTCGGGCCGGCGCAGGCCGAGTCGCCGAGCAACGATGCCTCCGGTCAGACCCGCCCACAGTACGGTTACGGCGATGACGCTGAAGACCAACGCCTGCAAGGCCCGCCCTTCGGCCACGCCTTCGTCCCCCAATCGACCCACGAACAAGGACGCGACGGCGGCGGCGATAATGCCGCGGGGGCCAACCCATGCGATGAACGCGCGCTGCTTCCAGCTTAGCGCCGAGCCTGAAGTGCCGACGAGCACGTTCAAGGGACGGACGAGGAGCATGACCCCGAGAACAACCGCTACGCCCGGCCAGCCGAGCATCCTGACGTCTGACAACCGAACGTCGGCGGCCAGCAGGATGAACAGCAAGCCGATCAGTATCGACGTCAGCTGTTCTTTGAAATGATGCAGCTCCCGATGCATCGACAAGCGCGTTCGCGCCACTACGATGCCGGCCGCGGTCACGGCCGCAATGCCACTTTCATGAAAAACGGCGTTCGCTACCTGAAAGAGGGCGAAGACGAAGGCGAGCGTAAAGATGTTTTCATGGCCCTCCGGAATCACTCGCGGCGCCCGCAGGAGCACCGCGAGCAGCCCTCCGCCTACCGCTCCGACCACGACTCCGAAACCGAGTGTGCTGGCCAGGGACACGATGCCGGCGGCGACGTTGTCGGTCGTCGGTCTGATCGCGACCTCCAGCGCGACTGCCGCCGTCACCGCGCCGACGGCGTCGATCAGGACGCCTTCAGCCTCGAGTACGGTGGCCACTCGCGGCTCGACCTGCAGCCGCCGTAGCAACGGCGTCACTACGGTCGGCCCCGTGACGATGATCAGCGCGCCAAAGAGAAAGCAGACCCGCCACGGCCAATCGAGCGCCACCTTGGCCACGACCGTGCCCACCACCATCGTGACGACTGCGCCGATGGTCACCAGCCGCTGGACCGGTTTCTGGGCCCGCCGGAGACGACCGAGATTCAATGCGAGAGCGCCCTCGAACAGAATGATGGCGACCGCGAAGCCCACCACCACCTGCAGCGCGGACCCGAGACTGTCGGGGCGCACGACGTTCGCGCCATCGGGCCCCAATGCGACTCCCGTGGCGAGGAGCACCACGATACCCGGCAAGCGGATGTGTCGGCCGACCACCTGGCCCGCGACCCCAGCCAAGGTCGCGACAGCGATGGTCAACGCTGGACTATCGAACGGATCCGTTGATGACACTCTCGAGTGACTGGTGGGGGTTTCGCAGACCGAGTCAACCGTTGCCGGCCTCGCGCAGAACGAAAGGGCGATCCAGCTGATGCTCGGGCTCACCCACGTCCTGAATTTCAGCTCGCCGGAGATACGGGCGGAAATTTTTCGAGAATTTTGGATACAGCCTCATTCAGCCTCTCCTGCCTCTCCTGCGGTGATGCGCTTGGGTCAACGGCCCCCTGAGCAGTACCCCGCCAAATGAGCTGTTTGGTCTGCGCGTCTACGATATCGAGAATCAACGTACCTTGCGTGTATTGCTGCACCCTGATGTCTCGACCCCTGTAATAGCGTCTTCGACCGTACCCATAGCCCCAATCCTGAACGTTGATCCGCTCTTTCACGCCAACGTGATAGGCAACAATAAAGTCTGAATTGATCGGCTTCTTTTCAAATCCCTTAGCTTCGAGCTGGCTGTTCACGGCGGACTTGATGCGTTTGTCATAAAGCCCGGCCTTGGACGTCGCCCGCGCCGGTTTGACCATCCAGCTAAACGTCTTTAGAGGTGCGAAGTCGATATCAGTATCGTAGTCGTGCTTCACAGTGATCGTCGAACAGCTCGTCATGATCGCGAGACAAGGGGCCAGTACTAGACTCAGTCGTTTCATGTATTCTCTTTCTTTAGCTTCGTAGCCAAGGCACTTTAGGACGCGAACGGCTGGGTTATCGACATTATTCTATTCGATGAGCCAAGACCAAACAAGATGCAAGGTGCCGGAATCAGCTGTGATTAGCTCATGCCCGATCGAGCCCCCCCTCTTCCGGCCGGTGATCTGGGACCCTCACCCTCGCTCTCTCCGCGGACCGGACGGCCGGACGGACGGACGGACGGACGGACGGACGGACGGACGGCCGCCGATGAGCACAAGGGCGATTCCGTGACGACAAATCGAATCACCAACGAAACTTACCTCGCCATAGCTCGCTCTGTCATTGCCGCTGAATAAATCGTCGGCCAGGACCGAAAAGCCAAATCCCGTATCGTGAAAGTAGGACAAGTCGAGTGTTTCTTCGGGACCCGTCGTGCATGAACAGCTCATACTCACGGAGCAGGCCCGGCTTCGGGTTCCGAATGAAGAACGATCGCTGGTCGGACCCGTCGACCACCGCCGTCGCTGACGATGCGGTCGGTACCGATGTCTCTCGTACCGGTCGACACTCCGGTCGACACTCCTCCGCCTCTGGTGCCGTTGTTGGCGCTCGATGCATCCAAGACCTCGCTCGTCCGGGCGTCCAAGACTTCGGAGTGCTCGTTGCTTCCGATAACCAGGGCCCCCGCAAGGTCGCGCATACGAAACCCCTTACTTGAGAAACCCGCCGCAGCTCCACATTCTTACTTCGCCATCGCCCAATAGGCCCTTACCAACCCGTCCGTCGCCGCAGAGTTGCTGATGCGCCGAAGCCTTTTCTTCGGAGAACCCTGACGAGCATGGCGATTGCCGAGCCAGCGCCTGCGCACAGAATCATCGAATTCCTCGACACGTATCAGTGCCCGCGAGGAAGTCACGCCCAAACAATGGACAACAGCGGCAGCAGCAACGCGGATAGCATCATCCCGATGAGGCCGGCGACCCGCTGCGACCACCCGGTGCCTTTGAGCGATTCCGTGGCGTCCCGAGACTATCGCCACGGCTCGGGATGCGGGTGACAAACAGCTTCGGACCACTCGACTTGCCATGCGGCTGATTCTTGTAGACTTCGCGCAGATTCCGAATAGTACCGTAGGCGCAGATGAAGCGAGTTTCCGTTGCTGCGACGGCGGTCGTGGTCGTCATAGGTTGTGCGTCGGGGCCCGAGCCAGGCTCCTCGGAGCAAGCCAGCAATACCCTGAACGCACGTACACTGGTTTCCACGTCATCCAGCGCCGTTGGGCCTGAAGTTTTGACCGGTCATTGGGTTTCGGATCCGCTCGGGTCCGAAGACCCGGACGTCGAGACGCCTGACGACTCTCCGAAGCCGCAAGCCGCTCGAGTGCGCGGCTTTCGGCGTGGGCGCCGAGTGGTGGTCGTCAGCGGTGTGCCCAATCCCGCGGATGCGCGCGCCGGCCAGAGTGCGAAAACCACTGCCGCGATCGAGCTTCGTCGGTACCTCGGAAAGGTCACGATTCTGGACGCGCAGAGACTCACGGTCGCGCAGTGGAAAGGCCGCGTGGTCATCAAGAGTGATGATCGATTGCTCGAGCAACAGAGCCAAAGATGGGAGAGCGGGCAGCTGGTGGTTCTCAGGACGATGCCCCAGGCGGTCGCCGTGGAGCGCTATACGGCGGATCAAGACCGAAGTAAGCTGCACGTGTCCGTTGAAGTCAGAGTGCCCGGCAAGAAGCCCATGACGTTCATCCGACGCTTTCGGCGTGACGTCGCCGCTGAGTCTGACCGTCGCTGACTCGGCCGACACCCGCCGCCGCGACGCCACATCCGAAGCGACGCCCGGGACCGGCGGACACGATAACGATCCGGTCCCTGCACGAGCGCGCGCGGATTGCCGAATCGCGAAGGGCTCGGCGTTCGTACCAAGCGCGGCTCGCGTCAGCTCGTCGGCTTTGACATCCGGCGCGTTTCGATCGAGCGAGATCAATGATGCCCATGCCCAAGCGTGTTTTGGCCACCTTCGTCGTGCTCACGGCGGTCGCCTGTGCCCACGGCCCCACCCGCACGTCGTGGTGGAAGCCGCCCACAGAGGCCCCCGAGCGTGATGTCCGGGGGCCCTACAAAAACATCAAGTATCGACTGATCGGACCCGCGGCCGGAGGTCGCGTCACCGAGGTGACAGGGGTTCCTGGCGATCCTCACGTGTATTGGGTCGCCACCGCCGCCGGCGGGGTGTGGCGCTCGACCGACGGTGGTCGCCAATGGAAGCCCGTTTTCGACGATCAGTCGATCTCGTCGATCGGTTCCATCGCCGTGGCTCCGTCCGACCCGAACGTCGTCTGGGTCGGCTCGGGCGAAGCCAACATCCGGGGCAATGTCGCCGAGGGAAACGGCATCTACCGCTCCACGGACGGAGGCGCGACCTGGAAGCACGTCTGGGAGGCCGAGGGGCAGATCGGGGCGATCGTCGTGCACCCGCAGAAGCCCGAGGTCGCGGTTGCGGCAGTCCTCGGCAGCCCTTTCGGACCCGGTGAAGACCGGGGCGTGTTTCGAACCGTCGACGGGGGTACGACCTGGAAGAAGGTTCTTTATGTCGACGCTGATACCGGCGCCTGTGACGTCGCGGTCGACCCGAACAACCCCGAGGTCATGTTCGCGGGCACCTGGCAGACCCGACGGACGCCATGGAGCCTGACCAGCGGCGGGCCCGGCAGCGGTCTGTGGCGGTCGATCGACGGCGGCGCCACCTGGACCCGGCTGCAAGGCCGCGGCTTGCCGAATGCGATCTGGGGCCGAGTCGGCGTGCGCGTCGCGCCCACCGATTCAAAGCGGGTCTACGCGCTGATCGAAGCGGAGGAAGGCGGTCTGTTCCGCTCCGACGACGGCGGCGGCACCTGGACGCGCATCAATGACTCCCGTGGGCTTCGCCAACGCGCCTGGTACTACACCCACTTGACGGTCGATCCGACGGACGCTGATGTCGTGTGGTTCCCGCAAGTGCGGATGCTCAAGACCGAAGACGGCGGCGCGAGCATCGCATCGGTCAAAGGCGGCGGCTGGGACTACCACGACGTCTGGATCGACCCGCTCGACCCCTCGCGGATCGTGGTCGGCAGCGATGCGGGCGTGTCGCTGTCGGGGGACGGCGGGGAGCACTGGACCCGGCCCGCGCTGCCGATCAGCCAGCTCTACCACGTCTCGGTGGACACGCAGCAGCCGTACCGCGTTCTCGCCAGCCTTCAGGATCTCGGTACGCTGTCGGGACCGAGTCACGCGCTCGATGCTGAGGCCATCCTGTCATCCCACTGGCACAAGGTAGGGGGCGGCGAAGCGGGCTACGTGGTGGCCGACCCCTCTGATCCCAACGTCGTGTGGGCTGGTGAGTACCTGGGCATCATCACGCGGTACGACCATCGCACGGGGCAAGCGCCGGCGGTGGGCGCTTATCCGTTCGACGGGTCGGGGCACGGCGCCGAAGACTTGCGCTACCGCTTTCAGTGGACGGCGCCGATCGTGATTTCGCCCCATGATTCGAACGTCATCTACCACGCTGCCAACGTCCTGTTCCGAACCGACGACCGAGGCCAAACGTGGCAGGCGATCAGTCCTGACCTCACGCGCGACGATCGATCGAAGCAGAAGTGGTCCGGCGGTCCGATCACCGGCGACAACACCGGTGTCGAGTTCTACGGCACGATCTTCGCGGTGGCGGAATCGCCGGTCGCGGCCGGTACCCTGTGGTGCGGCAGCGACGATGGGTTGGTGCACGTTTCCCGAGACGGCGGCCAAAACTGGAAAGCGGTGACTCCGCCCGACATGCCCGAGTGGGCGACCGTCTCGGTCATCGAAGCGTCGCGCTGGGATGCTGGCGTCGCATATGTCGTCGCCGACGCCCACCGGCTCGACGACGAGACGCCGTATTTATGGAAGACCAGCGACTACGGTGCTACGTGGACCCGCCTCGGCGCCGAGCTCGACCCGGAAATATACCTGCACGTGGTGCGTGAAGACTCCAAGGTCAAGGGTCTGCTCTACCTGGGGACGGAGCGCGGGGTGATGGTCTCGCACGACGACGGCGCGCGGTGGCAGTCGCTTCAATTGAACATGCCGACGGTCTCGGTTCCGGATCTGGTGGTCGCCGGCGACGATCTGGTGGTCGGTACCCTGGGGCGTTCGATCTGGGTCCTCGACGACCTCACGCCGGTTCGTACGCTCGACGAAGGTATCCAGGCCTCGCCCGCCCACCTGTTTCCGCCCCGAGATGCGGTCCGTCGCCACCGAGTGACGAAGTGGAACGCGCCGCAGGGATCGCGAGAAGGTTCGGGCGCGAATCCGCCGTTCGGAGCGACGTTCACGTACTGGTTGGCCGAAGAACCCAAGGCGCCGTTCAAGGTCGAAATCCTCGACCGTGACGGCACGGTGGTTCGCACGCTGAGCAGTGAGCTCGAGCCGCTCTTTACGCCCAAAGACCACCCGGACTGGACGCCGACCGACGAGGAGCCCAAGCCCGATCTCCCGAACAAGGTGGGCCTCAACCGAGCAACCTGGGATCTTCAATACACGCATGCCGACTATGTGCGTGGCACTCGGAACGACATTGGCGGTTGGGGGCCCGGTCCCCGCGCCGTACCGGGCGAGTACACCCTGCGACTGGTGGTCGGCGACGTCACGAGCGCCCAGAGCCTGCGGATCCAGCCCGACCCTGCATCCTCGGCGACGCCTGAATCGATGCGTGCGCAGCTCGAGTTCGGCCTCGAGTTGCGAGACCAGCTCGACGAGGTCGTCGCGCTGGTGAGACGCGTTCGCAAGGTGCGAACGCAGATTCAGGCTCGAATCGCCGAGCGCACGGAGGCCAAAGCTCCCGCGACGAAGATCATCGAGGCGCTCGACGCGATCGAAAGCGCACTCCATAACTCCGATGCCGAGGTCTCGTACGACGTGCTCGCGGGCCGAACCGGCGGGGCCAAGCTCTACTCGGTGATCGGCTTCCTGGCTGAGACGGCCTACGAGCACGATGGGCCGCCGACCCAAGGAATGAAAGAGGTCGCTGCCGAGTCGGCGGCGGCGATCGAACGGCAACGGACGGCTCTGCAGCAGCTGATCGCTTCCGACGTCGCCGAGCTGAACAGGCTGCTCGACCAAGAGGGTGATGCTCCCGTGCAGGGCTGACGGCTCGAAGGACCGATTTGGGATAAAATCGAGCGGCCGGCGCCGATCGGCGCGACTTTGACCGAAACTTCGGGTTGTGTCCAACGTGGCCGCAAAGAGGACCAGCCCGAGCCTCGCCTGGGTGCTCTTATCGCTCGCAGCGTGCATCGCCGATACCGAGCGACCCGCCCCCTCCGATGAAGGGCTCTCGAAGGACGCCGACGCCGGCGTTTTGGACGCCGGCGCAACGGCCCCCGACGGGGGCCACGCCACCGACGGGGGCCACGCCGCCGACGCTGGGGGGATTCCAGACACCGGGGGTGGGCCCCCGGCGCTGACCGTCCCGCCAGGCGAAACCATCCGCCTAGGCGACGACCGCGGCTACTTCGACCCCGAGATCCTCCAGTCGCCCCCGAAGATGGTGTTCACCGACCGCGATCGGACCGTATGGCTCGCGGACCTCGACCCGGTCACCGGTCGCTTCAAGACCACGACCGGGCGCGAGCTGCGGGTCGACACCGGCCACGCGCCGCTGGCCGACACCAATAACGGCCCCGAACTCGGAGTCGATCGCCGGGGGTGGTCGATCGTATACACCAAGCCCGTGTCGGACGCCTACGCTCTACACTGGGCCCGGCCGACGGCGGACGGCTTCGACATCGAGATCGTGCCGCACGAGCGGGCCCTGCTGGGCGCGACGGTGAGCAAGGCGCCCAATGCCGACGCGACCTGGGCCTTCGCCATCCGGGGGGCCTGGAACACGGGCGACGCCGTCGCTCTCGATCTCTCTGCCGGTTCCGTCGACCGCATCGGCGCCGCGGTCGACGGGCGGACCGACGGGCGCTGGATCGACGGACGGCTTCAAGGGGTCACGACGATCGTCGAAGGGCCGGATGCGGGTCAGCTGAGCTTGTACGACGCGGTCACCAAGGCCCGTCGAACGATCACCGCGGACCCGGGGGAAAAGAACCGGCCATACGGCTGGGCAGCGCCGGAAGCGGATGGTCGGCTCCGGGTATTGGCCCTCGTCGATGGTGGAGCTGCGATAGCGGTCTACGAAGAGCGCGCTTCGGGTCCGTGGCCGCGGGTCATGACCGTGCCGGTGCCCCCGCGGTCCGGGGCCACGCGAATGAGCTCGCCAGAGCCTTTCGTCGCCCAGGGCCGCTCATTCGCGACGGCAACCGTGGTGGACGACTCGGGACCGACGCGCAGCTCGCAGATTTGGATCCTCGACCTTGGCGACCCCCGCGGCCCGGGCACGACCCGCTGCGACGGCGGAGAGGACTCGGTCCTGCGCACCGAGCCCGAGGTGCTCGTCGGCGCCGAGCAGGCCTTCGTCTATCACTACCGGGTCCAGCCGGGCTCGAGCGTGACCTTGCACCGCTGCGCGAGCGGCCTTCGCACCGAGGCCTGCCCCTGCCAAAACGGGGGCGCTTGCCTCCCCATGGACCGCTGCGCGTGTCCATCGGGATTCTCGGGCGTTCGGTGTGAGCTCCCCACACCATCCGGCTTTCACTTCGAGGCGGCCGCCGACTACTCGGCCGAGCGCGCCGGCGTCGCCTTCCTCGTCGATATCGCCGGACAGACGGTCTTCGAGCGATATGAGGCCGGCTTCGGGCCGAACGACGCGCACCACATCTTCAGCGCCACGAAGGCCCTTTGGGCCCTCGCGGCCGCAGCCGCGGTGGACGATGGGCTGATGTCCTTCGACGAGCCGATCGCGGCGACGTACTCGGAGTGGGCGCAGGACGATCGGGCGGCCGTCACCATGCGGCACGTGCTGACCTTGAGCTCCGGGCTTCAACAAGACCCGGAGCGCCTGCAGGGCGAACAGCGCGACACCCACGCCTCCGACAAATACGCCCACGCCCGCGGGTTGGACCTTCGATGCATCCGCTACCCGTGCACCGGGAGCAACTGGGTTCGCCCCGGCACCGAATTCAACTACGGTCCGGTCGACTACTACATCTTCGGCGGCGTGCTGAAAGCGAAGCTCGGTGGGGAAGATCCACTCTCGTACTTGAACCGCCGCATCTTCGACCCGATCGGCCTCGAGTGGGCTCGATGGACCCGAGACGAAGTTGGGCAAGCGCACCTGCCGAACGGCGCCTATCTGACGGTCCGAGAGTGGGTGAAGGTCGGGCGGTTGGTCCTCGACGGCGGTCGCTGGGGCGATGCGCAGGTCGTTCGGTCGCAGACCCTGGCCGCGTTGTTCGAACCCAGCCCCGCCAACCTCGGGCACGGTTTGTTCGTGTGGCTCAATACACCGGGCGGAGAAGCGTTCGTCGGGCCACCGCCCGACCCCAACGCGCCGGGCGGCGCGATCTACCGAGGCGGGCACCCCGACCTGCGGGCGGGGCTCGGCGCCGGACGAAACGGTATCTACATGTTCCCCTCTTTGGACATGGTGGTGGTGCGTCAGTGCGCGGCGGTCCCAGGAAACGAAGACGGCTTCGGGTGCGAGGACGACTTCATAGACTTCTGGCAGGACAACGACTTCATCCAAGTCTTGCTGACTGGGCGCTGACGTTCGTAATCGCGAGGGGCGGCCTCCGGCCGTGCACGAGCCGCCGACAAAGCCCCGTGACCGCGTGCGCGATTCGGGCCTCTCTCATCTTCTTCACGAAGGATGAACAGCCACTTTTTCCGCCCGCGCTCTAGAAACAACATACAGCAGGACCGCGACAACTCCTTCTACACAGATCATATCGAAGGCCAATACCGCATCGTAAAACTGCCAGGCGACGATTCGTCCGATAGCGGCGAGACAAAGCAGCATGATCGCCGGATAATACCAGACACGGTGACCAGTGACTAAGGCGATGAGTATACAACCGCCCAGGGTCAAAAAGAACGACGCCATGGCTCCGATCTGGGTGCTCAATCCCAGCCCGTCGTCCGGCAAGGTCATTCCGAGCGGCCTGCCCACCTCGGCCGGAACGACCAACCAGCCAATACCGATCACCACGAACACAACGCCAGGCACACCGACGACGAAACGCAAAACCTTATCCATTCAATCCTCCATTCTATTTGACGGACCGGTTGCGTTCGATCCGTTGGCGGTCGTCGGGACGATCAAAGCGCCCCCTGCGCCAGCATCGTAGCCTGAAAAGACCGCGAGCCCTCGTCGTCGAGTCCAGGATAGACATCGAACGACGTTCCCATCCCAATCACGGGCCATTGCAGGGTGAGCTGCAGGCGGATGCCGGCCGCCACCTCGGGTCTGACCTGCACTGGCACGCCGACACTAAAACCGAGGGACGGGAAGATTAGCCCTCCGATGAGGGAGGTGCTCCGACCCTGGACATCACCTTCAGCTCGGATCATATTGAGCATGGTAACTTCATCAGCCGCATCCGCTAGCGTCGGGACGTCGAACTGCGGAGCGTGTCCGCGCGCTGGCAGGAGGCGCCGTGGATGACCTACGAACGGGGACTAACCGTCTTCATCCCAACGAACGCTGAAGCCCAGCTGAAACTGAAACGGTTTGCCAGGGCGCGCGCCAAACGGCCGCCTCGACGCGATGAACGTCTGGTTCAAGAGATTGTCGATCCGCGCGTAGAGGCGGGTACCGTATCCGAACTCGACGTGCGCGGTGGCGTCGACGACGTGCTGCGCATCCGTCAGGTCAGCGTCCGGAACGTCACCTTGGGATGCTTCGTTGCGCATCCGGTCGACGAACGTGTAAGACACCCGCAATCCGGTCGGGGCCCCGAAGACCGGCCCGGTCACGCCCATGAGTACGCTCGCTTGATGAATAGGAACGTAAGGCAGACGATCGCCTTCGGTTACCGTCTCGTATTGGGGGCTGCCCGAGGTAAAGCTGGACCGCAATTCGGACAGCGTAAGGGTGTAAGCGGCGTCGACCATGAACCGAACTTGGCTGCCTATCGTCATCTCGTGGTGCAAGCCGGCCTCCATCCCGTACACGAACGCATCGCCCGCATTGAACTGCTGACCGATCTGTTCGGGCGGACACCCCGCGGAGAATGTGCAGTTCAACAGAAGATTCGTGTAGTCGCTGAAAAAGCCGATGACTTCGGCGCGGTTTAGGCCTCGGCTGTATCGAAGGCCGCCCTCGTAGTTCCAGCTGAGTTCCGGCTCGATATCATCGAACTGGCCCGGAGCGACCGGACTGAATCCGCGGTGAACGCCCGCGAGGACACCAAACCCACCGCCCAGATCGTAGTGAGCGCCGAGGCCAGGAATGAACACGACGGTGTCGTTCGTCAGCGTTCGGGTCTGCTCCAGATTGTCGGACCGCTCTCGATCGCTCCGTGTAAAGATGATCTCGGACCGAAGCCCCGGCGTAAGCGTCAAGTCGTCGAGGATAGTCAGCTCGTCGCGAGCATACAGGGCGATGGCCACCGAACTCTCATCGTTGGTCAGAATGGGTTCGATGTCGCTCTCTCGCACCACCTGACTCGGCTCGCCGTCCGCGACCACCATCGCATAGGCGGCCTCGTCGTGGCGCCGCTTGATCTCGTCGTAATGCACCCGGGCGCCGAACCTGAATCGATGGTCTACGGTCACGCCGCTCAGATAGTACTCGCCGTCTGCCTGTACACCCTGGCTCACGAAGGTGCGATCATTGGTGCCGATTCCCAAGAAGCTGGGCACGCTGGCCTGCGAGAAGATCGATTCGGAGCTGACCTCGCCGCGGGCCATGGCCAACAGCAGCTCGTTGTTGCCGGTGGGGTCGGTGAGCACGTCATCGACCGGCGTCGTGACGGCGCCGGACAGCGTTCGAAAGCGATTTAGCTTGAGCCAGGCGCGGGTGAAGTCGTGTCGGTACGCAGCGACCTTCAGGGTAAAGTCGTCGTGGGCGGTGAGCGTATAGCTGAGCTGCACCTGGGTCCGCTCCCACTCCATTCGGGCGAGCTGGCTGCCTCGGTAGCGTCGCAGCGGCGTCTCTTCGAAATCGTCGTCGGTGATGCCGAAGTACGTCTCGTTGGAGCCCTCGTCCGCGTAGCCGAGCTTCACATCGAATCGATGATAAATCGAGTCCGTCGGCGATGAGTTGAACCGCGCTTTGAGCATCACCTCGTTCTTCGCGAAACCCGTATCGGCATCGTCATCGAAATCGAGCTCCTTGAAGCCCGTGGACTGCAGGTGCACGCCTTCGATGAGAAAGCCCACGTGCTCGCCGCCCCAGCCGTACCGGCCATGGAGCTTGCCGTAGCCGAACTGACCGCCCGCCAAGTCCGCGAAAACGGCGTGGCCATCGGGGATCTCGGCGGTCTGTAGATTGATGGCTCCGCCGACGGTAAATGGTCCGTACTGCACGGAAGCCGGCCCCTTGAACACCTCGACCCCCTCCATGCGGGTCGGCAGGGGCAGAAAGTAAGCGGCGGGGGCTGAATAGGGGGCCGGGCCGAGGAGAATACCGTCCTCCATCAGCACCACCCGGCTCGACCGATCCGAGTTGGCGCCGCGCAAGCCGATGTTCGGGCGCAACCCAAAGCCGTCTTCATCTCGGATATAGACCCCGGGAATCTTCGTCAGGACGCGCTGGATGTCGTCGTACTCGAAATCGCGCAGCGTTTCCGCCGATACCCGGTGAGCCGAACCGGCGACGCGACCTTTGTCGTATTGGCGACCCAGGATGGTGATCGTTTCCGGGGGCGGGATATCGACGTCGCCGAGCAGGGGCATGGGGCGAACGGCAGTGGAGCTGGTCTCGACGGGCTCGGGGCTTTCTTCTTGAGCGCGCGCAGAGCGCGGCGCAGTACTGCCGACCAAAGCGAGCAGGCCGACAGTACTCCATAGACGGTAGCGGACGTTTGGCTTCATTTCTTTGACAACTTCATGAGCTGGAGGGGCGGTTCGGAGGGCATGGGCAAGATCCACGGGGCTGGCCCCCAGCCGGTGGAGACTCGGCTGATGTCGACGTCCGGGTCGATCAGGGGCGCAGCCCGGCGGCCGTTGAGCGAAACCAAGGCGTCGACCCGGACTTCGACCTCGCCGTGGCCCTTGCGCTCAAAGTCCCACGCGATGTGTTTGCCGAGTTGCACGATGAGGTCGGGCTGACCGGACATGTCCGAGAACTGGCGCCATGTCAGATAGCGAAGGGGCGATACCTCGAACGTGCGGCCGTCGCGACGGCGAGTGACCCGGTAGGTGATCGAGCCATTCTTTTCGCGCACCATGACCTTCCACGCGTAGCGCATGCCTTCTTCGTTCCAAAGGACATCGCCGGGATAGAGATAGTGGCGAAGGGGAAACAGCGCCTGAAAGACGACGTATGCGGTGAGGACGGCGCCGCTCAAGGCGGTAAGTCGATACGAACGACGGCCCGCGGAAGGGGCCGCTTCGTTTATGGGCGCCGTTTCGCTTGCGGCCGCCGTGTTGCTGGCGGGTGCGCGACCGCCGATCGCCGGTGCTCGCCCGAAGCGGCGCCGCACGGCCTCGACCCGGGCCCACGCCGCGCGCGGCCAGTTCGGATCGAAGAAGATCGTGGTGGCGAACGTCATGATGATCGGAAACATGCCGATCTCGAAGAACACGGCCGTCATCCCGTGAAAGCACAGCACCACCGCGTAGGCCCACGGCCGGGTTGGGCGCCATAGCAGGAAGATCCAGATGGTCAGGTCGTACAGGAATCCGGCCCAGGCCATCGCGTACGCGACCCAGAGCTGGTCTAGCAGCGGGCCGATGATCGGCGTTTCGGTTCGCGCCCACATCCAGATGTTCAGGGGCTGCGCGTACAGTAGCCAGTCCGGTTGAGCCTTCGCGAGCGCAGCATAGAAGTACACGACGGCGATCTGAAAGCGCAGCAGGTAGGTCATCCATGCTGGCAGGGTAGCCTGCGCACTCCGTGGATTGCGCCACACATCGAGCGACCAGCCGCGGTGGAGGGGCAAAAAGATCATGATCCCCCCCAGCAGCACCACCAGGTAGTAGTGATTGAGATACAGCGTCACATCGAGCAGTTGCAGATATGTGAAGCCGAACCAGAAGACGACGATGGCCACTCGATAGAACAGACCGAGGCTGACGCAGATGGCCGCGAGGGCGGTGATCGCAAAGTGCAGGTACAAAATGGGTGGATCGGCGACCACCGTCCACGGGAACACGGCGTACTTGAAGAAGAAGGTGGGCTCGACGAGGACGAGCTTGATCCAGCCTTGGAGCGCGAAGCGAATCAGGCTGTAGGCCATCATCGCGCCGAACAACATCCGGAACACCGCGAGCGCGGCGATGTCGTAGGGTTGGTGAAGGCCCGCCCAGAGGCGAGCTAACCGATTCGCCGAAGGCCGGAGGGGGGTGTCCATACGCGTTCTCGGTCAGTCGTTATCCGCTGCACCTTCGTTGGGTACGCGCAGGGCCAGGACGCTCACGAACTGGTTCTTCAAGATGTCGGTGACGCCTTGCACCGCCTGGTAGAGAGCGAGGGGCGGTTCGGTGGCGAGGTTGTCGCTCATGGGTTCGACCACCAGCGGTGCCCGGTTGACCGCCAATGAGAGCGCCTGCTCCATCTCGGAAGCCAAATCGCCCGCGTTCGAGAAGCGCAGAAGGTCGTCGAAACCAAAGTCGTTCGGGCCGGCGTTGGGTCCTCCGTAGTACAGGTCGGTGAACGCCTGCAGGTTCTGAGTCAGCGCGGCGACCGACGCAGTCGCGTACTGCGACTCGAGCAGCTCGGGGCACGTCTCGGCCGAACAGTCCGGAGAGATCCCCAAGGGGCCGGCGAGCTTGCGGTCTTTGACGGACTTTTCGACATAGAACATGGACGCGAAGATAGCGTCGACAGCCTGCTGCGAGGTCGCGTACACCGAGCTGCCTCGGCCCGCGTTGCGCAGTTCGTCGGCGAAGCCGTTCGTCCACGCGTCACGAAGGGCTTGGGCGCGCGACGCGATATGGCCCGCGACGCGGGCGGCGTAGGCGGCCCGTCGGCGTTCGACCTCTTGGGCGCCGAGCTGGGCCCAGGTGCCGTCCGCGTTGATCGAGATCTGGGTCGCGCAGCTGTTGTTCTCTTCGCGGAACATCAGCAGGTACTCGAGCGCGTCGAAGCCGAAGACGTTCACCAGGGCCTGGTCAAAAAACGCGGAGTCTTCGTAGTCGCCGTCGACGAGCTCCTGGTCGATGCGGCACGCATTCACCACCGGCCACGAATAAACGTCATCGCGGATGTTCTGGCCGCCTTCGAACTTCGAAGGTGGCCCGTACGGGCCAATCTGCAGCACCTCGGCGTACTGCATGTCTTCATAAGCCTCGAGAAATGCGAGCTCCGCCGCTTCCCGGGCCTGATCCGCGTCAGGAGTCCCAACGACGTCGGAATAGGCCTGAGTCGCCGTCGCAAGGGCGGCCGTCGAGTCGGCCAGCCGAACGTATGCGGGCAGAATGACGTTGTCGGTCACCGATTCGAGCAGGGCCTGCCGGTCCTGTACGTTGTCGGCGCCGGGGTCGTCGCCATCGCTGCTGCCGCATGCCGGCGCGGCGAGCGCGACGGTGGTGGTGAAGATCCGGATGAGTCGTTGGGTGTGCATGGGTTCTCTCGTCGGTCGTTACCAGCCGTTCAGGCCGTCGGCGTCTCCAAGGTTGGCCGAGTCGAATTGATAGACCTGCCCTAATAGGGCCTTCGCGTCGTTGAGGCTTTGCTTGTAGGCGGTTTGGTCCGCTTCCGAGGCGCCCGGCAGGACCGGGCGGTCGCCGATGAGGCTGTGGAGCTGCTCCAGGGGAGGTGTCGACAGCTGGAGCTCATTGGTCACGAGCGGACTGTGATTGACGTTGAACTGAAGCGCGAGCGCGAAGCCCTTGAGCTCCGACCAGTGCTTGGCGTGCGCCAGGAAGTCGTAGTCCGCAGTACCGAAGTCCTCCATATCTTGCAGAACGTCGTTGATGTAGTGGACCGCGGTGGCCGCCACGGCCCGCTCCCACGCGCCCACGGCGGTGTCTCGATACCCCTGCAGTTCCGCAAGCTGGCTGTCATCGAGGGCGCCACCGGCGTTGACGATCAGAGTGCGGCCAGCGATGAACGCGTCGAAGGCCGTCTTGGTGAAATCGGTAGCCACGACCGAGCCCCGGTCGCGCTTGCCGGCATTGACGGAGTGGCCGAAGTTGTATTCGCTCAGGAGATCGATGGCATCGTCGCCGTCGGCGTCGTTGCCGCCTTGCCAGTCGGCCCGTCCGCCCGCCGAAGCGATTTCATCATCGCTGAAGTCGTTGTAGTGTTGGGCAGCGCCGAAGTAGCCGAAGCCTTCGTCCCACACGTGTTCGAGGCCCGTGTACGCCTGCTCGACCCCACCGCTGACGGCAGGCACGGTGTTGTCGCTGAGCAGCCCTTTGCCCGCCAGATCGTCGTCCAGGTAGTCGTCGGTGCCCTGCGAGATGGCGATGGCGCCGCCCAAGTACTTCTGAATGAGCTGCTGGTAGTCGATACCGTCTGCGCCGACGAACGCGAGCGCGATGTCCGCGCCGTTAGGGTCGGCGGGGATGTTGCCGTTGGCGCGATCGATGATCAGCTGCTCGACCTTCTGAAACATGTCTTGCAGCGCGCCCTCGGGCGTGAGGGTGCCGCTGGCGTAGCCGACGACATTGCCTTCAAACCCGGCGTCGAACTCGGGAAATTTCTCTTTCAGGCTGACGAGGCTTCCGCCGAGGTCTCGCCACTCGACCTGCAGTGGAGGCCCCACCGCGGGGACGAAGCCGATGGCCAGCGTGTCGTCGACGCCCGAGTTCTTGAAGTCGTAGAAGAAGTTGAGCGCATCGACGACATCGCCGGGCTCGGGGTTGGAAAACGACTGGTCGTCCAGATTGCCGATGTAGGCCTTGAGCTGCTCGATGAGAAGATGGCGCTTGATCTGGCCGCTGTAGGCGACGCTGCTCACGCCCGGTTGAAAACGACTCTCGAAGGCGAATGTCGCCGGTTCAGAAATCGTATCGGATTCGTCGTTGTCGCCGCACGCCGCGCAGACGACCAGCGCGGCGAACCAAAGGTGCTTGTTCTTCATGGGGGCTTCTCTCCGTTCCCGCGAACCTGGATCTAGCTGATAATGACAATGAAAGCTAATCTCAAAACGTTGCCATTACCGTGAGCATCCGTTGGCGAGTCGTGGCCTGTATGCCGAAATCGATTTTGCGAGTCAATCGCAATAAAGGCGACGACGTATTCCGGCCGTGGCTGACCGTGATCGACGGGGGTAGGTTGCACCGTGTCGGTCGAGACCGTCGGCATCGCCGTCATCGACGTAGCCGAGGTCGGTCGCGGTGAAGGCCCCGTCCTGTGCGCGACGCGGTCGGCGAAACGGTCGGCGCGAAGGTTCTGGTGAGCGCCGAGGCCGCTCAAGATCTCCGGAGGTGACGGGGACTCGAAGCTGGACCCGCGTTCATGCGACTCATACAGCAAGCCCTTGACGGCCGGGGACACGGGGGCCGAATGCGACGCCTCTCGGCCTGCCGGCTGCCTTCGCCCCGGCGACGCGGCCGAGAGTCTTTCGCGTCTGGTCCTGGTCACCCCGTGCGCTCGGTCTCCAACCCGCGAGAATGCTGCCGTTCCCTCCGGCGAGCCGGCCAACGGCTGGCTCACCGAACCACGCGGCCGTTTTTTCGCGTCGACATGCATCCTTTTTCCGTTCGGCGTCGGACCGTCTACGCCCCGCTGCGGAATCGATAGGATGATGAACCGCGAGCACATCAAACAGCGCTATTTCCTGCTCCGGCGAATCGGCCAGGGTAGCACCGGCGTCGTGTACGAAGCCTACGACCATCTGCTGAATGAGCGGGTGGCCGTGAAGACGATTCGAACGGTTGAACCCAGCTCGCTCTACCGGTTGAAACGAGAGTTTCGCAGCCTCGTAGATCTCGACCACCCCAACCTCGTCGAACTCTATGACCTCGTCGTCGACGATCAGTCCGCCTTCTTTACGATGGAGCTGGTCGATGGCATGGATTTCCTATCGTACTGCGGTCCTCAACGATCGCAGCCATCCCCCTGCGCCACCGTCGAAGCCGTACACCCGCGCGGGGTCGACGACACTGCGCCGACCGAGCGCCTGCCCCGAGGACACCGGGCGGCCGCCGAGCGTCGCCTTCGATGGGCGCTCCGGCAGCTCGTCGAAGGCGTGGATACGCTTCATCAGGCCGGCAAGCTCCACCGCGACATCAAACCGTCCAACGTGCTCATCACTCGCGCGGGGGATGTCAAAATCCTCGACTTTGGCCTGGTTCTCGACCTCCGCGGTTCGGTCCAAGATTCATCGACCGATGTCATCGTCGGCACCGTGGCCTATATGTCTCCGGAGCAGGCCGACGGGGCCGCGGCCCTGGGGTCGGCGTCAGACTGGTACAGCGTCGGCGTATTGCTGTTCGCTGCTCTCACGGGACGGCTGCCGTTTTCCGGCAACGCCGTGCAGGTCGTGTTGGCGAAGCAAAATGAGCGCTCGCCCTCCCCCCGGCACCTGTCACCAAACGTCCCTTCGGATCTGGACGAGCTGTGCAGGCGCCTGCTCGAACGTCGCCCCGAAGATCGTCCGTCCATACGAGATATTCTTGGGTACCTCGGGTCGGCGATGCGTCGCTATCGCCCGACTGGCCATGGGGGCCACGCATTTGCGGGGCGAACCGAGGAGCTCGAGGCGCTTCGGGAGGTCTTCGCAGTGGCCCGTCGAGGACAGACCTCCATTGCCTTGGTTAGCGGGCCGTCCGGGATTGGTAAGTCGTCACTCGTTCGGGAGTTTCTGTTCGAACGCTCCACTGAAACGATCTTGCTTCGAGGTCGATGCTTCGAGCGCGAGTCGGTCCCTTATCAAGCGATGGACCGAGCCATCGACGAGCTGAGCTACGTATGGAATCGCCTTCCTCGCGAAGAAGCGGCGGCCTTGATTCCGCCCGACATGCCGGCGCTGGTTCAGCTCTTTCCGGTATTGCGGGCGGTTTCCGCCGTGGCCCACCGATCGGGCGGCCTCGGTCTCGGGGATCCGCAAGAACGTCGAACACGAGCGTTTTCGGCGCTGCGCGAAGTGTTGTCCCGGCTCGGCGCCCGCCACGCCATCGTCCTTTCTATTGATGATATGCAGTGGGTTGATGCGGATACGGTGGCTCTCCTCAACGAGCTCCTTCGCCCTCCGGATCCGCCGCCCCTCATGTTGCTGCTCGCAGCCCGACCGATGGACGACGCAGGTCCGCACTTCACGGGGCTGCTTCGCGCCCTCGGGTCAAAGGTCCGGGCGATCACGTTGGCGCCGCTCGGGTTGACCGACGCGGTCGCGATGGCCACGCGGATGCTGGGGGCCCGGCACGCTCGACTGGCGGCCCAAATCGCAGCGCAGGCGGACGGGAATCCATTCTTTGTCGCGGAGCTGACCCGCTACGCGGTCAGCTCGGCACGGCCCGACGGCGGGGGCGCAACGGCGGTCTCCGTCGACAACGTCGTCCATCAGCGGGTCGTAGAATTATCTCCGGACGCACGGCGCCTGCTCGAGGCGCTCGCCGTCGCGGGCGCTCCAGTCTCGCGTCAAATCGCGATGTCGGCCGCGAAGATGCCGGCCACGACTTTCGCCCGCACCCTTCGGCAGCTGGAGCGACGTTCGCTGATCCGCAAACTCCGTCAAGACAACCGGGAGGCCGTAGAGTTGTACCACGACCGTCTTCGGCAGGCGATTCTCTCGGGGCTCTCACCCAGATCCGCGGTTGCCCACAATCGTGCGTTGGCGACCGCTTTGGACTCGTTCGACGAGGGGACGGCAGCTCAGAGGGCGCGGCATTGGTTGGCGGCCCGCGCGCCGGAGCGCGCAACTGGCTACGTTCTGCGCGCAGCCAAAGAGGCGGCCATGGCGTTGGCCTTCGATCGGGCGGCCGCATTCTACTCGAGCGCGTTGAAGTTGAAGACATTCTCGAAGCCCGTACGCGTCGACATCGAATTGCAGCTGGCGGTGACGCTGGCTCGAGCCGCCCGGGGCCCAGAGGCGGCGGAAGTATACCTCCAGGTCGCCAAGGAGGCCGACCCAGACCTCCGGCTGATCTGCGAGAAGCACGCGGCCGAGCAATGGCTCGTCAGCGGCCATATCGAACGTGGCCTCGAGGTCGTCCGACAAATGTCGGGTCGATTCGGAGGGATGCTGGCTCGAACCTCCTCGTCCGCGCTCCTGTCAATATTGTGGCACCGCCTGCAACTCGTTCTCTTCGGCTATCGGTGGCGCGAGCGGGCCGAGAGCGAGATGAACCGATACGACAAGGTTCGTCTCGACGTCTATCGAGTTGTCAGCCAGGTGGTTGGAATGGTCGATCCGCTCAAAGGAACGGATCTCCAGACGCGCCAACTTCGCCTGAGTCTAAAGAGCGGAGAACCGTTCCGGGTGGCGCGCTCATTGCTCAGCGAAGCGACGTATCGGTCGACCGAAGGTCCGCGCAACCGATCGCTAAGTCGCTGGTTGCTGGGCGAAGCACGAAAGATTGCCGAGCGGCTCGAAAGCGAATACCTGCTTGCCGTAACGTTGGGGAGCGAGGGCTTCGTCCACTACTCGTTCGGGGAGTTTGAGCTTGCTCATGAGATCTCCAAACGCGCCGACGAAAAGTTTAGCCAACAGACGGTAGATGGCGTATGGGAACGCAACACCGTCCGCTTCGTTCGACTGTGGTCGCTTCTTCGAATGGCTCGGTACGACGAGCTGACCAGATTGTTCGATAAGTTCGTCTTGGAGGCGACTCGAAGCGGAGATCGCTACACGGAGACGACACTGCGGCGGTCGGTCAACCGTATTTGGCTGGTACGCAATGATTTGTCGGGCGCCCGTGAGGATCTCGAGCGAACGACCTGGGAGGTGCCGACAGGCCGGTTCCATTTGCAGCATTGGTTCGAGCTCCGGGCCACCGGAGAGCTCGCCTTGTACGCTGGACAGCCCGAACTGAAGAGGTCGGACGCCCCCGAGTTCGCAGCGGTCGCACGTTCCATGCTCACCCGCGTGCAGTTCATCCGCACCGAGTCGAGATGGCTTCGGGCGAGAATCATGCTGCTAGAGGCGGGGCGAGGGACCGAGGCTCGACGGATCGGGCGGGCCCTTCAGCGCGAAGATGCGCCGTACGCCAAGGTTTGGGGCCTCTTGACCGAGGCCGCGGCGGTGCATCAGCTGGGAAACGACGAGCGAGCCGCCGACCTGCTTCGAGAGGCCATTGGCGCCAGCGGAGGCGCTCGAATGCGGTTGTGCGAACAGGCGGCGCGCTTTCACCTGGGGCGGGTTCTTGGGGGATCAATCGGGAACGATACAATCGAGGATGCTCGCCGCAACCTCTTTGACCTGGGTCTTGCGGAGCCGCAAGCCATGCTGCGGGTGGTCGCGCCCGGTTTCGACTGAAGTTCGTCGATGAGACGGAGGCGAATCCGGCGGTCTATCAATTCGGCTTTGATAAAGGCTCGAGGCCATCCTGCGAGTGCCAACCGCGGCGAGGGAAGCGAGCGACGACGAAGGGAGGATTTGACCGCGCCGGGGACCGCGGAATTCGGTTGGCGGCGTAAAGAGCGGTTAAAGGAATGGACCGTGGGTCTTTGCTGAAATGCCGTGCGGTCACACCCTGAAGACTCTGCCCTCCGCTTTACCGCCTTCGCAGACGCCGACCTCAACAACGACAACATCATTACCCTCGAGGAACTCGAGGAAGTTGACCTCACCGATCTTCCCACAGGTCAATACGAAACAGGTGGAGACCTCTCGATCGTCAACCTTCGCCAGTACGTCGAGGCGCAGACCAACTCCTTGATTCACTTCAATGGCGAAGGTGACTGCGATCAGCAGCGCCTCTAGGCTTCGTCATCGCGAGGGATGAGGTCGCAGTGGCGTCGCGGAATCGCTTGACTTGAGCCACGGCGACGAAATCGTCGAGTTGATGTCCGATCCACTCACGTCGGTGCCAAGAGCCGCACGAGCCATCCCCGAATCGTTGACGGCGACACACCGCCATTTCCGCTGATCAACCGGTCGCCCGTCGACCACCAAGACCGCAACAACGCAATGCGTCGGCGCCGAGAGCAGAATGCCGACGGCTGGAAATCGCCGATATTTGCCTTAGGCCTCGGCTCGGCGTATGGGAATGACGTTGTGGAATGTGCGTTGGAGACGGATGAACCGGGATCGAGCACCCACGTGGTCTGGTCGTACGATGGCTCGATCAGGGTCGGCGCCGCTTCTGGGGACCGCGCGCTCTGGATTCCGCGCCATCAAGGTCCGGGTAACGCTCACAACGAGACCTAGATGGTGCGCCGCCACATCCGCCCAGCTGCGCTTTCGTTCGACGATGACGCGCCCATCGGGCGCACCGTTTTTCGGGCAGCGGAACGGGAGGTCTGCCCCAAATCCTCCTCCTGTATTCACCTCGAGCCGGTTGAGGCCACCGCCTGGTCCGGTCCTGACCGGTTCAGCACGGAGTCAGATTAGGCCTGGCCTGGGCCAGCGACACCCATCGGGATGGTAACGCCATGACACATACGGAAACGGCCGCGAAGGATAAGGTACCCATCGGGCAGAAAGCCGCGTTTGGGGCTGGACACCTGGTGCTGAATCTCCTGCCGGGGGCACTCGGGTTCTTCATGTTCTTCCTACTAACGGCGTTTGGCATGGATCCTTTCCTCGCCGGACTTCTCGGGGGACTCCCGCGCATCTTCGACGCGATCACCGACCCCGTTATGGGATTCATTTCCGACAACACGGTGTCCAGCCTGGGTCGGCGAAGGCCCTACATCCTGGTCGGCGCGGTTCTCAGCGGTATCTTTTTCGCGCTGCTGTGGCAGCTGGATGAGAACAACTCTCAGTTGTTCAACTTTTGGTACTTCCTCATCTTCTCGATGATCTTCCTGATTGGAAACACCATGTTTGCCACGCCGTTGGTCGGGCTCGGATACGAGATGACGACGGACTACAATGAACGCACTCGGCTCATGGCGTTTTCGCAAACCATGGGACAGATCGCGTGGATGATCGTGCCCTGGTTTTGGGTGATCATCGCGGACCCTGAGATTTTCGAATCGCAGGCGTCGGGTGTTCGCCAGTTATCGATCATCGTCGCTATCATATGTACGGTTCTCGGCGTCCTGCCAGGCATTTTTTGCCGCGGCCTCGATTCATCCAAGATGAAGGATAGGGTCGAAATCAGCTTCGGTACGCTCTTTTCGAACCTGTTTGATCTTTTCAGGGGTATTTCTGAGGCCATGAGGAATGTCCCCTTCGTCCGACTGTGCGGGGCCACTTTTCTGGTGTTCAACGGCTTTCAGATGGTCGCGGCGTTTAGCGTCTACATCATCGTATTCTATATGTATCAGGGAAGTTATGAAAATGCAGGCAGCTGGCCCGCATGGTTTTCCAGCATAACAGCGGTGGTCACGGCTTTTATGGTCATCCCGATTATCTCCTGGATGGCCAACAAAGTCGGCAAGAAGAATGCGTTCATCATATCAACCGCGATTTCCATTGCCGGCTATCTCTTGAAATGGTGGGCCTTCAATCCAGACAACCCGTGGCTGCTGTTCATGCCCATTCCGTTGATGGCCTTCGGTCTGGGTGGTCTCTTCACGCTCATGATGAGCATGACGGCCGATGTCTGCGATCTGGACGAATTGAACAACGGCATGCCCAGGAAGGAAGGGACCTTCGGCGCCATCTATTGGTGGATGGTTAAGCTGGGGCAGGCCCTGGCCATGGTGTTGGGCGGACTGGTGCTCAAGCTGGTAGGTTTCGACGGCAATGCCGCCCAGCAATCCAGTGAAACTCTCCTCAGCCTGCGCATAGCGGACATCGCGATTCCGGCGTCTACGGCCCTCTTGGCAATACTTGTGATGTGGAAATACGACCTGTCGGAGGACCTTGCCCGGGAGATCAAGGCAAAACTGGAAGCGCGCAGAGGAAAGCTGTAAAGGCTCCTCCAGGAGGGACAAGAATCATGTCTGCTGACATAGTAATCACAATTGTTGGTGCCGCGCTCCTATTGGTTGCAGTTCTCGATGCTGCTGTGTCCCTCAACCTGATGAAGGTTCAGCTGAGGGTGATTCTGGCTTCACTCGGTATCCTCCTAATGATTTATGGAGGGTACTCATTCGGGGCGGTGGTTCAACTCAGCCCCCTCGAGCAGGTAGAGGTCGGCAACAAACGCCAAATCGAATATCCCGTGCAGAGGGTGCAGGTGATATCGCCGCTTGCGGGCGACTCCGTGAAATGTCGTATCCTCACGATGGGGGTGTATCCGGAGTCACACGACAAGGATATATGGGTCGTGCTGAAGCCTTCAGACAACAAGTATTACCCCCAATCGGATCACACGAATACCTCTTACAAGAGAGGCGGCGAATGGCAGGTGATCACGAGATTTGGCGGGGATAAAGACGAAGAGTACGAACTCATCGTCTTCGAAACCGACGCATCGGCTTCTCAATTCTTCAGTGCGACCATCGCGGGCTGGAAGGAAAAGAAACTATACCCAGGCCTCGAGCTTACGGATATTCCGGAGACCGCGGTCGAGGTCGACAGGCTCGTTGTTTCGCTAGAAAGCAATTGCAGAGGCGTGTTCTAGCGGAAGGAGCTCCCTATCCACGCGCGTTTGTGCTCATCGGGAGTTGGGCGAGTGGACCTCGGCCGTTCCACGAAGCTGGCTACGCCGATATTCAAGAGTGTTCTCGACCGCCTCCCACATCCTGACTATCGACGACATGTGAAAGGTATTCGTCCCGCGAAGCCCGTCTTCTCGCGCGTCGCGGAGACTGATGCCGTCTCGATATGCGTGAGCAACTCAAGGACAGCGCCGAGAAGCGCCGTCTGGCGAAAGAATGGGACGAGAGCGGGGTAAGCGGGGAGCCGTTTGCGAGTCCACGAGGACGGCAACCGGAGACCGGCTACGGCCAACTCGGTGTCCAGCGCATCTTCGGCGAAGCTTCGGCCGAAGCTCGATAGCGGCAAAGTCAACGACCCATACGAGCGGGAAGCCGACCGAATTGCCAAGCGGGTCGCGACAAGCAGTGACCGACCGGTCGCGCTATCCGTTGCTCGACGCCCTGCATCGCAGGGCACCACGATCCAACGAAGCGCGATGTCCGTCGAGGGGGATGAGCGCCAAGGCGTCGACCTATCGGGCCGCCTCGCGCAGAATCGTCGACTGGCATGGGCGCTTCAGGGCGGTCCCGCCGTCCGACGAGGAGAAACCGGAGACGCGGTCCGTCGCGTTCAAGAAGGGTTGGTTGCCGATGGTCTAACGATGCCGCACTCGTTCACCAAAAGCGGTGAGATGGACGGCATTTTCGGAGCGGAAACGGTCGCGAAGACCATGCAGTTCCAGGCTCGGCACGACCTCCTGGTCGACGGTATCGTCGGGCGTCAGACACTGACAAAACTTGGCCAGCTTCCGGCTCCAAAACCTGGACTGCGGCCCGTTTGCGTCTCGCTGAGCTTCTTGTCCAACACCAGCTCCGAGGCGGAGGTGAAAGCTCGTGTCTTCCCGGCCCTCGAAGCGAGTTCGTCCGGCAAACGAGGCGCATTGGAAGGGGGCACCGTCAGAGCGAATGTAGTCCCGCAGGCTATTGAATATGATCGAGCGTACTGCCACTACATCGGCTGTCGGCTCACCGAACACTGCGGTCAAAACGCATGTTCTCTTCATTTCTGCGACGACAGCCCGTGTGATGTCTGTCCGCCCATGATCATCACGGCCGCCTGCTACTATCCTTGCGTTCAAGGCGACGAATACGCGTTCACGCTGTTGACTCGATTGGGGGTCATACTAGGACCGTTCTGTGTGTCATGACTCGGGACTCGATAGAACCGAACGCTCCGTTTGCGGGTCAGTTTGCGGGTCAGTTTCGGGTGCCCCGACCATGCTTCAAAGACCTCAAAGCGAGCGGCACGACTGTAGGCTCATTGAGTCCAATTTGCTGGACACGGGCCGAGCCATTCGCGATCAAATGAGCCGAATATGCCGAGAGCATTCCTACTGACGATCAGCATTATCGGTCTTTCCGCCTGCGGAGGCGGCGAAAGCATGAACGACGAAGACAACGGGAACGGAGGCAACCCGCAAAGTCAATCGGCGCTGAGCTCCGGGGATACCCTTGTTTTTCAGTACGACACCTTCTTTCGTTCCCAGAGCAGCGACGGCGGTTTCGACTTCGGTGGGCCGGATGTGAGGCTCGGAGAGCAAAGCGGGGTCTTCAACGTCACTTTGGGAACGCCGGTGACGATCGAAGGAGAACAGGCATTCCCCCTCGACGTGAGATCGGTTTTCGGCCCGATCCTCGTTCCCCGTGTCAGTCACATCGCCATCGACGGCGACGGCAACGTTTTGGCCTCCACCGACGGCACCAGCCTCGAAACGCTCTTCGATGCCTCGAGCGGCACCCTGGTCAATGGCTTTTTCACCGGGTTCGCAGGCGCGCCGCTTACAGTGCAACCCTTTGCTGGTAACTACAACACTTTGCCGGCCCTCGCGGTCGCGGTCAACGAGAGCTCGAACAGCAACTCGGTCATCGTCGGCCAACGGGCCGTGAGTAATTCAAACTCTACGATTACGGAGATCTTCAGCGAATTGGGCTTCCCCCTCGGTTTCCGGAGCTCAGGCGTGTCGTTTTCCTCGGTGGTCGGTGTCATCACGAGCGGCGAGTCGGCGGACGCTATCGAGCTTGTCGACACCAACATCCAAGCGATCCTCGATGCGGGCTTCAAACCTGCGCCATGGGCACCGATCAACGACGCTGCCCTCGTGCGCTCGGGCGGGAGCTCGAACGTAGCTTCCGCCGTCTACGGTTCGAAGGTGTTCTTTTTCGGAGGCGAACGCCGAGTTGAAGCGTTGGGTGAGCCAACCCGCTTTCCCTTCGTTCGCGAGGTCGACAGCTACAACCTCGATACCGGTGCTTGGACGACCGAAGCGATGCTACCGGACGGCTTCAACGACATCTATTCGGCAACGACCGTCGGCGACTCCATCGTCGTGATGGCCGAGCGGATCGAGGGCAGCTTTCCGAACCTGCAGTTCGTCGCGGTGCCGCTCATCTTTGATCCGAGCGTCGGCACCTTCGAGGAGCGTGGACCCATCATCGACGGCGATGCGACGGTGAACGATACGGACCTTGGTGACTTCACAAAGGCAGGCGGACAGGTCGGCGACAATCGGGGCGCGGCTGCCGCAACAGTCCCCGGCGTCGGCGAACTCGTTCTCTTCCTCGACCAGACTCGGATCGAAGGCCAGGCGATCTACGGCTACCGCCCCTCCGACGGCCGCGCCTTCATCTTCGATGTCGGAGGCCTGCAGGCCTTCCGCGCTTCGAACCCAGACAATTTCGCCGCCGCCAACTGTCCTATCGCGGTAGCTGGCAACACGGTGTTCGTTCCCGTACCGGTCGGCGATGGCTCGGTCAGCGCGTTCGCGCAGTTCGATTTGTCCACGGAGACATGGGACGGAACAGCGGTGACCACGGACAATGCGCTCAACGTCTTCGCGCTATCTGAGGGTGCTCGCGGTGATTTTTGCGCCGGCGACGCCACCTCGACGACTGAGGCCGTGTATTTCATGACGAAGACCGGCGGTGTCCGTTTCGGCGAAGGCGGGACGAGCCCCGATGCCTTCCCGCGCGCTCTCGCTGATCGGAACGGAGGCACTTTTACCATCGAAGTGGCGGCGGGCTACCTTCATATCTTCCGAGGCTCGACGGACCGAAGCTTTCAAGACGCTACGCGCTCCGAACGCGCTGCCCTGGACGACCTCTAGAGTCACGGCTTTGACTGCACACCTGTTCATGCCGTCGATACGTCGCCCCTTTACACTCATACAAGCAGCGGCTACGCGTGCTGTGGATGAGCAGCGGACGTATGGCACGACACCTCATGAGCATCGTGAGCGTTTACGTAGTGACCCTGACAGCGGCGATTCCTTTTTCGGAAGCACATGCGCAACCGAATGAATCGGCCAGACCGCTGGAGCTCAGTTCGAGTATTGGGGCTCTGTTTCCCGGCAGCTACACGGTCGAGAACGGTTTCTCGCGGAGTTTGGACAGCGATGCGGGGTTCATCGGTCGCATCGGGGCTGACTATTTTCCGATCCCGTATCTCGGTATGGGCGGCTACTTCTTGTACGCGAGTTCGTCCAATGAGCTGCAGGGATCTTTGAACTCCGTGGAGCTTGGGTTAGCGATAAAGCCGAGGATTCCTCTTCGTAACGCGGTCGCAGGTCGTGACTTGTTGATCACGGCTTCCATCATGTTGGGCTACCGCGGCACTTTCCCTGAGGAGGGCGATGCAACCGACGCCCTCGGCCTCAACTTTGGGTTGGAGTTTCGAGTCCCCATCAACGACCGCTTTGCGCTGTCGTTAGAACCCGGTTTCCTATCGCAGCCGACCGGCGGTAACGACGACGTCTTCGTGACCTTCGATCCCATCTTCTACCTCATGGCCGGCGCGAGCCTGTCCCTATGACCTCCAGCGCTCACTGACCACGACGCCCCTGGGTTCGAAGCGGATCGGTCGCACTGGAGATCGGTACGCTCACGATGGCGGACGCTGCCGACGCGAAATCCATGGCGTCGGTCAACGAGCGTTCAATGCGTCTCCGGCCTTCAGCAGGCTCGACCTTATTGCAATACAATTGCATTTGTGGCGGTATCGGTCGGGAGGCACGTATGTCGAACGCTGCAGTGCACGAGCTTTCACTCGCCCAATCTCCGCAACAGCACCCGCAGCCAGATTGCGGTCCCTTCGGTGCGGTGCTCGAGCATGGCGTGAACGTCCTCTGGAACAAGCGTTCTCTCCCCCGTTCGGTCGCCGAGGCGCTCGAAGAGGTGGCGGAGGGTGAAGTATTTGCGCATAAGGTCATGCTCGATGTAGCTGAGCTCGACCTCTCGGCGCTGCTACAATCGGTGTCCAACACGATCGCCCGAGAGTTCCTCGCGGCAGACATCACTTCGAGTCTGGCCGACTTCTCCAAAGTCTTGGGGCGTCGCCATCTCCATGGGCAGTTGTCGGTCGTCACGGACGACAAGTGCTGCAAGTTTCACACAGACAACGTCACGATCCGACTGATTTGCACTTACGCGGGGCCCGGCACCGAGTGGATCAGGAACGAAGATGTCGTTCGCGAGAACCTCGCTCGGACCGATGTCGATCCGGAAACGGCGAATCGTTCGGTGCTCCGCGCTCGAGATGTAGTGCATCACTGTGCAGCTGGCGACCTGTTGCTGCTTAAGGGTGAGTCCTTCGACGGCAATCAGGGATCCGGAGCGGTGCACCGGTCGCCACCCATCGCAAAACGCGCGCTCCGCCGCTTGCTCTTCACTGTCGACGAGCACCCTTGCGGTTGCTGAGAACTTTGCAGCCGCGAGAGAGCTCGAGCAGGGCGGGTTGCTTTGTTGATCCAACTCCGTCGCTACGGACGTTGAGTGATCACAACGTTAACGGCGTCTGGAAACGCCTTCGAAGGCTCCCTGGCTCGTGCCCCTGCGAGCCACGACCAGTGATCACCGCGCGACTCTTCGGCTCGCCGATCGCTTCCTGGCGCAGCGGCTCTTGCGCACACCCAAAAACCGTCAGGCCGCCCAATGGCAAACGGATTGCTCGACGTCCCAAGTGGTGCTACTTCATACGATTGCGGGTGAACCGATAGCAACCTGCGAGGTCAGCGTGGGAGTTTCGAATGCGAAAGACCAAACAACCGCCCGGTTTGTCGTGCTAAAAGGCGACGAGTACTGTTCGTCGTCCGACCAGAATGAGTGAGACCGTGCTCCAGAGCTTTACTTTCCGAGGTGACGCTCACGGCCCGAGGCTGATCGTTTTGGGCGCGGTCCATGGGAACGAAACCTGTGGAACGGAGGCCATTCGCGCGGTCTTGGAGGAACTGCATCGTGGTGCCGTCAAAATCAAAGCGGGCACCCTCACCTTGGTGCCGGTGACCAACCCGAAAGCCTACGACCAACGGCGACGCGCGGTGGACCGAAATCTCAATCGACTCTTGAGCCCTAAAGCTGAGCCTCAGGACTACGAGGACACCGTCGCGAACGCGCTCTGCCCACTCCTGCGAGAACACGACGTGCTTTTGGATCTTCATTCGTTTCATACTCCCGGCGATCCCTTTGCGCTGATCGGGCCAGAGAACAACCAAGGGAACCTGGAGCCGTTCGCACACCAAGAGCAAGAGACGAAGCTCGCCCTCCATCTAGGCGCGACACGTTTCGTAGAAGGCTGGATGACGGTGTACGAGAACGGAGTCAGACAGCGCAAAGCTTCCAACCAGCCCTCACCGGCGCATCTCTTGAGCACAGACTACGGCATCGGCACCACCGAATATATGCGAAGCCAAGGAGGCTACGGCATAACCTATGAATGCGGTCAACATGACGATGCTGAAGCGCCCAGACGGGCCAAGTATGCGATCGAGCAAACTTTAAAGCTCCTGGGTCTCATCGACGGTGTTCCTGCGCCTCCTCCAGAATATATTGAACTTTTGAAGCTGGTTGATGTCGTCGATCGCCTGGACGAGAGGGATACACTGGTCCGGAACTTCAATAGTTTTGACCGACTCCAAAGAGGCGAGAAAATCGGAACCCGCGGTCTCAGCGCCGAGGTCTGCGCTGAGACCGACGGGTGTATTGTGTTTCCCAACCCTGGAGCACGTATCTACGCCGAGTGGTACTACTTCGCGGTCGAGAGCGACCGCGACATATACATCTAGCCGGACCTTGGTCCGACAAATCGTTCGCTGGAACACGGCGTGGGGGACGCGAGCTTCAGCATCACGTTCGGTTGCCTGCACATCATTCCGCTCTGGTCCGTCCGCGAAGACGGACCGGGCGCGCCCTGAACCCGAACGGTCGCCCCCTGTAGCTGCCAGCGGATGAAAGATGGTCGTCGCCGCCGGTCCCGTGGGAGTCGCGCGCTGGACGCATGACCCGACGTTGGAGCCCGAGACGGTGCCATCGGCGCCGCTGCAAGCCATCGCATGGGCAAAAGGCAAAATGAGGGACCCGGTATTGGCTCTCGACCGAGGGTCGCTCGTAGAGGAAGAGGATGCAATGGATCAGTCCCGCGGGCGGTCATTGGGACCTCCGATCGACGAGCAACGGGGCGGAACCCAGGGCGGCTCAGCGCGTGACAAAGGATGGCTCGATGAGTCTTGACACCGATCGGTTGTTTCTTGACGCCTTTCGACAAGGGCAAAGGTGGGCATTGGCGCGGGTTTACTCGGATCACGTCGATGAAGTGACTCGGTTCTTGCGGCTCGGTTTTACGTTCCCGAGCCGGGGGGCGACGGTCCGCTTCCGAGGGGTCGATTCCGCGTTTCAGCTCGAGGATTGGGTGCACGACGTATTCATGCGGGCTTTTTCCGAGAGCGCCCGGTTGCAATACGATGGGCTTCGCCCCTACGGACCGTACTTACAGCGGATCGCTCGCAACCTGGTCATCGATGAGCTGAAACGCAAGGAGCATGCTCTTCGAGCGTACGTCGAAGAGCTGCCGGAACCTACCGCATCGGCAGAGTATGCAGCGGAGGCTCCCGTTTCGGCGGAGTCGGCGCTTCAGCGCCAGCAGTTGCGAGCACACGTGCGGGCTTTTGTCGACGGGCTCCCCGAGCGCGAACGCACGGTGTACCGACTGCGGTTCGTCGAAGGGCGGGAGCAGCAGGACGTCGCCCGGGCCGCCGGACTCAGCGTGTCAAAAGTAAAAACGTCCGAGCGTCGAATTCGGTTGGGCTTCGAAGAACATCTTCGCGATTTGGGATGGCTCGACGAGCCGCCCTCGATCCAACCTGGAGACTTCCACGAGGTGAATCATGCTTGAGTCCGATCGTGCGGCTCGTACCGAAGACATTCGTCGGCTCGTCCATCGCGAACTGAGTGACCGCGAGGCAGACCAGCTATGGGAGGCCCTTCGGGCCGACCCCGAAGCGCGCAAGGTTTACGATCAGTTGATTGTCGCCGAGCGGGCGCTCGAAGGGGCAAGCGATGGTCTAGGCGCACTGGCCACGGCGCGTGTGAAGGCGCGGTTGATGCATTCGCTCGATGAGCAGGCCCATGCCCGCAAGACGTGGTGGCGTCGATGGCGTGAAACGGCGTTCTCTTGGACAGGTTCCGGGCGGTCCGCCAGGCTGGGGCTTGGCATCGCCGTTGCGACTTCCCTCATCATCGCGGTGTCGCTACCGTCCATGCGTGGGGACGACGATGGCTTTCAGGCCCGCAGCGGCAATCCGAACGCCGTGGTGTCCCCGGATTTTGTGCTCCAGGTCTTGCGGGTGGGGATGGGATCAGACGGCGGCCTTCGCGTCGAGCCAGCGAGAGTGCTGAACCCGGGGGACACGGTCCGATTTGCGGTTTTTGCGCGGGTCGCGCCCAGCTGGGTGTCGATCTTGGCCGTGCACGAAGATGGGCGCCGCGAGGTCTTGGCGGCTCCGATGAAGCTCCCGCCGTCGACCAAAGCGCAAAGGCTCAACGTCGCGCTGAACGTGCCCAAGACATGGCGGGGGCGGGTTCATTTCGTGGCGGTGTTTGAGACCAGCGAAACGCGGGTCGACTTGGCCAAGGTCGAGCTACGAGCTCGAGACGAATCCAGTTGCGCCGTACGCGTCGTCTCCACGACCGTAGGGGAATTGGAGGTTCAATGAGCGCAATCACCGCGTTAGCGGCGCTCACGATCGTGGCCGCGCCTGGGCCCGCCGAGGCGCCCGCGACGTTCGCTATCATCGTGGCCAACAATACGCCTCGCCCCGGCGCTTCGGGCCTGTCGACGCTGCGGTACGCAGACGACGACGGCGCTCGATATTACGAGCTCTTCGAGCTGGTGGCTGAGAAGGTGGTCTTGCATAGCGTGTTGGACGCAGAGTCCCAGCGCCTCCATCCGGAGGTCGCGGATGTCTCGCGGCCACCGACTCGACGAGAAGTGAGCCGGAGCCTTGAGGCTCTATTCGTAGATATCGAGGAGGCTCGCAGCACGGGTCGCCGCACGGAGCTGTTCTTTGTCTTCATCGGACACGGCAGCGCGCTCGAGAGCGGGGAAGGCGAGATGCACTTTCTCGACGGAGGCTTTACGCGCAGCGAACTGTTTCAGCAGGTCGTCGCGCGGTCGCCCGCCGAGACGAACCACGTCATCGTCGATGCGTGCAATGCTTTCTTGTTCGTCGCCGGGCGCGGTGACGACGGGCGATCGGCGGTCGACCGCGCCGTCGATCAGTACTTGGCCCGCGAGACCATGCAGCAGTATCCCAACACTGGCTTCCTGCTGTCGACGTCCGCAAGTACCGAAGTTCACGAGTGGAGCGGCTTTCGGGCGGGCGTGTTCAGCCACGAAGTGCGGTCCGCCCTCTTGGGCGGCGCCGACGTAAACGGCGATGGGGCCATCACGTACGATGAGGTCCGGGCTTTCTTGAATGCCGCCAACGCGAAGGTCACCGACCCTAGGGCCAAGCTGTCGCCGTGGATATCGGCGCCGCCCATACGTCGGGCCGCCAAGCTGTTCGACCGCGCCCGCACCTCATCCGATGTGAGTACGTTGCACGTACCCGGCGATCTAGCGGGGCGGTGGCGAATCGAAGATACCCGGGGCGTTCGCCTCGCGGACCTGAACGTGGCCCCCGATGGCCCAGTGACTCTTGTGTTGTCGGGCCAACGCGATCACTTCTTGCGGGGGCCCGAGGTAGAGATCCCCCTTCCGAGCTCGATGGCCCGGGAGCTCGACGCGCAGCGGCTAGTCCAACAGAAGGTGCAGCTCCGAGCCCGAGGCGGACTGCTCGAGGCGTTTCGAGTCGACCTTTTCGCGCTCCCATTCGGACGAGCGTTTTTCGACGGATACACCGCCGCCAACCCCGAGTCCGGTCTCGAGCTCATGCTGGCCGCGCCTGAGGACGAAGGCCTCACCGCCGAGGAGTGGGTTGGCGGCTCGATGCTGCTCGCGTCGGTGGCCACGATTGCCGCGGGCATTGTCTTGGGTGTGCTCGCGGATGACGACGCCGAGGCGTATCGACAGGGAGTTGGACGGCCGGACGACTTGTCGGCGCTGCGGTCGAGGGCCGAGGAGCGAGAGATGGCGGCCAATATCTTGATTGGAACGGGCGTTGCGCTCGGTTTGGGCGGAACCGCCCTGTTCGTGTGGTGAACCGATGAAGAATGGACGGGTAGCTTCGTATATGAGCGCGGTGTTGGCGCTGGCGCTTTGTGGGTGTTCCGTCGATGTAGACCGCGACGAGGCGCTGCTCCGAGTGCTGGTGAGCGGTACGAGCGCCGAGGCTTCCCACATCGCGCTTCAAGTAGAAAGTGTTGACGGGGGTGGTTCCTACTTCGAGCAGTTCGACCTGGCCGCAATCGTCGACAGACAGCTTCCGGACATTTCGGCCCCCACCGGCCTGGCGAGAGTCACCGCGACGACCGTCGATTCGATGGGCTTCGACCTTGATGGCCCGGTGGTCGAGGAGGTCTTACTTAGACCGGGGGCAAATGGTCTGGAGCTCGATTTCACCCGCTCCCAAGAGAGCGTGGAGCCCGGAGGTGGTCAGGCGCTGACCACGGTGGTCCTTTCGATAGACCTCGTTTCAGGACCCGAGTTTGGAACGTGGCGCGTGGAGATCCCGGTGGACGGCGCGGTGTGGTCTGCTGCGCTCACACGTTTGCGAACCGCCTTGGGAACGGCGCCGTCATCGTTGACGCTTCGGCACGTCGATATCACCGTCTTGCCCGGGGCTGACGGCGACGATTCGCCGGAGCTGGATGACTTGTGGGAGGCGTCGGTCGGAGTGCAGATGGTCGGCATGGGCGTGGTCGCGGTCGATGCGGGCATGTTCACGGCCGGCGAGTTCAGCGCCACCCAGCTCTCTTCCACGGCGGAGCTGACGCCGTGGTTGACTCTGCCGGCCGACGCAAGGGTCCTGCTTGAAGGCGCGGTCGAAAGCGGCGGTCCATCGCTTCCGGTTCGCCTCGATGTCGAGCTCGAGCTGCTGGGCCAGTCCTGACTCAATGCAACGTTTCGTGGCCTCGTTTATGATGCCGACCTCGGGTTGCGGTCGCGTTTCGCGTGCGCTCGGTCATCAACAAGCTTCCAGAAAATAGTGTCCTGCTTTCGCTCCGCTGAGTCCGCCCATCGTAGATGCCTATGAACCATGCAGATGGGCCCTAGGCCCGAAAGGCGAAACTCGATGAATACTCGAATGAAGCGACTCACGACAACTTTTGTATCCGTGGCATTGCTCGGACTGGTCTGCGCGTGCGGGGGTGACGAGGGCGGCGATACGGTCCGAAACGACGGACCGTTCGTTGGCGTCAGCGCGCAGAACCTCTCTCAAGCGAGCGCAGAAGCGCGATCGGCCGAGCTGGTCTCCGGCGAAGTCATCTCTTCCCGTCTGGAGTCGCGTGATGGCTACGAAGTCTACGAAGTCTACGTTGTCGCAGCTGACGGTGCGTTGCTGAGCATCGAAATCCACGCGACCACCGGCGAGATCGTAGAGGTCGAGCAGGAAGACGGCGGTCCGACGGCGGATCTTCAGTTACCGGAAGGGTTCGTATCTGCGGCCGAGGCGGTGGCGCAAGCTCGGTTGGCCGCGCCCGGCGAGGTGCTCTGGTGGGAGTTGGAGCTCGACGATGACGGCGACTGGGAGTACGACGTCTACATCCTCGCTGATGACGGAACGTTCTTCGAAGTCGAAGTTGACGCCCGAACCGGCGAGGTCACAGAGGTCGACGCCTCGGACGATGGCGCCTCGGATGACGACGAGGTCTCGCCTATTCGAGACGGTACGACGTCGGTCAGTATCGATGACGTGCGTGCGGTCGCCTTGTCCATTGTTGACGGCACGGTCGACGAAGTCGAGCTGAACACCGACGACGACTATCGGGTGTGGGAGGTCGAAATTCGACGAGCTTCGGGGGCAACGATCGAAATCGAGCTTCTCGACCCTTCGCTGGCGGTGGTCTCGGCGGATGGTGACGAAGGGCCGTTCGACTATGCCTTCGACCCAGGATCCGAGTTTCTGACCTTGGCCGAGGCCATCGATCGGGTCAGCACCAACAGCTCACTCGAATCTTGGGAGCTCGATCGGAACTCCGGGGGTTTCGAATGGGAGCTCGAATTCGACGACGGCACCAGTGTCGAAATTGACGCTTTCACCGGCGCCATTCTTGACTAAGGCCTCGCCTGAACTCCCCCTCACGAACCTCTCCACAAGCCGTTAGACCATATGGAGTGACCGAGCTCCGATCGCAGCGTCCCGGCTCTTGAGCG
>CAZFIV010000058.1:0-43516 GCA_964519665.1 uncultured Myxococcales bacterium
AGACGGGGTGAGAACCAGCGACAATAGTGCGATCCAAGTGAATCGGCGCTCTAGTCAAACACAAGGAAGACAGCGAAAGCGGGGAGGTCTTTGGGAGGCCACGAGTCCGGCACCTCTGCGCAGTGTGATGAGACCCGCGCTTTCCAAAACCTCCCCGTTCTCCCCGGCTCTTTGCGCCATCAGGCAGCGTCGGAACCCGCACCCGAGAGCATCGTGTTCAACTCACCGCTATCGATGAGCTTCTGCAGGTCGCTGGCCCCACCGATGAAGGTTCCCTTGACGAAGATCATCGGCAGCGTCGGCCAGCCGGTATACATCTTCAGCGCGTTCCGTCGCCGCCAGTTGTTCAGATAGCTTCCGTACTCTAGGTAGTGGTAAGCGATGCCCTTGGCGTCCAGGGCCTTGCGCGCTCGCCGGGGGAATGGGTTTTGGGCCATACCGACCACGACGACATCGTGGCTCTCGACGGCCGCGATCACCTCGTCGACGATGTCGCGGTGATGACCAGCGACCTGCTCTCGAATCGAGGGATGGATGTTTTCTTCAGGGAGGATGTGGCGGGGCATGGCCGCGGTGTAGGTGCCCCGGGCCCTCGAATCAAGGATGTTGTCCCCGAGCGGCTTGGATTTTGACCCGCGCCCGCTAAAGAATCGGGTGTGAAGTACAAAGTAGTCTTCAACGGCCAGACCATCGAAGTTCCCGCGGGGACGCGATTGCGGGACGCCTTGCATCAAGCAGGGCTATCACCTCACAACGGCCAGAGTCGTTGGCTCAATTGCAAGGGCTTCGGGACGTGTGGGACTTGCGCCGTCCGCATCGACGGCGACGTCGAGCCGCCCTCCGTTCAAGAAAAGGCTCGGCTGAGCTTTCCACCGCACCAGCTCAGCAGTGGCCTTCGGTTGGCCTGCCAGGTCCGGGTTCACGCCGACCTCGGGGTTCGGAAGTTTCCGGGCTTTTGGGGGCAAGAAGTGCCGACCGAGGCCGACGGGTCGACGGCCGAAAAATGATGAAGCTGTACCTCGCCGCGGTCTACCTCGCTCTATGGGGCGTCGTGGTGACCGCGCCGGCGGGCCCATCGGACACTTCGGTCGTCGACCTGTTCATGTTCCGAGGGCCCGACCCCTGGTCGGTCGCCGTCTTCAACCTGATGGGCGTGTGGCCTCTGTTGTTCGCCGGACCTTTGTTGGCCGACGGCCCGGGCCAGCGCGTGCCGGCGTGGCCCTTCGTGGTCCTGTCCTTCGCGGCCGGAGCGTTTGTGCTGACGCCGTACCTTCTGTTGCGCCGCTGGGATCAGCCGGACCGCACCTCGGGGTGGCTGGTTCGGGCGTCGAGCCATCCGTTGGTCGCGGTTGGCGGCGCGCTCGCGTCGCTCGGGTTGGTCGCTTATGCGGCCAACGGCGCCTGGAGCACCTTCGCGCATCGACTGGCCACCGACCCCTTCGTTCGCATCTATACGAGCGACTTCGTGGCGTTCGGTCTCCTCTTTCCCGCGGTGGCCTTCGACGACCGGCGTCGCCGTGGTCTCAAGGGCGGCGGGTGGACGGTGTTCGTTCCCTTGTTCGGAGCTGCTCTTCACGGGTGGCGGCGGGGCCGGACGCTGCCGCCTCGCTGAGCGCCTCAACCCCCGGGAAGCGCACCGCCGGCGGTTGCTCGGCTTCGCCCACCGGGATACGAGCCTCGGGTGACCCTATCATCCAGTGATTCTCGCGTTCGATCGGTCGACCTGCTGCGCGGGATAGTCATCCTGCTGATGGCCGTCGACCATGTTCGTGATTACTGGGGCGTTCAGCCGTACCCGCCCGAGGACCTGTCCCAGGCTTCGATCGGGCTGTTTCTCACCCGGTGGGTGACCCACTTCTGTGCGCCGGTGTTCCTGTTTCTGGCCGGCACCAGCACCTGGCTGTCGGCCGCTCGGCGGGAGACCGCGCTCGGCGAGACCTCACGTTTTTTGCTCATCCGCGGTCTGTGGCTCATTTTTCTCGAGGTCACGGTGGTCTCGTTTTCCTGGCAGTTCGGCTACGGCGTGACCTTTCTGCAGGTCATCTGGGCCATCGGCGTGTCCATGATCGTGCTCGCGGGATTGATTCATCTGCCGCGCGCGCTGATCTGGGCGTTCGCGGTCATCCTGATCGTCGGGCACAACGCGTTCGACGTCATCGCCATCGATCAGGCCAGCCAGTGGTCGCCGCAGGGGCAAGACAGCCTCACCTTCGGCGACATGATCTACCGTACGCTGCGGGTCTCGTGGCTGTGGTTCGTCAACCCGCCCGCGGGGCCCCCCACCGGCTGGGTCGGCGTCGTATTCGCGTACCCCGTGGTCCCCTGGCCGGGTGTCATGGCGCTCGGTTACGCCATGGCGCCGTGGCTCGCGGGCATCGGACGGGGAACCGGGTGGCGGGTCGTCGGGATCGGTCTCGGTTTGGTGGCGGTGTTCTTCTTGCTGCGATTGTCCAACCTCTACGGCGACCCTACCTCGTGGCAGGTCCAGGAGCGCGGCTGGTTGTTCACGGCGGCGAGCGTGCTCAATACGACCAAGTATCCCCCGTCGCTGCTCTTCCTGCTCATGACCCTGGGCCCGGCGCTGGCGATCATGCCTCTGCTCGAACGCTGGACCGGCCGGCTGGCGGACATCGTTCGGGTCTTCGGACGGGTGCCGTTCTTCTTTTATTTGGTGCATCTTCCGCTCATCCACGGCTTCGCGGTCGTCGTTCAGCTGTGGCTGTACGGAGACGCGATTTGGAATCCCTTCGCGGGCCCGCCGCCTGAAGGCTATGACGGTGCGTTGTGGAAGACGTGGGCGGTGGGGCTGCTCACGGCGGTGGTGCTGTATTGGCCGTGCGTGTGGTTCGGCGAGCTCAAGCGGCGAAGCACGAACCCACTGCTGCGCTACCTGTAGGGTCTTGGGCGCCGGCTCCCGGCCTTGCCCGACGACTACTTGAATAGCTTGAGGACCTCCTCGGTTTTCTTGAGGAGGCCCACGTAGCTCTCGTTGTCAGGATGGGTTGCCACGAGCTCGGTGAGGACCTGTTTCGCCTTTACGAGGCTCTTCTTGCTCGCTTCGCCGTCGAAACCGGCCTGCACGACCGCGAGCTGTTGCAGGCTCTGGGCTCCGGCGGCCTGGTCGCCGGGGGTATCGAGCGCCAGCCGCAGGGTCGCCGCTTCCTCGAGCGCGTTCGCGGATGCTGAGGCTTGCTTCGCGAATTTGAGGGTGAGGCCGAGAGCGTGCAGCACGCTGGCCAGCTGGCGACGGTTTCCGGGGACGTCGTCGAGGTCTCGGATGCGGCGGCGCACGGGCTCGGCCGCTCGATAGGCATCGAGCATGCGGTCGAGGTTGCGGGCCTGGGCGGCGGCATCCCCCCACAGCTCCAAGGCGCTGGCGAGCGCGTCGAGCCGCTCGAGGCGGGTCTCGGTGGCCACGTCGACTCGCGCCGCCAAGAGCTCGGCGGCCCGGGCGCGGCGGGCGAGGGCGTTTTCGGGATCGTCGAGCTTGATGAGCGCTTGCGCTTCGACGGCCAGGGCGTTGCGATAGGTGCGTCGCTGATCGACGTTGTGGGGGTCGCGGGCGATCAGCCGCTCGTAGATGGGGGCGGCCGCGCGCAGCGAGGTCACACCATCGCGAAACCGGCCTTGCTCGACGTCCAGATTGCCCAGCAGGGCGAGCCGTAAGGCGAGGTTGCGCTGTTGGTTGGCGTCGCGGGGGTCGGCCTCCGACAGGCGGCGGGTCGCGGTGACGCTCTTGACGAAATGCTCCCGCCCCTTGACGGGCTCGCCGAGCTGACTGAGCGCCTGACCGAGCTTCATCTCGGACGCGGCGAGGGCGTTGCGGGCGGGCAGGCTGTCGGGATGGGCGGCGAGGAAGCGTTCCGCCCGCTCGATCGCTTGTTCGAACGCTCGACGCCCCTCGCTCGGATTTCCGGCCAGGCTCTGGGCGCTGCCTACCCAATTGAGGCCGATGATCGCGTTCGCGGCGGCCAGGCCGTCGTCGGGGTCCATGGCCACGATCTCTTCGAGCAGGCGCGCGGCTTCTTCGAAGTGGGGTAGGGCCTGGTTCGGATTCCGAAGAATGTCGAGCTCGGCGAGCCGCTGAAGCGTTCCGGCGAGCCGATTTCGGACCAGTTTGCCGTCGGGATGGCTCTCGAGGGCCTCGCGAGAGACCTGGATGGCCTTTCGGTACGCTTCGCGGGCGCCGTCGCCGTCGCCCCGGGCTCGGCGGGCGTCACCGTACACGGCCCACGCCTCGGCGTAGTCGACCGAGTACCGCTTCTGAGGAGGAAGGGCGTCGAGGATGGCGACGGCGCGGCTGGCGGTTTCGGTTTGGGCACCGCTGTCGCCCACTCGACCGTACAACTCGGAGAACTTGACCAGCACTTTCATCCGCTGCCGCGACAGCTCGTCGGACCGGACCCCTTCTTCGAACAGGGTATCGAACCGTCGGTCGGCGAAACCGAGCAGCTCCTCGACCGCCGAGGTGGGCATGCCGAGCTTCCGGGACATCTCGTCGGCCTTGGTCACCACCCCGGCGCCGATGCTGATCGCCTGGGTGGTCATGCGCTCGGCGCGCCGCTGGGCCTGCACCGCGATGAACGCAGCGACCGTGGCGGTGATCGCCAGGGCTGCGAACAGGGCCACCAGCGCATTTCGGATCCGGGCCTGTCGTCGCTCGGCTTGAGCCTGCAGGTCTCTCAGCTCGCCGAGGTCGATGTACAGCAGGCCCGCGACGAGCTTCAGAAAGCCGTGCTCTTCGCCGTCGGCGGTGGGCCGGAAGTCGGCGGCCAGGGGCTCGTCCTCGAGCAGCACGGGGGGAAAGGCGTCGTGGGGCTCCCCTTCGAGCACGACCGCGAGCAGGTTGTTCCGCCCGTGTTTGTCGATGAAAGACTTGGCCTCGGCGTTCACCCACTTCGACTTCGCCGCCGCGGGGCTGCAGCACACGATCAGCCGCCGGGTTTGGTCGAGCTTCTCGAAGAGCTCCTCGTCGAGCTCTCCGGCGGCCCCCAGCTCCTCCTTGTCGAGGAAGAAGCGGCCCAGCTTCGAGCCGTGCTTGGCTCTCAGCTTCGAAGGGAGGCGGTAGGCGCTCAGGCGCTTGTAGAGCTTGCGTACGGCCTCTTCGTTGGCCCGGCTGTAGCTGATGAACGCAGAGTATTTGGGCTGGTCGGCCATGCGGAACCTCCGTCACGAGTGACGGGGCGCTTGTATGCCATCAAGTCTGGTCAGGTCCAGTTGGGCAGACTGAACTGACGGGCGATCGATGCGGTCACGACGGCGTCGGCGGGGAGGTCGTTTTGTTTTTGGAATTCGATCCAGCCGACGACGCTGTCACGGTCGAAAAGACCGCTCGGCTCAGAGGTCATCAGGTCACGGCGAGCGAGCAGGCGTTGCACCGCCAGCACGTGCGGCCCCTGGGAGCCGTAACGAACCCGGCGCAGCCCAGCGGCTTCCGCCTGGGGGCGCGCAGAGGCATGCAGCCGGGCCTCCCGGCCGGTCGTCAGCAAGTACGGGTAGCGCTCGCAGTCGTTGCCGGTGGTCTGGGTGTTTCGGTCGATCGCAAGCAGGTTGAGCGCGCGCCGAAACTGCCGCCAGGGCCCGTTGGCCCTCAACCCCTTCGGTTTGTAGTTGCCGAGTACGGTCTGGCAGCCCTGGGACGAAAACCCGATGAAGTAGTCGTCGTAGACGCTCGCATGAATGTTGTCGCCGACGGGCTTGGTCGCGTAGTCCCACGTTTCGTCGAAGGTGAACGATGCACTGTTCTGCGCCCGCAGCACCGGCACCGCGATCACCTGCCGCAGCGCTCCCGGCTGACGGCGCCGGCGCGGCATGGCTCCCGCCAGGTGGGTGCCGACCTCGTACTCATAGAGGCCCTGAGGAAGCAGGTTGGTCATCCACTGGCCCGGGTTGTCGACCCTCCGACCTTCGCGCTGATATTGCGCCCACAGCCAGTGCAGCTCTACTTGCACCCGATTGGGCACGGTCGAGCCTTCGAAGACCGCGACCGTGCGCCGTCGTCGGTCCCACACCCCGATCACGCAGCGCCGGTCGAAGTGGTTGGGGGTCGCTTCGACCAGTCGCACGCTCGACCGATGGCGGCCGGCGCCGGAGACTATGCGGCAGCCTCGAAGACCGAACACCACCCGTCGGGTGCCGGCCAGCCTCGGACTGTACCCGTTCGCGATCGACAGCCGCAGCAAGGACCGGTGATTGAGGACGAAGGTATCGGTTCGGGCGCCCCCGCGGTCACCGAGCTCCGCGAGGTGCCGGTAATCGAGTGATTTCTCGTCTTCGGGCCAAGTCGAGATGCCGTCGCCTTCGGCCCGGTAGGCCTTGTTGAACTTGGTCAAGAGCTGCAGCAGCTTGTCTCGCCGCGCGATGCCGCCCATACCCCGCGATGCCGCGAGAAAGGTCACTTCACTGTCAGACTCGGGAAGCAGCTGCTCGGTCAGCGATTCGGCCATCTCTTGCTGAAGGACTTCCGCGAGAATGGGGTCGATCTCATCACTGCCGTCATCTTGCGCCCACGCGGGCGACGTCATGCGCTCGATCAGAAGTGGCGAGAGCATCGAGGCTCCGCAGAGGGTCAGGAACGGTCGTCTCGAGAGTTTCATGGCGCGGCGTCCTTGGGTTGGATATCCTCACCAGTCTCGAAGGTTCATTCGCTGGGCGAGGGAGGGAGTGATCACGCCGTCGCGGGGAAGTCGCTGGCGCTTTTGGTATTCGAGCAAGGCTACGGCACTATCGCGCCCAAAGGCGCCGTCGACCGCGGACCTCAACAGGCCGGCATCCTTGAGGAGCTGCTGGGCGGCGAGCGCCCGCGGCCCGCGGCAACCGTACCGGACCCGGATGAACGGGGAGCGGTCGGCACGACGGCTGGCCTGCGCGTGTAACCGCGCTTCTCGCCCGGTCGTGAGCAAGTACGGAAACTCGGTGACCTCGGGGGTGGCGTCGGGCGTATCTTGAATGTCGTCGATGCCCAACGCGCGGCGGAAGTGGCCCCACGGGCCAGTCGCTCGCCTGCCCGGCGGCCAGTACCGGCCGTACACGGTCTGGCTGCCCGCCGACGAGAACTCGAGAAAGTCGGTCAGGTACATACTCGCGTGAATGTTATGTCCGACCGCGTATCTCGCGTAGTCCCAGTATTCGTCGATCGTGTAGGACAGGCTGGTTTGCGCGCGCAGCACCGGGGCGGGCCGATTCAAAAGCAGCGAACGGGGCTGCTGCAGCTCGGGCGGCGCGCCTTCGAGATGGGTGCCGAGCCGGTATTCGTACAGCCCTTGCGGCAGCAGGCTGGCTCGCCAGATGCCGGGGTCGGTCGTCGTCTTCTTGGCGGCGAATCGGGCGTAGCGTCGATGCAGCTCGACCTGAACCCGGTCGGGCACCGTCGAGCCCTCGAAGACGGCGACGGTCGCGTCGAAGCGGTCCCAGACGCCGATGACGCAGCGGCGGTCGACGTGGTTGGGGGTCGCCTCTTTGAGCTTCACCTTCCACTGGGGACCGCTGCCCGCTTCGACGACCACGCACCCCCGCAGCCCGAACACCACCTTTCGGGATTCCTGCAGTCGCTCTTCGAACCCGTTCGCCTTGGACAGCGCCAGCAGGGCGCCGTGGTTGAGGATGAATACATCGGGCTTCGGCCGTCCGAGCTGCCCGAGCTCCAAGAGGTGGCGGTAGTCGATCGACTGGGCGTCGATCGGCCACGGATTGATCCGGTCGCGCCGGCGGGTCACTCGACGTTCGAGTTGGGGCAACAGCCGACGGATCGCGCGCTCCTTTCGCTGGGGTCGGCCGTTCCGTACGGCTTCGGCGTACGTCGCGAATCGCCTTCCGAGCGGCACCGGTTCGGACAAGGACTCCGCGAGCTCCTGAGCGACCATCGTGTTGAGCGCCCCGCGGCTCAACCGAGCCCACGCTTCACGCACGCCGAGCGGCGTGAGCGCGGTCGCGCCTACCATCGTTACGAACGTTCGTCTTTGCATCCCACCCCTCGAAGGCCAGCGCCGCCGACTCCTATCTTTCAACGACCGGGTTCGCCGTTTTATGCACGATGCCGACCAAGGCCGGCGCCCCCGGGCCCGAGGGGTAGCTTCTCACGACCGGGTGACCGGCACTATCACCCTCGCTGCGGGTCGAGCGGTCCGTGAGTCTTCGCAGGCGCGGGAAGGCGCCGTGATGACCGGCAACCTACGATGGCTGGTGGGATCGAGGTGCTGGCCGTTTGACGCGCCGGTCGCTGCCACAGCGAGGTCGCAGGGAAGCGTCGGCTCCGGCCCCTGGTTGACTCCGGACGCCGTCGAAGACCTAAAGTGGCCAAATGCTACGATACCGACTACTTGGAAAATCCGGGCTCCGCGTGTCCGAGCTGTGCTTGGGAACCATGAGTTTCGGCGACAACTGGGGCTTTGGCGCCGATGAGGCCACCAGCCATCACGTCCTGGACGCATACGCAGAAGCGGGCGGCAACTTCCTCGATACGGCGAACAAGTACCACAACGGCCAGACCGAAGAGATCTGTGGGCGCTGGATGAAAGGCAAGCGCGACCGGGTGGTGGTCGCGACCAAGTATACCCTCGCGATGGATCACGAGGATCCCAACACCGCCGGCAACCAGCGTAAGAACCTGGTCCAGAGCCTGGAAGCCAGCTTGCGGCGCCTTCAGACCGAGTACATCGACCTCATGTGGGTGCACGCGTGGGACGAATACACGCCCTACGAAGAGACCATGCGCGCCCTCGATGATGTCATCCGGGCCGGGAAGGTCCTGTACATCGGTATCAGCGACACCCCGGCTTGGGTGGTCGCCGCCTCCAACACGTTGGCTGAGCTGCGGGGCTGGTCGTCGTACGTGGGTCTTCAGATCGAGTACAGCCTGCTTCAGCGCACTCCGGAACGAGACTTGCTCCCGATGGCCGACCACTTCGGGTTGAGCATTCTGGCCTGGGCACCGCTGGCGGCGGGCGTCTTGACCGGGAAGTACACGCGAGGAGGCGAGCTCGATTCGAAGCGGTCGGCCGCCAATGAGGCTCGGGGTCGCACCTCGGAGCGCGCCTTATCGATCGCCCGGACGGTCGATACCGTGGCCGACGAGGTCGGGGTCTCATCGGCCCAGGTGGCGACCGCTTGGGTGTCGGCGAAGGGCTATCGCTACATTCCAATCGTGGGGGCGCGCAAGGTCTCGCAGATCAAGGACACGATGAGGGCGTCGGAAGTGGAGCTATCCGATGAGCATATGGCTCGTCTCGACGAGGTCAGCCAGGTCGATCTCGGCTTCCCACACGACTTCCTGAGCTCCGACCAGGTCCGCGACTTGGTGAGGACCGAACGCCGAACCCACATCGACGGTCGACCGTCTCGCGGCTGATCGCCGGGGCGAGGAGAATCAAGACTCGGGGACGGTGACCGACATCGACTTCAGGGTCGTGCCGTCTTCGTTGAGCACCTTGAAGCTCCACTTGCCGGGCTTGCTCAATCGGAACTGACGCCAGCCTCGCGCGCGGAACCAATTCTTGCCCACCAATTTGATGTCGCGGGTCGAGCGAACGACGCCGTTATGACTCGCCTGCAACATCAGGTTCGACTCCGCGTTCCGCGGCACCAGCGCGACCACATAGACGGCGACGCGGTCGTTCTTCGCGGCCTGGCTCCCGAAGGTCTCTTTGCAGTCGTGACGGGTCTCTTTGTCCTTGGTTTCGATGGTCTTGCACAGAACGGCTTCGACCAGGATAGCCTTGTTTCCGTTGTAGTAGTGGTCGAATACGGCCTTCACGTCTTCCCGGCTGGGCTCAGCCTGGGCGACGGACATCGAGGCGGTCAGAATCAGCGTCGTCAGCAACATGGTGGCCGAACGCTATGCGCGAACGGGGTCGGTTTCAACCGAGCCGGGCCTCCCTGACTCAGGGCGTCGCCGCTTCGATCATTGTGCCAACCCTCACGAGATGGGCTTCTTTCCACCACGGGGCAACGAGTTGAATACCGAGTGGCAAGTTCTCCTGCGGGTGCCCCAAGGGCATAGACAGCGCCGGCAGGCCAGCCAGGCTCGGCCCGACCGTGAGCTCGTCGCTCCTGTACATCGCGAGCGGCTCCGCGGTTCGAAGACCTCGCAAGAAGGCGGGCTCCGCCGTGGTGGGACCGAGAAGGAGGTCGCACTTCGCGAAGGCCTCGGTGTAGTCCTGGATGATCAGGGTTCGGATCCGAGCCGCCTGGTCGAAAAGAACCCCGACCTGCTCATGGGACAACACGAAAGTCCCCATGAGGATCCGCCGCTGGACTTCCGGCCCTAGACCCTCTCGGCGACTCCGCCGGACCAGGTCGTCGAGGTCGTCGGCGTTCGGGGCGCGCCGGCCGTAACGAACGCCGTCGTACCGGGCCAAGTTCGAGCTGGCTTCCGCCGCCGACAGAACCAAGTAGGTGCTCAGCGCGAACCGGGCGTGGGGGAGGTCGACGTCGACCAGCTCCGCCCCTGCGTCCCGCAGAATCTTGGCTGCACGGTCGACCCCCTCCGACACCCGGTCGGTCACCGCGACCGGCACCGGAGGGACGCCGACTCGAAGCTTCGCCAGCGGTCGTCGCCCAGGCGGGGATTCGGCCGATAGGCCCTCGAGGGTCTCCCGCAGGTCGCTCAGGTCGCGGCCGGACGAGGTGGCGTCGGCGCGGTCCCTCCCCGCGATGACCGCCAAGACTTCGGCCGCGTCGACCACGCTGGTCGCGATCGGGCCGACGGTGTCGAGGGAGCTCGCAAAGGCCACGAGGCCGCGCCGGCTCACCCGCCCCCACGTCGGCCGCCAGCCCACCACTCCGCACAAGGCAGCTGGCTGGCGGACCGATCCGCCGGTGTCGGAACCCAGCGCGACGGGAACCACTTCCGCCGCCACTGACGCTGCACTGCCCCCCGACGATCCGCCCGCCACTCGGCCAGGGGCGTGGGGATTATCGACCGGACCGGCTTGGCCGAGCTCGGTCGAGCTCCCCATGCCAAATTCGTCCATGTTGGTCTGACCGACGATGATCGCGCCGGCCGCTCGAAGCCGGGCGACCGCCGTGGCGTCCGCCGGCGCTCGGACGCCGGTCAGAATGCGGGAACCCGCCGTCAGGGGCTGGCCGCGGATCCACAGGTTTTCTTTGATGGCGACCGGAACTCCGGCCAGCGGGCCGAAGACTTGCTGCTCGTCGACCCGTCGGGCCGCGGCGAGCGCGCCGGCCGCGTCCACGGTGACCCAAGCGTTGAGATGGGCGGTCGCCTCGACCGCCTCCAAGCATTGCTCGACGATCTCGACGGCGGTGGTCCGGCCCTCGCGGAGGCAACGCCGAAGGTCCCGCAACCGGGATTTCATGAAGATGGTTGGCCGGCCGCCGGCGCCGGCACGATGAGTCGGTCTTCTTCGCGCTCGACGAACCCGGCCCGGAGCTCGGCCGGCTCGATGTCTTCGCCCTCGAACCGGTTCGACGCATCCAGGTCGAGGGCGGCCGGTGGAGGATAGGTGTAGGTCGGCTCGACTCCCTCCGTATCGACGGTCATGAGGCGTTCGGTGTGTTCGACGATCTTGGCCACCGCTGGCGCCAGTTCGTCGGCGGGCAATGCCGCGAGCGTTCCCACCCGAAGCAAGGTTTCACGCAGCGATCCCGAGGAGGACATCACTCTTCGAGCAGGGCGATCTGGCGTTCGACGGCCACCCGTTCCGGGGTCTCGGCCGGTGCTCGCTTCAGGTACTCTTTGTAGGCCGCGACGGCCTCCGGGGCTCGGTCGAGCATTCGATAGGTCTCGGCGAGGCCATAGTACGTTTCCGGGTTGTCGGGGGCCTTTTCATTGGCCTTCGTGAAAGTGACCAGCGCGACCTCCGGTTGATCGAGGTCGAGCAGACACCAGCCTTTGCCCACCTCGGGACCCACGGCCTCGGGCGAAAGTCGCGCCGCGGCGTCGTAGGCGTCGAGGGCCTGCTCCGGGCGGTCGCGCTGGCGGAGGCTGTCTCCGACGGCGAGCCACTGCTCATAGGTGCGCGTTCGCCGAGGGCGCTGTTTGCGCACCTTCGCCGGAGGCGGTGGCGGGGGCGGCGGTGCCCACGCGCCCTTCAGCCGTTGGGCTTCTTCGTGCTCCGGCACGTCTTCGAGCACGCCGTCGATCAGCGTTCGAGCCTCTTCCATGTGATCTCGGCGGTGGGCGATCCGGGCCAACAGCACCCGGGCCCGGATCATCTCCGGGCGGGCGGCTACCGCCGTTCGGAGGCGCTTTTGGGCCTGAATGAGGGCCTCGCGGCTGGCGTCGGGCGATATCGCCGTCGCCTCCGCGGATAGATGCAACCACACCGGGTCGGCACGGTGTTCAGGATGGGTCGCGGCCACGATCTGAAGAGCTTCGCGCGCCGCGTCGGGCTCGGCTTCGGCCAGGGCGATCGCGGCTTCCGCGAGCCGAACCTCGCGGCGGTCGGGCGCTGCTTTCTGAACGCCCCGAAGCCAGTCGTTGGCCTGGTCGACCAATCGTTTGGAGCGCGCGCGCTGGGTGGCGGCGGTTCGTTCGGCGTTCGGATCTTGGCGCTCTTCGTGGTCGGCGAGCGCCCGCTGGTGGCCGCGAGCGATGGTCGCGGCCACAAACGGGCGCCACGGCGCCACCTCGGGATCATCGGGGTGCTCGGCATAGAGCGCGGCCAACAGCGCAAGGGCCCGAGTGCGGCTGTCTTCGGTGTCGCGGTCGAGGGCGGCCAGCGATTCTTCGAGCTGAGGCCGGAAGTCGGCGCCCGGCTTCGGGGCTCGGCGGATGCCGTACTCGACCGCGAGGGCTGACAAAGGATTGTCTTGGGGACCGTAGGCGGCGACCGCCGCCGCCGCTCCCGCGCCCAGGAACAGTAGAAGCGCGACGGCGACGAGCCATCGATGGCGGCTACGGGTGCGCCGGAAGTCGGCGACGATATCCTCGTTGCCCATGACCTGGTCGGGGATGTCGAGGGAGCGGGTTCCGAAGGCCGCGGGGGGCAGTTCGTAGTCGAGGGCGCCCGGGCCAGGCAGGGCGTCGTCGCCGTCGGGGCCCGCGTTCAGCAGGCTCGCGGTCGAGCCAAAGTTGGCGCCGGCGAAGTGACGCTCATGAACCGGTCGCGCATCGGCCACGCGGGAACGAACGGCCACCGGATGCGTGGACGGGATCGGCGGCGCTTCGGTGTCACCCGCGCCGTTGGTGTGGGTCGCCGCCTCTTCGAAGGAGGACGCCACGGAGGGAGCGAAGGACGCGCCGGCGGCGGGGCGAGGTTCGGCCGGGTCAAAGCTGTTGCGCGATGCGGCCGACCCGTCCGAGACGGCGGAGGATTGCCGGGTGGGGGGAGGCACGGGCGGCGGCAACGTGGGCTGGATGGGTGCGCTGATCGATTTGTGGCTGAGGCTGGACGTAGGGCGCGAGTCCGGGCTCAGAGTCGGGACCGACATGGCGGGCTGCGAGATGCTCGAAGCAGGAGCAACGGATGAGTGGGCAGACTTGAACGAAGGGAAGACGTCCGAGCCGCGGGTGGGCACCGGCGCGATGTTGGCTCCCTGATCGATCATTCGGTTCAACGTCTGCGCCTTTTCGTACACGCTGAAGAACGGCTCGAGCTCCATGATGTTGCCGAGTCGCTTCCATGTCTCGCCGTTCTTGCTGATCTCGTCTTCGCGTCCGATGCGCCCTTCGACGATCCATTTTTGGAGGGTGGTGAGCTCTCGAAACGCCACCATCTGACGGTCGGGGCGCCGGACCAGCCACTCGCGGCCCTGCGGCCCCGCGCCGATCGACGATGCCCCCCGCATCACGCGGCGGCGTCGATCAGGTCGGTGCACCTTGAACACATTGCCGCAATGGGTGCACTTGACAGTGACCCCTTGAGGTCCGACCCGGTTGAGGTCGAACTCGTATTCAGTTCCGCAATTCTCGCAACGTACGTCCATCACCCGCGGGGACAATTTATCACGATCCGTGCACCCTCTTCACGAAACGGGCGACGACCTTCTTCATTCCGTGGTCGGGAAATTCGATCGTCAATCGGGCCTTCGGGCCCGAGCCGTCGACGCTGCGCACGATTCCACGCCCGAAGAGATTGTGTTCGACGGGTTCCCCGGCCGCCGGGCCACCCTCGAAGCCCTCGGAAACCCAGGTGGAATCCGTTTTTTGGGCCGCTGTGGGGACCGTTGTGGGGACCGGTTTGGACCCTCTGGAAGGTCCTCCGGAATGGGATGATAGGGAATCGGCTGATACGTCGGTCCGGTGGGGGATGGTGTCATATTCGATCCGGTCTCCCCCTCGCTCGGTCGTCGGTACCGCCTCGGGACTCTCGAGACGATTGGATTCGGCCATTCGGGCCCATCGACGCGCGCTGTCGAGCTCGGGAAAATTACCCACCACCGCGTCCGGTAGTTCACCCAGGAATCGGGACGGCCGCCGAACCTCTTCCTGGCCGTAGATGCGCCGGTACCGCGCCGCGGACAGGTACAGGCGACGCATGGCTCGGGTCATGCCGACGTAGCAGAGCCTCCGCTCCTCCTCCATCGCGGCGGGGTCGATGTCGTCGATGGCCCGACGGCTCGGAAACGTCATTTCCTCCATGCCCACGACGAAAACGACGGGAAACTCCAGCCCCTTCGCGGCGTGCAGCGTCATGAGCGTCACGGCGCCGCTGTGCTCCGAGTCGTCGGCGGACGTCAGGGCGGCCTGATCCAGAAACGCTTGCAGCGGGGTGCGGGCCCCGGTGAGGCCGAGGCCGCCCATCGCCTCTGGGTCGTCGCTCTGGAGCGGCCCCGCCGAGTCGTCGACCTGGCTCTCGTGCTCGGCGATCGACGAGACGAGCTCCTTGACGTTGGCGATCCGATCCTCGGCGCTCGCCGGGTCGGACTGCTGCAGGTGGGCGATGTAGCCGGTTTTCTCGATCACCTCGATGGCTACCTCGGCCGCGCTCGCGCGCTCGGCGACCTCACGGAACGACCGTAACAGCTCCTCGAGGGCCCGCAGCTTCTTGAGCGCTGCAGGGCCGAGTCCCGCTTCCTTGAGCACTGCGTCATCGAGGCCGAGAAGCTCGGCGCCCTCGCGTTCGGTCCGGTCACCGGCCGCTCGCAGCCGGGCGAGGGTCGTAGGGCCGATCTTCCGGCTCGGGACGTTGGCGATGCGCTCGAAGTCTTGGCGGGACCTCGGGTTGGCGGTCACCCGCAGGTAAGCGAGCACGTCTTTGACCTCTTTGCGTTCATAAAAGCCGGTGCCCCCGACGATGCGAAAAGGAATCCGGTAGCGCCGAAAGGCCTCTTCGAAAGCCCGCGACTGGGCGTTTTGGCGGTACAGGATCGCGAACGCGTCGGCCGCGAGGTCGGCATCGTCCCGCTGCTCTTCGAGGATGGCTCGGGCGACGACCGCCGCCTCGTCCTCTCCCGTTTCGACCAGGGTCACCGCGACCGGATCGCCGGGGGCGGCCTCCGTGCGCAGGGTCTTATCGTGGCGGTTGGTGTTCTGTCGGATGACCGCGTTCGCGGCCGCCAAGATATTGCCGGACGAGCGATAGTTTTCATCGAGCTTGACGATCTTGGCGTCGGGAAACTGGCGCTGAAAACCCAAGATGTTCGAGACGTCGGCCCCGCGCCATCGGTAGATGGATTGGTCGTCGTCGCCCACGACCGCCAAGTTGTTGTGGTCGTCCACCAGCTGCTGGAGCAGTTGGTACTGCACTCGGTTGGTGTCCTGAAACTCATCGACCAGCACGTATCGGAACCGCCGACCGAACCTCCGCTTGGCCTCGGGGTGATGCTTCATCAGCTCGAGCGCCCACAACAGAAGGTCGCCGAAATCCATCGCGTTCGCCTTCGCCAGGGCCTTTTGGTACTTGGGATAGATCCGCCGGGCCGCCCGGTAGCCGGGGGTCTCGAACTTCCGAGGTTGGTCGGCGAACGCCGACGGGGTCAGGCCGGCGTTCTTGGCCTTGTCGATTTCGTGGGCGACGGAGGGGACGGGCGTTCCGTGGCTGGTCGGGTCGATGCCCTGTTCCTCCATGATCGTCTTCAATAGCCGGCGAGAATCGTCGGCGTCGTAGATCGTGAAGCCCGGATCGAAGCCCAGCCGGTTCCCTTCGAGGCGGAGGATGCGCCCGCACAGCGAGTGAAAGGTGCCGATCCACGCCTCCTGGATCTCGGGACCGATCAACACCCGAAGGCGCCCCCTCATCTCCTGGGCGGCCTTGTTGGTGAACGTGACGGCGAAGATCTGCCAAGGGGCCGCCCGCTTTTCGGCCAGGATGTAAGCGATCCGATGGACGAGCACCCGGGTCTTGCCGCTACCGGCCCCGGCGAGGACCAAAAGAGGCCCATCGATGGTGGTCGCGGCCTCGTACTGCTCGGGATTCAGCGCCTTCGCGAGATCCAGCACCGAACCGTCTTACAATACCGCCCCCGCCGAGAGCCAGACTTCGCCGCGAGGCGAAGCCGCGCACCGACCGAAGTGAGCGAAGAAGGGGCGCGAATGCACTTGGCGTCGGGCCCCCCCCCGTCAGAAGCGGACGTCGCCTTCGGGGTCCGTTTTGGCCAGCACGTCGGGAAGCTCGGGCAACGGTAGCCCTTTCAGCTTTCGATAGACGAAGTAGGTCTCCATGACTCGGCGGGTATACCGGCGCGTCTCTTTGTACGGGATCCGCTCCACGAACTCGTCGAGGGGCGCGCCCCCGTGCGAAGCGAGCCACCGGTCCATGGCGATCGGTCCCGCGTTGTAGGCGGCGATCGCGGCGGCCATCTGGCCGTCGTAGCGATCCGAAAGCTGCCTCAAGTACCACGCGCCCAGCCACACGTTGCTGCGCGGCTCGCGGAATCGAGCCGCGTGGCGCCGGCCATTTTTGGCCCGGCGCCCGATGGCCTGGGCGGTCTTGGGCATGATCTGCATGAGGCCCCGGGCCCCGGCGGGGCTTCGAATCCGAGGCCGGAAGCTGCTCTCGGTGCGCATGACCGCCCAGACGAGATTCGTCTCGACGTCGTGCGCCTCTTGCGCGGACTTGACCTCGTCTTCGAAGGCGTCCGGATAGGACTGCCGCCACGCGGTCCAGGCCCACGCTTCACCGGTCTGCAGCTCGCCGCCTTCGTCGGTGATCGAGGAGGCGAGCACGAAGGCGAGATAGTGCGCTCCGAGGCGGTGCAGCATGTCGGCCACGACGGTACGGCCCTCGGTGTCGTTGACTCTTCGGAACGCTTGACTGGCCGCGCGGAGCTCTCGCTCCGCTTCTGTCTCCAGGCCGGCGGCGTGCAGTACCACCGCGCGATCGACCAAGCGGGGGCGGTTCGCCCCGAGCCGAGCCACGACGTCCGTGAACGACGGCGAAGGGGGTTCGGGCGGCGGCGGGCTCAAGACCGTCTTTTCGCCGAGCTCCTCCAGTCGAGCCTGAGACCAAAAGCCGTAGTAGGTCATCGGTGCCGCCTTGAGGACCTGTCGGAAGCGATTTCGGGCCTCGTCGGGCTTCTTTTGTTTTTGGGCGATCCGACCGAGCCAGTACCACGCATGCAGCACCAGCACGCTGTTGCCGTGCTCGTCGATCAGGGTCTTCCAGGCGCTCTCGGCCTTTCCGTACTCTCCGGCCAGGTACGCGGACCATCCCGCGAACCAGAGCGCCTCGGTGCGCTTGCCCGAGCGCCGATACCGCTCGGTGAACCGGATCATCCGGCGGTGGGTCTCCAGGTTGTCGCCGCTGTTGTAAGGGAGCCAGGCGGCGAGGTAAGCGCCCTCCCGAGCGAGCGAGGTGTTCGCGAACTTACTTTCGAGCTCATCGAAGTACTGGATCGCGAGCGGGTTGTTGTCTTCCTTCATCGCGATGCTCGCCAGACGGTGAAGGACCATCGGACCCTCGTCGGAGGAGAGCCCCTGCTTGTAGAGGGTTTCGAGGAGCGTCCGCTCCTCGCTGCGGCGACCCTGCCGGCGCAGGAGGTCGAGCCGGCGCATCAGGGCCGGCTTGTCCATGTCGGGATGGGCCTTTTCAAAGGCCTCGAGCGCGCGCTCCGCTCGTTTGAAGGCGCCCGCGCGGATCAGGTTGCGGATCCGCGCCAACTCGAGGCGGCCGGGGGTGGTCGGTGCTTCGACGCCCTTTTGGCTCAGTTCTTCGAGCAACACCTCGGCCTCTTGGGACACGCCGGCGGTCGGGTAGTCGAGCATGACCCGCCACGCCTGGCGGGCGGCATCGTCATGGCGACCCAACGCAAAGAGCGCTTGCGCGCGGGCCAACATCAGGTCGGCGCGATGGTCGACGTTGCGAACGTCGAGCAGGGCGTCGGTGACCGTGAGCTCTTCTTCCCGCATTTCGAGGACCCGAAGGGTCTTGCGAAGGCCGCGGGTGGCGTCGAGGCCGATGTCGAGGACCTCGGCGTGCTCGAGGGCGGTCGCGTAGGCGGCGAGGGCGGATTCGTGCTTGCCGAGGGCGGAATACGCGTCGCCGCGCAGGAGCGCCTCGCGGTCGAGGACCAGGTCGGAACGGGAGCCTTCGAGCGCTTTGAGGGCCGCCTCTGGGTCCCCCCGGCCGAGCGCTTCCGTCGCTTTCGCGAGGGGGCGCGCGGTGCCCAAGAGCAGGGCTTTGGACCCGGCGGGCCGCGTGCGGCCTCGCATCCGTTTCGGAAGCTCGGCGTCGAGAACTTTTTCGAGCGGGGGCGCGGTGTTTTTTCCCGGTGCGGGCGCGGCGTGGGCGGGCGCCGCGAGACCGGCCAGGCCAAGCCCTAGGGCGATTACGTGCTGGCGTACCTGTCTCATCTTTTGACTCGCGGAAGATCATCGGAGCCGCGGAGCGACTCTTCAGCCTCTTCCGTCATTCTCCAAGCGTCCTTCGAAAAGCGTCATCCCTAAAGGTTGATGATCCCCTGTCGGATTCCTTCGGTGACCGCTTCCACACGGTTTGTGACATCCAGCTTTTCGTAGATGTGTTCCAGGTGCGTTCGGATCGTGGCCTTCGACAGGCCCAGGACCTTGGCGGCCTCGTTGTTCGACAGCCCCTTCGCGATGATCTGGAGGATCTCGAGCTCGCGATCGGTGAGCAGCGAGGCGGCCGGGCCCATCTCTGGCGGCGCGGCCGCCGAGCCGATCAGCCGAAGCAGCGAGCGGGCCAGGTTGGGCTGGATCACGGCTCCGCCCGCGTGCACGTCTTTGATCGCTTCGACGATCTTTTCGACCGGCGTCCCCTTCAGCAGGTAACCGGCCGCCCCGGCGACGATCGCTTGGGTGACCTTCTCTTCCTCGTCGAAGATCGTGAAGATCAGGATCTCGATCTCTTTGTGGGTTTTCTTGACCCGACGAGTGACCTCGATCCCGCTCATCTGGGGCAGGCCGAGGTCGAGCAGGATGACCTCCGGCTGAACCTCGTCGACGAGCTCGAGGGCGCGTTCGCCGGACAGGGCCTCGCCAACGATCTGGATCTCGTCGAATGTTTCGAGCAGCCTGATTTGCGCCTTGAGGATCTTGGGCTGATCCTCGACCACCAGTACGCGAATGCCCATGGATAGTGCCCCTGAGGCGAGAGTGTATCCCGCGACGACCGCCGTGGGCAACGTTACTGGTACGGTCGCTTCGACGACGCTCCGTCGTGAGCTCGACCGACTGGTGAATGAAGCGGATCGCGTCGCCCTGATTGAAAATGATCCCATCGAGCTCGTGCGGCGCTATCCGGACCCGCACGACCAAGAAGTCGCGGGCCTGATCGTCGCCATGCTGGCCTACGGGCGGGTCACGTCGATCAAAGCGAAGGCGGGGGCGGTTCTTCAAGTCTTGGGCGCGTCGCCGGCCCAGGCGGTCGATGGGGGGCGCAAGGCGGCTCGCCTCGAAGGCTTCGTATATCGGTTTCAAAGAGGGCGAGATCTGCCGGATTTCCTTCGCGCCATCCGAGCGGTCCGCCGACGGCATGGCAGTCTCGGGCGAGCGTTTCTGTGCCATTCAGAGGCTCAACCCCCCGGACCGTACGTGGGGGCGATGGACGCTTTCGTCTCGGGACTGACCGAAGCGCTGCCCGCGCCGCTGAGCTACGGTTTACGGTTCTTGCTCCCCCGGACGACCAGCGGGGCCGCCAAGCGCCTGTGTCTGTACCTTCGGTGGATGATCCGGCCCGACGACGGCATCGATTTGGGCACTTGGCAGACCCTGGCGCCCGGGGTCGACCCCGCCCGGCTGATCATGCCGCTCGACACCCACATCGCCCGCATCGGCCGCTATCTGGGCCTCACCGCCCGCGCGAGCAACGACCTCAAGACCGCGTTGGACATCACGGCGGCGCTCCGAAAGCTCGCGCCGTCGGACCCCCTTCGATACGACATGGCTTTGTGCCACCTGGGCATCAGCGGTGCTTGCCCTCAGCGCCGGGACCCTGGGCTGTGCGCGGATTGCGGCTTGCGAAGGGTCTGTCGCCTCGGGCCGGAGCCCCCTGGGTGGCGGAAACGAACCGCATGACCGAGAGGGCGGGAAGGGTTTGACAATCGGTTCAGACCCGGACCACTCGGTGCGTCACCGATGGGGAAGCAGACCGGAGGCAAGAGCAAGGGCAAGGCGAAGCCAAAGCCGAAGGCCAAGCGAAAGTCACCGGTTCCACCGGAAGGCGACCTCACCACCATCGAAGCCCACGTCGAGGCCTTCCTGGCCGGCACCTCCGAGGCGGCGACGGTGCTCACCGAGATGGGCCGAGATGCGGCCTTCACGGTCATGCAGCTCGCCAAGGAAAAGAAGCACGAAGAGCTCGAGCAATTCGCGCGCCGCCTGGCTGCGATTCCGCCCCAGGTGACCACGAACCTGCACGACTTGCGGCGGCGATCGGTCCGCCGGCGGGTCGAAATGGAGCGCCGTGAAGCGCTGAAGGCCGTGGAGGTCACGGATCTCGCGATCTCGGGCGGCGCGGTTGCCCTGTTCGATCCCCAGCGGGTGGTGGAAGACCTGGCGACCGGGGGCCGGCCCCGCCGACACGCCGAGCGGCTGGGCGCCGGCGACATCGCATGCTTGGGTTTGCCCCAGGCCGACCCGGTGCCGGTGCGAATCCTGGCCGAGCCTCCGCCGGCCGACCAGCCGGTCGCTCGACTGCGGCTGCACGTCGAGTCGGGGCTGATCTTCGTGGGGCCGCCGGAGGCTTCGGATGGTCCCCGGATGGGAACGGTGCGTCTCGACCCGTTTTCGACCGCCCTCGACGATCTGGCCGACCGGGGCCGGTTCCTGCGGATGGCCAACGGCGTTTGGGCGCTGTGGGGTTACATCGACCCGGATGGTGCCGTTCGGCTGCACGCGGTGCCCGACGAAGCGCCGACCGAGCCGCTCGAGCTGAGCCCGATGGCCCCGGTTACGCTTCCCCGCGCCTGAGACGTGTCGAAGCGCTTTGATGCTTTTCGGAGCAGAAAAGCGTTGGCGGAATCGACAGGCGCTGATAGTACGACGGGCCCGTTGAGCGGGCCGCGGGTGATCCGCCGCTCGTTGAATGACGTTCCCGAGTGTCGACCGGATCTGCGGCAGGTCCTCAAGCGTCGGCTCGGCGAACGAACATTGGGACCCAGAGGACGCGACGATGCCAAAGATGAAGAGCAACCGAGGGGCCGCCAAGCGCTTCCGGGTCACCGGCTCCGGCAAGTTCAAGCACGCCAAGAAGGGCCGGCGCCACTTGTTGTCGAACAAGAACATGAAGCGGAAGCGCCGCCTGCGCGAAAAGGCGCTCATTCACCCCAGCGACGAAGTGCATCTCAAGCGGATGCTCCCCTACTACGCGACGGCGAAATAGCCTTACGCGAAGACCCTCAGAGGATAGCAAGACATGGCTCGCGCAACCCGCGGCGTCAAAGGACGACGCCGACACAAGAAGTGGCTCAAGCTCGCCAAAGGCGCCATGGGGCGTCGCTCCACCATCATCAAAGCCGCGATGGCCACGGTGGAAAAAGGCCTTCGGCACGCCTACCGTGACCGCAAGAACAACAAGCGCAACTACCGCCGGTTGTGGATCGTCCGCATCAACGCCGCGGCCCGCACCCACGAGCTCAGCTACTCGCGTTTCATGGCTGGCCTGAAGAAACACAACGTCGAGGTCGACCGAAAGATGCTCGCCGACGTGGCGGTCCACGATCCCAAGGGCTTCGCAGACCTCGTCGAGCTGGCCAAGGCCTGAGCGACCGGGCCCGTCCGGTCACGCCTGGTCCGTTCGATGCTTCGGGCCAGCTCGGCCTGCCCCTGATCACCGAACAGGGGCTAGGTCGTCCAAGGAATCGGTTCCAGGACCCCTTTGCGCTAAGTCCGACGGTCGACGGCGATGCGCGCGACCCCAGGAGTGGCTGGAGGTCTTGACCTCACGTCAGTCCTGGTCGAGCGTCTCGTGGATGACCGTGACAGCATCGGTTTCAGCCCCCCCCACCCTCGAAGAGACGCTCGCGTGGTTCGAGCGACCGTTCTTCGACCTGCTGCACTCCGCCCATGAAGTTCACCGCGCCCATTGGGACCCGCGCGAGGTGCAACTCAGCGAGCTGCTCAGCATCAAGACGGGCGGGTGTCCCGAAGACTGCGCGTATTGTCCGCAGGCGTCGCGCTACGACGACAAAGATCGCCGGACGCCGTTGATGGCCGTCGATGAAGTGCGAGCGCGCGCCGCGGCGGCGAAAGAGGGGGGAGCTCAGCGCTTCTGCATGGGGGCCGCGTATCGCAGCCCGCGCGACGAAGACCTCGAAGTCATCGTCGAGATGGTCAAGGCGGTCAAAGAGCTCGGGCTCGAGACGTGCCTGACGCTGGGCATGCTCACCTCGGCCCAGGCGGCCCGCCTCAAAGAAGCGGGCCTCGACTACTACAACCATAATATCGACACCGCCCCCGAGTTCTATGGGCACATCATCACCACCCGTCAGTTCGAAGATCGGCTCGAGACGCTCGGACATGTAAGGGACTCCGGGATGAAGGTCTGTTGCGGCGGCATCATCGGGATGGGTGAGAGCCGGACCCAACGCGCGGGGATGCTGATGACGCTCGCGTCCATGCCCGAACCGCCCGAGTCGGTGCCGATCAACCAGCTGGTGCAGGTGCCAGGCACGCCCCTGCACGGCGCGGCGACGCTCGACCCGTTCGAGATGGTGCGAACGATCGCCGTGGCCCGCATCCTGATGCCCCGCTCCCGCGTTCGCTTGTCGGCGGGCCGAAGCTCGATGAGCGACGAGATGCAGGCTCTGTGTTTGTATGCGGGAGCCAACTCGATCTTCTATGGCGAGCGACTGTTGACCACCCCCAATCCGGAGCACGCGCGCGACCAAGAGCTGTTCGAGCGACTCGGCCTGCGCGCGAGCTCGTGACCTCACGTGGCTGTCTGCGAACTGCACGGCGCTGGCCAGTTCGAGCGACTCGGCCTGCGCGCGAGCTCGTGACCCCCATCGGCCGCCCGATCATTTCCGGCGCGAAGCACGTCACCGTCATTTAACCGGGGATGCTCGGGCGCTCGCCTCAGCGGTCGCCGAGACGTTACGCATTCGCCTCGGCCTTGACTCCTTACGAAAGCGCCGTTGCCCACCGCGATAACGGACGCGGTGTTTTGCACTCCGCCGGTTGTCCGGTGTCCGGACCCCAGATTCTTGTTCACCGTAGGGGTGATGCGCATACAGCTTTCAGTTCTCCGGTGGCGGTGCTTGACCGCGGCCGTCATCGTTTCCGCCGTCGCCTTCGTTTGCGCGCCGGCCGGCCGAGCCGATGCCCAACCTCAGGTCGCCCCAACGACCGAAATCCAGATTGCGGGGCTGGACCATCCCGTCACCATCGTCCGGGATGCCGATGGCATTCCCAACATCTACGCGCGGACCGAACATGACCTGGTCTTCGCCCAAGGTTGGGTACAGGCCCAAGACCGATTGTTCCAGATGGACCTGTCGCGGCGGGGCGCGGCGGGAACGGTCGCCGAGCTCGTCGGCCCCGAGGCCATTGCGGCGGACGTTCAAATCCGGACCCTGGGCCTCCTTCGGGGTGCGCAGGCATCGCTGGGCGGCGTCTCGCCCGAACTGCGAGCCGCGTACGAAGCGTTCGCGGCGGGGGTCAACGCATGGGTCGACCAGCATCCGCTGCCGCCGGAATATGCCGGGCTCGAAGTCAGCCGCTTCGAACCTTGGACGGCCCTCGACTGCGTCGTGGTCGGAAAAGGGCTCGCGTTCAATCTCTCGTTCGAACTCGACATCGAACGCACCGAACAGTTTCTGACGTACCAAGGCTTGGGCGAGGCGGTCTGCGCGGCGGGTTCGCCCGCGTGCTTTGACGGCACGGCGCTGTTCTCCGAAGACCTCTTCCGCTCGGCGCCTTTCGACCCGACGACCACCGTGCCCGAAGCCAGCCAGCCGCCTCCGCGAGCGGCGCGCACCGCCTATCGGCATCCCGGCCTTTCTCCGCGTGGTCGCAATCGACTCAAGGATTGGATTCAACAGGCAAAGAAGAATCCGATGCTGGCCCCGGCGCTGAACCGCCGCGAGGCTCGTGCGGGCAGCAACCAGTGGGTGGTCTCCGGCCGCTTGACAAAATCGGGCCGACCCATTCAAGCGAACGATCCTCACCTGCCGCTCACCAACCCCGCCACTTTCGTGCCCGTCGGGCTGCACGGCGCGGGTTTCGACGTGATCGGTCAGGCGGTGCCCGGCTCGCCGTTCGTGGTTCAGGGGCAGAACCGAAACATCAGCTGGGGCTCGACGGTCAATCCGCTCGACGTGACCGATGTGTACCGGGAATCGATCGTGGCGGATCCTCGATCGCCCAGCGGGCTCTCGATCGTTCACCGGTCGCCCGACCCTGCCCTCGACTTCTTGATTCCGGTCCCCGAGGTCTTTCGGGCGAACATGATCGGCGACGGCGTTGCCGACAACGTCGTGACCTTGCCCCCCAGCGACACCATTCCCGCGGCGACGCTGATCGTACCCCGCCGCAACAACGGACCGATCATCTCGTTGGCGTTCGATCCGGCGTCCGGCACGGGTGAAGCGTTCTCGGTGGCCTACGTCGGTTACGCGCCCACGCGGGAGTTCGACGCCTTCCGTCAAGCCAACCTGGCGAGCCATCTCGATGAATTCATCGCAGCCCTTCAATTCTTCGACGTCGGCTCCCAAAACTTCTCGTACGCTGACCGGTCCGGAAATATCGCGTACATCACGTCGGCTGAGGCGCCCCTGCGAGAAGACCTCGAAGCGGGCACGGTGAACGGTGCACCGCCGTTCCTCGTTCGCGAGGGGACGGGCGGCAACGACTGGATCCCGGACCCGAACCGGACCCCCACCCAGGCCCTACCGTACCGGGTGCTCCCGTTCAGCGAGATGCCGCGCGCCATCAATCCGCCTCGCGGTTTCGTGGTGAACGCGAACAACGACCCGGTGGGCCTCACCATCGACAACGATCCCTTGAATACCCTCCGACCGACCGGCGGCATCTACTACCTTTCGGCCGGGTATGCCGATGGGCTGCGAGCGGGTCGGGCGACCCGGCGCCTCGAGGCGCTATTCGAGCAGGGCCGAGTCGACGTCCAAGACATGCAGGCCGTGCAGGCCGACGTCGTCATGGGCGATGCTGAGTTTTTCGTGCCGTACATCGAGCGCGCTTTTCAGCGTGCAGACGCGGGCGGGGCCCCCCCGATGCTGGCCCGCTGGGCCTCGGATCTTCGCGTGCGTCAGGCGGTAGGCCGCCTGCAGAATTGGGACTTCAGCACCCCCACGGGCATGGTCGAGGGTTTCGACGTCAGCGATATCGCGGGCCATCGACTGCCGCCGTCGACCGAAGAGATCGACCACAGCGTCGCCACCACCATCTACTCGGTGTGGCGCGGGCAGTTCATCCGCCGGGTCATCGACGGAACGGTGGCGAATCTCGCCGCGGCGACCGGCGTCCCCTCGCTCCCGACCCCGGGCAGCACGCAGGCGATCGCGGCGGTTCGTACCCTCGTCGAACGGTTCGAAACGCGAAACGGGGTTGGCGCCTCGGGCATCGACTTTTTCGCCGTCCCGGGGCTCGCGGATCCCCAGGACCGCCTGGCCTTCGTCATCCTTCAGTGCTTGGTCGACGGGCTCGACCGCCTGGCTGGCGAGCCGTTCGCGCCCGCCTTTCAACGGTCGACGAACCAACAAGACTATCGCTGGGGTCGTCTGCACCGGGTGGTGTTTTCCAACCCGCTCGGAGGCCCCTTCGACCTGCCGTCAGCTGCCGCAGGTTTCCCTCCGCCGCTCAGCGACCTGCCAGGCTATCCAGTCGATGGAGGTTTCGGCGTTGTCGACGAGTCGAGCCACTCGGCCCGCGCCCAGGATGCGGACGACTTCATGTTCAGCTTCGGCCCGAACCGCCGCTACGTCGGCGTGATGGGACGGTTTCGGGTCCGCGGTTTGAGCGCCTTGCCGGGCGGGGTGAGTGGCGTGTTGGGCAGCCCTCTCTACGGCAACATGCTCATGCGTTATCTCACCAACGACAGTTACCCGGTGCGCAACGTCCGTCGCCAGGTCGAGCGGGACGCCGTCGAGCGAATCGAGCTGATTCCCAACTAAAGGAAGCTATCGACGCGAGGCGTCGCCAGCACGACATCCCGAGTCAATTCGATCGCGTGAAGCGCAGCTCGCTGCGTCATAGACTGTGGAGCTCGGACGCACTGCGGCGTGCAAAGCGCTGATGCTGCGGTGCCATTCGTCCGTCGGCTTTGCGCGGATCGAGCACCTCGCTTTTACCGATTTCTCAGTCTGAGCGTCATCACATACGACTTGAAAGTTCGATTGCCGCGCTGCAGCAAGGGCGCTGGTCAAGTCATTTATCCCATTGTGGGTTTCCGTTCAGGGGAAATTTTTGTTCATCTAGCGCGCAATGCACTCACTGACACTTATCCGGCGGAACCTGAGTACCGCCGCATTTGTTCTCACCGCGTTCGCCCTCGTCTTTACCTTCGCGGGACGCGCCCACGCCCGAGGCGGGGAGGCGAACACGTTCGAAATCCGAGTTGCGGGGCTGGACCATCCCGTCAAAGTCATCCGAGACGCCGACGGCATTCCGCACATCTATGCCAAGACCGAGCACGACCTGGTCTTCGCGCAAGGCTGGATGCAGGCCGAAGACCGGCTGTTCCAGATGGATTTCTCCCGCCGGTTCGCGGCCGGAACGGTGGCCGAGCTTCTCGGTCCGGACGCGATCCCGTCGGATGTCCAGATCCGAACCTTAGGTATCCTTCGCGGCGCTCAAGCGTCGGAGGCCGCGATCTCGCCCGAGCTCCGTTCAGCGTTCGAAGCGTTTGCGGCCGGGGTCAACGCGTGGGTGGCCGAGCGACCGCTCCCCCCCGAGTATGCCGCCCTCGAGATCACTCGATTCGAACCGTGGAAGCCGATCGATACCCTGGCGGTCGGTAAAGCGCTGGCCTTTAGCCTGTCGTTTGATCTCGACATCGGTACGACCGAGAGTCTGCTGACTTACCAGGGCGTGGCGCAGGCGGCCTGCGTACCGGGCTCACCGGTGTGCTTCGACGGTACCGCGTTGTTCTTCGAAGACCTCTTCCGGTCGGCGCCGTTCGACCCGACGACCACCGTTCCCGAGTCGACCCAACGGCCTCCGCTTGCCGCTCGGGGGAAGCAGAAGTATCGGCACCCCGGCGTACCGATGCGGGCTCGCCAGCGCCTGAAGCGCTGGCTCGAAGAAGCGAAGAAGAATCCGATGCTGGGCGCGGCGCTGAACCGGCGCGAGGTCGACGCGGGCAGTAACGAGTGGGTGGTTTCGGGTCGCCTGACGAAGTCTGGGCGACCGATTCAAGCGAACGATCCCCACCTGGCCCTCGACAGTCCGGCCACCTTCCTGCCGGCCGGCCTGCACGGGGCGGGCTTCGACGTCGTCGGCCAGTCGGTGCCGGGGGCGCCGTTTATCATTCAGGGGCAAAACCGCAATATCAGTTGGGGATCGACGGTCAATCCACTCGACGTGACGGATGTATTCGAGGAATCGATCGTGTCGGATCCCCGGTCGCCGAGCGGGCTGTCGATTGTGCACGTTTCGCCGAACCCGGCCCTCGACTTCCTGATCCCGGTCCCCGAGGTGTTTCGGGCGAACACCGTCGGTGACGGCATTCCCGACAACGTCGTGACCCTCCCCCCCGGCGGGCCCATCCCGGCCGCCACCCTGATCGTGCCCCGTCGCAACGACGGCCCCATCATCTCGCTGGAGCTCGACCCGGCGACCGGTACGGGCACCGCGTTCTCGGTGGCGTACGTGGGTTCCGCCGGCACCCGAGAGTTCGACGCGTTTCGTCAGGTCAACCTGGCCGATGACCTCGACCAGTTCATCGCGGCACTCCAGTTCTTCGACGTCGGGTCGCAAAACTTCTCGTACGCCGACCGCGCCGGCAATATTGCGTACGTGACCTCGGCCGAGGCGCCGCTACGAGAAGACCTCGAAGCAGGCACGGTCGTCGGCGCACCGCCGTACTTCATCCGCAACGGAACCGGCGGCAACGACTGGATCCCGGACCCGAACCCGGGGCCCACCCAGGCGCTGCCCTACAAGATTCTGCCGTTCGCCGAGATGCCGCGAACGATCAATCCGCGCCGAGGCTTCGTCGTGAACGCGAACAACGACCCCCTCGGCCTCACCCTCGACAACGATCCATTGAATACCCTGCGGGAGACCGGCGGAATCTACTACTTGTCGCCCGGGTACGCCGACGGTCTGCGGGTCAGCCGCATCACCCGGCGCCTGGAAGCGCTGTTCAAGCGAGGCAAAGTCGATGTCACCGACATGCAGTCCGTGCAGGCCGACGTCGTGCTCGGCGACGCCGAGGTTTTCGTGCCGTATATCAAGCGGGCGTTCCGGCGGGCGAAGGCGGGCGGTGCGCCTCCCATGCTGGCCGAGCTGGCGGCCGACGGGCGGGTCCGAAAGGCTGTCCGCCGCCTGCGGCGCTGGGACTTCAGCGCGCCGACCGGCCTCACTGAGGGCTACGACGAAAGCGACATCGCCGGGCACCGGTTTCTCCCTTCGCGCGAAGAGATCGACAACAGCGTTGCAGCCACCATTTATTCGGTGTGGCGCGGCCAGTTCATCCGGCGGGTCATCGACGGAACGATGGCCAATGTCGCCGCAGCGGTCGGACTGCCATCGCTTCCGACACCGGGCAGCTCGCAGGCGATGTCGGCGGTGCGTAACCTGGTCGAGAACTTCGATACCCGGGGCGGTGTCGGTGCATCGGGCATCGACTTCTTCGCGGTGCCGGGTCTCGACGACCCGCAGGACCGTCTCGCTTACGTCATCCTGCGATCCTTGACGGACGGTCTCGATCGGCTGGCGGGGGAGCCGTTTGCGCCGGCATTCGACTACTCGACCCACCAGGACGACTATCGCTGGGGTCGCCTGCACCGGGTGGTCTTCGACAGCCCCTTGGGCGACCCGTTCAACCTGCCCTCGGCGACCGCCGGCTTTCCGCCTCCGCTCAGCGATCTGCCGGGCTACCCGGTCGATGGTGGCTTCAGTGTGGTCGACGCGTCGAGCCATTCGGCTCGAGCCCAGGACGCCGACGACTTCATGTTCTCGGCCGGTCCGAACCGCCGGTACGTGGGCGTGATGGGCAAGCGGCGGATCCGCGGCTTCAGCGCCCTGCCGGGCGGGGTCAGCGGTGTCCTGGGCGAGCCGCTGTACGGCAACCTTCTCAAGCGGTACCTCACCAACGACAGCTATCCGGTTCGCAACGTCTATCGCCACATTCAGCGCGGCGCGATCGAGCGGCTCGAGCTGACGCCGTATCCCCGCAAGAAATGATGTTGCCCCGGCGGTGGTGCGGGCTCGTGATTTGGGGGCCGAAATCGTGGAAGACGTCCACGTGAACCCGGCCCCCGGCCACCGCGAGATGTGGTTGCGGGACCCGGACGGCTACGTCGTGGTGATCCGTAGCCCCGACGGCGAGGCCGCGTCCGGAGGGTGAGGGCGAGCTAAGCCAACGCACGTCGAACTCGTTCGGCTCGGCATTGTGTCCGGGTCATGGATCAAGGCTTCGTCGTGGTCATGGTGCGGCTAAGCCTTGGTCGAGCACCCAGGGGCTGCGCCAGAAGGTGTCGTAGGAGACCTTGGTGAGGTCGACCTCGGGGTCGTACAACGGCGAGGCTGGGCTGCCATTCAGCGACACCCTGCTTCGTTCGGCGTAGATCTCGACGTTCTCGAGGCCCTGTCGCGCGAAGTCGGCCTTCAAGATCTGGACGAGCTGATACAGAAACTCCGGCTTGGTGGCGACGCGAGTTCGCTGCTTCGGGGTCAGCCACTTCGACTGATCGATCACCCAGGTGCGGTCGGTGGCGGGGTCGCGCGCGACCAGCCGGAGGTTCCCGCTTTTGGTGTGCATCATCATCCGCCAGCTGAGGCGGTGGCCTTCTTCGGTCCACGCGACGTCGCCGGGGATGAGGTAGTGACGGACCGGCAAGAGCACCTGAAGCGCGAAGAAACCGACCAAGACCGCCCGCAGGGCCGGATGCATGGGAGGGGCCGGCTGCTCGGTGGTCGGCCCCGTTCCGAGCCCCGGCAACCAGCGGAACCAGTACTCGACCGTCTGGGGCGTGAAGAAAAAGGCCGCCAGCGCCAGCACCAGGTACGGAAAGATGCCGATCTGGAACACGACCGAGTTAAACACATTGAAGATCACGAGTCCGACCAGGGCGAGCAAGCGCGTCGGTCGCCACCACAACGCGGGAATGACGAGGGCGTCGAAGAAGATGCCCGAGTAGGTGATGAACATCTGAAACCAGCGTTGACCGAGCAGCGGGCCGATCACCGGATAGTGGGTCTTCGCTCCGAACACGACCCCGATGTAGTCGCCGCTCCACCATCCCGGGTACACCTTGGCGATCGCTGCGTACACGAACACGATGAGCACTTGGAGCTTGAACGCGGTGACGATCCACTTCGGGCACCACTGTTCGCGGTGGTCGGTGCGCCGTGCGTCGAGCGAGGCCCGGCGGTCGGCCGGCAGAAGCACCATCGCCCAGCAGAACATGACCGCCAGATAGTAGTGGTTGTTGTAGTGCGTCTTCTGAAAGAGGTACGCGCCCGTCCACATGATGGCGAGCGCGGTCGAGGTCAATCGGTAGCGCCACCCCAACATCACGCCCGCGGCCGTGAGGCCCATGGTGATGAAGTAGCCATACATCCAATACCCGGGCAGCGGCTGTGGCCACCCGAACGAGAAGATGGGGAAGGTGACCCTCGGCAGCACGAAGGCGCGATAAACCCAGCCGGTGCCGATCGCGCCCCAGGACTCGATGAGCATCAGAAGGCCGAACAAGAATCGAAAGACGACGAGTTGCGCGTTGTTGACCATGGGCGTCTCGACGGCAGCGGTGACTGCTCGCGCCGCATAATGCCGGTATCCGTCCTGAATGCTAGTCGCAAGAGGCGTCCTGGCCCGAGGCGATGACGGCTTTGCAACGTGGCGAGCGACCGGGGCTGCTCGTTCCCGGCGCGAATCCGCTCACCGTGGAGACCCGAGACGGCGCGGGAAACGGGTGGTCGTCGCGCGATGACTGCAGCGCCGCAATGGCTGCTCCTGCAGTCTCACGCCTGCTCGGGCAATCCCGAACCCACGCTCAACGCGGTCCAACAGGTCCACCCGGCGTCGACCGAGGATGGATTCAAATAGACGCGCGGGCACGCCGGTTGCACTCCCGGGCGATATGAAGCACCGATTTTCCCTTCTTTTGACCGGCTTCGCAATCGTGATCGGTAGCGGGTGTGCGGCGACCCCTTCTGGCGCCGGTGGGCCGGGCGCTGCCTCGGCGCCGGCGGCGCCGCCCGTCGAGCCTGACCCTCAGCCTCAGCCTCAGCCTCAGTCCCAGCCTCGAGCCGTCGTGGATTCCGCCCGGGCGGCCGAGCGGCTCGATGGGCTGCTGAATCAGTATTTCGAAGAGAGCCTGACGTTCAACCCGATTCAGGCCACCGCGATCGGCGACCCTCGTTACAACTACTTGCTTCCGAACTTCTACAGCCCGACGGCCCACGTAGCAGGCATCGCCTTCAACCAACATTGGCTCCATCGAGTCGAATCCGAAGTCGACCGCTCGGCGCTGACCGGGCAGGCTCGCTTGAGCTACGACGTGTTCGTTTATCAACGTAGGCTCGACATCGAAGGGGCCGAGTTCCCGGATCGCTTGCAGCCGGTCACCCAGTTCTTCAGCATTCCAAGCTTCTTGGCGATGCTGGGCTCGGGTCGAAGTATTCAGCCGTTCAAGACCGTCGAGGATTACGAAAACTGGTTGCTCCGTTTGGATGCGAGCACCGTTCTCATCGATCAGATGATCAACAACATGCGCGAGGGCATGGAGAAGAAGGTCATCCAGCCGAAAGCGGTGGTCGAGAAGGCCATCCCGCAAGTGGCGGCCCACGTGGTGCCGAAGGCCAAGCAGAGCATCTTTTGGACCCCGATCAAGAACATGCCCAAGGACTTTTCGAAGGCCGACCGTAAGCGGCTGTGGTTGGCGTACCATCGCCGCATCGAGGGCGACGTCATTCCGGCCTACAAGCGACTCCATGACTTCCTGAAAGACGAATACCTACCTGTCGCCAGGGAGACGCACGGCTATTGGGACCTGCCGGGCGGCGAGCAATGGTACGGCTACCGGATTCGCTCCAACACGACGACCGACCGAGGCGCCGACGAGCTGCACGAGCTGGGGCTCAGCGAAGTGGCCCGGATTCATGGCGGGATGCGTGAGGTTATGACCCAGGTAGGCTTCAAGGGCGACCTGAAGGCGTTCTTCAAGCACCTTCGCGAGAGCGACGAGTATTACTACAAAGAACCGGAAGCTGCCTTGCAGGGCTATCGAGATCTTCAGGCCAAGGTCAATGAACGGCTCCCGAAGCTCTTCGATATCTTTCCGAAGTCCGACTACGAGGTTCGGGCGGTCGAGGCGTTTAGAGCCAAGTCATCCGCGGCGGCGTCGTATGTACCCGGTACGCCGGATGGCTCCCGACGCGGTGTCTTCTACGTGAATACCTTCGATCTCAAGCGCCAACCCAAGTACCGGATGGAGACCCTGTCGCTGCACGAAGCGTCGCCGGGTCACCACTTCCAGCTGTCCATTCAGCAAGAGATCGAGAGTATGCCGAAATTCCGGCGGTTCGGTGGCTATACGGCGTTCATGGAGGGATGGGCGCTCTACGCCGAGTCATTGGGCAAAGAGCTGGGCTTGTTCGAAGACCCGATGCAGTACTACGGTCGGCTCGAGGACGAGCTCCTTCGGGCGATGCGCCTCGTGGTCGACACCGGGCTGCACCACAAGAAATGGACCCGCGAGAAGGCCATCGCGTATATGAAGGACAACTCGGCGATGGACGACTCCGATGTTGTTGCCGAAGTCGAGCGCTACATCGCGTGGCCCGGACAGGCCCTCGCCTACAAAGTGGGCCAGCTCGCCATTCAAGAGATACGCGCCGACGCCGAGGCGGAGCTCGGGGCCGCCTTCGACATCAAGGCCTTTCATCGGGCTTTGCTCATCGACGGTGCGATGCCCCTCGATGTTCTCGACGCAAAGATGAAGGAATGGGTCGAGGCCCAGAAGATGGCCACCGTCGCCCATTCCGACTGAGCGCCGAGCGATGCCCCGCGGGATCCTTGACCCGAATCAGTGGCTGGTGGGCGGAGGGATCCGCTTTCGCAACCCGTCCGGCAGGGCCGACCACGTGGTTCGGTCGATCCGGATCGGCGGGTGCCGTACGAAGTTCGCCGCGTCTCGGAACCACGGCCGGCTATAGGCCATGTACATGACCGGGCGGGCGAGGGCGCTGGTGTTCGCGGTCCCTCCGTGCAACAGGCGGTAGTCCATCAGGTAGGCGTCGGTTCGCTGAGGGCGAAGGACGACTCCGCCCGCTCGGCGGCCGATGAAGCCCGGCAACTTGCGGTGCGAACCGATCCAGACCCGGGTGCCCCCGGTCGGGGGCGAGAGGTCGATGAGCGGAATGGCCAGCGTGGCCGCGTATGGCGGCAGGGCGCGGCTGAGGACGGCGCCTTCGAACAACAGGTGGTGGTCCATGTGGACGTGTTGGTCGGCGGCGCCGGGGAATGCGACCACCATAGCGAAGCTGTTGAGCACGAAAGCTGGGCCCAGGATGCGAACCAAGAGGCGCTCGATGACCGGATGAGCCCACAGGTCAGGGGCGTCGAAGGGGGCTGCCCAGTGCACGCTGATCATGTATCGCTCGTGTCCCACCCGACTGCCGACGGTCTTGAGCTCATCTTCGGACAGGCCTCCGTACCGGTCGACGAAGCCGCCGAGCACGCGGTCGATAAGGTCGGAGTCGAAGACTTGGGCGAGGGACAGCACGCCGTCCCGCGAAAAACATCGGGACGCCTGGTTCACTCCGCGCGGCGTGTGTAGGTCAGCCCCCGTGAAGGTCGCCGGGCTCACAGGATCGACAGGTCGCGTTTGCGCACCCAGCCGGTGGTGCCATCGTTGCGCTGGACCTCTCGCCAGGCGCCGTTCTGGTCGAGGATCCGGACCCGGGTGCCCGGCGGAGCCACCCCGACCTCCCGGAATTGCGGTCGAGGTCCTTCTCGGAGCGGGGTCGCCGCGTGAATGATCGCGATTTCGTCGGACGCCACTACGACGTGCGCGAACATCATCATCAGCCCCACCGCGCCGATCATGGTGCCCGCGGTGGCGAGGGCGATGCGGGTCTGCTTGAACCACCAGGCCGCCCAGAAGAGCCCGTTCCCGATCAAGATCAGCGACGCCACCAGCAACGGAGGCAAGACGGTCACCACCGGGACGAGCGCATCGGCCACCGTGAGCGGGGCGTCCGGAGTCTCGCCGGCGGCCGCCTCGGCGCCGGACGGCGCCAAGCGGCCGCGGACGATAGCGAGGTTGGCCAGAATGTCGGGGTCGCCGGGCGCCAACCGAAGCGCGCGCTCATAAGCGATGACCGCCTCTACCGGCTGGTCGTTCCGGGCGTAGGCGTTGCCGAGATTGAAGAGAAGGTCGGGACCGGTCACGCCGCGCTTGCGCAAGGACTCGTACAGCTGGATCGCACCGCGTAGGTCACCGTCGAGCTGACGTTCGTTGGCCGCGGTGAAGTCCGACTGGACGTCGGGGGGCGCGGCCAGCGCCAGCAGAAGCAGCCAGGCGCTCATGAAGCCTCCTCCCGTCCGCCATTCGAGATCCGGGAGAACGTCGTCACCAGCTGTTCGGTTCGATAAATGTCGGAGCGGGCCGCCGCTTCACTCAGCCGGCCGGGCGCGTACCTTGCGTAGTCGGCCGCCTCCAGCATTCGGACCAGATCGCTCGCGTCGTCGGCGCTCAGGCCCCGGGCCGTGGTCGCTTCAGCGATCGCGTCGTGGGTGAGGCCTCGCAGCGATACACCGAGGGCCTGGGAGCCGGCGGCTCGCAGCGCCGCGGCGACCTTCGCGTGCGCTTCCGCGTAGGCACCCGCCTCGACGTGCTTGCGGGCGGCGGCAAGCTCCGCGTGGGCCTGACGAAAGGAGCTTCGATGGGTGACGCGGGGCGAGACCGGGGCGTCGCTGCGGCGCGCCCATGTCCACCCGAAGCGAGCCATCGACGCTAGACCGGGCAGGACCAGCAGGATCCAGAACCATGGCTGAGTCCACGGCGGCGACGACAGCGCCGACAGGTCGGAAGTGAAGCGCAGGTCTCGAAGCTCCTGGGGTTGGTCCGTCTCCGGTCCGGGCCCTTCGTCGGCGGGAGCGCCGATGGCCGCCGCGACCGAGGGGTCGACCCGGCCTTCCACGAACACGCGAAGAGGCTTCGATTTCAGGCGTCGATATCTACCCTTGACGGGATCGAAGACCGGAAGCTCGATGCTGGGAATCGTGAGCCGCCCTCCCTTGGTGGGCATGAGGAGGTATTGGGCTTCCTTGTATCCGGACACGCCCATCGCATCGAGGTCTATCTTCTCGCGAACGGTCGGCGCGAAGACCCGAAAATCGCGGAGCTGGTCGATGGTCGGGAGCTTCGCAGAAGCGATGTTGCCCCGACCCGACAAGCGAAGGGTGTATATGATGGCCTTGCCGGCTTCGACGCGCCGACGGTCGACCGTTGCTGTCAACTTATATTGCCCGACATTGACCGATACGAAGGATGAAGGGCGCGCCTTCGAGGGCAGCGGCTTGACCTCGAGCCGAATGGGCAGGGTACGCCGCCGGAGCCGGTTTCGCAGGAATGCCCGTGAGCCTTGGCTGAACTGCATGCTGACCGGCGGCAAAGTGTGTTGACCAGCCTGGAGGGGGTAAAGGGCGGCCCGCCATATCCGGTAGGACACGTATCGTTGGCCGTCGATGGTGATCGATCTGCGCTTGAGATCGGTGGGTTTCTCGAGGATCTGCGTCCAGAACCCTTCGACCTCGGGCAGGCCGGTGGTCTCTTCGACCCGGAAGCTCTGGCCCGGGCGGGTGATGACCTCGAGGTCGAGCAACACCGCTTCCCCAAGAAACGGCTCTTCTTGGTCCAGACGGTACCGCAGGAAGATCGGGCCGTCTCCCGGGCCGGGGCCCGTCACCTCGTTGGCGGCGGCCGGCGCGGCGGCCGCGATGTCGTTCGGCCCTTGAACGGTGAGCGTCACCGAGGTGCTCTTGGCTTTGCGCTTACCGACGCGGGCCTCGACAGGCGGGATGGTGAGCCGCCCGACCCGGTCGGCGCGGTAGCCGATGGTGAAGACCTGCTCGATCAGGACGTTCTGCCGCGAAGACTGCCAAGACATCGCGGTGGACTGTCTCTGTTGGCGCGAAATCTCGGCCAGCCCCTCGACCCGGGGCAGGGTGACTCGGATCGTGCCGCTCATCTTCGAAGTGACGGTGATCTCCATCGTGACCGTGTCGCCGACGACCACCGTCGAATCCGAGAGGGCGGTCCGCACCGACAGCTCTTGGGCCAGCACCGTCGAGGCGCTCAAGGTCGGCAGCAGGATGGCTGTCAAGCTCAGGAGGGTTCGCTGCGCCGTGCTCATCACCAGTCCTTTTCGACCGCGCGCCCTCGGAAACGTTTCAGCAACCGTTCCCGCTTGAGCGCTTCTTCCCGGTCTTGCAGGGCGTCGAGGATGGCCTCGGCCTGCTGGCGGTCCACTTCTTCTTCGGGCGGTGGCTCCTCGGCTGGAGAGGGAGGTGGAGGAGGCGGAGCCGCATCTTCCGGGTGACCGGCATCTCCGGCCGACGAAGCCCCGCTATCGAAGCCTTCCCCCTCGGCGTCGCTGAGACCGGCGTCGGGCGAATCGTTTTGGTTCTGTCCGCCGCCATCCGACGGGCCGCCGTCACCGGCGCCCGCGTCGCCGTCCTGGTTGTCCGGGTCCGGCTCCCCGGATGGGTCTTCGCTCTTTGGTTGAGCGGCTTTGACCGCCTTCATGCGCTGGGTCAGCTCGTAGTTGCGGCGAGCCGCCTCGAGCGACGGGTCGGCCAGCAAGGCTTGCTGGTAGGCCTCCAGGGCCTCGTCGTACTTTTTCGTCCGTCGGAGCGCGTTGCCGAGCGCGAACTGAGCCTTCGCCCGCAGGCGCGGATCTTCGCTCAGACTGGCCGCGGTCTTGTACCCCTCGATCGCGGGTTCGAGTTCACCTCTCGCGGCGTCGGCGAGCGCGCGGTTGTAGGTGAGGCCCGCGCTATCTCCCAGCCGCTGTTTGGCCCGTTGGTAGGCTTGAACGGCCTCGGTCGCCTTTCCTGCTTCGAGCGCGGCATTGCCGGCGGCGACGTCCGGGTCTTCGGACTCGAAGGCCCCCTGGGCGTTCGCGGGCGGCGCCGGAGCCAGCAGGACCAGGCTGAACGCGGTCAGACCAGCGACGACCCAGCGGCGGCGGGATTTTCCAGGGCGCAGCACCGACGCGAGCATAAGCAGCACGACCGACGGGACCAAGAACCACTGGAAACGCTCGCGGTACACCCGCACCCTTCGGTCTTCCATGTCGGAGCGCTTGAGGGTCGCCAGGTGGCGACGAACGGGATTGAGATCGATGCCGCCCTGTTGGCCCGGCAGAGCCGCAAGGCCCATGCCCGCCTCGGCGACATCTCGCAGCAGCTCGGCGTTCAGTCTTGAGAAAACCCTGCGGCCTGAGCGATCCTTGAGGTACGTCACCGTCCGGCCCGTTTCCTCGCGGATCGGAATCGGATCGCCGCTTTGCGACCCGACCCCCACCACGTGCACCTGGACTCCGGCCGCCGCGGCCTTTCTCGCCGCGGCCACCGGATCACCCTCGTGCTCTTCCCCGTCGGTCACGATGATGATCGCGCGGCTCGCGCCCGTCGACCGGGCGTTGTCGAGCATGCGGAGAGCCTCCTCGATGGCCAGACCGATGGCGGTGCCTCCCCGAGGTAGATCATCGGGGCTCGCCGCCTTGAGCTGGAGTTTCAGCACCGCCCGGTCGGCGGTGAGCGGGCAGAGCGGAAGGGGCAGCGACGTGAAGCCGAGCAAGCCGATCCGGTCACCCCGAAGCTGGTCGACGAGGTCGCTCAGCTCGATTCGCGCCCGTGCCAACCGGGATGGAACGACATCCTGAACCAGCATCGATTTCGACAGATCGAGGGCGATGACCACGTCCATGCCCCGAGCGCGGCGGACCTCGGTCCGTAAGCCGAATTGCGGGCGGGCGAGGGAGACGGCCAGTAGGGTCAAGGCGAGGCTGGTGAGCGCGATCTGGACGGCGCGGATGAGGGGCGCGCTCCGGCCGATCAGCGCCATCTGCTGAAGCAGGCCGGGGTCACCGGCTCGCGCGAGGCGCCGCCGCCGAATCCGGGCCAACCAGATGTTGGCGAAGATGTAGGCCGGAACGACCAGCAGAAGGATGAACGCCCAGGGTGCCGCAAACCTCACGGAAACCTCCGCAGCCGGGTTTGAGACAGGATCGCTTCGAGAACCAGTAAGGCCAACGCGGCCGCCACGAAGTACGGGAACAGCTCGTCTTTTGGAACCGAGGAGACGGTGTTTTCGAGACGGGTCGTTTCGAGCTTGTCCAGAACCTCGGTCAACCGAGCGTCGAGCTCGCGACCGTCTTTCGCCTCGTACGCCTGGCCGCCGGTCCGCTTCGCGATCTCCTTCAAGAGCTCGGGGTCGGTGGGCACGACCTGGTTCCGGAACATCGGGCGGCCGAACAAGTCTTGACCAGCCGGAAAGGGAACCGCTCCGCCTCGGCCGATCAGAATCGTGTAGACCTTGACGCCGAGCTCGTTGGCGAAGGCCGCGGCCTGCCGCGGCATGATGTTGCCGGCGTTGTTGTCACCGTCGGTGACGAGCACGACCACCCGGCTCACCGCGTCGCTCTCGCGCAGGCGATTGAGCGCCGTCCCGAGGGCGCTTCCGATCGCCGTGCCCTCCGGCAACATCCCCACGTCGACGTCATCGAGCAGGTTCGCCACCATGGAGTAGTCGAGGGTCAACGGCACCCAGGTTGCCGCTTCGCCCGCGAACACCACCAGGCCGATCCGGTCGACCGTACGTTTCTCGACGAAGTCGTTGATCGACCGCTTGGCCACCGCCATTCGGTTTCGGGGTTGAAAATCGGCGGCGAGCATCGAGCACGACGTATCGAGGGCGATGACGATGTCGATGCCTTCGGTGTCTTCGGGGGTCGCCTGGCCGACCCGCTGGGGGCGGGCGGCGGCGACCACCAGGAGCGCGAGGGCCACCAGGCGCAGGCCATCCGGCAGCCAAGCGAGCTGCGCCCAGATCGACCCCGGCAAAGTCAGCCACAGCCGTGACGCCGGGAATTTGAACGCGGGGTCGCGCCGCGCGAACCGGCGCCAAAACAGGTACGCCCCCGCCGCGGCAACGAGAAGCAGCCCGAGCAGAAGCCAGGGATTGTCGAATGTCCACGTCCACCCGGAAGTCATGACAAACCTCTCGCCGTGAGGGTTGGGGCAGGGGTCGGCCGGGTCGCGTTGACCAGGTCTTCCGCTTGCCTCAGCGCCTCGAGGCCTTCTTCGGGGCGCGGAACGAACTTCGCGAACTTGACCTGGTCCGCGAGCATCAGCAGGTTGCGAAGAACGGTCTCGTTCAAGCCGGGCGTCGAACGTCGGTAGAGCGCTTCGAACAGCTCGTCGAAGGTCAGCTCCAGCGACTCGAAGGCGTAGCGCTCACCCACGTACCGGCGCACGATCGCGGAAAGCTCGGTGTAAAAGCCCTTGAAGTCGCCCCGATGAAGCAGGTCGGTCTGTTTGAGCGCCGACAGCGCTTCGAGGGCCACTTCGTGGGCGGGCCGAGGTGGCGGTGGCGGCGGGACCGGCACCGGACGGCGGGCGAGTTGACGCACCAACAGGAAAACGATGACGCCGAGCCCGACCAGCACCAGGCCGAGCAGACCAAGCTGCAGCCAGAACGTATTGCGGACATAGGTCAGCTCGGCCCGGGGGTCGGGCGCGGTCATCTGGTCGAGCACGTCGAGCGCCGCCGCTTGTGTCGACGTCAAGACCGGGTCTTGTCGCCCGTCATCGCCAGGGACGGTTCGGGCCTGCTCCTCATCTGAGAGATTGGATACGACGAACACGCCGAGCGCCGGCGTCGAGGCCTCTTTCTCGCCGAGCGCGAGGGTGATCGATGGAATCGTGAGGTCACCCTTTTCGAAGGCCAGCAACTCGAGGACGTAAGTGTCGATCTCATCGGCGCCCTCGGCGCGTCGGTCGTGCTGGCGCCGACCGACCCGCTCGACGATCGACGCACCCACGTCGACGGTTTCGGGCAATAGAGCAATGCCTCCGGGAGGATGGCGCGCCTCGATGACCAAGCGAAATGGCGCGCCGAGGGTGACCGTTTCGGCGTTCGGTCCGAGGTCGAGCCGGCCGTCGACGACCAGCGTGGACACCGCTTCCGATACCCGGCCTCCCGGGTCTTGCCCGCGGGCGAGTTCGGTCATCGCCCCCAGACAGCAGGTCGCCACCCATACCGCCGCCCATACCTTCGCCCATGCCGCCGACCATACCGCCGACCATACCGCCGACCATATCGCCTACCATACCGCCGACCATATGCCCACGACCGACCGCCGGAGGCCGCGGCGGACGCATTGTCGGCTGAACGGCCGAGTCATGACCGCCCCCCTCGCAAGCGCGCCGAGCGAGTCCGAAAAAAGGCCACCAGGGGCGTGACAAAATCGCCGTCGGTGCTCAGCTCGACCGTGTCGCAGCCCAGCTGGCGGAGCCGTCGGCGCGCCTCGTGCTCGGCGCGGGCCCGACCCAGCTCATACGCTGCGCGAAGGCGATGGTTCGAGGTATCGACGAGCTGGGTCGCCCCGGTTTCGGCGTCGACGAGCTCCAACAGGCCCAAGTTGGGTAGCGAGCGCTCGGCGGGGTCGACGACCCGCAATGCGACGACGTCATGACGAGCCATGGTCAACTTCAGGGGATTGTCGAAACCGTCGTCGAGAAAGTCGGACAGCAGGAAGCAAACCGATCGGCGCTTCTGTACTCGGCCCAGATAGTTGAGCGCTTGTCCGATATTGGTGCCGCTGCGGCGGGGATGAAACTCCACGATCTCTCGGATGACCCGCAGCACGTGGCTTCGACCTTTGCGTGGGGGCACATACAGTTCGACGTCGTCGGTGAACAACAGCAAGGCGACCCGGTCGTTGTTCTTGATCGCCGAGAAGGCGAGCATGGCCCCCACCTGCGCGAGCAGCCGGCGCTTGGTGCGTCCGCGGGTCCCGAAGTCGGTGGAGCCCGACATGTCGACGAGCAAGGTGACCGTCAGCTCTCGCTCCTCGACGAACTGCTTCACGAAAAGACCGTGGTGCTGATGTCGAGCCGAGACGTTCCAGTCGATGTGCCGGATGTCATCCCCGGGGGCGTACGGACGAACCTCCGAAAAGGCCATCCCCTGCCCCTTGAAGACGGAGTGGTATCGTCCGGCCAGCTCGGCGTTCACCGCGCGCCGGGTGGCGATCTCGATGCGGCGAACCGTCCGCAGGATCTCTTTGTGGCTGTGCTGCTCCATGGGCAGTCGAGGTGAATCCGAGGGCTCGGTCGGGCCTTGGGTCAAGGGATCGGAACGGTATCAAAGATCCGTTGCACGACGTCTTCGACCTTCACGTTCTCGGCTTCGGCTTCGTAGGTGAGCTTGATCCGATGGCGCAACACATCGGGTCCGACGGCCTTGATGTCGTCCGGGAACACCGCGGGGCGGCGCTTCAGGAACGCGTGGGCACGCGAGGCGAGGTCGAGCGAGATCGATGCCCGCGGCGATGCGCCCATCTCGATCAGCCCCACGAGGTCGTTCATACGGGCCTGGGCGGGCTCTCGGGTCGCCCAAACGATGTCCAGGATGTAGTCTTTGACCTTGTCGTCGGAGTGGATGGTCCGAACCACCGAGCGCGCATTCTCGATGCGCACCAGGTCGACGATGCGCTGAATATCCGGCGGCCTGGCGGCGGCGGCGCGGTCGAGGATGATGCGTTCGTCTTGGCGGGTCGGGTACCCGATCCGAACGTGCAGCATGAAACGGTCGGTCTGCGCTTCAGGAAGCGGATACGTGCCTTCTTGCTCGATGGGGTTCTGCGTGGCCAGCACCAAAAAGGGCTTCGGCAGCGGATAGGTCGTATCGCCGATGGTCACCTGGCGCTCCTGCATGGCTTCGAGCAACGCCGATTGAACCTTGGCCGGGGCGCGGTTGATTTCGTCGGCGAGGACGATGTTCGCGAACACGGGGCCCTTCTTGGCGGTGAACTCTTGTTTGCTCGGGTCGAAGACCAGAGTGCCGGTGAGGTCGGCGGGCAGCAAGTCGGGGGTGAACTGCATGCGCGAGAAGTGGGCCTCGACGGCATCGGCGACGGTCTTCACGGTCAGCGTCTTGGCGAGGCCCGGCACGCCCTCGAGCAGAATATGCCCTCCGGTCAGCAGGCCGATCAGCACGCGGTCGACCATCGACCGCTGGCCGACGATCACTTTGCCCACCTCGTTCTGTAGGAGGTCGACGAACGCCGACTCCTCCTGAATGACGTCCATCAAGGCCCGAATGTCGGGTGCCGCACCGGTCTGAACCATCGAATCCTCTGCGCCGTAAAAGACTAAGTTGCCGCTCGGGGCAAGCATCGGGACGAAGCGCGATGAATGCTCGAAATGGTGCGGCCCAGTCGGCGCCGCTCAACGGGGGGACCCCTGGTGATCGGATGCCCGAAAAGAAGCCGACTTGACTCTGCTCGGGGGCGTGCTTAGCTCTCGGCCGATGGACGGCAGCCAATTCGATACGCGAACGGTTCAGCGCTACATTCGTCGGGGAAGAATCACCCGAGAAGACCACGAGTCATATCTCGGCCAGCTGCCCGACCTCGCCGAAGAAGCGGTCTTCGTCGACTACGATTCTCAGTTTGCCGAAGAGTCCCGTCGGGAGGCGGATTCTCCACCTGCCGTCGAACCAGCGCCGATGATGGTCGAACCTCCTCGCCTGCCGCCGGCGCCGATGAATCCTTCCCACGGTTTTCCGCCGGCTACCGCGGCCCCGTTGCCGGCATCGCCCCTAAGCGTGACGCCGCCGAGCGTCACGCAGCCGAGCCCGGTGACTTTCGCGCCACCGCCGCCCCCGATGGTGCCGCAACCGCCCCCGGTGGTACCGCAACCGCCCCCGGTGGCGTCGCCTCCGCCGCAGGTCGCGCCGCCTCCGCCGCCGGGCGCGCCGCCTCCGCCGCAGGTCGCGCCGCCTCCGCCGC
>CAZFIV010000059.1:0-42427 GCA_964519665.1 uncultured Myxococcales bacterium
AGCGCCCAAAGTCCGCTTCTTTGTCACGCTTCGCTCGGAGCAAGTCTCCTAGAGGCGCGTTCAGAACGCCGAACGGCCGGCGAGGATGTCGGCCGCGCGCTGGGTGAGCCGGTCGACGCCTTGGGTGAACCGGGCGAGGTTTTCGGGAATCGAGCTGCCCATAGCGGCCGCGGCGTAGCGCGCATGGACCCCTTCGAGTATGCAAGCGAGGCGCCAGTATGCGAACGCAATGAAGTACTCCAGATCTTCGACTTCGCGACCCGCGGCTTCGCGGTATGCGTCGATGATCCCCCTTCGATCTGCGAAGCCGTCGACCACGGTCGGCGGATCGTCGAGCGGGAAGAACTCGTCGGTCGGCTCGGCCCAGTAGACGATCAGGCCGCCCACGTCGGCCCGAACGTCTCCGAGGGTACAAAGCTCCCAGTCGAGGACGGCGGCGACATGGCCTTGCTCGTCGATGATGCAGTTGTCGAGCCGGTAGTCGCCGTGGACGATCCCGGCCGCGCCTTGCTCGGGGATCCGGTTCACCAGCTCGGCGTGGACCTGCTTCAACAACGGCAATTCTCGTTTCGACAAGCCTTCGACCTGCCGGGCCCACCGGCGCAGCTGGCGAGCGACGTAGTCCGCTTTCTTGCCCAGGTCGCTCAGGCCCACATCGTCGGGGGATAAAGCGTGCAGCTTAGCCAAGACTCTCACCAGATCGACGCTGGCGGTCTTGCGGACCTCGAGCGGCAGCCTCTCGGCGATGGATGTGTTGCGAGCGACGGTTCCGTCGACGAAGTCCATCACGTAAAATGGAGCCCCGTTCACCGTTTCGTCGGTGCACAGGCCGACGAGGGGCGGGACGGGCACCCCCGACCCGCCGAGGGCCGAAACGACCTTGTACTCGCGGCCCATGTCGTGCGCCGTAGCCAGCACGCTGTTCAGCGGTGGACGCCGGAGCACCCATTTGCGGCCCTCAGTATCGGTGACTCGGAAGGTCAGGTTGCTGTGGCCGCCGGTGATGAGCTCGAAAGTGAGCGGGGGGGCGATCTCGACCTGCGTTTGCATCCACGCGGTCACCTGGGGTTGATCGATGCCTTCTACGGTCGACATAGCGCTTCCCTTTCAGCGGCCCCGTTCGTCGACCGCGTCCGTCCGACATAGCTCGGCGCCCGATCGATGTCGACGCTGGGGGCGCCCATTGAGGTGACTTCCATCCGCCGCTTGCCCCACTGACAGCTCCATCGAGCGCATGCGATGGAAGCGAACATGTCAGGCGTAGGAAGATCGGGACAAGGTAGCGGCGACGGGATCGTCACCGCCCCCGCGACAAGCACACGACTCACTGACCCCGAGCACACCGAGGCAGTCCCCTCCGGAACGTCGCCGGGCCGGCTGCCGGTGGACGAGGGCGATGGGTTCGAACGTCGGGCCGGGCCTCCGGCCGAAGGAGCCGAGTCCTCGGTGGCGCGGAAAGACGAAGTCGCAGCGACCGCCTTGGCTCGAGCCGAGCATCGGCACACGACCATCTTCGTCCACGGCATCGAGATGCAGGTCGAGTACGATCCGGCGTGGGCCTCGAAGTCCGACGTGGCGGCGGTCGAGCGCGGTCTGAACCGCTATCCACCCCGGTGGATCCGCGGGGCCGTCGCGGAAGGCAAGAAGCGCGGCGAAGACGCACCGCGCATCCGCATGGTGAGCGACGACGGTATGGGGGTGAACAATCCACCCGAAGGGCGGTACACCCCCGAAGACAACGTCATTTACCTCAACATGGAGAAGTTCAACGACCCACAGCAGCGGTCCTTTCTGAAAGACGCTGAAGGTACCCACTTCAGCGGGCAGGCGTGGCTCGAACGCACGGCGATCCACGAGTTCGCCCACTACCTCGATGACGCCGGCACCAAAGACACTCGGCAAGGCTTCGACGAAATGGCCACGTTCGTAGGGCCGTGGAAGCAGCGCGGACCCGGTTTGCCGCCATACCGCGACATGGCGCCGGGCAAGTTCCGTCGAGGGGTCATCGACCGTAACGCCACCCAGCAGACGCCGGGCGCCTACGTGACGGAGTACGACCGCCGAACCAACCAGGGGCGGTCGGCCATGAGCACCAGCGAACACGAGACATTCGCCGAAATTGTTACCGTATCGGTGCTCGGGGGCCCTGATAAGCGGGAAGAACTGCTTGCGAACCCGGAGCTGAAGGGCCTCGCTGAGGCCGTTTATCAGTACCTTGATCGCGGCGCCGACCCTGATCAGCTCTCGAACTGAGCGTCATCCGAGCAGCAGCAGGGCGGTGCCGGTCACGAGCAGACCCGAAGCGAACCATTCGCGCGGCCCTACGGTTTCGCTGAACAGAAACCGGCCCAGAACCAGCGCAGCGGTGGCGCCGACCGCGCGCTTCACGGTTTCGATGACGCTGACGAAGGTTTGGGTCACTGCGAAGTTCTGAAGCGCAGAGGCGATGGCCATCACCGCGCCCGCCAGAAGCAACAGCATGATCGACGCCCGCAGGGCGGGCCACGGGTTCTCGCCCCGATCACCGACCGGTCGCACTACCAGGCCAAACGTGAGCGCAACGCTGAGGCCAATGGTCTGAACGAAGCCGTGCATGGGAACCGAGACGAAGCGCAGGGCGGCCTTGTCGACGGCTGAACCCAGCGCCCAGGCGAAAGCGACGCCCAACACCAAGAGCGAACCGGATTCGAATCGAAAAAGAGCGGGCTGGGCGTCGGCAGACCGGTTGCGAAGCGCGAGCAGAACCGACCCGGCGACCACCACCAGGATTCCGCAGATTTGGGCCGGGCGCGGCCACTCGCCGAGGAGCGTGGCCGCGGTCAGGACGGAAACGGCGGGCGTCACCGAAAGGATGGGCACGGTCCGGCTGAGCGACCCGATCTCGAGCGCCCGGATGAAGGCGAGATTGGAGCCGAGGGCAATAATGAGGGTTGCAGCGCCGGGGGCCGCGTATCCGGTCCAGTCCCGTTCACCCGGACGCGCGATGACCGCGGCCGCGAACAGCGGGATCTGGCCGACCACCAGAGCCCACAGAAGGGCGGTCGCCGACATTCGATGTGCAAGGCGCTTCCGAAGCACATCGAGCGCCGCCCACCCTAGGGCCGCCCCGAATCCGGCGACGATCCCGAGCCATGCCTCACCCACGCCGACCCGTTGATGCCTGCCCCCCGCCAGATCAAGCGGAATCGGTCATAAGATTGGCCCCGCGCAGCGCGCGGAGCGGGCGTAGTCGGGTGGTCGCGATTCATTCGCGCCCGGGCCCCGCTGAATCCCTATGCGGTTACGTCCGCCCAGTAGGCATCGACTCGGTCCTGTATCCGCGCCAGCTCTTCGTCGTTGCGAACGGGCTCGAATAGGTGTCGAAACCGCCCCTGGGGGGACAGGTACTGCTCTACCGGAATCCGCGGGTTCGGGATTCGCGTATGACGGATACCGCCGTTTTGCCACACCTTGAGGGGGAAGACGCCCGTCCGAACGGCCAACCGACCCAACTCGATCGAACGCGACGGCTCGTAGTGCCATCCGGTGGGGCACGGAGCCAGCGCGATGAACATCTTGGGGCCTCGAATGGCCTTGGCCGCTTCGACCTTGCGCGCGACGTCGACCGGTTCGTTGCCGATGATCGTGGCTAGATACGCGGGCCGATGGGCCGCCCAGATACTGAAGAGGTCTTTCTTTTCGCCCGCGGCGCCCAGGACGTCGGTCGTCGTGCGAGCAGCGTGCGGGGTGGCCGCCGACGTTTGCTGGCCGGTATTGCCGTACCCTTCATTGTCGTAGCACAGCGTGTAAACGTCGAGCCCGCGATCCATGGCTGCGCTCGTCGCGGCCAGGCCCATACCGGTGGCGGAACCGTCGCCGGTGAGGACGACGACGTGCAGGTCTTCGTCGCTGGATAGGCGTCCTTTGGTTATCAGGACATCCAGGGCATCGCGCACGCCTTGCGCCCCGGCCGATGCGCTTGCCATGGCCGTATAGAGCCACGAGCTGTGAAACGGCGTAAACGGGTAGACCGCGAGGAGCGTCATGCAGCCGGCGGCGTTGACGAAGACGGTGTTGGGGCCGAGCACGTCATAAAACGACCTGAGAACCTCGAGCCCTCCGCACCCCGCGCACATCGGTGTGCCCGGTTCGAGCAAGTGTTCTTTCGGTAGGTCTTTGAGGCTTCGGTAGGTCGTGGTGATCATGACATGCCCTCCGCGGCGCCCGCGACCACCATGGCCTTCTTCGTGATCAGCAGGTCGTCCTCCGTGAACATCAAGCGGGGCGGAGGCGTCCGCCCGGTTTCGGCCGCGCGGCGCGCCTCTCGAAAGACTTCGACGAGTTCAGGCACCGGCAGGTCACGCCCCCCGAGCCCGCCGATGAACGACAACAGCAGCGGTGCCGTCGGACCGTAGAGCGCCGACGCGATCTCAGGGAACAGGACGCCTCCCTTGCCGAGCGAGATGTTCTGGTCGATGACCGCGACCGCGCGGCACTGACCCAAGCACCGGCGGATCTCATCATCGGGGAAGGGGCGTAGCAGCCTCGGCCGGAGCAGGCCGACGCGCCACCCTTCGTTCCGAAGGACGTCGACGGCTTCCTTGGCTTTGGTGGCAAACGAGCCGAGCATGACGATCGCGAGTTCGGCGTCTTCGAGTCGATACGTTTCCACCGACCGGTGGAGTCGGCCGAAGCGGGCTTCGAACTCGGCCGCGACCTCGTCGTACACGTCTAGTGCCGCTCGCTGGGCCAGGTGTGCCTGGTAGCGGAAGTAGGAATACATGCTGCCGCCGAGCACGGCGACCGCCTGCGAGCGGTGGGCCTTGGCCGAGAAGAACGTTTCACCACGGTCGAACGCCCCAACAAAGTCTGCGGCCAACCGATCGTCCACCAGTTTGCATGGCTCGCGGGTGAACGACAGATAGAACCCATCGAGGTTGACGATGACCGGGAGCCGGACCTGGCGGTGCTCGGCGAGACGGTACGCCATCAGCACCGAGTCGGTCACCTCTTGCACGGTCGAGCAGTGAATCTGCAAGCAGCCGCTGTCTCGGGCGGCCAGAACGTCGCAGTGATCGGGTTCCAGGGTGACCGGCGCGGCCAACGCCCGAGAGACGTTCACCACCACGAGCGGAACCCGCCACCCGGCGATATTGTACAGCATCTCGAAGCCGTACAGCAGGCCTTGGCTCGAGGTCGCGGTGAAGACGCGGGCACCGGTGGCCGCCGCTGCTCCGGCCGCGGTGAGCATCGAATGCTCGGACTCCAGCATGGTCAGGCGTGCGTCCATCTGACCCTTGCTGATCCAAGCCGATAGCGTCTCGATAATTTCGGTCTGGGGGGTAATGGGAAAAGCCGGAATATAGTCGACCTGGGCGAGCCGAGCCCCCCAGGCGGCGGCGCCGTTGCCGGTCTGCAGCGTACGGGTCATGACCAAGCCTCCTGTGTGTCTGCCACGGCTTCCGCGCGCAGCTGAATGGCGTGATGCGGACACTGGACCGCACAGATTGCGCAGCCCTTACAGTGGTCGAGGTCGATCGTCGGTGGGGATCCGTTTTCGACCCGAATGGCTCCGTCGGGGCAGAAACTGCTGCACACCCACCAACACTGACGGCATTGCTCGGGCTCGATCACCGGTCGCACCGTTCGCCACAGCCCCGTCCGAACCGCGGTCGACGTCGCCTCGGCGAAGATCGATGGCGTAGCGGCTTTGCCGTGTGTGGCCTCGACGTCGATCCAGGCGGGTGGTCGAAGCTGAAGCGCGGCCCGGTCGTCGCGAGGAGACAGAGGTGTATCGCCTCCGAGCTCGTCGTATCCCAATTCGGCCGAACGGTACCCATCCCGAAGCGATGCTTGGCCGAGTGGTGCGATCTCATCGCGGACCGCATCCATCAAGGTGGTGCGCGAGATGACGCCGACCCACCGAGCGGCGGCGGCGGCCATCGTCAAGCTGCTTTGCTTGCCGGCGCGGCCACAGGCGACGGTGACGATCGGTCCCGGCAAGCGGAGTCGCTCCCGCCACAGGTCGGCGGAAGTCTCGGTGGCGACCAGGAGACCCGTATGGGCGTCGATGCCTTGCAAGACGCCGGCGGCCGAAACCGCCATGAGCGTGTCATCGACGACAACGACCAGATCGGGCTCTCGAATAATGCCGCGCTCGAAGACCGACCCGTGGCGAGCACGGACGTAGGCAAAGATGGGCGCACCTCTCCGTTCGGCGCCGTAGCGGGGGGCGTCTTGCACATCGTAGCCCTCCCGGAAGAACGCGCTTCCGAGGACCCGACTGGCGGTCTTGACGCCTTGGCCTCCCCGACCATGAAATCGAACTCTGAACATGTCACCTCCGACGGGTCTCGGATCCATTCAAGAATCGGACCCATGGGGGACATAAACGGCCTCGAGAGACTGGTTTCACCCTGGTAACGGGACGTTGGAAAAGCGACGTATTCAGGTGCGTTCAAGGTCAAGATCACCCGTAGCCGACGTGATGTTCACAGCGGAATGATCAGGGGGCTCCCCAGTAGGTCGTAGAAACGACGATCGATGATCGCTCCTTCGGGAGCCGAAGACGGCAAGCCAACCTGACTTGAGGGCTGGCCTCGGCAAAACGATCGAGCAATGCTCGCTCGTCCGGAGCCGCCGATGGAAGCTCTTCCACCTCGTCTTCGACATATACCCAGCATTGCCCGCAGATAGTGCTACCTCGGCAAGAGGTTCGAATGGGCAGCCCGAGGCGCTCGAGCGCTTCGTAGAGGGTCTCTCGGTGACCCACCGGGACCTTCCGAACCACTTGTTGCGTGCGGCGGTTCATTAAAACGAAGTGAGGGACAGCGACCATACCGAACGATGATCCGGACCATATCCCGTTGCAACTCGCCCGTCACCCACTGGAAAGGGTGTAGCACGAGGCGGTATCGAAAGGACCAACCTCGTTTCCGAATCGTGACGTGTCAGCAGTCAGGACCGTGAAAGCTGATTGGCGAACGGTTTGCACGGGAACGCTTCAATGAAAGCGGCGCTTCGTCCCGACGAGCTTCGTCGTCCCTGCCGGGCAGCCGACCACGAGTGCTTTCGAGCTGACCAACAATCGTTCGCCGAGGCCACAGTAGGACAGCCCCGAGCGGTCCGCAGCCTCGAGCTCGGTATTCGCATCGACTCGCCGGGCTACAACATGTTCGTGACCGGCCTATCGGGTTCCGGTCGAACTCACACGATCCGAGAGCTCCTCCGCCGTTTGCCGACCCCCCACCGTCGGGGCCACGACCGGGTCTACGTGCACAACTTCGAGGACCCATCCCGCCCGAAGCTGCTCACTTTCGTCCGGACTCAGGGTGTCCGCTTCAAGCAAGCGCTTCGTGAGATGGTCGAGACGGCGACCGAGCGCATCCCACAGATCCTGGACGAAGATGTGTATCAACAGCGCCGGCAGGCGATCACCGAACAGGCTCAAAGCGAAGAAAAGGCGCTCTTTCAGGCCCTGGAAGCCCGGATCCGCGAAGATGGGTTTCGTCTGATCGTGTTGCAAGGAGGTCCGATTCCGATACAAGCGATCGTGCCGGTGATCGATGGCAAGCCGATTCCGATCGAGGCGCTGCGGGCGGATCCCGAAGCGCGAAGCGCCCTCCGAGTGCAGAAGGTTCGCGAGCTACGGGTGGCGCAGCGACCGTCGCCGGAGGACGACGCGACCCTCGAAGCGCTGGTCAACGAGGCCATCGAAGACTTCGAGCGCCGACAGACCGAGCACCGCCGAGCCCTGGAAGACGCAGGCAAAGCCGCCCGGAGAATCGCTCGCCGAGCGACTTCGGCGCTTCTCGAGCTGGAGCGAAGTACGGTCCGGCGCGCCGTGGAAGGTCTGGTTGGCGATGTCAAAGCGGAGTTCGACGGCGAGGTGGTTTCGAAGCATCTCGATGCTTTGCTCGAGCACATGATGGCTCACCCTTCGCTGTTCGTACCCAGCGCGGGCCCGGAACCCCGACCGTCGCCGTCGGGTTCTTCGACGCTGGAGGCTACGCCCGAGCCGTTGGCCATCTACGGCGCGAACGTCATCCAGGAGGTCACCGGGGCCGATGCGCCGGTCATCGTCGAGCGGCACCCCACGCTCTCGAACGTGTTCGGTACCGTAGAGCGGGACGTCCTCGCGTCGGGGGCGGTGACCACGGACTTTACGAAGATTCGACCCGGAGCGTTGTTGAGGGCCGACGGTGGGTTCCTGATCATGTACGCCCGCGACGTTCTGGCCGAGCCGGGCGTATGGCGAAACCTCATGCGGACCTTGCGTTCGCGGCAGCTCGAGATCCAGCGACCCGATTCGGTCCTGTATCTGCTTCCTTCGTCGGTGAAGCCGGACCCGATCGATATCGACGTGAAGGTCATCTTGATCGGTGACGAATACCTCTATCAGTTGCTGGCCTACTACGAGCAAGACTTCCTGAAAGTATTCAAGGTGAAGGCTGAGTTCGACTCGACCATCGAAGGTGATGCGCGGGGCACCTCGGAGTTTGCCGACGTGATTCGGGGGTTCGTGAGCCAGGACGATCTTCGGACGTTGGCGTCTGATGGTTGGGAGGCCCTCGCCGAACAAGCAGCTCGCCTCGCCGGCCACCGCGAACGGCTGTCGACTCGGTTTGGCGATATCCAGGATATCTTGAAGGAAGCCGACTATTGGGCGTGGTCGACCGGCGCGACGCAGATCGGTCGGGAGGCGGTCGACACCGCGATCCGCGAGATGCGGGGCCGACATCAACTTCTGTCCGATTTAATGACCCGCCAGATTCAGGAAGAGGTCGTCTTGATCGATACTCAGGGGTCGCGCATCGGTCAGATCAACGGGCTGGCGGTCTTCGGCTCCGGAATTCACCGATTCGGCAAGCCGACCCGAATCACCGCGGCGATCGGCGCGGGCCGCGGCGGTCTCATCAACATCGAGCGAGAGGCGCATCTGTCGGGTCCGACCCACGATAAGGGGATCCTGATCCTGGCTGGATACCTTCGTTCGAAATACGGGCGGGAGACGCCGCTCGCGCTCACCGCGTCGATCGCCTTCGAACAGTCTTACGGGGGCGTCGACGGGGATTCGGCCTCCTTGGCCGAGCTCTATGCGCTCCTCTCGGCGATCAGCCGGCGGCCGCTGCGGCAGTCGGTCGCCGTCACTGGATCGATCAATCAACGCGGAGACGTGCAAGCGATCGGTGGCGTCAACGAGAAGATCGAAGGCTTTTTCAACCTGGCTCAGGCTCGCGGGCATTCGGGGCAGGGGTGCTTGATCCCGGTGGCGAACCAGCAACATCTTATGCTCGACCAGTCGGTTGTCGAAGCGGCCGAGCAGGGGCTTTTTTCAGTGTGGACCGTCGATTCCGTCGAAGACGGCATCGAACTCATGTTCGGTATCCCGCCGTCCGAATTGCACGCGTTGGTGCGTAAGCAGCTCGAGGCGCTCGCCGAAGTCTCGAATGGCGAGCCCTCGGTGCAGCGTATCGATCCGGCTCGGCCGTACCGCGACGAACCACCTTCGGTCCCTGAGGATCCGAAGCTCCCCGGTCCCAGTCGAGTCGACGACTAACGGTTATCAGGGCGACTCGCTACTATCTGACGCTCTATCGAGATCCCTCGGCTTCCCGAGGGGGAATGTCCGACCACGTCAGGCATGTCTTTTCATATCCAGCCCCCCGACGTAGGCTACGCGCGGCCGGCTGCCGCTGGAGCTCTGATCGATGTTCTTTACCGACGTTCCCGCTCCGCGCACATCGATGATCGTCTGGTTCCTTGCCGCCGCGTCGCTGGTGCTTGGGCCCGCGGCCGCAGAGGCGGGACCCGCGGATGAATCGGAGCCCACGCCCGGCACATTGGCGATCGAAGTCGGGAAGGGTTCGGATGCGGCCCCCTGGGTCGCGGCGGCGCTCGAGGCGCATCTCGCCCGTGAACTTTCGACGTACGAACGGTTGAGCGTTCGTCACCCGGACGCGGCGGTCCATCAGGCTTGCGGTCAAGACCGCGGTTGCCGGTTGGCGCGATATCGCGAAACCGGTGTCGACGTGCTGTTTGTGATGTCGGTTCGCGCTGACGCCATTCGTTACGAGCTTTACGAGACCTGGACTCCGTCCGAGGTCGACCGGGGCGCCATCGCACTCGGCGATATCTCGACCTTGATCGGGCTGCGGCAGCGCTTGCTGGCCGTTTTTACTCCGGTGCTCGCGCCTGGTGGCCTCCTTGACCAAAAGCCGTTTCGAACTTCGGGACGAGCGTTGAGCGGGGTCCCCGCGGTCCGCCCCGACCGCATAGCGGCGCTGCTCGCTGCGGTTGCGTTGTTCCTCGCTGTTCCTTGGGGTTTCGCATTCATGGTCCTTTCGGACCGGCGCCGGCTGTGGAGTCAGCGATGGCCGTCGCTGTGGGCGGCCACAGGGGCACTGGCGGTAGCGGCGGCGCTGATGCTGGGGGCTGGAGACCGGTTGACGGTGGGGCCATCCGCGTGGGTGCTGGGTCTGGTCGGTGGCGCGGCGTGGGGCACCTTCTTCGTGACCAACGTCCGATTCCTGGCGCCTCCACTGCCTGGGCTCGGCCGGGTGGAGCACCGAGACGTGTTTCGCCTGGTCGTCGCGTGGCTGGTCGTGGGTGGCACGCGATTCATCGGCCTGACGCTTTATTACCTTCCCTTTGCGTGGGTCACCTTCGAGATGGATGAGGGCCTTGGTCTGTCGTCGGAGGCGGCAATGATACTGCTCGCGCCGTCGGTGGGTCTGATGGCCCGCGGCTGGTTGTCGAGCTGGATGCACGTGGCGGCGCTGGTCCTCGATGAATGGTTGGTCATCGGCGAGGCTGGTCCCGACAATCCGTGGCACCGCGAGGTCTCGAGGTATTTCACCGGCTACCTCCGCCGCACCGGGTGGGCGCTCGACCCCGAGATCCTCGACTCCCTCCTCTTTCTCCCCGGCGAGCGCGAAGGTGTCCGGTGCTACGGCGGCGGCGGGATTCCGGCCCGGGTGGTCATCGACGAGCGCCTGTTGATTTTGGCCATCGGGGCTCGCGACGACCGGGATGAAGACGGCGAAGCGGTGGCGGTGCCCGACTGGACGGCGGGACTCGTGATCGCGCAGTCCTCGCCGCCGCCGGCAGCTCGGCCGCGGCCTCGTCGGCAGCCTCGCTTACGCGGTCGGGCTCCGCTTGTTCGCCGGGAGCCGCTGACCTCCGAAACGGGCCATCAGCGCAAGCATCTCGGTCAGGCGGCAACGCTCTTGGGCTATGTGCGGCCGGAGCCCGAGGAGCATGTGCCGCTCATCGCGGACACCGTCGAAGACCTCGAGGTCGTGCGGGCCCTGCTCGCCGAGCACTATCAATGGTTCGCTCCGGATCCCGATGAAGACCACGATGACACCGATCCGACCGACAAAGACTTCTTGTTCGGCCCGCTCACCCACGCCGTCGGGCGGTTGATTCGCCAGGACAGCCGGCTCGGGATCTTCGCGCTCCTGGCCGCGGAGCGAGCCCACCGCAGTATGACAGTGGTACGTTGGCTGCACCGGCAGATGACCGCGCTGGTGACCGGCCTCGTTGGACGCTCGGCCGTGGTCATCGCCGACGCCTACCCCGCGCTGCATTTCGCGGGTCATCATCACCTGCAGTATCTCGTGTACCGAGGGACGGGCCGCGAAGACCACTTGACGGTGCGAGCGAGCCTCGATGAGCTCGAGCGCACCTCGAGGCGCGCTCTAGGGAGGGTCGGCCGAGAAATGGTCGAAGCCGACCCGCCGACCCGCCCGGTGTTCGTGCGCCGCCTGGTTTGGCTGTCGAGCTTCCTCGCCGAACCACTGGTCGACCGCGGCGAACGTCGGCTTCGTTGGGCGGCAACGACGCTCATGGTGTTGGTAGCGCTCGGCGGACTGGGCGGCTCTGTCTATCGGGCCGTCCGCTACCACCCGGTATACATCGAACGAATGGCGGAGCAGGAGCGCCGCCGGCAACGGGTCGATCACCAAGAAGCTCAAGAGAACGAAGGAGCTGCATCGCATGTCGGAAAAAGAAACGCCTCCGAGTAGCCCGGCGGCCGGTTCAGCCGGCGAAGCACCGGAACCACAGTTCTTCGAGACGGTGCATCGCTCTCGCCTCGCCATCAACAAAGCGAGAGCGGGGGCCGGCGTAGCGGGCTTGCTCGGGTTCGGGGCGCTGTTCGTCGTAGCGGCGGTCTTCTTCGTGACCGAGAGCTACTTCATCTCGATGATGATGATCTCTTTTGCGCTGCTCATCTACGTGTCCGGCGCCGAGCTGGTAAAGCTGTTCCTTTCGACGGTGACCGTCTTCTTTTCGAGTAAGCACGTCATCGATCGGGCTTCGTACCTGCAAGAAACGCTGGTGCCCATGCAGAGATTCTTGCAGGTCCGACTCGATACGACCGGGACGGTCAAGCTCAGCGCGATCCAGCCGGGAGCGACGGTCAAGCTGCCCGACAATCCGCTTTCGCGCGACATCGCCACTATCTTGGATGGCAAAGAAGAGCCCACAGAGTATCTTCAATACATCGCGCACGCCTATTACGCCGAGTGCCACGAGCTCTACGACTACTCGAGCGCTCACCTCGAGTTCGTCGCGCAGACCATGCCGCTGTTCGGCTTGATCGGCACCATCGTCGGCCTGATCGGCATGTTCGACAGCCTGAGCGCCGACGTCACCGTCGAGTTCGTTTCGCCGCAGCTGGCCCTGGCACTCAAGACCACCCTGTACGGGGCGGTCTTCTCGTCGATCTATAAGATCATCGCCTCCCGCTTCGACCAGCGGCTCAAGGCGCTGGACTACGACTTCGAGACCTTCTGCCGGGCGCTCGAAGTCCTTATCGAGAGCAAGGCAAAAGTGAGGGTCGGCTCATGAAGCGCGTTTACGTGCTCCCGCGCGCCCCTCGGCGAGGAGGCGAAGTATGGCAGATCATCTATATGGATTTGATCACCATCGTCATGGTGTTCTTCGTCATCCTGTGGTCCATCAATCAAGGTCGCGACGACAGCTCCGCCGATTCAACGGGAGACGAGACGACCCGCAAGGTGAATCTCCCCGGCGATGTTCTGTTTCCATCCGGCAAGTCCGAGCTCACCCCTGAAGGCAAAGAAGTGTTCAGCAAGTTGTTCGAAGAGGGCACTGACGAGGTCCTCAACTTCGATCTCGGGGGGCTCAATCGTCGTCTATTGATCATCCACGGGCACACCGACAGCGATGGCGACAAGATCAACAACTTTGGTCTCGGCTACCGGCGGGCGTTCTCGGTGTACCGAGAGATCGAGTTCTATGGCCCGCAGGTCGCCGACCACGTCGTCATCTGCACGCATGCCGACAACTCGCCGGTCCAAAGAACGCCGGCCTTCCAGGGCCGCCTGAGCCCGGCCCAGCGGGAGGCGTTGCGCGAAGCGAAGTCCCGCAACCGGCGCATCACCATCGAGGATAAGATCGTCAGCGTGACGGCGGTCGACGAAGAGTGACGCCCTATGCGGATCGGCGCCAAGAGTATCACCGGGTTTACACTTTTGGTCGCGAGTACCCTCACCGCGGTGTCTTTGGGGCGCCTGAGGGCGGACTATCTCGCGCAGCTCGACCCGTGGACGAGTTTTGCGGTCGGGGCCTTCGCGGTCGTGGCGGCCCGGGCCGTCTTTCACTTCGGGCGCCTCGGTCAGTCCAGCGAGAATTTTCTCCGTATCGGCGGGGCCGACGGCGCTCGGGTCGAACGGGAAGACCCTTTCGGCCAGGGCCCCCGACGTCAGCCGATCTGGTGGCGAAGGACCCGCGCCGGGCTGTTGCAGACCGCCTACGTGGCGATATTTCTGCAGGTCGGGCTGGTGACCCTCGACAACCGCGGCGTCGCGCTGCTCGCGGCCTTGCCGGCCGCGTTCGGCCCCTCCAGCTACGAGTACTGTCTCGAAGAACAAGCACCGGAACCCGAGGGCCCCGAGCTCGCGGGCTGCAGTCTGATCAGGAGAGCCTACGAACTCGGCTATGCCAGCGATCTTGGGCCCTGCGCACCGAAGGAAGAGGAGGTCGCCGATGCCGTTTGCGACCGCCGTCAGCTCGACGAACCGTATCTTCACTACGCATGGCGACTCCTCGGGGCGCGCCGCGCCGACCTCCTGCCGGACGCTCGAGAAGGGGTGCAGGCGGCGCTGACCAAGATCGATGAGCAGTGGGAGCATCTGGGTGACCTCGTGCTCGCTCAGCGGGATCCGATCGCTCGGACCCCGCGCGCTTCGCACCATCTATTCACCAATCTGCCGCCGCCGCGCGAAGACGTGGTCGGCCGGGTGGTGGATGTGCTCGACGCGGCGGCTTGCGATCGACGGGCGATGAACATGCCTCCGCTGGTGGCCGTCTCGGAACAGACGAACGCTTCGAGCTCGATCGTCGAGCACGTCGTCGGACATCTGCTGTTCAATCCCGCTTATCCCACGGTGGTCGGTTCCTGCCGCGAATTCACGATCCACTGGGCAGCGTCGACCGATATCTGCGACCGGTTGGTCGAGGGACCGGCCGGCGTTCTAGAAAACGACCGGACCCTCGCCGGGGTGCGAACAGTGATGGCCCGGTACCGGCGCGCACTCGTAACCTGGGAACTGGCCGGCGAAAGTGGAGCGGGCCCCATACCTCCTCGGCCGCCCCCGCTGAAGAAGATCGTGAGTTTCCAGTGCTTCATGGTCGACCGAACGTCTTCTTCGGTGGCGACCCCAGTCACGTCGCGTACGACGACCCTGCACGGCCATACCTTGAGCGTACGCTTGACTCGGGTGGCGCCCTTCGGTGCCGACGTGCGCGACCAGATCGGTACGTTCAAGCACCTGTCTCGTCTGCTCGCGCCGGGCTTCGGGTACGGGTCGCTGCAGAGCGAACAATCGTTGGTCGAGGCCGCGGCGGGATTGTCGGTGGCCAAGCAATTCACCAATGACCGAGACCTGCTGAGCAAGCTCGAGCTCTTGCGAGAGACGGACATCTTTCTCGGTCACGAATGGCTCGACCGACGACCGGACCTGTTGGTCGTATATCCGTACCACGTGCATCTGAACAATTTCGTCGAGGCGTTTCGTAGGCACTATCAGCACGCGAGGACCCGACTATGAGCGGCGTGGGTTCGGCGGGGGTCGTCATCTCGATGCTCATGGCGACCGGGGCGCCCTCTATTATGGAAGCGGGCGACAGCAGTGACGTCCGGCGCCGCACTCTGGAAGATACCTTCGTGGCCTTTCGAGCAATGGACGAGGCGTCACGAACTCGAATCTTCAACTATATTTATAGAATCGAGCGAGATAAGTGCCAGGCGCCGCTGAGAAGCCTGAAGGTGGGCTGCCTGCTCGAGGCGGCGCGCCGAAACTGCCGACGGCGCGGGGTCCATCAGCGAAAAGAGTGTCGCCGGGTCTCGGATGTCATCGTCGCCAATCGGCTGAGCGAGCCGAGGTTTCTGACCCGTTCCGACCGCTACCAAATTATGAAAGAAAGCGACAACTATCGCGACGGGCTGTCGGCGGAGCTTCGCCGACGCTATGCGCGTTTGGTGACCGGGCTGTACCTCAAAGTGCCGGTGCCTGCCGACGCGGCGCCCGAAACCTTGGCCGCGGCCGTAGACGGATACTGTCTCGACATTGCGGGGCAACGCAGCCGACTGTCGTGGACGCACTGCGCCGCCGCGGTGGTCTGGTTTATCGGTACGAGCCCGAGCGAAGCGTCGGTTGACAAGGCGGTGGGGCCATGACCCGTGCACTGCTGCGGCACTTGGCGAACGAGACCAGCAAGCTTCAGCAGGCGGGGCTCTACAAGCAGGAAGTTGCCGACGAGCGCGATGCGCCGAGCGGGTCCATCGACTTCACGAGCGGCGACGTCCTCGGCCTCGAGCATCGACCCGAGGTGGCCGACGCGGCTGTCGCCGCCATTCGCGAACACGGGCCTGGGCGGTCGTCGCCACGTCTGTTTGGTGGCACGCTGTCGATTCACCAGAGGTTGGAGGCGAGGGTCGCTTCGCTGATCGGTGTACCCGAAGCGATCGTGTACGCCAGCGGCTATCTCGGCAACGTCGGTCTATTCGATACGATGTTCGATGCGCGGGACTGTATTCTCGTCGACGCTGCGGTCCATCCCAGCTTGGCCGAGGGCATTCGACTCTCCGGGGCCCGGGCCTTGCCTTACGTCAGTGAGGATCTCGAGAGTCTAGACGACCGGCTGCGACGGTCGCGAACGGCCCGATTCCGAGTCGTGGTGACCGATGGCGTCTTTCCTTTGAGTGGAAATCTTGCACCACTGGGCGAGCTGTGCGATCTCGCGGACCGCTACGACGCGCTGGTGGTCGTGTACGACGCATTGGGCGTCGGTGTTCTCGGCGACGGGCAAGGGGGCAGCGTCGAAAAGTGGGGCGTCGCGGGTCGGGTGGACCTGGTCACCGGGACGTTCGTCGATGTGCTCGGTGGAGCAGGGGGGGGCTATGTGGCTGGTCGGCCGGAGATGATCTCGTGGCTGCGCCAGAAGTCCACGCCTTATCTATTCTCGGGTGCGCTCCCACCCGGAAACGCCGCCGCTGCCCAGGCCGCGATCGAGCTGGTGAGCAGCGGCCAAGCGCCCGCCCGCGAGGTCCTGGCTTTGACCACGGCCTTCAAAGAGCAGCTCGAGGGCCGAGGGTTCGACGTTCAAGGTGACGGGCACGCCATCCTCACGGTCGTCGTCGGCAACGCGGTGACGCTGCAGCGGATGGTCAACCAGCTGGGGGAGCTCGATGTGCGGGTGCAGGGTATGTGCTATCCTGTTGTGCCCGAGAACATGGCACGCATTCAGTTCAGGATCACCGCGGCTCACACCGAGGCGGTGCTGAGCACTGCGGTTGAACGTCTGGCGCAAGCGGCCCAAACACTGCACCTCCTATGACGGTGAACGAGTCTTCGACGGACCTGCGGCGAAGGATGGCCCTTCGATTCTCTGGGACGACCGCGGACCTACCGCGGTCGATCTTCGGCCGCCTCCGCTACGCCTCCGGTATCGCCAGCCTAGGCGGATTTCGAAGGCTCGTCCGAATCCTGCCCGACAGCGAGACCCGGGCCGTGGCTGACCAGAAGGCGGTCGAGAACATCGTGCTGTCGCTCGGCCGGCTCAAGGGCGTGCCGATGAAGTTAGGGCAGCTGGCGGGGTATGCCGACTCCGGTGTTCCGCCGGCGCTGCGGCCGGCCTTCGCGGCCCTCGAAACCCACGCCCAGGCGGTACCCGTGGCCCACATGCGCGCGGTGCTGGATAAAGAGCTCGGGCCGCGCGCAGACGAGCTGTGGACGACCATGAGCTGGACCCCAGTCGCGGTCGGCACGCTCGGTCAGGTATACCGGGCGGAGCTCGACGGGACGCCCGTCGCGGTCAAGATTCGATACCCGGACATCGAGAGGACGATCCGCCTCGATTTTCGCCCGGCCGCCCTCGGCTCTCAGGCGATGGACGCCTTTCGCCGCCGGGGGCGACGAGGCGATGCGACCATCAAAGAAATCATGGGTCGTATCCTCGACGAGTGCGACTACCGCCAAGAAGCAGAGCGGCAGCAAGCCTTCGCTCACGCCTTCGACGAGCATCCGGTCATCACCGTGCCGCAGATCTTTTCAGAATATTCGACGCCGGCCGTCCTGACCACCGAGCTCGCGGAAGGGCAGCACCTCGACGAATACCTGGCGACGAAGCCGAATGTCGAAGCACGGGAGCGCGCAGGGCTGGCGTTGTTCGACTTCTACGTCGGGTCGTTGTTCGTGTTGGGGGCGTACAACTCGGACCCGCACGCCGGAAACTACATCTTTACCGACGATGGCCGAGTCGTCGTGTTCGATCACGGCGCGGGCCGAACCTTTTCGAGCGTCCCGATCAGTGCGATCCGATACCTGGGGCAAGCGATGCTCAGCGACGACTGGGCCGGGGTTCGCGAGGCCCTCGGGGCCCTCGGAATCGTGCCCAGCCGAGAGCGGCTCGATGAAGCGCCGCTGCGGCGGGTGCTGACCTGGCTGTTCGAGCCGATGCTCGCGCCCGACGAGTCGCAGTGGACCTTGCCGAACGCGGAGGAGGTCGGTGCGATCACCAAGTGCGTGCGGGAGTACAAGGCGATCGAGCTTCCGTCGGAGCTGGTCTTCTTGATTCGGCTTCGGGTCGCGCTATCGGCCGTGTTGGCTCGGCTCGGAGTGCAGGCCAACTGGCGAGAGGTTCTCGGTGCCCATCTCCAGGGTGACTTCTTTCTTCGGCCCCCCCCGCTCGATGTGGTGCTCGTCGAGCCCGGTCCCCGTCCGATCGAGCTGCTACGGGTCTTGCGGGACGAGCTCGGCGGTGCGGTCACCGAGGCCAAGGCGCTGATCGACGCCGTCCCCTGCGTAGTGCGGTCCGAGCTCGACCGAGACGTAGCGAGGGCCGTCGGGGCACGACTCACCGCAGCCGGAGCAAAAGTCGACCTGCGAACGCCCCCGGAAGCGCGTTCCTAACCTCGCAAGCCGAGGCCGAGCGGGCCTTTCGATCACTTCGCGAGGAGCGAGTGGACCGAGATGCTGGCGAGTGCCAGGTCGGCCGTCATGGCCTTGCCGATGGCCACGAGGCCGAGTCGGCGAACGCGTGAGCGGTCGAGGGGCGCATCGATTCGATGGGGAACGAAGCCATCGACGGGAAGGTCGACCACGGTCCAGACCGGCGGAGCTCGAAAGGACTGCCGATACGACTGCCAGGGGTGTCGAACATCGGGCGTCTTGAGGTGACAGCCGTAGGTCTCGCCGTTGCCCAGCACGAGCAAGCGCAGTTGAGCGCTCGAGGACAGGTCGAGCTCGAGGTTGGCCGCCATCTGTACGAAGCCTCCGCCATTGTCGAGGCGAACGTGCCCCACGAGCCGCAGTGCCGGACGGCCGTCGATGACCTCCGCTCGTAGCTCCCCCGATGAACGACCGCCCATGACTTGGTCGAGAACGAGAGTAAAGCGCGGTCCCTGCTTGGACGGATCGAAGATAAGCATAAACCAGTGTCCGGCCGGAGAGTACAGGCTGACAAATCGCTGGTCCATTCAGTCGAGGTGCGCTCGCAACGCCGCGAGCACGACTTCTGGACCAGAGCGCCGCAGATAGTCCTCCGCCTGGTCGATCCACAAGACCTTGCCCTGTTGGTCCACCAGCAGTGAGGTTGGTACCGGCAGCGCGTCTGCGTGATCGCTCGGTGGGCCTGAGTGGAATCCTTGATTGCGCAAGCCAAACGCATCGGTCACCACCAGCTTCGGATCCGACAGCATGATGGCCTGCAGTCCGTGCTGGTCACGCTTTGCGCGTATCGCTTGAGGCTGATCCGTGCTCACCGTGAGCACCTGAACCCCGCGTCGATCGAACTCCGGCCGCAGTTCTTCCCATCGCCGCAACTCGGCGACGCAGTAGGGTCACCAATGCGCGCGGAAGAACTTAATGAGTACGATGTGACCCCTGAGGCTCTGGGAGTCAAAGGCATGGCCGTGTTCGTCGACCGCGGCAAAGCGCGGTATCGTGTCGCCCACCTGGATGGCATCGACTGCGGCTTCCTGCGAGCTGACCGCGATTGTCAACGGAACGAGCGCCCCGAAGAAGATCGCGGGCAGTGCCGCAATGGCGCCGTACCAGCGAGTGCCGGCCACGAACGCGCCGATTCCGAGCGCTCCCGCGGTCAAGAAGAGGAACACGAAGACAGACCGGTTCTCTGGAATCTCGACTCGATTGATCAGATGCGCCCACACCGCGAGGGTCACACCCACCAGTGCGGCCGCCAGTAATCCGAACGTCGTCCCCAACCTTTTCGGATTCTTTCTACGCGCCCTCGGTGCCTCGTTCATGCTTCGACCCGCTTCCACGACTTGAATCGAGTCGGACAGTAGCGAGCGAAACGGCTCAATGCAACCAACCCGACTGCATCGGCTCGTACGCATCATCGATGACCCGCCGTCGGAAGGGCGCTCAGTCCCGCCGTCAGCTCGAGAGGCGGTGGCGTCCGTCCGACCGGCGAAGCCTGCTCGTGCTCGCCGCGGAGCTTCCATAACTGCCTTCATGGCTTATCGTCAGATTCCGCACTTCACTCGGACACTTCGCTATCGTCTTCGGCTCGCCGTCCATTGCCCCAATCACTGGCAATCGGCGGTTTCCGCTTCAGACATCGGGACGGCTACGCAGTTCGCGACGTCATGAATCTCACCGATGTGGGGCACCTGGCCGACGATGCGGACAGCGGCGAAGACAAGATGGAGCCGGCCGCGAGGAAGAGCGGGCGGGACATCCGGGATCTATCGCGGCTGTACACGGCTGCGTTCTTCGAGCACTTGGGCGACTTGGCCGTCGTTCCGCCCGTCTCGGGCGACGTCTTCAAAGCGGTCAGGAATCCGGACCTTCCGCCGACCGACGTCGTGAGGCTCGTCGCCGACGCCGGTCGAGGGCTTGGGCTCCGTTCGTTGGCGGGCCCGGCTGTTGGCGGGCCCGGTGGGCGGCGATGGCGGCGCCACGCCATTTCAGCTCAGGACTGAGCGAGGGAATCGCGGATGGTCTGCAGCACGTGGATCCGCGCATATCGCTTGCTATTCGCCGGAACGATGACCCAAGGGGCGGTCGCCGTGCTCGTGCGCGCGATCATTTCGTTCACGGCCTCCTCGTAGAGGACCCACTTGTCGCGGTTGCGCCAATCTTCTTCGGTGATTTTGTGGCGCTTGTAGTCGATCTGTTGCCGTTCTTCGAACCGGCGCAACTGCTCGTCCGCGTCGATGTGAAGCCAGAATTTCAGCACCTTGACGTTGGCGATCGAGAGCTGCTCTTCGAACTCGTTGATTTCGCGGTACGCACGCTTCCACTCCGCGGTCGTCGCAAAGCCCTCCACCCGTTCGACGAGCACGCGGCCGTACCACGAGCGGTCATAAATGGTGAATCGCCCGCCCCGCGGAACGCGTCGCCAAAAGCGCCACAGGTAGTGTTGGGCGCGCTCCTCATCGGTCGGGGCTCCGACTGAGATCACCTGAAACAGACGCGCATCGAGGGCCGCGACGAGGCGCCGGATCGTGCCGCCCTTGCCGGCGGCGTCCCAGCCTTCGAGGACGACGACCGTCGAACGTTTCGCCTCGTACGCCTCGGCGGCGAGGCGACCGATCTCCTCTTGCAGCCGCTCCAACCGCTTCTCGTACGTTTCGTCGTCAACGCTCTGCGAGAGGTCGACCCGGTCGAGGATGGTGATCTGATCCCCTGGGGGCGGGTTGAGCACCGCGTCCGTCGAACCGTTACCGTGGTCGCTCTCGGCGCGCTCCGTCGCTTGCTCGGCCGCCATCTTCATCGCCTGAAAGACGGCCTGCGTGACGGCGAGGTCGCGGTAGCGACGGTCCCACGCTTCGATGAGCTGCCATCGGGCGAGCCCGAGGTCGGTGATGCGAATCGCGCGCTCGGCGGCCGCGACGAGCTCGTCGTACCGAGAGTGGAGTTTTCGATCGCCCTTCGAGACTCGCCATTTGGTGGCCTTCTTGGCGTCCCACTTCTTGTAGCGTCGCGCCTGCTGTTCCTTCGTGATGTGCAGCCAGAACTTCAGGATGAGCGCGTGGTCTACGGCGAGCATTCGCTCGAGCCGTACGACGCTCAAAAGCTCGCGTTCGAACCGTGCCTGGTCGATTTTGCCCAGCACATGGCGACGAATCAATCGCTCGTACCAGCCCCCAAGGTAGATGCCGATGCGCCCGCGTCTCGGCATCGTCACCCAGTGTCGCCATTGCGGCGGTCGTTCGCGCGCTTCGTCCGTGGGATCGCGGTCCGTGTGGACTTCGACGCCTCGCACGTCGAGGAGCTTGGTCAGGAAATTGAGGACACCACCTTTTCCCGCCCCGTCGACCCCCTCGATGATGATGATGACCGGGACGTCGCTCTTCTGCAACGCAAACTGCGCCTTCAGCAAGGGTGCCCGCAGTGCGTCGAGGCTCGCGTCAAATTCGTCCCTCGAGAGGCGTCGGCCCAGTGCGGCAGTCTCGAACATGTTTTCTCCTACCACAACCAGGCGAGCGCACCAGCGTCCGTCACCGCCACGGATCGGCTGCGAAACAGCGAGGCCCCGGCGTCGGAAGCACGACGGGCATGTCAGACGTATTCCGAAGACTAGACGAGATGGGCGGTCAGCCATCCCGATCCGCTGCGCGGATCGGTCGTTTGCATCCGTGCTCTCATCAATAGAGGAACGCGGCGGCCGCCATACTCATCCCTCGGAAGTCGTGGCCTACGCCCGGGACGGTTTGTTGCTGCCAGTTGAATGGCGTTTCGAGACGCCGGGCGGCCGCTCGACCGGTTTCGAAGAAGCTGAGCCCTCGGGTTCGGCGACCCAGGCCTTGCTCATCGATCGTGGGGGTGTGCAGGAGGATTCCGCCGTCGTCGTCGCCGTCGTCATTTTCGCCCAGGAGAATGGTCAGGTGGACCGCGAGGGCTTGCCGAAGTGTCTCGGCGCTAGCGCCGGTCCCGGCGAGTCCCGTCGGCAGCGGACGATCGAAGTCGGGCAGCGTATAGAAGCCGGCGTTGGCGGCCACGATTCGCTGCGCCTTGGATTGGGGACGAAACAGGGCCAATCGATGCAGGATCTGGCCGCCGGCGGAGTGTCCGAACATGTCGTAGCCCTCGCGTTGGCTGCCGGTCGCTCCCTTCAGAAGGCGAAAGACCCGATCGAAGTCGTGAAATAGCAACTCATCTTGCTGGAGGTTGATTTCGAACCGAATGTCCTCGTCGCGCAGGCGAATCACGCTCTGCCCAGATACATCGGGTAGGACGAGGTCGCGGATGAGGCCGCCCATGTGGTAGGCGGCGAAGTCATAGGCGTCGGCCGAGTAGTGCAATGCGGCCACTAGGATGCCCCGACGCCTCGCGACGCCGAGCCATACGTTACGGTAGGCCGCCGCGTTGCGCCCGCTTCCTGGTATGACGAGTAGAATGGGTGACTCGGGCGTAAACGTCTGCGGGCGATAGTAGTGAACCACCAGATCAGCGCCGCGTCCGGACATTCGAAATATGCCCCCGCCGGGGGGGAGGGTTGTCGGCAAGGACCCGAGGTCTAGCTCGGGCTTGGGGGCCAGGAACATGCCGCAGGCCGAACAGACCCCCGGTTGGTCGTACTCGATCCCATCGTTCGAGCAGCCGCAGGGTGGGCACTCGAAACGCTCGGGGACCTCACTCGCCGTTGGACGCGAACTCATGCACCGAGGCAGGGCCAGAGCTGATAGGAGCGCTCCCGTGAAGCGCCGCCGGGTCGATGTTCCGAGGAGGCCATGCATCCTTGCGAACCTAAGCGGAGCCGATTCAGTGAACAACGACAGAGGTCGGACGAATCCGGCCATGAACTCCGCGACCGAAGCCGGGAGGGGTAGGGGGCTCGATTGGCCCCGACGGAGCCCGCGGTCCGTGGCTACTGACCAGGCTCCAGCGGTCGGCGGAGCAGGCGGCGAAGCGCCATGGCCTTACGCGCGACCGGGTCGGACAGATCGCGACTGACCCGGACGGCCGCATCGAGGTCAGCGGTGGCTTGGGCGATGTCTCGGCGCGCGATGTGAACTTCGGCGCGGTTGACATAACCGGCAGCGGACCGCGGAGCGACCGTGATGGCGTGGGTGAACTGGCGGATCGCCCGCTCTGCATCGCCCTGGCGATGATAGACCACCCCGAGCGCTCGGTAGTAGTAGTCGTTGCGGGGGTCGATCGCGACCAGCCCCTCGAAGATGATCTGAGCGTCTCGGACCTTGCCGTTCAAAAACAGCGTGTATCCATGCTGAGAGATCGCGTAGAGCTCTTCCGGCTCGTAGCCCTTGATCTCTTGCAGGGTGGCCTCTCCGTGGGCCCATCGACGAACCGCGGCTCCCGGAGCTCGCTCGAGCTCCTTATCGAGGTTGCGTTCTCGACGGATCAGCTGATTCTCGCTGACCTTGGCGAGGGGGCTATCCGACACGGCTCAACCCTTCACCCCTTCGATTCGGCCAGGAGACGGGCGTAGACCTGCTCGGCCATGCCGTTGTAGCGGTCGAGGAGGCGGAGCATCGCGTCTTCTCGCCGCAACATGGCCTTCATCTGGTCGCGCCGAGTGCCCGGCAGCTCGTTGAGGTCTTCGGATTCGACCGCGTCGTCGAAGAGGGACCAGCTCCGACGCTTTCGCTTCATCAGAACCCGACGGAAGATCACGTGGATGAGATCGAGGTCCATCAGCTCGACCGGGTCTGGGTCGAACGGAGCGGGCTCCCCCATACGCAGGTTGTCGCTGGAGCGCTTGGGGTCGAGCAGCCGGGCGGGGGCGGCGGCCGGCATCGGTGAGGCGTCGGGGTTCTTCTCGAGCTTGGTCCGGACCTTGACCTCCTCCGGATACGTGCCGACGAGGCCGACGTTCGTGGGCCACGGCCACTTTTGCTTGATATCCGCCACGGGCTCCAACTCTGCGGCCGCAGGCCTCGCTGGTCAACACGGTCCGGACCGGACCACGCCCACCCTGACCACAGGTAAAGGCGCGGGAACACCCCAGCCCGCGCCGCCGAACAAGCACAATGGGCAGCGAGCGGCTTTCCGTCGCGCCCGAGCGCAACGAGCGAAGTCGGGTGGGCGCGATTCACTCGCGCCCGGGCCCCGCTGGCAAGCGTCGCGCGCAGCGAGCAGAGCGAGCGAAGTCGGGTGGGCGCGATTCATTCGCGCCCGGGCCCCGCTGGCACGCGTCGCGCGCAGCGAGCGGAGCGAGCGAAGTCGGGTGGGCGCGATTCATTCGCGCCCGGGCCCCGCTGGCTTCCGACGGAGGAGGTTCGACCGGGGCTCCGGCGAAGCGCTCGAGGGTGCCGGGGGCACCGGCGCGTGGGGCCCCATTCGGGCTCGGCGCATGTCTTCGCGCTGCTCGGCCCGCTGGTCGGCCTCCTGTCTCCGACGGTTCTCTTGCTCTTCTCGAATCTTGTAGACGAACGAAAGCACCTCGGCGACCGCCTCGTAGAGCTCCTCCGGGATTTCTTCGTCGATGTCGAGCTTGTTGAGTGCCTGTGCCAGGGGCACGTTTCGCAAGATGGGCACGCCGTAGTGTTTGGCGAGCTCTTTGATCTTCTCGGCGTGCACCCGCATACCCTTGGCCACGACTTTGGGCGCCTGGTCGCGGTCGCCGTCGTACTTGATGGCGACCGCGATGTGAGCGGGGTTCACGACGACGGCGTCCGCGTTCTTCACGTTTTCTTGGCCTCCACCGAAGAGTAGCTCGTGGGCGAGTTGCTTTCGCTGCCCCTTCATCTGAGGGTCACCTTCGGATTGCTTGTACTCCTGTTTGACGTCGTACTTCGACATCATCTGCTCTTTGAAGAACTGTCGACGGCTCCAGATGAGGTCGATGACGCCGATGAAGATGAACAGCGCGGTCGTTTTGAGCAGGTACTCCCACACCAACCCGCCGCCATAGTCGACGGATTGGTCGATGGGTAGAGTGACCGACAACGTCATGTCGTAGACCGCGTTCTTCATGATGTCGTACGCAAGCCATCCTGCGGCCGCCATCTTCACCATGTTTTTGATGAGCTCGACGAACTTCTTGATCTTGAAGAGACCCTTCAGGCCGTTGACCGGATTGACCTTGTCGAGTTTGGGCACCAGGACCTTGAACGCCATGAAGAAGCCGGTCTGCATGACGTTGCTGAAGATGCCGATCACGAACACGGCCGCGCCGACCGGCAGCGAGACTTTGAGCACCAGCGGGATCGCCTCCTGCATGAGCTTGGCGATCGTGGCTTCGCTGGGCTCGCGGCTGGCGGCGTCGATCGCCGCGCGGGCGAAGTCTTCGACTTCGCCGAAAACAAAGGTGATGAGGGCGACCAGGCACACAAAGCCAAACGCGAAGCCGAGCGCGCCGACGAAATCCTGGCTCTTGGGCACCTGCCCCTCTTCCTTGGCTTTGCGGAGTTTTTCGGGGGTTGCCTCTTCGGTCTTCTCCCCGGTTTCGCCGGACACGCCGAAGATCTTACACGAACCCGGCCCGTCCGTCTTCGCCCGTGGGCCCCGCGCGGGTGGCCGGCGACCCGGTCCGGTCAGCTCGCGGCGGGTAAGATATCGCTCGGTGCGTGAACGTCGTCGGCGTCGACGAAGCCCAGGGCCTGCACGTCGTGAAGTCGCCGGTAGTGGCCGTTCGGGTCGGCGATCAGCTGATCGTGAGTGCCTTGTTCGACGATCCGCCCGTGATCGAACACCAAAATGCGGTCGACCTTGCGGACCGTCGATAGCCGGTGGGCGATCAGAAAAGCGGTTCGGTCTCGTAGAGCTTCCTCGACCGCTCGCTGGATGAGGTGTTCGGTCTCCGAGTCGAGGCTCGACGTGGCCTCGTCCAAGATGAGAAACGGGGCGTCGGCCAGGATGGCGCGGGCGATCGCCACTCGTTGCCGTTCTCCGCCCGAAAGCTTGATGCCGCGCTCGCCGACCAGCGTATCGTACCCCTGGGGGAGTCGGCTGATGAAGTCGTGCGCGCGAGCCCGCCGGGCCGCCGCCTCGATCGCTTCCTGGGAAGCGTCAGGCGAACCGTAGGCGATGTTCTCGGCCAACGACCGGTGAAACAAGATCGGTTCCTGCGGAACGATGGCGAAGGCTCGGCGGACCGACGACTGCTGAACCTCGCTAATATCTTGCCCATCCACGACGATGCGCCCACCGTCGACGTCGTACAGGCGTTGCACGAGCTTCACGAAGGTGGTCTTCCCGGCCCCCGACGGACCGACCAGAGCCACCTTTTCGCCGGGCCGGATGTCGACGGTCAGGCCGTCGAATACCGGATCCGACTGCTTGGGGTACTTGAAGCGCACGTTCTCGAACCGGACCGCGCCTTCGCCGGGCCTGAGGGCCGGCGCGTTGGGGCGGTCGGCCACCTGGGGCGGCGTTTCGGAGATCTTGACGAGGTCGGACAGCTCGTCGACCGACCGCTGAAGCTCCCGGATCTGCCAGCCGACATTGCGGAGAGACCCGTTCACCACGAAATACGCGGTCAACACGTAGACGAGCTCATCCACCTGAGTGCCGGGCCCGGACGCCTGGCGAAACACGATACCGATCAGTCCTCCGAGCAAGGCCACCAGCATGACGGACTGGACCGCTCCGGCGTCGGTACTCCGACGCCACGCGTAGCGAGAGCGGTTGCGCCAGCGCTGGGTGACACCTTGCATCCGTCGGTCTTCGCGGTCTTCGGCGCCGAACCCTTTGACCACCGGGTTGCAGGTGATCGCGTCGGCGAGGGCGGCCCCCATCTCGGTATCGGCCTCGTTCGACCGCTCGTTCGCGGGGGCGACATACGACATCGACAACAGGGCGCTGACCAGCAGAAAGACGGTGACCCCAGCGCCGAAATAGAGGCCGAGCCACGGATCTCGCCGGGTCATCTCGACCGTGAATCCGAAGAGCAGCGCCAACGCCGGGCCCAGATTGATGATGATCATGTCGGCGAAGTTGTCGTAGGCCCACATGCCGCGAGTGATCTTTCGGACCGTGGCGCCGGCGAAGTGGTTCGCGTGCCAGTCGGCACCGAATCTCTGTACGTGGGCGAACCCGTCGTTCACCACCCGTCGCATGACGTCGGCGGTAAAATGAAGGTAGAGGCGGACGTAGAGCTGCTGCATCACCGATACGAGGGCGATGGTCACGAGCAAGAGCAAGGCTGCCGTCAGCGCGGCATCAAACTCGGCGGCGTAGCTTTGTGCGCCGACCGAAGCCTCGTCGGGACTGACGTTCGGGCGGCCGTCGGCCCAGCTCCGGAGCGCGGTGACCAGTTCCGATGCTCGGGTCGGGACTTGAACCTCGGCCGCCACGGCCAGGCACAGTCCGGCCAAGACCCCAGCGAACTGGAGCCAGCTGACGAGCCAATATCGACCTACGAAACGGAGAACGCCCACGAACGTGCGCGTGGTTATCGTTTCGGTCACGAATACCCCCTTTTTGAAGTCCGGCTGCTATATACCCGAACTTTGAGGGTGGCGATGACCTAGCCCACGGTCACCGAAAATCAGCCCAACAAACGGACGAGCCGTTTCAGGAACATCAGATTCTCCTCGAGGCGGCCGGCCAGCTGCTGGGTCATCAGGATCAGCGCGAACATGAACATCACCAGGCCGGCCATCGCCTTCACCCCCATCGCCATGAAGTACGCGTTCAGCTGAGGCGCGATGCGGTTGAACATGCCGAACACGACATCGACCAAGAAAGAAGCGAAGAGCCCCGGGAAAACGAGCGCGAACGCAAGACCGAACAAACTGTTGGTATAGCTGAGCACCTGGTCGATGAAAGTGTCGAAGCCGGCCGCGAAGGCCGGAAAGCGGTCGATGCTGACCACTTGGTAGCTGTCGATGACGCTCTCGATGAAGATGCCATGGCCGTTGAGGGCGCAGAACACGACCAAGAGGAGCTGAAAGTTGAACTGACCGACGGGCGAGGCACGCAGCTGGATCTCCGGCACCTGGACCTCGGCCATGTTCGAGCCGCGCATGACGTCGAGGGCGCGACCGCCGATCTCCATGGCGTAGAAAATCTCGGACGCGATAAAGCCGATCACGAAACCGATGAACACCTCTTTCATCATTAAAATGATGTAGGCGACCCAATTTGCATCGAGTGGGTCCTTCATCGCGTCCTGCGCGTACGGAAAGACCAGGATGGCGAGGCCCACGCTCAGGCCGATCCGGGTTTCGGTGGGCACCAGCCGCCCCCCCATAAAAGGGGTTTGAAAGATGATCGGAACGATGCGCATCAGCACGAGCGAGAACATGAGCAGGAAGTCCGACAGGTTGCCCCGCAGACCCACCGCTTCGTAAATCGATTGCCAGCCGCCCATACTTGTTCGGTTCCGATGCCGTCGTCGAGCGCTCCCGTGGTTTGGCTCGCAGGGCCGCCCGTTAGTTGCCGATGACGGTGGCGAAACCTTCGAAGCAGATCTTTCCGAAGGTCGCCATAGTGTGGCCCAGACTCGGGCCTAAGATCGCCAGCGTTCCGAACACCACGATGACCTTGGGAACGAAGGTGAGCGACTGTTCCTGCACCTGAGTCACGGCCTGGAACAAGGCGATCAGGAGACCGACGAGCAGACTGAACACCACGGGCGGCCCGGAGATGACGAGCGTGAGCAAGATACCCTCGTTGGCAACCTGGAGAATAAAGTCTTCGACCATCAGATGTACCCCGTGATCAGGCCCTTGGTGATCAGATACCAGCCGTCGATCATCACGAACAGCAGCAGCTTGAACGGTAGAGAAATCGTCGTTGGGGAGAGCATCTGCATACCGAGGGCCATCAGGATGTTCGACACGATCATGTCGATGACCAGGAACGGCACGAAGATGATGAACCCGATCTGAAACGCTTCTTTCAGCTCCGAGATAACGAACGACGGGATGAGCACCATGAAGTCCTCCGGACCCACCCCCGCTCGGTCTTCGGGCTTGCGCAGTCGCTTGGCCATGCTGAAGAACATCGCCTGATCTTTGTCGTGACTGTTCTTCCTCAGGAACGCTTTGAGCGGGGGGCCGCCCTCCCCGATCGCTTCGAACAACAGGTCGACGGTCTGTGTCGATACCAGTGAGCCCTCGGGTTGCCGTTTGTTGATGATCTGTTCGGTGGCGTTGTAGATCTCGATGCCCACCGGGGCCATGATGTAGACGGTCAATACGATCGACAGGCCGGTGATGACCTGGGTCGGCGGAATCTGCTGAGTGCCGATCGCCGAGCGCACGATCGACAAGACCACCGATATCTTCACGAAGCTCGTGACCATGATGATCACGAACGGGAGCAGGGTGAGCAGCGCGAGCGCTCCGAGGAGGACCAGCGGTCGGGCGGCGACCGACCCTTTGAGCTGAAGGTCGGAGGGCTTCAGCTTCGCTTTGCGCCGGCTCGAGCTTTGGGCCGCGGCGTCATCGGGGGCGGAGAGCGTCGCCCCGCCGACGCCGACCGCGGCCGCCAGCATCAGCGCCGAGACCCATCGCGGCCGGCGCTCGAGTGCCGGCCGCGATGCCGGAAGGTCGTCGCGAGGCGCGAGGGCAACGCTATCGGGGCCCTGAGGCGGCGAGGACGGCGACGGATGGCGATATGCCGTCGCCGCGGACCGCTTCGGCGCTGTTCGGCGCTCGAGGCTGGCCTTACGGCGTCGTTCTCGTCGCGGGGGCGGACGGGACGGCGCGAGCCAAGCTGGCCATCTAGCGATAGCGACCATCTCTCAGTTCCCTTTCGCTTTACGGCGGAACAGGTCGTTCAGCCGGCTGAATCCGGGGCTGGGGATCTCCGTTTCGGCAAGCAGACGCTCGACCCGATCACTATCGAGCTTGGACATCATCGATATGTTCTGCTCGGCCGCGCCCACGAGATAGTACTCGTCGCCGAGCTTGAGGACCATGATCGAGCGCTTTTGATCGATGGCCAACCGGTCCACCACTTTCAGCAGACGGCGGGGTGCGGTGGGCGGTTCGATCCTCATGAGGCGGGGCAGCAGCTTGCCCAGCAGAAGATAGGCCAGCAAGCTGACCGCGGTCAGCATGATCACCGTACGGACGAACGTTGGCCAGAGGCTGGTTTCGCCCGAATCGTCGCTGAGGGCGTCTTGCTCGGCCTGGAGCCGCTCGAGCCGAGCGGCTTCCTCAGCCAGGCGCTTGGCTTCGGCCGGATCTTGGCGGGACGGGGTATCGGCGCCGGCGGTCGAGGTCGAGCTCGACGCTTGGGCGGTGGTCGCCGTCGCGGTGCCCGAGCCGCCGGCCGACTCGGGCGCTGGCTGCCCGAACCCATCGCGCGGGCCGCTGACGGCGGCCACCACCATCACCAGGGCGATCCACTGGCGGCCGGACCGTCGCCCACTCGTTCCTCGCAGGGGGGCCGCTGGCGGCCGCAAGGGGGTTTGCGTCGGGCCGAGCCTCATGGAGAAGGCGCCTTTACGAGGCTGAGGATCTTGACGCCGAGCGAGCCTTCGATCTCGACCAGCTCTCCCTTCGCTAGCAGCCGGCCATTGACCACGAGGTCGACCGGCTCGGCCGGCGAACGCCCAAGCTCGACAATGTGGCCGGTGCCCAGGCGGATAACCTCGTCGGCGGTCAACTGAACGCGGCCGAGTTCGACCACCACGTGCACCGGGACATCGCCGAGCAGGGCTTCGGCTTCGACCGGGCCTTCTTCGAAGTGGACCTCTTCCGAGGGACCGGCCGTTCCTTCTTCGGGATTGTATTCGAGCTCCGGGGCACCCGGCGCGTTAGGGTCGTAGGGCTGTTCGGGGTACTCTTCGGCGTACTCGTCGTAGTACTCCTCGTCGTCGCCTTCGTTCTCGTCGTCGATGCCGTACTCTTCGTCGAGGATGTCATCGTCGGTCAGATCGCCGTCGTCGTTTTCGTCGTACCTTGGTTCCTCGTACTCAGCCATGACTTCCTCGGGGTGCCCGTGCATGCCGTGCACGATGTGTGGGTCGTGAACCGGGGGGACCTTGCGCGCCCGCACCTGCTGGATCTGAAACGCCCGTTGCCGCGCGTCACCAGAACCTTGGCTCCCGACGATGCCGTGAAGGACGACACTCCGACCGAGACCGACCGTCATGCGGGCCGGCCCGACGGGTTCGCCGTGCTCCAGGCGGAGCTCACAGTGGTCGAGCAGGACGATGTCGCCAGGGTCGAGCGCACGGATGTCTTCGGGGGTCAGCTCGATGTGGCCGCCTTCGACCGGGCAGTCGACCATGACGCCCTCGAGACGATCCATCCGGCGGCGCAGGTGTTCGCGGACCCGACCAGCGAGCGGGGACGTCGGCGGGAGCTGGTCGGGCACCAAGCGGCGGACCAGCGAGGTCGGCACCACGGCGCGCACGTAGCCGACGTCGAGGTCGAAGTTCATCTTCCACGCGGCGACCAGCCAGAAGTCATCATTGCGGACGATGTCGGCGATCGTCTTGAGGTCGTTTCGAATGTCTTCGAGGCGAACCGCGACCTGCTCCGGAAAGGCCATCTCGTGCTGAAAAAGGTGGAGGACTTTGAGAAGGAGAAAGGAGAAGACCCCTTGCTCGATCTCGGTCAGCGGTCGGTGGACGTCGACCGCTACCCCGTGGCTCCCGAGGAGCCGGTCGACGGCGCGGTAGACGAAGCGCAGGTCGACCTCGATAATGACTTTTTCGGCGAGCGGGGGCAGTCCGACGATCACCAAGCAACTGACCCCGGGGATCATCGCGCGCAGCTGCGTACGGCGCATGACGCGGACCGTGTGCAGCCACAGGTCGACGTCCATGTCGGTGTACTTCTGAAGCTCCTGCCGGATCTGGGTCAGGAAGCCGGGTTCGAAGACGGCTTCTGGAAGAACGCGGCTCAGCGCGCGGTGGACGTCGCGATGTTCCCGAGGGATTCGCTCCAGCTCATCCAATCGGAACGGGCGTACCCGCTTATCGCGCAGGTCGGGGTCGTCCGGCTCGTACGTGCGCGATTGCCGCGTGTAGGCGGCGGCATCGACCACCGAAATCGGCGGTACAGGGGGCGGTCGGGCGGCCACGCTCTCGAGGTGGTACCCCTCAGGCTCTCGTGGTGCAAGTGAGTCGGGTGGACTGATGCCCGCGGACCCACTAACCCTCTATCCATGTTCATTTTTCGTTTGCTTCGAGCGGCCGGATTTCAGCGATTGCTCGGCTTCGTGTCGCCGGCGTTCTTCGATGTGGTCCCGGCCGGAGCGATGTTGGCGCGCGGGCGGACCCTATTGGCCGCGTACAGGGATGCCCGAGCCTTTGAGAAGGCCCGGGACGAGAGGTCGAAGCGATTGTCGGCGGCCGGCCTCGAGGTCGAGTTGGCCGCCGCGCCGACCCCGAGCGGCCCGGCGGATGAGTTCCCGCTCGAACAACGGCGATCGGTCGGTGAAGCGGTGCTCCGCCTGTACTTTCACCAGCTGCTGACGGACGGGCCGACGCTGCTCGATCTGAGCGCGGCGAAGTTTCGAGGGAGCCACCCCGTTCAGTGGTCACCGGGGCCCGGGCATGTCGAATGGGACCCAGCCTTTCAGTCCGCGCTGCGGCAGATCTACGTGGGCTTCTACACCGATGACGGCGCCGTGATGGTGGCCGGCTTGTCCGAACTCGGCCTCGAGTCGGCCGAGCCTCTGTTTCGCAAGCACTTTGGAGAGGGCGACCAGTCGGCGGTCACGTTTTCGGTCGACCATTTCGTTTCGTCGTTTCACGCGGTGTTCACCCACTGCAAAGAGCAGGGGATTCGGCTGCACCCCGATTTTCTTCCTCTCGGTGTATATCTGGCGTCTTTGTATGAGCACCTGCAGGGGATAGGGGCGCCGTTGGATGTGCGGTCGGCGTTCGTCGCCGCCGACCGCACGTCGGGCCGGCATTGACACGGCACTTCCCACGGGGAGCCGGTCATTCATCCGTCGACTTCAGGGTCGCCCGGGCGAACATCCGCTCCATGAGGTCGCCGGCCCCGGCAATCAGGGTGACCTGATCCAGCGACTGCGCGATCTCTTTGATGGCCTCCATCTCCTTGAGGCGCAGCAAGACCGGGTTGGCTTCCAGCATCTTGGCCGTGTTGGCCTGAGAGCGGGTGGCCGCCGTCTCCTCGCGACGCATGATGACCTGAGCCGCGGCCTGTTTCTCGGCCTCGATGACCCGGTTCATCAGCGCCTTCATGTCGCCGGGGAGGACGACGTCCTTGATGTCGACGGCGATGACTTCGACGCCCCACTTTTGTGCCCGGGCGCCGACTTCAGCGGTCATGCCCGCTCCGATCGCCTTTCGACCCTCGAGCAGCGCATCCAGGGCGTGGCCGGCGACCGCCCGCCGGACACACATCTGGGTTTCCGAGTACAGGCCGTCGGCGAGCTGGTCGACGCTGTGAAGGGCCCGCACGGGGTCGACGATCCGGTACTTCAGGATGATGTTCATGCGCAGCGACACCTTGTCGCTGGTCATGACTTCCTGGGCATTGATGGTCCGCTCGGTCTCCCGCGTATCGACGTTGACCAGGTCCAGGTCTCGGTCGAGCTTCGAGAGCAGGGCGCGACCTCCGTTGATCGTGCCGGCGAGCTTGCCGTCTTCGTACACCAGCAGCTGCTGGTAGGGCTTCACAGTAACCACCTCTACGAGGTCGCGCGGGATCCACGGCCAGATCGCTTCGGGGATCGCGGGTCGCAGCGGCCCCAGGTCGTACAGGTCGGCCGCGACCTCCCCCCGCAGCTGCCACAGCATGTAGCGGCCGGGGCGCAGGATGGCCTTCACCAGACCATCGACGTAGGTCACCGCGACCTCCGATGCGCCGACCATCAGCTCGGTCCAGGCGATACCAGGGGCGACCTTCGCCAGCTCCGGGCGAAACGGTACGCTGGCCTGGCCGACGTCGATCAGCTCTGCGCGCAACTCGTCCAGCCATGACCAGCGAGTGTGCTTGCCGGGTTCCAGCCACTCCACGAGCCGTCCGTTTCGGTACAGAAGACCGCGGTGGGTCTCCGGGACGATCAGTTTCATGCGGGCCTCCTTCGTGCGTTGAGGGGTTGCTGAACGGGGGGCGCCCGGGGGCGCACTCCAGGGCGAACGCGGCGGCCCGCCGACGGTCGACGTCGGCGGGCGGCGTTGCGTTCGGCGACTCGAGGCGCGCATGGCGGCGGTCGCTCCGAAGAGTCGACTCCGGCCGGACGCCGCCCCGCAGCAGGTTAGAGGTTGTTTCAAGGATACGTCGTCAGATTAAAAGTCTGATGCCTTTACCGTTTTGGCCAATCACCCAACCGAGGATGATCCAGGACTCGAACCTGGAATGACATGAACGTTGGCCGATTCGCGGGACGCACACTCCCGATTCATCGCCGAGACGACGGTCTCGGTGATGAGCCGAGCCTATCGTCCGACGGGGTCTGTGGGCGCCGCTGAGCACAGCCGTTCGGTCGAGCTAATAGCAGGTCGCGTGCCAGCCTCGCGGCGGTCTCTCTGACCGTCTCTGGGTTCTCCCCGGCGAGCCCGGCGGCGCATCCACGCGCTCACCAGATAGATTGTGAACGCGATCGGAGGGGTGTCGAAGTCGTCTGCGAGTCTACGCGACCGTCAGGTTCTTCAGCTTGAGTCCTCGACCGGCGAGGCCTTTCGCCAGGAGCTCGCGGCCGGCCTCGACGAGGGCGGTCATTTCTCGGTCGCACCCGTGAAAGGTGCACTCGACCTGTCCGCCCTCGGACCTGACCTCGAGCTTGACCCCGTCGAGAGGTCCACCCCGGAGGTGGATCTGCATTTGGGTTCGTCCGTCGGTCCCGACCGTCTTCAGGACGGCGTTCACCAGCTGCTGGATGAGGGCGGGGGGGATGTCGACACGGTGAGCCTTCGGGGACTCATCCACTGCGGACGCCTTCTCAGGACCAGCGCCATCGTCGCCGCTCGACGATGAGTGCTGCTGACGTTGACGTCGCTCTCCGTCAGGATTGATCGGGCCGTCACTCTGGGCCTCGGCGGCGACCTCGGTCTGCTTCTCTTCGACCGACCGCAAGTCTTTTGTATCTTGGTCGCGGCCGTGCTCCCGAGCGTGTTCGAGCTCTTCGGCCCCTCGACCATCGAGCTGCTCGGCGCGGGCTTCGGCTTCGACGGCGCCGGCTCGGTGACCTTTGGCGCGCCCTCGAAGGGCGCTTCCGGCCACCGATCTCGACAGCTCGGCCTTCTTCGCCAAGTCGGCGTGAGCCCGTTGACCCTGGGTGCGAACCTGGGCGAGCAGGCGCTGGCTTGCGGCATCTCCGGGCGTCGTTCGCGTGGTGGCCGCGGTTTGGCGTTGCGCTTGCTGGGCCACCCGCTCACGCCCATGCTCGGCCATGACCTCTTTGAACGAGCGTTCGACCCGGCTCTGATGGTTTCGTTGGGCCTGGTCCGCCCGGCGGCGGAGCTCGGCTTGATTGACCTCACGAATACGCTGAAGGTCGCTGTTGTCGCCGTCACCGATGCCTGACATCTGCTCTCCAAGATAACGTGGTCGGACACATCCCGACCGATCGCACACAGTTATCGGAGCACAGCCGAACGTGTTGCGTCGAGACTCGATGGTTCTCTAGAGGTCTCGAGCGCAGCGAAATCCGACTCGGAGGTCGTCGGTACCCACCACGCGGGTGTTTTCATAGGCGATGTACCAGTGCTGCCGATCCGGCGGCGACAGCCAGTCTCCGCCCCGTACGATACGAACCTGAGGACTGCCGGCAGTCGACGTCGAGGTCCACTCGGAAACGTTGCCGGCCAGTTGCAGAATGCCGTAAGGACTCGCGCCGGCCTCGAAGGCGGTCACCGGGGCGGTCGTTTCATACCCGTCGATCTCGAGTGAGATGTTCAGCGGCGGCGGAATCAAGATCGACCCCCATGGAAGGTTGCGCGTGGGCATGGGGTTCGCCAGCTTTCGCTGCTCATCCAAGTAGATACCTCCCCGCGCCGCCTTCTCCCACTCTAGCGACGTCGGTAGGCGCTTGCCATGAAATCGGCAGAACGCCTCGGCCGTGTGGTAGCCCACGAGAACAGCCGGATGCTCGGGCAGACCGAGGATTTCGGAATCCGGAATGCTCTTCGGGTAGATCGTCGCATTCATTCCGGTCAGTCTGCTCATTCGCGTGAAGTGCCCGAGCGCCTGATTGCTGACTTCGTACCGGTCCATGGCGAAGGCCGGCAGGTCGACGATTTTTTCGGGCTCCACGTAGCTCGGAAATCGGGTCTTCGGTATCCCGGCGCCGCCGCTGATGAACTCTCCGGCGGGAACCTGCGCCATGTTGGCCAAGCTTGCGGCGCAGGTGGGTATCCACACTTCGATGACGGTGTCGCGGTATCGTTCCGCATAACCGGGCGCGCGCTGGAGACGCAGCTCGGAAGGCCCGCATTCGGCCTTCCGCCCGCGACCGATGACGAGCAAGAACAGCGAGCCGCCCCGGACCTCGACCGAATATCGAACGGAGTCCGACGAGCCCGACGGTAGGCGCTGTGACCTCACGTAGTTTTCCTCGATTGGAGCGCCGCGTTCGAGTATGTCCCCGAGGGCGATATCATGGAGTCGCCACGACAGGTCGGGCAGCTCACTCACGTTGGCGGGTCGTGGTTCGCCGGTCGCGGGGTCGATGTCGAACGGATGCAAGACCAAGTCGAAGCGCCCGAGGTTCGCGGCGGCCTGGTTGATCTGCTCGGCCTGACTTCGAAACACCACCGCGGCGGCACCAGCGACAATCGCGAACAGTGCGGTGGCGGCGAACGTCACCGTCCAGAACAGACGCTCGCGTGCCTTCTGTTTGTGCGCTCGGTAGCGTCCGAGCTTCAAGAAGCGGTCGATGTGTGGTGGCGGGCGAATGCCCAAGCTCTCGAAGCGATCGAGGGTGCGCTCGACCGTGGGACCATCCCACGTCTCCTGGATGAGGGCGCCGCGTCGAAGCCACGGCTGGACGGTCTCTTCGAGTTCCTGAAGGAGTTGCCGCTCTTCCCGGGTTTCGTCGGTCCACCTCGCGAGCTGGGTCCACGATCGGATCAGTGCCTCGTGAACCAGCTCGTAGGTGGCACCGCCTTCGTCACGGCCGGGGCGAAGCTGAGCGGTCACCAGTCGGCCTTCCACCAGTTTTTCGAGGGCGTCGGAGCCGCCCGGGAGGTCGGTGACCAGCGCGTCCGAGGTTCGAATGAGCCTCGTGCCCTCCGGACCCACCAACCGAAGCAGGATGGTCTTGGCGGCTTCGAACTGCGATGGATTCATCGACGCCATCAACTGGTCGGCGCGCCGAGCGAGCGCGCCTTGTACGCCGCCGAGCGCTGCGTAGGCTTCCTCGGAGATCGTTCGGGTCGCTTCGTTTCGCTCTTTCCAAAGCTCGGCGCAGGTGAACTGAAGCAAGGGAAGCGGCGACGCCGCGTCTTTGACTTCATCGACCATTCTCTGCGCCAGGTCACGCGGGGAGAGCTGATATCCGATCGCGGCGAGCGGGGCGGTCACACATCGAACGAGCATGTCCGTGCTCGGGCTGACGAGAACCACGAGCTCTTGAACCAGAGTTGCTGCGCCGGGAAGAGCGGCCAGACGGCCCAGGAAGTCGTCGCGGAGGGTCATGACCACCCGTATGCTGTCATCGGGACCGTCGAAGGCCCCGCCGAGCGCCTTCAGGAATGCGGCCGCCTGGTCGAGGTCTTCGACGTTGGTGATCAGTTCCTCGGCCTGGTCGACGAAGACCAGAATGTTGGTGTCTCCCTCCTCGGCGCGGTCGTGCAACTTCAGGTTCAACAGCGCCGGTCGCTCGGTCAACCGCGCCGCAAACGAGTCGACGGACTCGGTGTCGCGGGACGACCTCGAAGCCTCGCCCATGAGTTGCGCGGCGAGCGCGCGCATCGGGCGAGCGCCCGGTCGAATACGGAGGAACTGCCACCGACCGGTATGGGCGAGCCGAGGAAGAACCGCCGCTTGCACGAACGAGCTCTTCCCCGTGCCCGAGGCTCCAACGACCGTGATCGCCGCCTGCGTTCGAAGAAGCCGCAAGAAACGGTCCGATTCTTCCTCGCGTCCCACGAAAAAGCGGGCATGACGCTGATCGAAGGCCTCGAGACCCCGGAACGGAGGGATCTCGAGATCTTCAGCGGGGACCGAAACGGCGTACAGCCTCTCCAGGGTGTGGGCGATTTCGTCGGCGGTCGGGCGCTCCTGCGGTGTTCCTCGCAAACATGACGCGACCAGGAAGCCGAGAGGCCCGACGGATGTGCTGGGCGGCGGGAGCTCCCCTTCTTCCAGCCCTGGCGGTAAGGGTGGCCCTTCCCGCTTCCGCCGGGGCAGGTCGCCTTCGAGCATCTCGTACAGGATGAGCCCCAAGGCCCAGACATCTACAGCTCCGGATAGCTCCAAGCCTCGCCATTGTTCGGGCGCCATGTAGGCCGGTGTGCCGCTCCAGCTGCGCCCGGGAGCGACGTTGACGGTACTGAAGGCCCGGGCAAGCCCGAAATCGACCACCCGAGGCCGTCCGTCCTCGGGAACCAAGACGTTGGCGGGCTTGAGGTCACAGTGCAGGATGCCCTGTCGATGAGCTTCCGACAGCGCTCGTGCGATAGCGAGCCCGATCCGGATCGCTTCGTGCGTTGTCAGGCCGGCTTTCAGTGCTTCGCTGAGCGTTTCTCCAGGGAGGTACTCCAGCGCCAGGTACACCTGGCGACGATGTCGCCCGACCCCGTACAGTACGACGATGTTCGGATGCGAAAATACGGCCGTGGATCGGGCTTCCTCTAGCAGGTCGGAGGTTTCGGGCTCGCTTACGGCGTCGTGCCGCAGCAGTTTGAGCGCGACCAGCCGTCCGAGCACCGTATCGCGAGCCAGATAGACGTCGGCCAAGCCTCCTCGCCCCAAATGACGTTGGATCTGAAAGTGGTCGATCCAGGTGCCGGCCTCGAGCTCGGTGACCTCTGCCGCCCTACGGCCCCGACGCCGGGTGGGCTCGTCTACCTTGGCGAGCGCGACTTCTACGGCGCGCATCGAGGGCCGTTCTTGCTGCAAGCGGTGAGCGTCGGAGCTGTCGAGCCATCTCCGAAGCGGCGTTTCGGGGGCGTCCCTCGGACTCAAGGCGTCGATCAGTGCAAAAAAGTCGACGATATCTTGATCCGCCTGCGCGACCCTTCCGAGCAGTCGTCCAATGCCGAGGTCGTAGAGCCGAACGGCGGTCCCGACCGAGATCGACCACGGCGACAGAGCGCCGTGAGTCCATCCGTGCTCGTGCGCGTACGCCAGCGCTTCGGCAATGCCGCACGCTGCGTCGAGTCGATCGGACGGGTCAGGCAAGTTGTTGGCAATGGCCGGCCACATTGCGTCTTCGGCGGCGTACGCTTGCTCCACGACGAGCAACGAGACCGATCGGAAGTATCGGGCCCCGACCGTCGTGGCGAGCATCGGATGTCGAGCCCGTCCCGCGCCGTCCAGGAACGTTGGAATCCGACCCGAGGGGTCATCTTCGGTCCTCCATACGCGGAGGGCGAGTCGCTGCTGATGTTGCTCACCCGTGAACGCCCAGTGGTCGTCGGCGCGGCACACCTCAACGACCTTATCGTACGACTCAAGAAGGGCAGCCCGAATGGTCGACACCGCGATGACCTCGGTCACCGAGCAAAACTAGCCCTACCTGCCCTTCTGGGCAACAGCGCCTTCTGGGCCGCCATCGGTTCGACCCGTTGGCGGTCGATGCCATCGGGGATGCGGCGGTCGATTCACCGCCATCGCTCTCGAATCCCAGAAGAACAGGATGGCAATCGGTCGATTGCAGAGGTCATGATCAGTTATGCCGGCTCGACCGACTCCAGTCGAAATATTCGTCAATCCCCAAAGAAAAATCAAAGTATCTGTGGATGGCCATTTGTGGCCTCAGGCCGAAGGACAACTGAGCTTCAATATAAATCGGGCTCGACTGGTCGATAGTGCAGTTGCGCCTTTGGAGGAACCAGACTTTAGTTCACCGCGAGAGTATCGGGACGCCGAGGCGCGCGCGGGGCGAGCGCTGTGCGGCCTGTTGTCTGAATCGGACGCCGAGATGAAACCACATCAAGTCGTTCATCGTCTCCTGGAAGAAGGCCATACTATTCGTCTCTGCCTAGACTTTCGGGACAGTGAGCTCGACGAGAAGCCTTGGGAGTTGTTGTGTAGCCCGACCGACCCGCAGGAGGGGTGCAATATTCCGAGCCGAGCCGGAGGCGACCTCGAGGTCTCCGCCGCGAACTCGACCGAGCCTTGGGGCGTCCACGACCGAATTCTCTTGGGTCGAAAGACCTTTCAGAATGAGCAGAACGGGGGAAACAGGGGCTTGGGCGGAGTCGGATCGCGGCCGCCAGTGCGAACATGCGTCGTCTCCAGGTTGCCGGGCGACCGGTTCTCGTCCGCGGCTCGCGACGTTCTCGAGGTGCTTCAGGGCCTCGACGCGGTATCGCGTCGGTTTGCCGTCGAGCGGATTCCCAGAGACGATTCAGCCCCCGACGATGATGTGCTGACGGGTCCGGTCGGTATCTATCATTTTCTGGGGCACGGTAGGGTGCCGGGCGCCAGGAGACAGCAGTTGTACGACTGGTCTCCCGGTCCGATCGCGGCCCGCGAATTGAAAGCGGCGCTCGACCAAGAGGGAGGCTCCCCCGCCAGCCTGTACATTATCTTCGCGTGCCATGGTACCTCGTGCTTCAATTCCAACACCACGAAGCACGGGGCGGGATTCGAGGCCGTGGTGCAGTCGGGAGCTCCGGTCGTAGTGGCGACCCAGGCGCTCTTCAACTTGGCCACCACCCGGGCGACCACCTCGTTGCTGTACGCCTTCTTGGCCAAAGGGCAACCGATCGACGAAGCCGCAACGAACGCTCGGCGGTTTGCACGAAAAGTCATGTTGGGTCTTTTGGCCCAACGGGCCATGTATAAGGTCGATTGCAACTGTATTTATACCTGGCGCCAGCTCGCGGTGGCCTACGGAGATATTGAGGCGCTGTACTTTCTGCCTCAGTTCTCTATCGATATGGCACCCAAGCTACGGCAAGCTCGAGAGCTGCTCGCGCTATCATCACTCTTCAAACAATTGAAGATGCCAGCCGAACTATGCGCCGCAACAGGCCCGCGGCAGGTCGATTTATCGGCTCCCATGATCATGACTGAGGAGCAGATCAACGATGTATTTCCTTCGACCGGCCCGATCTTGCGTCCTTATCTTGCGACCGTTGGCGGGCTGGCGACCTACTGCGGACCGTGGCACGGCTTCGAATCCCTGAAGCTGGCGATCATTGCGGCCGCGGCGCTGCTTTGCAACGAGCGGACTCTTGAGGAGATCTTAGAATGAGTGATGAAGTCACGTATGAGTGGTTCTATGGCAAACTGATCGACGGCACGACCTACGAGATGTACGAGTTGGTCGCGTTGAGAGACGGCACGAATCGGTTCGTGCCGTTGGAGCAAGGGCAGCTGTACACCTTCGGATTCACTGCCGTGCCCTTTCCGGGCCAGACTCCCGATCCGAACATTCTGAAGCTGTCGTTCGACTATGAACCGGATACTTGGCCGAGCGATGACTGGACGAACTTTCCCCGCCCGTCGCCTTTCGATCCCAAATATCCCAGGGGCAGTCTCAGTGGCGAGCCGTACGGCGACGCGGCAACCTATCGACTCGTTCTCGATTCTCTTCCCGAATCGCTTGCGCTCAAGGAGGGGTTCGTGCTCGTACAAGATCTCATCCTCACCAGTCTGGCGGATATCTATGCCTCTTTCTCGGCCGCGATCGACGACGGGGGCGACTTCGAACAGCTCGAGGAGCTGATTCCCGAAATCCGCGATTGGGTGGTGGCCAACATCAACTCGGATGCCGTTCAAGCCATCCAGAACGCACTTCCCCTGGGGCTGTCACGGGCCGGTGGCCACAACTTTGATGAGGCCAGGTGGTACCCACTCGGTTGGGAAGTCAAGACGATCTACGGCTATCTGGCCGCCCACAAATTTGCTCCGAACGGGGCCGCCTAGACTTAGCTAGGCTGCGCCTCAAACGCTCGAGTTCATTCGCGATTCCGTGCTGGCGCAGCCTCG
>CAZFIV010000060.1:0-1774 GCA_964519665.1 uncultured Myxococcales bacterium
CACTATCGGAAGCCCGCATCAGACCTTCATGCCCAGCAGGCGGAGAAGCTCATCGACCATCGACAGCGTCATGCCCCAGATCTGTCGTCCCTCGTAGCGGTAGCAGGGAAGCGTATAGGAGCGGCCCATCGCTTCGTAGGTCATCGTCTCGCGGTTCTCCAGATCCTGCAGGTAGGCCATCGGCACCCATAGAGCCTCCGCGACCTCATTTTCATCCGGCCGCAGCGGGGGCACGTCGTCGACTTCGAAGACGTAGGGAAACACGACCAGCGGGACCGGACGACGCGGACGAGCGGATACCACGGACAATCTGCCGATCAGTCGCCCGTGGCTCGTAAGGTCGAGATCGAGCTCTTCCTTGGTCTCCCGGTGGGCGGCCGCCAGCGGACCAGAGTCCTCGACATCCACCCGCCCTCCGGGAAAAGCCATGTGACCCGACCAGTGGTCTCGCGGGTTCTCAGCCCGGCGGATGAAGAGAAGCTGAAGGGCGGGCGTCTCTCGGAAGACCGCGGCGACCGCCGCGCGCTTGACGGACTCGTCCTCTAGCCGAGCGCTTGGGGCATGTAGGGCCAGCACGTCACGAATATCGTCGAGGCGGACGGACACTCGGTGGTCATAGGCGGTTCGGTTGAGGCCGGCCAAGAGACGAAACAGTGGTGTCCTTCATTTTGGGAGGTCTGGCCACGACCCCCTCGGGGTCATTCAGCCATGGGCGGGGTGGAGTCCTCGAGGATGAGCGGAAGCTGCACCTTCAGCAACAACGTCGGGCCCGAGACGCTCCCGTAGTCGTTGTCCGACACGAGAAGCAGGGTTCGGTCGTCGACCCAACCGATGCCCTCGAAGTTGGGCGGAATGGTGGCGCCGTAGGCGTCCGCCAGATCGACGATCAGGGTCGGCGCGATCGGTTTCGCCAACGGGCCGCCGGTCGGCTCCGCAGTGGGTATGACGAAGCGAAGGAGGCGCATCACGCCGAAATGCCGCTCGATCGCCACGGCCTCCACGCCGTCGTCAGGCGTTCTACGGCAGGTGACGGCGGACACTTTGCCTTCCTTCGATTCAAGGACCAGCGAGTGGCGGCGCCAAGGCCCGCCGCCCTCGAGTCCGCGGATCGCGAGGGGGGCGAGGCGAACACCGTCGTGCACTTTGACCGTCTCCGCGATCACCAGCAGCCGATCCCCGGCGACGCACAGCGCTTCGAGCCCCCGGTTGGATTCCGGGGTCATGGACCACGGGGCGTAGTCGAGCGACCAAGAGGCGCCTGAAGCGGTCACTGCGCCGTCCGCGAGCCGCGCCACGATGACCCGATCAGCGGTTCGCTCTTCCATGGTTTCGGTGCCGAAGGCGATCGTGGCGGTCTGGGTGTCTCCCGTAAGCACTCCGACCGACTCGAGATCCTGCCCCACGGGGGCGCCTCGAATCGGAAGGACGGACACGATCCGAGAGTCGTGTTCGGACAAGCTGACTCGAAAGAGCCGGTGGTCGCGCTCGGGAACCACCCAGAAAGTCCCGTCGCCCGCGGGAGCGAGACCCGAGATCCCGCGCAGCTCACCCTCGATGGCGGTCTGCTGGATCTTGATCGGGCCCCGCGAAGTCGGCACCACGGGCGCGGGACTCGGAATCGGTGCCTGATGGCGGTTACAGGCAACCGCGAACAGCACGAAGAGCAGGATGACGCGCGTCATGAATGCACCCTCGCACGGCTCCCTACTTGGATGCCAAGCCGAAGCGTCCGTCGAGGGCCCGGGCCCCGCAGTCGTGCAAGGGCCAACGCGCA